>NZ_JBPFDM010000004.1:0-300096 GCF_059414945.1 Arthrobacter sp. SAFR-179
GTGGGTTCGAACATGTCCACGGGGGAGGGTTTGCCGGTGTCGATCTGGCAGAAGTCGCAGCGGCGGGTGCATTCGGAGCCGCCGATCAGGAAGGTGGCTTCCTTGTCTTCCCAGCATTCGAAGATGTTGGGGCAGCCGGCTTCTTCGCAGACGGTGTGCAGGCCTTCCTTTTTCACCAAGTTCTTCAGCCCGACGAACTCCGGGCCCATCTGGACCTTGGCCTTGATCCATTCCGGTTTGCGTTCCACCGGGACCGCAGCGTTTCGCTGCTCGATCCGCAGCATCTTCCGGCCTTCAGGTGCCAATGTCACAGTAGAGCTCCTTCAGGGCTCGAAACCAATGCTTCTTCATGTTTGCGGAATTCCTCCACGAACCGGTCCACGATATCCGCTGGCCGGATGTCCCGGCCTGTCTCCTGGGACATGGTGGTCACGCCGGCGTCGGTGATGCCGCAGGCGATGATCTGGCCGTAGGGTGCCAGGTCGTTGCTGCAGTTGATGGCAATGCCGTGCATGGTGACACCGTTCAGGACGCGGATGCCGATGGCGGCGATCTTGCGGTCCGGACCCTTGGCATCGGCCTTGATCCAGACACCTGCGCGGCCCTTGATGCGTTCGGCAGTGATGCCGTAGTCCGCCATGACGGTAATCATGACCTCTTCCAGACGCTCCACGTAATCACGGATGCCGGCGCGGTTCTTCAGCTTCAGGATGGGGTAGGCAATCAGCTGGCCCGGTCCGTGCCAGGTAAGTTTGCCGCCGCGGTCCACGGCGACAACCGGCGTGCCGTCAAACGGCCGCTCGTGGTCCTCGGTCAGTTTGCCGGCCGTGTATACGGCGGCGTGCTCCAAGAGCAGGACTGTGCTGGGCGCAACTCCGGCGACAACCTTGTCATGGAGTTCGCGCTGGGCATCCCAGCCTTCCATGTAATCAACGAAGTCAGGGGCAAGACCCAGCCGTGAAAACTCAAGAGTCATGGCATCCAGCTTAGACCCCGAAGCCGTGCCGGCCGGGTTTAGTGTCCAAGCTCACCGGCTGCCCGCTTTGTGACCGCAACAGCCAGACCTGTGGATAACTTCTGCAGCGCGGCCGAAACTCGACTACACATGCAGTATGGACGATGCACAGGCGCCGGAGGTTCCCGGTTACGACGTCGGGCGGTTGCTGGGCAGGGGCGGCAGCGCCGACGTATGGCTGGCCAGGGAACAAGGCAGCGGCAGGGATTTCGCGCTCAAGTGCTTCCGCTCCGGGGGCAGTGGAATCCGGGGCAGCGCAGCCCTCAGCGAGGAGGACGTGAGGCGGGAGATCCGGATCCTGTCCGTCCTGGAGCACCAGCACCTCATTAAGGCCCACGACGCGGTGCGCGTGGCGGGACCCGGCGGCGGCACGGCCTTGAGCATGGATTATGCCGCCGGCGGCTCGCTGGCCCAGTTGGTGGCTGCCCGTGGCAGGCTCAGCGTGGGGGAGACGGTCACCGTTCTGACCCCCATCGCCCAGGCACTTGGCTACCTGCATGGAAAAGGGTTCACGCACTCGGACGTGTCGCCGGGGAACGTGCTGTTCACGGGGCAGGGGAAACCGATGCTGTCCGACCTGGGTGTTGCGCGGATGCTTGGCGATCCGGGCAGCACAGGGACTGTTGGTACGGGGGGCTTCCTGGATCCGTCGCCGGTGGATGCCGTCCGCGCCGGACTCCAGCCGGGACGGGACGTCTACTCGGTGGCCGCCCTGGGCTGGTTCTGCCTGACGGGTGAGGCCCCTGGCCGCACCGCCGACCGTCCCCCGCTGTCCCTCCTGGTTCCCGGCGTCCCCAAGGATCTTGCGGCCGCCCTGGAAGCAGGACTGAACGAGGACCGGCGGCTGCGCCCTGACGCGCTGGCCCTGGCCACGGCCGTTTACCGCAGTGCCGAACCCCAGCCCGTGGATCTTTCGGATGCCGTCCATCCCACCGTCCTGCCGGAGCTGCTGACGCGGCGCCACGTTCCCGCCACCCCAAAAGGCGGCAGCCTTCGGGCGAAACTCCAGGGCCTGCGGCGGCGGGCGGTGACATCCCGCTGGTCCGCCCGGCCGGTGCCACAGGAGAACAGGAACCGGCGGCAGTCAAAGGCGGTGCAGTCCCGGGGTAAACATGCGGATGCGCCCGTTGCCTCCCGGGGTACCCGCATGCTTCTGCCTGTGATGGTCCCGGCCGTTGCCGCCGCCGCGGCGGGAATGTGGTGGCTGTCCGCGGGGTCAGGGCAGGAGATATGGGCCTCGGCAAACGTATCGCCGCCGGTGTCTGCGGACCCATCCGGGGCGGTCGCCGTCGGAACGGGCGCAGCTGCATCTGTTGACGGTGCCCGGCAGCGGGCCGGCGCAGTTGATCCCGTACTTGCCGTGCAGGGGCTGGCGGCGCTGCGGGACTATGCCTTCAGCAGCGGCAGGCTGGAACTGCTGGCGGAGGTGAACGCGTCCGGGTCTGCTGCAGCGGCCGCGGACGAGCGCACCGCCGGCGAACTTCATGCTTCCAGGCGCCGCCTTGACGGCTTTACCAGCACCCTGTCCGGGATGGTGGTGGAAGACGGGGGAACCGCGCACCAGGCCGTAGTCCGGGTCACCTCAGCCACCTCCGGCTACCACACAGTCAGCGCGGAAGGCACGGTGCTGGCAGCGGGTGCTCCCAGTCCGCCACAGCCCCTTCGGCTGGTCCTGGTGATGGTCGATGGCCGGTGGCGCGTCAGCGACATCCTTGCGGCATCCGGTTCCGGCTAGGCGCTGCCGCCCTTGCCGGCCACCCAGCGGGCTGCATCTTCCAAACGTCCGTGCTGCCACTGGAACCCGGCCGATGACAGGACCGCAGGTTCCATCCGCTGGCTGTATAGCAGCAGCTCCTCGCCGAGGCCCGGCATGACGGTCCGCAGCACAGGTGCCGGAACCCGCAGCACGGCCGGCCGGTGCATGGCGTGGGCCAGGGCCCCGATGATCGTGGTGACGTCCGCCTGCTCCGGTGCGTTGACATTCACGGGGCCGGAGACCGGTGAGCCGAGGAGGAAAAGGAAGGCGGCGGTAACGTCCGGAAGCGTCACCCAGGGCCAGAACTGGTGGCCGTTGCCGAACGGACCTCCAACGCCCAAACGCAGCAGCGGAAGCAGCTTCCCCAATGCTCCACCGGAACGGCTGAACACCACCCCGGTGCGGGGCGTTACCACCCGCACCCCTGCCGGAGCCATGTGGGCAGCCTGCTCCCACTCAATGCAGATCTGCGCCAGCGTCCCGGAACCCGCGGGCGCGTCTTCGCGCAGGACCGTATAACCCGCATCGCCGTAGTAGCCCGAACCTGACTGGCTGATGAAGGTTGCCGGCGGAGCATCCAGCTGCGCCATGGCGTGCACCAAAGTCCTGGTGGGCCCCAACCGGGAACTGAACAGTTCCTCCACCCGCTTCCGCGTCCACGGCCTGTCTCCGATGCCTGCACCGGAGAGATTGACCACAGCATCTGCCCCGGCCAGCGCGCCTGGATCCAGGATGCCGGCGGCGGGGTCCCAGCGGATTTCGGCGGGGCCGGCTGGCGGCCGGCGGACCAGGGTCGACACCGAGTGGCCTGCGCTGCGGAAGGCTGCGGACATGGAAGTGCCGATGAGCCCGGAGGCGCCGGCCATGACGATATGCATGGTCCATCTCACCATGGCAGCGCGCGTTGTGTACCTCCCGCTGCGCAGGTGGGGGGTTGACTATGATCGAACGATGACCTCTTCGAGCTACTTCCGTTTCCCGCATGTGCACAGCGATCTGGTCACTTTCGTGGCCGAGGACGACGTGTGGATTGCGCCCCTGGACGGCGGCCGCGCCTGGCGTGTCTCGTCGCTCCAGCTTCCCGCCCGCAACCCGCGTTTCACCCCTGACGGCAAGCGCCTGGTGTGGACGGTTGTGCAGGGAACGGCGCCGGAAGTCGTGTCGGCACAGGTCGACGGCGGCGGGTACCGGCAGCTCACTTACTTCGGCCACAGCACCACGAAGGTCAAGGGATTCACCGCCGGTGGTTCCGTAGTGGTCACCAGCGCGTTCCGCCAGGCTGAGAGCCGGCACACCCACGCCTACAGCGTCCCCCTGGAGGGCGGCTGGGCGCAGGAGCTTCCATACGGTCCGGTTGAGTCCGTAGCCTTCGGCCCCGAGGTCGGCGATGAACGGCCCGTGGTGCTGGCAAGCGTGCTGTCGCGTGAACCGGCATGGTGGAAGCGGTACCGGGGCGGGACGGCCGGCAAGTTGTGGATCGACCGCGACGGCAACGGCGAGTTCGAGCGCCTGGTGCCGGACCTTGACGGCAACCTCACCGATCCGCTGTGGGTGGACGGCCGGATCGCCTTCCTGTCCGACCACGAAGGGTACGGCAACCTGTACTCGGTCCTTCCCAGCGGAAAGGACCTGCGCCGCCATACCGACCACCAGGACTTCTACGTCCGGCACGCCGCCACGGATGGCAAGCGGGTCATCTTCGAATCCGCCGGGGAACTCTGGATCCTCCGTGATCTTGGCTCGGAAGCCGCAAAGCTGGACATCACCCTCGGCTCGGCCACGCAGACCAGGCGTCCTGCCCTCCTGGATGCCGTCAAGCACCTTGGTGCGGTGGCGCCGGACGTGGCAGGTTCCGCCAGCGCGGTGGAGTCGCACGGGACCATCCATTGGCTACGGCAGAAGGATGGTCCGTCCCGCATCATCGAGGCCACCCCGGGAGTCCGCGGCCGGCTGCCGCGGCCGCTGGGGGACGGCCGCATCGCCTACATCGCTGACCACGACAACGTGGAAGCACTGCACATCAAGGACATTGCCGCGCCGGTTCCGCACACTGCCGGGCACACTGGGGCAGGCGCCACCCTGGCCGCCGCAGCATCGGAAACACCAGCGTCACCAACTCCCGGTTCCGGAGACACAGCAGAGACCGGCGCGGCGGGGACGGAAACGGTGAGCCTGCCGCAGCCTGTTCCCGCGGCCGGCGCGGCGGGGACGGAAACGGTGAGCCTGCCGCAGCCTGTTCCCGCGGCCGGCGCGGCGGTACTGGAGGGACGTGCGCCCCACGTTGCCGCGGACGACGAACAGCAGGCAGATGTGGCACCGGCTCCCGCAGCTGACGCTCCGGAACCCGCGGCAGGGACAGGCATCACCGTCCCCACGCCGTCACGCGCCAGTTCGCTGGAAGCAAGCCCGGACGGACGCTGGCTTGCCCTGGGGACCTCCTTTGGCGACGTCTACGTCCTGGACACCCGCGGCGGCCAGCTCACACAGGTGGCAAGCATCGGCGAAGGCAGCATTTCCGAACTGGCATGGTCCGCGGACTCGCGCTGGCTGGCCTGGTCCGAGCCGGTCACGTCCTTTGGTTCGCGCAGCCGGCTGCGGCTGGCCACTGTGGAACGGCTCGACGCCGAACCGGTGGACGTTACCGACGGCCGTTTCCGCGACGCCTCGCCGGCCTTCACCCCGGACGGCAGGTTCCTCGCCTTCCTGTCCAACCGCAGCTTCGATCCCGTGTACGACGGACATTCGTTCGACCTCTCGTTCCCCAGCCCCATCAAGCCGTACCTGGTGGCACTCTCGGCAGAGACGCCGTCGCCCTTTGGCCCGTCGGTTGATCCTGCCGGCGTGGAACCGGAAACCGGATTCAACGCGGATGCCGCGGCAGGCGGCGACGGACGGGAAGATGCCGTGCCTGCCGTCCACGTGGACGCGGAGGGACTGGCGCACCGGGTCATCAGTGTTCCCGTGCCGCAGGGCAACTACACCTCGCTGAAGGCCGTTGACGGCGGCCTCCTCTGGCTCGACTCCGCCCTGGCCGGCGTAACCGGCGACGGAAAGGCCAGCCAAGAGGACAAGGATGCCCGCCCCAGCCTGGTCCGGTATGACATCGCACGGCGCAAACAGACCACCCTGATGGATGCCGTGGACAGCTACCGCCTCTCCGGCGACCGCAGCAAGGTGGCAGTGATTGCCGACAAACAGGTCACCGTGATTCCATCGGACGCCAAGGCGGACGAAGACTCCGGCAAGGCGGTCAAGGTGGACCTTGGCCGGATCCGCGTCCTCATGGACCCGCTCAGCGTCTGGGGCCAGGCCTTTGATGAGGCCTGGCGGCTGCAGCGGGACTTCTTCTGGACCGAGGACATGGCCGGTCAGGACTGGGACTCCATCCATGCCCGCTACCGGCCCCTGGTTGAACGGCTGGGTTCGCACGATGACCTGGTGGACCTGCTGTGGGAACTCCATGGCGAGCTGGGGACTTCCCACGCGTACGTGCGCCCCGCCCCTGTTACCGAACGTGGCAGCCGGGGACAAGGCAGGCTCGGCGCGGACCTCGCGCACACTGCCCGCGGCTGGGAAATTACCCGCATCCTGGCGGGCGAGTCCTCCGACCCCCTCGCGACCTCCCCGCTCACCAGGCCTGGCGTCGGTGCCAGGGCGGGGGACATCCTGCTGGCCATCGACGGCGTCCCGTTGTCCGAAGGCGTCACCCCGGCCATGCAGCTGGTGGGCGCAGCAGGCCGAGCCGTGGAGCTGACCCTCCTCAACGGCCCTGGGCACGGTGCTGCTGAAGGCACCCAGCGCCGGGTCGCCGTCGTGCCCATCAAGGATGAGGAACGCCTGCGCTACCAGGAATGGGTTGCGGGCAACCGGCGGACTGTCCGGGAGGCCTCCAACGGAACCTTCGGCTACCTCCACATTCCGGACATGATGGCCAACGGCTGGGCCCAGCTGCACCGCGACCTCGATACGGAAACAGCGCTCGACGGCCTGATTGTCGACGTCCGCCGCAACCGTGGCGGACACACGTCGCAGCTGGTGGCGGAACTGATCGGCCGCAAGGTCACCGGATGGAGCATGCCGCGCGGGGAGAAACCGCGCACGTACCCGCACCACGCGCCCAGGGGGCCAGTGATCATCCTTGCGGACGAGTTTGCCGGATCCGACGGCGACATCATCACCCAGGTGTCGAAGCTGCGGGGCATCGGCCCGGTCATTGGAACACGGACGTGGGGCGGTGTGGTGGGCATCGACAACCGGTTTGCGCTGGCGGACGGCACGGGCGTCACCCAGCCCCGCTACGCCAACTGGTTCAGCGGCGGCGTTGGCTGGGGCGTGGAAAACTACGGCGTGGATCCGGACATCGAAGTGACCTACCCGCCCCACGCCTACGCGGCGGGCCGCGATCCGCAGCTGGAGTACGGCATCGGGGCGCTGAAGGAAATGATCCAGGAACTGCCCACCGACCGGCCGCCGGCCCGTTCGGGCTACCGCCGCCTGAAGCCCGCACCCCTGCCGGCCCGCCGGCAGGGGAGCCAGCAGCCGTAGCTCCAGACGGTAACTAAAACGCCCTGCCCGGCCGGAAAATCTTCCGGCCGGGCAGGGCGTTTTGGTTAGCGCGGGGCGGGGCCTAGGCCTCCAGCGTGGCGTCCAGCGTGATGTCGATGCTGGCGAGGGCGCCGGAGACGGGGCAGCCCACCTTGGCGTCCGCTGCGATCTTCTGGAACTCATCCTCTGAGATGCCGGGGACGCGGGCTGACATGGTCAGGTGGCTGCCGGTGATGCCCGTGCCCGGCACGAAAGTAACATCTGCCTTGGTGCGCACTTCCTCCGGTGTGTGGCCTGCATTGGCCAGTTCATTGCTAAAGGCCATGGAGAAGCAGGCAGCGTGGGCTGCAGCGATCAGCTCTTCCGGGCTCGTCTTGCCGTTGGCCGCTTCAGTCCTGGCCTTCCACGTGACATCGAAGGTGCCCAGGCCTGAGGTGGCCAGGCTGGTGGTGCCGGAACCCTCCGTCAGGTTGCCGTTCCATACTGCGTTTGCTGAACGTGTTGCTGCCATGTCACTCCTCAGATTGATCCTTACCGGGGCAGGCTGCTGCCAGGACCCCGCCGCTACCCATCCTAGGGATTCGGCACCGCAGGCGCACGGGTTGTCCGCTGTCAGAGGATTGTGACCATGGCGTTAATACGCCGCCGACGGCGCCCCTGTGAAGGGGCGCCGCCGGCGTAGGGTGCGGATGGAGCCGCTTACTGCCACAAGGTGGCGATGGCGATGTTGACCAACGCCAGTCCGCCGACGCCGTGCGCGAGGCCGGTGGAGACAGGCTGCCCGTTCTTGACCTTGCGCGTTCCAATGACTGCCAGGACGGCAACCACGACGGCAATGACGAACTTGATGCCCAGCTTGGCGTAGTTGGGGTCGGAGTCCGGCAGGAACGGCAGGATGCCCATCATGGCGATGCCGGTGAGGAGCTGCAGGAAGGCGCCGTCACGCTGGCGCGGGTGCACCGTGGGGGTCCGCATCGTGGCGATCCAGTAGCCCACGATCATGGCGGCGCCCACGACGTGCAGGAAGACCAGGATGTTGAAGAGAATATTCATGGCTCCAGCTTAGCCAGTCAGTTCTACGGCCCGTAGCAAAGCCACGCGGACGTCAGCTCCGGCGGCCCCGGGCTGCTTCAGCTTAAAACCGCGACGGCGGCGCCGGCTGCGGGAGGTTTCCCACCCGTGCCGGCACCGCCGTCGTTGTACTGCTCTGAAGGTTACAGTCCCAGGTCCGCTTCGAAGGCGCCTTCTTCGAGGCGTGCCTTCAGGGTCTGGAGGAACCGGCCTGCGTCGGCACCGTCCACCAGGCGGTGGTCGTACGTCAGGGACAGGTACATCATGGAGCGGATGGCGATTGAGTCGTCACCGTTTTCGTCAGAAACCACAACGGGCCGCTTGACGATGGCGCCGGTTCCCAGGATGCCCACCTGCGGCTGGTTGATGATCGGAGTATCGAACAGCGCGCCCACCGAACCGATGTTGGTGATGCTGAACGTGCCGCCGGACAGCTCGTCAGGGCCGATCTTGCCGTCGCGGGTGCGGGAGGCAACATCGGCGATCTTGCCGGCCAGGCCGGCAAGGTTCAGGTTGCCGGCGTCGGCGATGACCGGAACCAGCAGGCCCTTGTCCGTGTCGACGGCGATGGCCAGGTGTTCGGCGTTGTGGTAGGTGATTTCCTGCTTTTCCTCGTCGTACGCAGCGTTGAGCTTGGGGTGCTGCTTGAGGGCCTCGGCAACAGCCTTGGCGATGAAGGGCAGGAACGTCAGCTTGGTGCCGTTCTGGGCCTGGAACGAGTTCTTGGCCCGGGCACGCAGCTTGGCGACCTTGGTCATGTCCACCTCGTGGACCTGGGTCAGCTGGGTGGAGATCTCCAGGGATTCGCGCATGCGCCGGGCAATGACCTGGCGGATGCGGGGAGCCTTCTGGGTGGTGCCGCGCAGCGAGGAAGCAGCTGCAGCCGAGGCGGCCGGTGCGGACGCAGCAGGAGCTGCGGCCGGAGCGGCAGCCGGAGCGGCCTTGGCCTCAGCGGCGGCCATGACGTCCTGCTTGCGGATGCGGCCGCCAACGCCGGTGCCGGCGAGCGAGGAGATGTCCACGCCGTGCTGGTTGGCCAGCTTGCGGACCAGGGGAGTGACGTAGCCGGACTCCGAACCACCGGCCGGTGCCGGCTCCTGGGCTGCGGGAGCAGCAGCGGGAGCGGGGGCCGCCTTGGGAGCTTCCTGGGCGGGTGCCGGGGCAGGTGCAGCCGGGGCTTCCTGCTTGGGGGCCTCCTGCTTGGGTGCTTCCTGCTTGGGTGCTTCCTGCTGCGGAGCGGCAGCCGGGGCCGGTGCAGCCTGGGGTGCCGGAGCAGCGGCTGCGCCGGAACCGATCACGGCAAGCACGGAACCGACTTCAGCGGTCTCGTCCTCGTTGACCCGGATTTCCTGCAGCGTGCCGGCAACCGGGGACGGAATCTCGGTGTCCACCTTGTCCGTGGAGACCTCCAGCAGGGGTTCGTCGACCTCCACCTGGTCGCCAACGGCCTTGAGCCAGCGGGTGACGGTTCCTTCGGTGACGCTTTCGCCCAGTGCGGGGAGGGTTACCTCGTGGCTTTCGCCGCCGCCGGCAGCCGGCGGCTCCTGTGCGGGGGTTTCCTGTGCAGGTGCTTCCTGGGCGGGAGCTGCTTCAGCCGGTGCTTCCTGCGCAGGAGCTGCTTCCGCGGGAGCCTCCTGGGCCGGTGCGGCACCGGGAGCTTCTTCGGCGGGTGCGGAACCGCCGCCGGAGCCGTCACCGATGCGCACCAGGGGTGCGCCTACCTCGGCGGTCTCGTCTTCTGCGACCAGGATTTCTTCAATCACGCCAGCTACGGGAGAGGGGATTTCAGTGTCTACTTTGTCGGTGGAGACTTCGAGCAGCGGCTCGTCCACCTCTACCCGGTCACCTACCTGCTTGAGCCAGCGGGTGACGGTTCCTTCGGTGACACTCTCACCGAGGGCGGGCAAGTTAACGGATTCAGACATGTCGTCCCCGTTCTCCTTATTGATCTTTAGTGCGAATGATTGCTGCCTTGTTGGAAGCCTAGTGCACCCGGTCTGGACGACCGGGTGCACCGGGCCTGGTAATGCTGGGGAAACCTAGCCGTGCAGCGGCTTGCCGGCCAGCGCCAGGTGGGCTTCGCCGAGGGCTTCGTTCTGGGTGGGGTGGGCGTGCACCAGCTGTGCCACGTCCTCCGGGTAGGCTTCCCAGTTCACGATCAGCTGGGCCTCGCCCACCTGCTCGCCCATGCGTGCGCCGATCATGTGGACGCCCACAACGGGGCCGTCCTTCTGGCGGACCAGCTTGACCAGGCCGGAGGTGCCCAGGATGGAGCTCTTGCCGTTGCCGGCCAGGTTGTATTCCTGGGTCTGGACCTGGTCTTCGCCGAACTTTTCCTTGGCAGCCTTTTCGGTATAGCCGACGGTGGCGATTTCGGGTTCGGAGTAGGTGACCTTGGGGATGTTGATGTCTTCGACCACCACGGGCTTCAGGCCGGCGATTTCCTCGGCCACGAAGATGCCCTGCTGGTAGCCGCGGTGGGCCAGCTGCACGCCCGGGACGATGTCGCCCACGGCGTAGATGTTGCCCACGCCGGTGTGCAGGCGCTCGTTGGTGATGACGAAGCCGCGGTCGATGGTGACGCCGGCTTCCTCGTAGCCCAGGTTGGCCGTGACGGGGCCGCGCCCGACGGCGACCAGCAGCAGGTCCGCTTCGAACGTCTTGCCGTCCACCAGGGTGACCTTGACGCCGTCGTCATTCTGCTCCACGCCCTGGAAGAAGATGCCGGTGGAGAACTTGATGCCGCGCTTCTTGAAGGCGCGCTCGAAGTTCTTGACGATCGTGGCGTCCTCGTTGGGAACGAGGGAGGGCAGGCCTTCGACGATGGTGACGTCCACGCCGAACGACTTCCAGACCGAGGCGAATTCGACGCCGATGACGCCGCCGCCCAGGATGATGGCGCTCTTGGGGATGAAGTCCATGGTCAGGGCCTGGTCGGAGGTGATGACCTTGCCGCCGATTTCCAGGCCGGGCAGGGTGCGCGAGTAGGAGCCTGTGGCCAGGACGATGTTCTTGCCCTTGTACGCGGTGCCGTTCACCACAACGGTGTCGGTGCCCTGCAGCTTGCCTTCACCTTCGATGACGGTGATGCCCTTGGACTTGATGAGTCCCTGCAGGCCCTTGAACTTGCCGGCGATGATGCCGTCCTTGTACGCGTTAACGGCGTTGATGTCGATGCCGTCGAGGGTGACGTTCACGCCGTACTTGGCGGAGTCACGGGCGTGGTCGGCCAGCTCTGCGGAGTGCAGCAGGGCCTTAGTGGGAATGCAGCCGTTGTGGAGGCAGGTGCCGCCCAGCTTGCCCTTCTCCACGAGGCCGACGGTGAGGCCGAGCTGTACCCCGCGCAGCGCCGCAGCGTATCCGCCGCTGCCGCCACCGAGTACCAGGATGTCGAATTCTTGCGCAGTTGCCTGATCGGCCACTAAAACGCTCCCTCGCGTGAACGATGACGCGTTCTGCGCGCATCATCTGGTCTTGGAACTTGCACTGCCGTGATTATGTCAGCAGGGCAACTCTCTTGCATTTGTGACTACCGTGGTTCACCTTAGCGAACCACCTATCCATGCTCCACCTTGGCGCTGTGTTTGTGGAGCGCTTGTGTCCAGTGTCACGCGGCTCTGTGGTACAGGAATCACTGCACTTCAGAACCGCGTGACACAGTCGCTGCAGCCTTCGTCCGGACAGCTTTTCAGGCCGCGGCCAGGATGTCCTCGACGTAGGCAACCAGGGTACGGACAGTGCATCCGGTGCCCTGCTTGTGGGTGTAGCCGTAGGGGCTGCCGTTGTTAAAGGACGGCCCCGCGATATCGATGTGCGCCCAGGGGATCTGGTCGCCTGCCTTGTCCTTACCCACGAACTCGCGCAGGAACACGGCAGCGGTCATCATGCCGCCGTGGCGTTCGCCGATGTTGGCCAGGTCCGCCACCTGGGAATCCAGGCTGGGCCGCAGTTCCTCCGGCAGGGGCATGGGCCAGACGAGCTCGCCGGCGCGGTCCGCCGCTGCCTTGAGGGGGCCCGTGACGCTCTCCGAACCCATGACACCGGCAGTGCGGTTGCCCAGGGCGATGAGCTGCGCGCCGGTCAGCGTGGCCACGTCGATGATGGCGTCCGGGTATTCGCGGCTGGCGGCGACGATGCCGTCCGCCATCACCAGGCGGCCTTCGGCGTCGGTGTTGAGGACTTCCACCGTCTTGCCGCCGAACATGGTCAGCACATCGGCAGGGCGGGACGCGCCGCCGCCGGGCATGTTCTCTGCGATGCACAGCCAGGCGGTGGCCTTCACCGGCAGGCCCAGGCCGGCGAGGGCCAGGACAGTATTAAGTACGACGGCGGCGCCCGCCATGTCGCTCTTCATGTCGCCCATGTTCAGGGCCGGCTTGAGGGAGATGCCACCGGTGTCGAACGTGATGCCCTTGCCTACCAGGGCAATTTTGGCGGCGGCCTTGGCGGGGGAGTACTCGACCTTGACCAGCCGCGGCTGCCGGGTGGAGCCCTTGCCGACGCCCATGATGCCGCCGAAGCCTTCCTTTTCAAGGCGCTTCTCATCCCAGACGGTGACCTTGACGGGCAGGCCCTTGGCGAGGTCCTTGGCGGCCTCGGCGAAGGACTCCGGGTACAGGTGGCTCGGCGGCGTGTTGACCAGGGACCGGGTGGCGTTGACGGCCTTCGCCAGCAGTCCGGCCCGCTTCAGGGCGGAGTCCACGCCCGTGTTGCCTGCCAGTTCCGTGAAGATGACGGCATTGCGGACGGGATCCTTGAGCCCGTCGGTGGAAGTCCGGAACTCGGTGAAGGAATAGGCGCCCAGCGCGGCACCTTCGGCGACAGCCGTGACATCCTGGATGGTCGCCGTCGGGAATGCCAGCGTCACCGTGGGGAGGCCGGCCAGCTGCCGGATGGCCGATCCCGCCGCGCGGCGGAGGGATTCGCCCCCGAGCGGGCTGCTGTCAGACACTTTTCCCACCCCGGCGAGGACCAGGATGCCGGCGCCGGTCTCAGGCAGGCCGGGGAGGCGGACCAGCTGGTCCGCCGCGCCGGTCATACCAAGCGCCTTGAGCGAGTCAGCGAGGGCCTCCGCGGACTTCGCCGTGAGCGGGTTGTCCAGCAGGACTGGCCCGTCGCTTCCCTGCCCCACCCCGATGACCACTGCGTCGCTGGGGTTCTTCTTAAGGTCCCGCGAGACGGTACTAAGGTTGATTTCAGTATTCTTGACCACAGGGATGAGTCCTCAATTCTCGAAACGTTCGGGCAGGGATGCATGTTGGGCGCTCTGCCATGGTGGCCCGGAGCCGGCCGTTCTGGACGGTGCCCGGGTGCGTGCAAGCCCGTCTGGCAGGCCAGTTCCGATCGTAGCCCTTCGCCCGCACAGCGGGAGAATTTCCTGAGATGTGCGCCACACCGCGCCGCGGAATGCCGGATGCGCCCGCCGCGTTATGCAGGATGTCCACCCGTACCCCTGAAAGGAACACGCCGTGCTTGAACGGATTTCCGGCTCCCTGCTGGACCCCGACGCGCTCTATGCCAGCAACATCGAGCTGTTCCACAGCCCTGAGCTGCAGGGACTGGACCTGGTGATGGGTTTCACGGGGTTCGCCGACGCCGGCCATGTGGTCAAGCAGATCAACGCCGAGCTGCTGGACACCCTCGATGCCCAGCCCGTTGCTGTCTTCGATGCCGACCAGTTGATTGACTACAGGTCCCGGCGGCCGCACCTGAGCTTCGTGGAAGACCACATCCAGGACTACCAGGAGCCGCGCCTGGCCCTGTACCGGTTGGTGGATGGGCTGGGGAAGCCGTTCCTCCTCCTGGCCGGCTTCGAACCCGACCTGCAGTGGGAACGGTTCGCCCGTGCGGTAGTGAACATCGTGGAAAAGCTGGACGTCAACCTGGTCACCTGGATCCACTCCATCCCCATGCCCGTGCCCCATACCCGGCCCGTCGGCGTGACGGTGCATGGGAACCGGCCCGAGCTGATCGAGGGCATCTCCGTCTGGAAGCCCACCGTTGAAGTTCCGGCTGCTGTCGGCCACATCCTGGAGCTGCGCCTGGTAGAGGCAGGACGCAACGTTGCCGGATACGTCATCCACGTGCCGCACTACCTGGCTGAGGCCGAGTACCCCACCGCCGCCGTCGCCGGACTGGAATACCTTGGCGCCGCAACATCGCTGATGCTGCCCACCGACCGGCTCCGTGAGTCCGGCCGTGAGGTCAGCCGCCAGATCGCGCAGCAGATCGAGGCGTCCGAGGAGGTCCAGCAGGTGGTCTCCCGCCTTGAGACGCGGTACGACGAGAAGGCGGACGGCATGGTGCGCAGGTCGCTCCTGGCGAATGAGAATGACGAGCTTCCCGACGCGGACGACCTTGGAGCTGCCGTGGAGGCCTACCTGGCCAGGGAGAACCCCGGTCAGTAGCAGGGCGTCACAGCATCCGGGCCGCGGGTGCGGGCCGGGCATAATGAAGTAGTGACTGCTCCCCGCGCCTGGCTTATCTGGACCATTGGAATTTTCGGGTACCTGGTGGCCGTGGCACAGCGGACGTCCTTCGGCGTGGTGGGGCTTGAGGCCACGGAGCGCTTCCATGCGACCGCGTCCGCCATTTCCTTCTTCACTGTCCTGCAGCTGCTGGTCTACGCCGGGCTCCAGATTCCGGTGGGCGTGCTGGTGGACAGGTTCGGTTCGCGCGCCATGATCGCCGGCGGCGCTGTCCTGATGGGACTGGGGCAGCTGCAGCTGGCCTTCGCCGAAAGCATCCCCGGGGGAGTCCTGGGCCGGGTCCTGGTGGGTGCCGGTGATGCCATGACCTTTATCTCAGTGATCAGGCTCATCCCACTGTGGTTCGCCCCGGCCCGCGTCCCGCTGGTCACCCAGTTGACCGGCATGTCCGGCCAGTTGGGACAGCTCTTCAGTGTCCTGCCCTTCGCGCTGGTCCTGCACCTGTCCGGCTGGACCCCGGCTTTCCTGCTGCTGGCAGGGATGTCCGCCCTCGCCGTCGTGCTGGTACTGCTGCTCCTGCAGGATTCTCCACCCGGGACCGGGCGCCCGCATGCCAGGCAGGGACTCAGGGCCACCGGTGCCTCGCTGGCCCGTGCCTGGAGCCAGCCCGGGACCCGGCTGGGGATGTGGAGCCACTTCACCATCCAGTTCAGCGGCACCGTCTTCGCGATGACGTGGGGCTACCCGTTCCTGATTTCGGGCCAGGGGCTGGAGGCCGGCACCGTTGCCGCCCTGATGGCCCTGTACGTCGCGGCAGCCATGGCGGTGGGCCCGTTCATCGGCCGCTTCGTTTCGCGCCACCCCCTGCGCCGTTCCACCATGGTGCTGCTGATCGCCGGCGCCACCGCCGCAGCATGGGCCGCGGTGCTGCTTCTGCCCGGACGCGCCCCGCTGTGGCTGCTGGCCGGGCTGGTGGTGGTGCTCGCAATCGGCGGTCCCGGGTCGATGATCGGCTTCGACTTCGCACGGACCTTCAACCCGGCGCACCGGATCGGCACCGCCACCGGCATCGTCAACGTGGGCGGCTTCATCGCTGCCCTGGTGTCCATCTTCCTGATCGGACTGGTACTCGACGTCCTCTACGCCACCGGATTTTCCCAGGGGGTCCTCTACGGCCTGGCGCCCTTCAGGTTGGCCCTGAGTGTCCAGTTCCTGCTTTTGGCCATCGGTGCCGCGGCCATCCTGGCCTCCCGGCGGAAGGTGCGCCGGCAGATGGCTGCGCAGGGGATCGTGGTTCCGCCGCTGCGCAGCGCCCTCGCCCGGCAGCGCCGGGAAAGCCTGGCCCGCCGCCGCCAGCCGACGCCAAGCGACGACTGAGCCGGTCCGGCCACTCTTCCTCCACCGCACGGTGGCTACGCACATAGCCGGATTGGCCTCTGCCCGCACCATCGCCGGCGGCGAATGCTTGAGCCATGACAGCTTCAGAACGATTAATAGTCCGCGGGCCGGAAGACATCCTTGGCTTCATTCCACACTCGCTGGGGTACTGGCCAGAGGCAAGCCTGGTGGCCATGACGCTGCACGGCACCAGGCTTGGAGCCACGCTCCGGCTGGATCTGCCGGGGCCGGGAACAAGGGCGGACCCGGCAGTGTTTGCCCGTGCCGTCCGCCGCTACCTCGAATCAGACCAGGACGCTGACGGCGCTTTGCTGGCGGTCTTCACCAACGACGCCGGAATGGGCAGGCCGTCTGCGTACGACCTTCTGGTCGCCGCAGTGCAGAGTGTTCTGGACCAGGCCGGGATGCCCGTGCGTGATGCCTGGTTCGTGGGCGATGAGTACTGGCGGGACGCCTTGTGCAGCGACGCCACCTGCTGTCCGCTTCCAGGACGGCCCCTGCAGGAGATCAGGGACAGCATGCTGAATACGGAAATGGTGTACCGGGGCAGCAGTGTCGGACCCGCGCCACGATCCGCGGGCGGGCCCGAAGGCCCCCAGGCTCCGGTCCCTGCCCTTCACCTGGCGGCCGTCCTTGAGGCGGAGGCCGGCTGGGAGGCTGAGCTTGGCGGGCGGTCGCGGAGCAGGGCGCACTTCACTGCCGTGCTCGACTTCTGGGAGATGCTGCTTGACCGGACCCACGCGGGCCCTTGGATTCCGGACGCTGAGCGGGACGCCTTCCTGCGCGCCACACTGCTCGTTCCCACTTGGCGCGATGCCGTGCTCGTAATGGCTGCAGCGGGCAGGGCGGCCGCGGAGGCAGGCGCGGAACAGTTTCGCGTCCTCTCGGACGGAATTGGGGACGGCAGCGACCATTGCGTAGTGGCGGTGCCGTTGCTGCCGCCGGCGGAATCCGGCGGCCGGCGGCAGGGGGCAACGGAACCGGGGATAACGGGACGGGGGACAACGGAACCGGGGGCGAAAGCCCCGCGGGCATCGAGACGCGCGGCCGGGACGCGGCGCCGGATGCCGGGTGACGTTACCGGCGCTGTTCCTGCCGGCTACGGCGAGGTCCTCATGGGACTGGCGCCGGACGTGCCGGACTGGGCGCGCCTTGACGCGCTGGACCGGGTCCTCGGGCAGCTGGCGGTGCCCGGAGGTCCGCCGGCTGCCGCGGCGCTGACGCTCCGAGGCTGGGTGGCGTGGTGCCGCGGCCGCGGCTCCTACGCTGCTGCCCATCTGGGGCAGGCCCTTGAAATCGAGCCGGAATACCGGCTGGCCGAACTCCTGCTGGACCTCGTGGGCAGGGGAACGCTCTGTGGCTGGGCCGGGCGGAAGGACGCCGCCTGGCAGAAATTCCGGACGGATCCCGCAGGGCAAAAGGAAACGTTGTGAAGCGGGGTCAACCGGCCTGAAGCGCGGAGGACATGGGACCGGCCGGGACGGGCCGGCCAAGGGCAGCAGGAATGGATGGCGGCACGGGAGGCCGGATCCGGGCAAATCGTGAGACAATAGATGCCGAGACCCGGTTGGGTCCGTGTATCGAGTGCTTGTAACCGTCCCCGCAAGGGAACATTACAGCCGCTCCGGGAGTTGTCTTAAGTGACTCTGCCGGCCGTGGTGGTGCTTGGTTTTCACCACGGACTTGACAGGGTCATAGTGGTGTTGCCCGTATGGTGATTCCACAGACCACCGCTAGAAAGGTTTTCTGTGACCCCGTCTTCCACGAAGAAGGATTCCGCCGCCCAGGATGTCTTGTCCCCTGAGGAGAAGCAGGCCGCGACCAATGCCAAGCGGGCAGCCACGCGGGCAGCCAACAAGGCTTCGGCCGGCGAGGCTGCAGGCGACGGCAAGCGCGAGCCCAAGAAGCGTGGGCCCAAGCCCGGTGCCAAGGCCGCAGCCGAGGCTGCGGGAAAGGCCGCCGGTGACGTTGACCCCGATGAGGTCGAAGACGTCGAGGAAGACCTCGACGACATCGTCCTCGAGGGTCCGGACGCAGCAGAGGACGCCGACGCCGATCCCGTCAAGGGTGCCGCCGGCAGCGGCAAGGGCTTCGTCTACTCTGATGCGGACGACGATGACGCCCCAGTGCAGCAGGTCATGTCTGCCGGCGCCACGGCTGACCCCGTCAAGGACTACCTGAAGCAGATCGGTAAGGTGGCGCTGCTCAACGCGGAGCAGGAAGTCGACCTTGCACTGCGGATCGAAGCCGGGCTGTTCGCCGAGGAGAAGATTGCCGCCGACGACGGATCCATGGATCCGAAGTACAAGCGCGAACTCGAATTCATCATCCACGACGGCAAGCGCGCCAAGAACCACCTGCTGGAGGCCAACCTCCGCCTGGTGGTCTCGCTGGCCAAGCGCTACACCGGCCGCGGCATGCTGTTCCTGGACCTCATCCAGGAAGGCAACCTTGGCCTGATCCGCGCCGTGGAGAAGTTCGACTACACCAAGGGCTTCAAGTTCTCCACCTACGCCACGTGGTGGATCCGCCAGGCCATCACCCGCGCCATGGCCGACCAGGCCCGCACCATTCGTATCCCGGTGCACATGGTTGAGGTCATCAACAAGCTGGCACGCGTCCAGCGCCAGATGCTGCAGGACCTGGGCCGCGAACCCACGCCCGAAGAGCTGGCGCTGGAACTGGACATGACCCCGGAAAAGGTGGTGGAGGTCCAGAAGTACGGCCGCGAGCCGATTTCGTTGCACACCCCCCTGGGTGAGGACGGCGACTCCGAGTTCGGCGACCTGATTGAGGACTCCGAAGCTGTTGTTCCGGCCGACGCGGTGAGCTTCACCCTCCTGCAGGAGCAGCTGCACTCGGTCCTGGACACCCTTTCCGAACGCGAGGCCGGCGTGGTGGCCATGCGGTTCGGCCTCACTGACGGACAGCCGAAGACTTTAGACGAAATCGGCAAGGTCTACGGCGTCACACGCGAGCGGATCCGCCAGATCGAGTCCAAGACCATGTCCAAGCTCCGCCACCCCTCCCGGTCGCAGGTGCTCAGGGACTACCTGGACTAGGTCTCTTCCGCACATCAAAGCAGGGGCCGTTCCGAAACCCACTCGAGGTGGTTTTCGGAACGGCCCCTGCTTTGGTTTCAGCTGCTGCCGGCAGTGTCTGTCCCTGTGCCGTTAAACGGCTGCGGGGCCCTTCCTGAATGGAAGGGCCCCGCAGGTTCGTTGTTACCGATGCCTCATCTAGTCGATTTCCACGGCAGCTTTCTCGTGAAGCTTTCCCGTCTCGTCGTGCCAGTCGGAGCTCAACGGCTTGAGCGTCGCCTCGACTGCACGGGCGTGGTGGCCGCAGAACAACAGCTCACCGCCGGAGGACTCGAGTACAACCCGGACATATGCCTGAGCTCCGCAACGGTCGCACCGGTCGAGTGCGTTTAGTGTGCGGTCTGCCACTGCTGTTGTCATGTCGGCCTCCTTAGTAGATCAGTACATCTATATAACCAGTATTCGTATCCGAACCATCGCAAGGATGGGGCAAGTTCGCTGTCCGCGTATCCGCAAGGTTAGGTCAAGAATTGCCCAGTCCCGTGCATCACAAGGGCTGGTGGCGCGCCGCACATGGCGTTGAGGGTGTGGCAGGCGCCTGTGGCCGCTGCCGCCGACTACTCTGGAAGGTGCGGTCCCAGCGCCGCTTCCACGTCCCTGAAGGAGTTCATCACCAGTGGCACCAAGCTCTGAGTACACCGCCCGGCACCTTTCCGTACTGGAGGGCCTCGAAGCGGTCCGCAAGCGCCCGGGCATGTACATCGGCTCAACCGACTCGCGTGGCCTCATGCACTGCCTCTGGGAGATCATCGACAACTCCGTTGACGAGGCGCTGGCCGGGTTCGGCCACGACATCCGCATCATCCTGCACGCTGACAACTCCGTGGAGATCCACGACGACGGCCGCGGCATCCCCATCGACAAGGAACCCAAGACGGGCCTCACCGGCGTCGAAGTGGTGTTCACCAAGCTGCACGCCGGCGGAAAGTTCGGCGGCGGCTCCTACACCGCCTCGGGCGGCCTGCACGGTGTGGGCGCGTCCGTGGTCAACGCCCTGTCATCCCGGTTGGACGTCGAGGTGGACCGCGGCGGCAAGACGTACAAAATGTCCTTCCGCCGCGGCGAGCCGGGCCGCTTCAAGGACACCGGGTCCCGCCTGGACCCCTCAGCGCCGTTCACCCCGTTCGTCGATGATTCGGTGCTCGACATCGTGGGCAAGGCCAAGCGCGGCGTCACCGGAACCCGGATCCGCTACTGGGCGGACCGGCAGATCTTCACCCCCGATGCCAAGTTCTCCTACGAGGACCTCGTTGCCCGTGCCCGCCAGACCTCCTTCCTGGTGCCGGGCCTCAAGCTCACTGTGCGGGACGAACGCAAGCTCCCCGGAACCCCGGGCGAAGCGGGCCCGCATGAAGAGGTCTTCCACCACGACGGCGGAATCTCCGAGTTCGTCGAGTTCCTCGCCGCGGACCCGGCCGTCACCGACGTATGGCGGCTGCACGGATCGGGGAAGTTCAAGGAGACCGTCCCGGTCCTTGACGAACGCGGGCACAGCCAGCTGGCCGAGGTTGAACGTGACTGTGAAGTGGACGTGGCGCTGCGGTGGGGTATCGGCTACGACAGCACCGTGCGCAGCTACGTGAACATCATCGCCACGCCCAAGGGCGGCACCCACCAGTCCGGGTTCGAGCAGGCGCTGGTCAAGACATTCCGTAAAGCGGTCGAGACCAATGCCCGCAAACTCAAGGCCGGAAACGACAAGATCGAAAAGGACGACATCTTCGCCGGCCTGACGGCGGTGCTGACGGTTCGGCTCGCGGAACCGCAGTTCGAGGGCCAGACCAAGGAAATCCTGGGCACCAGCGCGGTGCGTGCCATCGTGGCAAGGGTGGTGGAGCGTGAAATCTCCGCCAAGTTGTCCGCCAGCAACCGGAACGACAAAGCCCAGTCCGCCCTGCTGCTGGAAAAGATCGTCAGCGAGATGAAGTCCCGCATCTCCGCACGCGTGCACAAGGAGACCCAACGGCGCAAGAATGCGCTGGAAACCTCCTCGATGCCCACCAAGCTCGCTGACTGCCGGACGGACGACGTCGAACGTTCCGAGCTGTTCATCGTGGAAGGCGACTCCGCGCTGGGCACCGCCAAGCTGGCCCGCTCCTCCGACTTCCAGGCGCTCCTGCCCATCCGCGGCAAGATTCTCAACGTCCAGAAGGCATCGGTGGGGGACATGCTCTCCAACGCCGAATGCGCCGCCCTTATCCAGGTGGTGGGCGCGGGCTCCGGCCGCAGCTTCGACATCGGCGCCGCGCGGTACGGCAAGGTGATCCTCATGACGGACGCCGACGTGGACGGCGCCCACATCCGGACCCTGCTGCTGACCCTTTTCTTCCGCTACATGCGGCCCATGATCCTGGAGGGCAGGGTGTTTGCCGCGGTTCCGCCGCTGCACCGGGTGGAGGTCATCAACGCCGGCCAGAAGGCCAACGAAATGATCTACACCTACTCCGAGGCCGAACTCCACGTCCTGCTGGCCCGCCTGGCCAAGGAGGGCAAGCGGTACAAGGAACCCATCCAGCGGTACAAGGGCCTGGGGGAGATGGACGCCGAGCAGCTGGCGGAAACCACCATGGACCCGCGGCACCGCACCCTGCGCAAGGTGGGGATCGAAAACGCGCAGCAGGCAGAGGAGATCTTTGACCTCCTGATGGGCTCCGACGTTTCCCCGCGCAAGGACTTCATCATCGCGGGCGCGTCCAGCCTTGACCGGGAGCGCATCGACGCCTGATTGAAGGCAGGTCCAGCGCGCCGGCGTCAGCCGAGCAGCCCGGGAACCACCAGCAGCGCCGTGGGCAACGCCAGCAGCAGGACGGAGCCGGCCAGGACGGCGCTGCGGACGGCGGCGGGAAGCTGGGGCTGCGGCGTCAGGAGGCGGCTGACCCGCGAGGCCGCGGTCCTGACGGCGTCCGAACCCGGTCCGCCCGACGCCGCCTCCAGCCCTGACAGGGCCAGCGTGGGCGAGGACGGCCGGATGTCACCGGCTCCGGCGTTTCCCGCCGAGCCGCTGGCCACGATGGCGATCGCCTTGATGAGGGTCGCCTTGCTCTCGGTCCGCAATGCAACGTCGTCGGCCAGCATCTCGATCAGCGAATTGACGGCCTCCTGGGCAAGCCGGGTGGTGGGCAGCCAAGGGAGCGCCTGGCGCCAGGCAGCGAAGGCCCACAGCAGCAGGTGGTGCCGTTGGCTCAAGTGGGCGTTTTCGTGAATCAGGACGGCCCGCAGTTCGGCCGGCTCAAGGGCAGCCATCAGGCCGTCCGACAGGACGGTTACCGAGCGGGCGCCGCCGGGAAGGCAGTACGCGACGGGGGAGTCGTGGCTGATGACCAGCGTCCCTGCATCCTGGGCCGAGGGGGAGGCCAGCAGGGCCAGCAGTTCGCGGTGCCGGCGCCGCTGCCGCTGGATCTTGTAGTACGTCAGCAGCAGCGTGAACACCAGGTGGGCCGTGAGCAGGGCAGCCGTGGACAGCGCAAAGATATGCCAAAAGCCCAGCGCAGTGGTGGGGGCATTGAAGAGCACCATTCCTGCCAGTGCGCGGAGCCCTGCGATGAGGTTGTCCCCGATGGGTTCCAGGCCGTAGACCAGCATGGCGCCGATCATGGACAGTCCACCTGCAAGCGCGATCGCCTGCCACAGCAGCATGGCCGTGAAGGGCGACCTGGCCGGCCATTGTGCGCGTGACAGGAGGATCGGCACCGGCCAGGCCAGGATTATCGCAAGGACCGCCAGCAGGTATGAGGCCCAGAACATGGTGTGTTAGAGGTGGCCCAGCAGTTTGCGCAGCGTCTCGGCTTCACCTTCGGACACGGACCCGATGAAGCGGGCCAGGACGGCCTCGCGGTCCGGGGCTGAGCCCAGGACTTCATGCATGAGTTCGGCGGTGTGGTCCGCGCGGCTGGACACCGCCTGGTAGCGGTGCGGGCGGGTTCCGCGTTCGCGTTCCACCAGCCCCTTCTTTTCCAGGCGGGAGAGTACGGTGAGCACCGTGGTGACGGCCAGCTCCTTGCCTTCGTGGCCCGGCCCGCCCTGCGCTGCGGACGTGCGCGCCAGCTGGTCCCTCAGGGTATTGGCCGTAGCCGCTTCCTGGCCCGCCCAGAGCAGGTCCATGACTGCCCGTTCCAGTTCACCAAGACTAGCCATTTCACTTTTCCTTTTAATTCCCCGCACCGTGCTCTTTGGATGCACGGTGACCTCACCAGGTTTGTTCAACTACACCACTAAATCTACCCCGAAAACGTCCCGGGTTCTACATCGGGTAGAACAGTGGCGCGCCGGCGCCTGCCGGTCCATGCTTGGGGAGGGTGGTTCGTTTTCGCCCGCCGGCGCCAATGTTCTACACTTTGTAGAAGTTATAGTTCTACGACGTGTAGAAAACTTCATTGGCTAACAGTAGGGACCGCCATGGACGCCTTGGAAATCGCACGCTGGCAATTCGGTATCACCACGGTCTACCACTTCATGATGGTGCCGCTGACCATCGGCCTGGGCCTGGTGGTCGCGGTTATCCAGACCGCCTGGTACCGCACCGGCAGGCCCGAGTACCTGCGCATGACCAAGTTCTGGGGGAAGCTGTTCCTCATCAACTTCATCATGGGCGTGGCCACGGGCATCGTGCAGGAATTCCAGTTCGGCATGGCATGGAGCGAGTACAGCCGGTTCGTGGGGGACGTCTTCGGTGCCCCGCTGGCCCTTGAAGCCCTCCTGGCCTTCTTCGTTGAATCGACGTTCCTGGGCCTGTGGATTTTTGGCTGGAAGCAGCTCAAGCCCGCCATCCACCTTGCCTGCCTCTGGGTGGCCGTCATCGGGTCGGCTCTTTCCGCCTACTTCATCATCGTGGCCAACAGCTGGATGCAGCATCCGGTAGGCGTGGAAATGATCAACGGCCGGCCCGTCATGACCGATGCCTGGGCCGTGTTCACCAACAACACCGCGCTGGTGGCCGTCCCGCACACCCTTTTCGGTGCCCTGGCCGTGGCCGGCGGCTTCCTCCTGGGCATCGCCTGGTACCACCTCTGGCGGAGGCGGCACGATGGCGTTGACACCGTGGGTGCCGACGGCAAGGTCATCCCGGGTGAAGACGTCCGCATCCCAGGCCGTGACCGTGCAGACCACAGCGTGTGGATCCGGTCCCTGCGGATCGGCGCCGTGGTGGCCATGATCTCCTTCGCCGGGACCGCGGTGACCGGCGACCTGCAGGGCAAGCTGATGTTCCAGCAGCAGCCCATGAAGATGGCAGCCGCGGAGGCGGCCTGCCACGACGGCACCGGCTTCTCCGTCCTAAGCATCGGCAACGTGGGGTCCAGGAACTGCGATGATGTCGTGGCAGTGATCGAGGTCCCGGGCATCCTGTCCTTCCTGGCCAAGGGCGACTTCACCACCGAGGTTAAGGGCGTCAACAGCCTGCTGCCCGAATACAAGGCCAACTACGGAACCAACCTGCCCGACAACCCCATCTACGGTGAGCGCGCGGGCCAGGAGATCGAATACGTGCCCGTCATGGAAGTCACCTACTGGGGGTTCCGGATGATGATCGGCTTTGGCGGCCTGGCCGCCCTGGCCGCACTGGTGGCGCTCTGGCTCACCCGCAAGGGAACCGTGCCGGAGTCGCGGGGGCTCATGCGGCTGGCTGTCTTCGGCATCCTGGCCCCGTTCGGTGCCAACGCCGCCGGCTGGATCTTCACCGAAATGGGCCGCCAGCCGTTCGTCGTGGCCCCCAACCCTGACCCCAGCGGCATCGACCAGGTGTTCATGTTCACCGCCGCCGCCGTCTCACCGGGTGTCTCCGCGGGGGAACTGATCGCCTCGCTGGTGGCATTGACCGCCGTTTACGCAGTCCTGCTGGTGGTGGAAGTCAAACTGCTGGTCAAATACATCCGCGGCGGCGTGGTCTCCGCAATGCCCGAACTCGGCCATGCACCGGTGGACGAGAACGAGGATGCGACGCCGGGCCCCGGCGGCCCCGGCGATACCAAACCCGCCGACGACGTCCTGGCCTTCGCCTACTAGCAGAGGAAACACACAATGGAACTGCTTCCCACCATTTGGTTCATCGCCATCGCGGTGCTGTGGACCGGCTACCTCTTCCTGGAGGGCTTCGACCTGGGCGTGGGGATGCTGATGAAGCTCTTCGCCCGCAACAACACCGAGCGCCGGGTGCTGCTGAACACCATCGGACCTGTCTGGGACGGCAACGAGGTGTGGCTCCTGACCGCCGGCGGCGCCACCTTCGCAGCCTTCCCCCTCTGGTACGCATCGCTGTTCTCCGCGCTCTACCTTCCCCTGCTGGTGGTCCTGCTGGCCCTGATCTTCCGTGCGGTTGCGTTCGAATACCGTGGCAAGGTGGACACGGACAGCTGGCGGAACCGGTGGGACTGGGCCATCGCGCTGGGGTCCTTCTTCGCGGCTTTCGGCGTCGGCGCCGCCCTGGCCCTCACGACCACCGGCCTTCCGCTGAACGCCAACGGCGACCGTGAAGGCGGCCCCATGGCCTGGTTCAGCGGCTACGCCCTGCTGGGCGGCATCGCCGTGGTGGGTTTCGCACTGCTCCACGCCTTGGCCTTCCTGGCCCTGAAAACGGATGGCGAGGTACGGCACCGTGCGCGTCAGTGGTTCGTGCGGCTCCTGCCGGTCCTGCTCCTGCCCATCGCCGCGTGGGCCCTCGCCATCCAGTTCATGGACGGCAAGGTTTGGACCTGGGCCGCCGTCATCCTGGCCGTTGCTGCTGCCGTTACTGCCTGGCTGCTGGCCCGGAACGGCTCCGAAGGCCGGTCCTTCCTGGCCCTGGGCGCCTTCCTGGTCCTGGGCACGGCGTCCATCTTCGGCGCCGTGTTCCCCGTGGTGCTGCCCTCCACGCTGGACAGCGCCTTTGACCTCACCATCTCCAACGCGTCCTCCTCGGACTACACCCTGGGACTGATGAGCATCGTGGCGGCTGTCGGCCTTCCCCTGGTGATCGCCTACCAGGCCTGGACCTACTGGGTGTTCCGCCGCCGCGTCAGTGCCGCCCACATCCCGGAAGCCCACAGCTTCCTCCCGGCGGTGGCCGCCAAGGCGTTCACCACCAAGGGCTGACGTGCGGCCCACCTTTCCTGCCGGTCCGGCAACCCGCTCCGCCATCTACTGGCTGGGAGTCCTGGCCGCCCTCAAAGCCCTGTCCCTGGTCCTGATCGGCCAGGCGGTGGCCTCCGTCCTGGCCGGCCTTGTAGCCGGGAACCTTGCCTGGGCAACCCAGCTGACGGCCGGACTCGCCGGCGTCGTCCTCCGATCGCTGACCGTCTGGGGCCAGGCCGTCGCCGCCCGCCGCGCTGCCCTGGGAGTCAAGGAAGAGCTCCGGGCGGAGCTGCTGGCGCGTGCCCTGCGCACGGGCGTCCGGTCCTCAGGCCCTGCCGACGGCGGCCTGGCAGTACTGGCAACCCGCGGACTGGACGCCCTGGACAGCTACTACACCCAGTTCCTTCCCGCGCTGGTCAACTGCGCGGCCGTGCCACTGCTGCTGGGGGCCCGGATCCTCTTCGCGGACTGGGTGAGCGCGCTGGTTATTGTCCTCACCGTGCCCCTGATCCCGGTGTTCATGGTGCTGATCGGCCGGTACACCGAGGACAGCGTCCGCGAGGCGCAGGCGTCGCTTGCCCGGCTGAGCGCCCACATGCTGGAGCTGGCCAAAGGCCTGCCGGTCCTGGTGGGACTGGGCCGGGCCACCGCCCAGCGCAAGGCCCTGGAGGAAATCTCCGACGAATACCGCACCCGCACCATGGGCACCCTGCGGACCGCCTTCCTGTCCGCCCTGGCCCTGGAACTCATCGCCACCATTTCGGTGGCCGTTGTGGCCGTCTTCATCGGGGTCCGGCTGGTCCACGGCGACATGCCACTGGAAGCCGGCCTGCTGGCGCTCCTCCTCGCGCCGGACTGCTACCTTCCGCTGCGTGAACTGGGCACCGCCCACCACGCCAGCGACGACGGCCGGGTGGCGCTCGCGGAAACCGCCGCCGTGACCGGCGCCCCCGAGCCAACACCCCTGCCGGCGGCAAAGGCCGGCAGGCCCGGTGCCCCGCTGGAGGTCACCGGACTTACTGTGACCTACCCCGGACGGTCCGAAGCAGCCGTGGGACCCCTCACCTTCACCGCGCCGCAGGACAGGATCACCGCCCTGGACGGACCCAGCGGCGCGGGCAAGAGCACCATCCTGGGCGTGCTGGCCGGAACCATCGGCGCCGGCGGCGGGACGGTCATCACCGGATCCGTCAGCGGACTGGACCGCCGTGCCGTGGCCTGGGTGCCGCAGCACCCCGTCATGGTGGCAGGCACCGTCCTGGACGAGGTGCTGCTGTACCTTTTGCCGGACCCCGGCCGGGGGACGGACCGGTTGGCCGCCGAAGAGACTGCCCGCCGCTGCCTCGACCGCGCCGGAGCAGCCCACCTGGCAGCGAAGCACCAGGCGGAATTGAGTCCCGGCGAGCTGCGCCGCGTGGCCCTGGCCCGCGGGCTGGCCAGGATCGAGGCCGGTGCCACCCTCCTGCTGCTGGACGAGCCCACGGCCCATCTGGACGATGCTTCCGCGCTCGTGGTGGAGGACGCCATCCGGCGGCTCCGTGGCGAGGCCACCGTCATCCTGGTGGCCCACAACCAGCGCACCCGCCAGCTCGCAGACCTTCTGGTGCCGGTGGGAACGGGGAGCCAGGCCGCGCCGGCAACACTCCGGGATGACAGCGGTGAGCAGCTCCTGCCCGCTGCCGCCGCGGACCCTGCCCCAGCAGTGGCGGCCGTGGGCAACGCAGGCAACAACGCCGGCACCAGCCAGCCCACCCAGGCCGCACCTGGCCCGGTCCGCCTCCTGGCCGCCCTCCTGGCACCGGTGCGGGGAAAGTTTGCCGCGGCCGCTTTCATCGGCACCCTGGCGGCCGTCTTCGCCGTGGCGCTTTCGGGCCTTTCCGGCTGGCTCATCATCCGCGCCAGCGAGCAGCCGCCCATCCTCTACCTCCTGACCGCCATTGTCGGCGTCCGGTTCTTCGGCATCGGCCGGGCCGTCTTCCGCTACTGGGAGCGGCTGCTGCTGCACGATGCCGTCTTCGCCGCACTCACCCGCCTGCGCGGCCGGCTTTGGGAGTCACTGAGCCGCAGGGCCCTGTCGCTGCGCCGGCTCCTGCAGGGCGGCAACGTGCTGGGGACGGTCATTGACGACGTGGACACGGTCCGCGACCTCCTTCCCCGCGTGGTCCTGCCGCCCATCACGGCATTGGCAGTATCCGTCCTGGCCGTGACCGCCACCGCCGTCCTGGTCCCGGCAGCCCTTCCCGCGGTTGCGGGCGCGGCCATCAGCGGCCTGCTGCTGGCCCCCGCGGCGGCACTGTGGGGCGACCGAAAATCCGCCAGCGCCGAGCAGTCCCTTCGCTCCGGCGTCCTGCGCCGCGTCACGGCGGCCCTGGACGCGCGCGCCGAACTGCACGCAAACGGCGTGGCACCCCGCGTGCTTGAGGCGCTGCTGGCAGAGGACCGCCGCGCCACGCGCGCATCCCAGCGCTCAGCCTGGGCCGACGGCCTGGGACATGCCGTCGCCACCGCCGCCTGCGGCACCGCGGCGCTGGCCGCCGCATGGCTGGCGGCTCCCGGCGTCCTCGCGGCCCAGGTGGCCCCGGCCACGGCAGCCGTCGTGGTGCTCCTGCTGCTTGCGCTGGTGGAACCGTACGCAGCGATGACGACGGCGGTCCGGCAGTTCCCGGCGCTCCGTACCGTCATGCGCAGGGTGGGGGAGTCGGGGGCCCTTGAGAGCGGCGGCGAGGCATCCGATGGGCTGCAGTCCGTTCCCGGCCGGGCGGGCGGTCTGCCCGGCGTTGAACTGGTGGACCTTGCCGCGGCGTGGCCGGGCGGCTCCCCGGTCTTCACAGGCGTGGACGCGGTGGCAGCTCCGGGGCGGTGGCTGGCAGTGACCGGGCCGTCGGGTTCGGGAAAGTCCACCCTGCTCTCGGTGCTGCTGGGGTTCCTGCCGCCGGCCACGGGCCAGGTGCGGGTCAGCGGCCGGGCGGCGTGGTGCCCGCAGGAGGCGCACCTTTTCGACTCCACCATCCGTGGCAACCTGATGGTGGGCAGGCCGTCAGGGAACGCTGCACCACCGCTGGCGGATGACGGGCTGGAAGCCGTCCTGGCCGCCGTCGGACTTGCCGGCCTGGTGGGCCGGCTCCCGGCGGGACTGGACACCCGGATCGGTCCCGGCGGTGCCTTCCTGAGCGGCGGCGAGCGCCAGCGTCTGGCCGTGGCACGGACACTGCTGACCGGTGCGGAGGTGATCCTGCTGGATGAACCCACCGCCCACCTGGACGCGGAGTCCGCGGCCGCCATGCTGGCGGACCTGCGCGCAGGGCTGCGGGACCGCACCGTGGTGCTGGTCACCCACAACCCGGCAGATATCCTGGCCGGCGACGCCCGGCTGGATCTTTCGGCGTCATCCGGACAGCGCCGCGGATCGCTGGCCGCTTCCCGCTTGGCCCGGACTGGCTGGGGTTCTTTAGCCGTCGACGTCGTGAAGGTGGTGGACGACGTCGTGCAGGAAGTATTGGGAGAGCGTGAGGACAGTGAACTCTGAGCCGTTGCTGCGCAGCCCCCTGCGTCCCCAGTCCTCTTCCCGGACGCGGGCGAAGGCCTCAGCAGCCTGGTGGCCTTCCGCCGTCAGTTCGCGGGCCACCTCGGATGGTTCGGCGTTGGCGTAGTCCTTCTCGACGGCCGTCCGGTCCTGGTCCCAATCCTCGAAACGGGCGCCGTCTTCGGCCAGCATCAGGTTCAGCCGCTGGTCGAAGAGTGCGAAGACGTCCCGCACATGGCATGCATACTCCAGGGCCGACCATGTGTCGTCGCCGGGGCGCTGCGCGGCGTCCGGCCGGCGGAGGACGGCCCGCCACCGGGGGATCATGCTTTCGATGCTCCCGGGAACCGTTGCCGGCGTGGCCGTGGAGGCGTCGAAGGAGCAGTCCGGGCAGGGGCGGGACAGGACCCAGGTCCAGTCCTTGGCATCAGGAACGATAGGCATGGGAGCAGTCTAAGCGGTGTCCATGCGCCCGAAGCTACGCCTCTGCCGGGCCGTCCGTCCATGCCATCGCCGGACCCACCGCTTCAACCGCCTGGGAGAGCGGGACGCCCGAACCGTCGCGGCGGCCGTGTTCCTGCGGCAGCGACCGCGCCACGCCCGCAGCGGATGAAGCCTTGGCCGGACCATGCCCGGCCCAGGCGAGCAGCAGCATGTCCTCACCCTTGAGGAACCGGTGTGACCGGACCCCGGCGGTGGCACGCCCCTTGGCCGGATACTCGGAGAAGGCCGTGACCTTGGCCGTGCCCGGGGCGGTGCCCGGCAGGGCGCCGTTGGTGCCGGCGATGGTGACCACGACGGCGGCCTCGTCCTTGGGCTGGACGGCGCCGAAGAAGATCACCTGGTCGCCCGCGGCGAGCTTGATCCCGGCCATGCCGCCGGCGGTACGTCCCTGGGGGCGGACGACGGCGGCGGGGAACTTCAGCAGCTGGGCCTCCCGGGTGAGGAACACCAGTTCGGTGTCGTCGTCTCCGGCGGGGGCCACCCCCACCACCACGTCCTTGTCCTTGAGGGTGATGACTTCCCAGTCCTCGCGGTTCAGCGGGTAGTCCGGCTGGACGCGCTTCACCACACCCTGCGCCGTACCGATGGCCAGGACTTCGTCGAGGCGCACGAACGCCACCAGGGTTTCGCCCTTCACCAGGGTGAGGAACTCCTTGGCCGGGACGCCTCCCGCCAGGTTGGGCAGGCCGGTCACCGGCGGCAGGACCGGCATGTCCATGACCTGCAGGCGCAGCATGCGGCCCAGCGAGGTGACGGCCGCGATTTCGCCGCGGGCCGAGGTCTTCACCACGGAGGCGTACACGTCATGCTTGCTCCGGGGCCCGGCCTCGGCCAGCGGCTCCTGGTTGCTGGTGCGGGCCACCTGCCCGGAGGCGGTGAGGATGGCCCAGCAGGGGTCGTCAGCGATCTCCAGTGCCAGCGGCGCGGCCTTGCCCTTTTTGCCATTGGCCGCCACCAGTTCGGCGGACGCAACGGTGGGGGCTACGGCCTCGGATTCCAGCAGCACGGTGCGGCGGGGGGTGCCATGTTCCTCGGCAATGGCACCGAGTTCGTCGGAGACCACGGTGCGGAGCAGTTCCTCGGAGTCCAGGATGGCCTGCAGTTCCGCGATTTCGCGGCGGAGTTCGTCCTGTTCCTTTTCCAGCTCGATCCGGGAGTACTTGGTGAGCTGGCGGAGGCGCAGTTCCAGGATGTAGTTGGCCTGGATCTCGGTGAGGTCGTAGATGGACATCAGCCGCTCACGCGCTGCTGAGGCCTCGTCCGAGGACCGGATGATCTGGATGACCTCATCGATGTCCACAATGGCGATGAGGAGGCCCTCCACCAGATGCAGGCGGTCCTTCTTCTTCCCGAGCCGGAAGACGGTCCGGCGCCTGACCACGTTGATGCGGTGGTTGACGTAGACGCGCAGCAGGTCCACCAGGCCAAGCGTCTGCGGCTGGCCGTCCACCAGCGTGACGTTGTTGATGCCGAAGGAGTCCTCCATCGGGGTGTACCGGTAGAGCTGCTGCAGGACAGCGTTCGGGTTGAAGCCGTTCTTGAGCTCGATGACCAGCCGCAGCCCGTGCTTGCGGTCCGTCAGGTCCACGATGTCGCTGATGCCGGTCAGTTTCTTGGCGTTGACGGCATCCTTGATCTTCTCGATCACCTTCTCCGGGCCCACCATGTACGGCAGTTCGGTGACCACCAGGCCGGTACGGCGTGCGGAGAGCTGTTCCACCTCCACCTTTGCCCGGGTCTTGAAGGAGCCGCGGCCGGTGGCATAGGCGTCGCGGATGCCGTCCAGGCCAACGATGCGGCCGCCGCTGGGCAGGTCAGGGCCCGGGACGAACCGCATGAGGTCATCGAGGGTGGCGTCCGGGTTGGCAATCAGGTGCCGGGCGGCGGAAATGACTTCCACCAGGTTGTGCGGGGCCATGTTGGTGGCCATGCCGACGGCGATCCCGGTGGCTCCGTTGACCAGCAGGTTGGGGAACGCGGCGGGAAGGACGTCCGGCTGGGTCAGCTGGTTGTCATAGTTGGGGACGAAGTCCACCACGTCTTCGTCGAGGTGGTTGGTGAGGGTGAGGGCGGCCGCCGCCAGCCGGGCCTCGGTGTACCGCGGCGCTGCCGGGCCGTCGTCGAGCGAGCCGAAGTTGCCGTGCCCGTCAATCAGCGGCAGCCGCAGCGAGAAGTCCTGCGCCATGCGCACCATGGCGTCATAGATGGCGGCGTCCCCGTGCGGGTGCAGCTTGCCCATGACCTCGCCCACCACGCGGGCGCTCTTGACGTGGCCCCGGTCCGGGCGCAGGCCCATGTCGCTCATCATGTACAGGATGCGGCGCTGTACCGGCTTCAGCCCGTCACGGGCGTCGGGGAGGGCACGGGAGTAGATCACCGAGTACGCGTACTCCAGGAAGGAGCCCTGCATTTCGGACGTCACATCGATATCGACGATGTTTTCCGTGTAGTCGCTCTCCACGATGGGCTGTGAACTTTGGCGGCGTGCCATGGGGTTTGGTAAATCCTTCTGGGGTTACTGCGCAGCCTTGGGGTGTGCTGCGATAGTTTTTGGCTAGGCTAAGCCTATGGTGGATCAGCCCGGGGACGGCGAATATCCGGAACATTGGGAAGCCGATGTCGTCCTGCGCGACGGCGGGACAGCGCACCTGCGGCCCATCCACCCGTCGGACGCGGACGCGGTGCAGGCCTTCCACACCGGACAGTCGCAGAACTCAATCTACATGCGCTTCTTTGCCTTCAAGGCAAGGTTGTCCGCCAAGGAGCTCAAGCGCTTCACGGAAGTGGACTACAAGGACCGGGTGGCGTTCGTCATCACCATCCATGGGGAAATCATCGGGATTGGCCGGTATGACCGGCTTGCCGATCCCACCGAGGCAGAGGTCGCCTTCAACATCGCCGACGCCCACCAGGGGAGGGGCATCGGGTCAATCCTCCTGGAGCACCTGGCCGCCGCTGCGCACGAAAACGGGATCCGGAAGTTCACCGCCGAGGTCTTGCCGGAAAACCGCAAGATGCTGATGGTCTTCTCCGACGCCGGCTACGACGTCAAGCGCCACTTCGACGACGGCGTCGTGTCCCTCGAGTTCAACATCGACCCCACCGAGAAATCACGCGCCGTGATGGAATCCCGCGAGCACCGCGCCGAGGCGAGGAGCGTCCGGGAGCTGCTGGCGCCGTCGTCCGTTGCCGTGATCGGTGCCAGCCGCAAGTGGGGCACCGTGGGGTACCAGCTGCTGGAGCACATCATCGAGGGCGGCTTCCACGGCTCCGTGTACGCCATCAACCCCGAAGCGCTGGAGCTGGCGGGGATGATGTCCTACGGCAAGCTCTCCGAAGTTCCCGAACCCGTCCAGCTGGCCATCATCGCCGTCCCCTACGAGGAAGTGGCCGGCGTCGTGGCTGAGTGTGCCGCAGCGGGGGTCAAGGGCGTGGTGATTGCCTCGGCAGGCTTCGCGGACGACGGCGGGCGGGGCCTTCTGCGCCAGCGCGCCCTGGTGCGCCAGGCCAGGGCCAACGGGATGCGGGTGATCGGCCCCGCATCGCTGGGCATCGTCAACACCCACCCGGACGTGTCCCTGAATGCCTCGATGGCACCCACCATGCCGCGCCGCGGCGGCCTGGGCCTGTTCAGCCAGTCGGCGGCCATCGGCGTCTCGCTCTACGCCGCTTCCAGCCGGCGCCGGCTGGGACTGTCCAGCCTCCTCTCGGCAGGCAACAGGGCCGACGTCTCCGGCAACGACATGATGCAGTACTGGGAGGACGACGCCGATACCTCCGCGGTGGGCCTGTATCTGGAGTCGATCGGCAACCCGCGCAAGTTCTCCCGCATCGCGCGCCGCCTGGCGCGCACCAAGCCGGTCATCGTGGCCAAGTCGGACACCATGGGACTCCGCCTGCCGCCCGGACACGCTGTCCGGACCACCCAGGCGCCGGCCGGGGCGCTGGATGCCATGCTGCGCCAGTCGGGCGTGATCCGGGTGGAAACGGTGGAACAGCTGGTGGATGTGGCCCAGGTGGTATCAGGACAGCCGTTGCCCGCAGGACCGGACGTGGCGATCTTCAGCAACTCCCAGGCGCTGGGGAACGTCGTGGCGGACAGCGCCGCAGCCCATGGGCTGGGAGTGGCCCGGGTGGTTTCCGGACTGGACCTCGATGCCGGCCAGTCCGTGGCCCTGCCCGCACTGCGGAAGGCCCTCCTTGACGCCCTGGCCTCGGATGCCGTGCACGCCGCCGTCGCCGCGCTGCTGCCGGCCCGCGGGCTGACTGCCGACGCCGTGGCACAGGTCCTGGCGGAATGTTCGGCCAGTGCCGGGAAGCCGGTGGTGGCAGCATTCACCGGCATCCTGGACCCCGCCATCAACGTGGAAGGCCTGGTGGGGGCGGAGGGCTGTACCGTCCCGTGCTTTTCCAACCCCGGCGCCGCCGTGGCCGCGCTCGCGGCCGTGGTCAGGTACGCGGAGTGGGCGGCGCGCGACCAGGGGCAGTTCGTCGAACCCGCCGGCTGCGACCCCCGGCAGGCAGAGGCCGAACTCGACGCGCTGCTCGGGGACGTCACGGGTGAACAGCTTAAGCAGCTGGACCCGGCCGCGGCTGCGTCCCTGCTGGGGCATTACGGCATCTCCGTCCTGCCCTCTGCCGGCTTCACCACCCCGGACGAGGCCGTGGCGGCGGCAGACGCACTGGGCTGGCCGGTGGTCCTGAAAACCACCGACCCCGCGCTGCGGCACCGGCTGGACCTTGGCGGGGTGCGCCTCGGCATCGAGGACGCGGAATCGCTGCGGCTCAACATCGAACAGATGCGGCGGGCGCTCGCCGCCTACGGCGATCCGGTCCTGGAAGTCCAGGCGATGGCGCCCGTGGGCCAGGCCTGTACCTTCCGCGCCATCGAGGATCCGCTGCTGGGCCCGGTCATCTCGTTCGGCCTCGCCGGCGACGCCGTCAACCTCCTGGATGACTGGTCTCACCGGGTACCGCCGCTCTCCGCGGCGGACGTCCACGATTTCGTCCGGGCCCCCAGGGCATCCCGGAAGCTCTTCGGCTACCAGGGCTTGCCGGCCGTGGACGTGCAGGCGCTGGAGGACCTGGCCGCGCGGCTGGCCTGGATGAAGGACAACCATCCGGAGATCGCGCTGGTGGAATTTAACCCAGTTTTGTGCGGCACCTCAGGGGTCACCATCCTCGCCGCCGACGTGCGCATCGGCAACGCCGCGCAGCGCACCGACAGCGCCCGCCGGGCCATGCTGGGCTGACGCGGTTAGCAAGTGACCGGACGATCTGTGAAAATGGGGGCATGAGCTTCCAGCCTCCCGCTTCGGCGCCCGAAACGCCCGGAAATGAAAACCAGGCAGTCCGCCAGCACAGCTCACACAACCACGGAATCCAGGGCCAGAGCCTGGAAGATGCGCTGCAGAAGGCAGGGTTCTACCCGCGCCTGGTGTCCGATGTCGTCGATGACGCGCTGGACGGCCGCGACTGCGTGGCCCACCTGGTGCACCTGGAAACCCACTTTGACCGTGCGGAGGTGCGCCGCCACATCACCGTGCTGGTCCTTACCGCTGACATGCTGGTGATCACCCACGTGGACGACCAGCAGCTGGACGAGGCGGGGGAGCAGATCGTCGCCCAGATCTCCACCGAGTCCGTGCCCGTGGCCCAGATCCGGTCCGTGGTGCTGAGCTACATGTACGCCCAGCCGCAGAACTACAAGCCCTCGGACCCGGTCCGGGAACTCACCTTGTCCATTGCCTGGTCCGGCGGCCAGCGGCTGGACATGGGTCCGGCCAGCTGCGGCGATCCGCAGTGCGAAGCGGACCACGGCTACACCGGAACCATTGCCCAGGAAGACATCGTGCTGCGCATCAGTGCCGAGGCTGACGGGCTGCAGGCAGTGCAGGACGCCAAGCTCTTCGCCCGGGCCCTGCGGGCCGTCAACACCGGCTCCGCAACTCCCGTATCCCACGCCCAGTCCATGGCGCCGCGGCCTCGTGCCGGCGTGTTCGGCAACCGGCTCAGCCGCGGGCACCAGCAGCGCTGAGATGCCGGAAGAACGCCACTCCGCCCTCCAGGAAACCGCAGCCACCGGCCGCACTCCCGACCTTCCAGCCGCACCCGCCTACGGACAGCGTTCCGTCGCGGAAGTCCTCACCAGCGCCGCCGCCAGCATCGGCGTGGAGGACTTCACCAACGCCTTGGGATTCCCGGCCGCCTCACGGGTTTGCATAGTCCTCGCTGACGGACTGGGCCGGAACCTGCTGAAGCAGAAGGCGGCCCACACACCCTTCCTGCGGTCCGTTATGCAGGCCGGGCAGGGCGAGGTCCCCGTGTGGCTGGATTCCGCCTTCCCCTCCACCACGGCGGCGGCATTGTCCAGCTTTGGGACCGGCCTTCCTGCGGGCCAGCACGGCATGGTGGGCTATGACGTCCTGGACCCCGGCCAGGACAAGGTGGTCAACCTGTTGGGGAACTGGGATCCGGGCGTGGACCCGGCCACGTGGCAGCCTTTTCCCACCGTCTTCGAACAAATCGCCCAGCAGGTGGATGTCAGCACCGTCAGCCTCGCCCAGTTCGACGGCTCGCCCATGACCCGCGCCGCGCTCCGGGGCGGCAGGTTCATCTCCGGGACCACCGCGCACGCGCGCACGGCGGCAGCTGCCGAGGCCATGGCAGGGTCCGGCCCGTCCCTCATGTACTTCTACGTCAATGAGCTGGACAAGGCGGGCCACCGTTACGGCTGCCGTTCCGAGCAGTGGGAACACCAGCTGGAAGAGCTCGATGCCACGGTCAAGCGGCTCAACTCCTCGCTCCCCGCCGGGACCACCATTGTGCTCACCGCGGACCACGGGATGCTGGATGTCCCGGAAACCCAGCGGATTGATTTTTCCACCCATCCGGAGCTGGTGGACGGCGTCCGCCACACGGCCGGGGAACCGCGCATGGTGCACCTGTACCTGGACCACGCGGACCTGGCAGCGGATGCAGGCGTGCGGGACAGGCTGCTTGCTGCATGGAAGGCGCGGTTCGGTGACCGCGTTTGGGCCTTCACACGCGAGGAAGCCATTGCCGGGGGACTCTTTGGTGACGTCCGGCCCGCTGTTGCGGGCAGGATCGGTGACGTGATGATCGCGGCGCGTGACGCCGTCGCGCTTTACGACGGACGGCGGATGCGGCCCACCGCCATGGAAGTGGTGGGCCAGCACGGCTCGCTGACCAAGGCGGAGCGGGAGGTCCCGCTGCTGTGTTTCACGGCTGAGGGAAGGAACCGCCGGCGTGGCTGAACTCATCTTCTTCTCCGGCACCATGGACTGCGGCAAATCCACCCTGGCCCTGCAGATGGACTACAACCACCGGGCCCGCGGCCGCGGCGGCGTGCGCTTCAGCCGCAACGACCGGGCCGGAGAGTCCCGGATCTCAAGCCGGCTGGGCCTGGAGACGGACGCCGTGGAGGTGGTGGACAGCACCGACTTCTGGGAGGAAGTCATGTTTCGCCGCACGCAGGGTCAGCGCGTTGACTACCTGATCTGCGACGAAGCCCAGTTTTACACCCCGGAGCAGGTGGAGCAGCTGGCCAAGGTGGTGGACGAAATCGACGTCGACGTTTTTGCCTTCGGCATCACGGCGGACTTCCGCACCCGGCTGTTCCCCGGTTCACAACGGCTCATCGAGCTTGCCGACCGCGTGCAGGTGCTCCAGGTGGAGGCGCTGTGCTGGTGCGGGCGGCGCGCCACGCACAACGCCAGGACGGTCGACGGCGTGATGGTCACCGAGGGTGCGCAGGTAGTGGTGGGTGACGTGGACATGGTGGTGGAGGCTCCCGCCGCCCCGGAAGCCGCTGGGCATTTGCCGGTGGTGGGCTACGAGACGCTGTGCCGGCGCCACTTCATGCGGCGGGTGACGGCGCACGGCGCCAGCCTGATGGCCCAGCAGGACCAGTTGCTGCCGTTCGACGTGGATGCCTGCCTGTGGCGGGGTTCGGGCGGACCGGGGGAGAACCGCGGAACCTAGGCTTCACGGCGCGTCGCTCTGGACACGGATGGCCGCGGATAGGGCCGGCTGGTTGCCGACGGGGCGGACTCGTTCCACCGGGTCCTGGTGGACCCGCGGGACGGGGCGCCGCTGGAGATTGGCAGGACCAGCTACCGAATCACGAAAGCGATGCGGAACTGGTTGCGGATGCGGGACGGCAAGTGCCCGTTCCCCGGGTGCAGCAACAACTCCCTGGACAACGAGGCCGACCACATCCTCGCCTGGCATAAGGGTGGCACTACCGGCGTCAGCAATTTGGGACAGCCCTGCCCGAAACACCATAAGCTCCGGCACACCACCGGCTGGAAACCCACCCCGGCCAGCAAAAGCGAACCACCCGGCTGGACCTCACCCACCGGCCGCCACTACGCCAGCGAACATCAGGACTGGGAGCCACCAAAGTTGCCGCGATGTTCACCAACACTTGCGCGACCGCAACCTGAAGAACGAAGCCTCCTCGAAGACGCGCTCATCGAATTCCTCGCTTCGTGACGCCAAACTTCTGCACCTCTGGCCGCGGACCTCAGTTGGCAGCAGCGAAGTGGGCGGCGGGTCTCAGTGAGTTCTGGGCGCCTACTAACTGCGCGGGCGTTCTACTGGGAAACGCGGCGGTAGCGGATGTGGGTGGCCAGCGGCGAGTGGAGCACCTCGACGGGCTCGAAACCGAAGGATTTAACGCCGTCGAAAATCCGTTCCCCTGAACCGAGCAGGACCGGGGCGATGTCGAGGGTGAGTTCGTCAACCACGCCGGCGGCCAGCGCCTGCCGGACTGTGGAGGCTCCGCCGGCGATATCCACGCCGTTGTTCCCGGCGGCTTCCCGGGCTGCAGCGTAGGCTGCGTCGAAGCCGCCGGTGATGAAGTGGAAGGTGGTCCCGCCCTCCATCTGGATGGGGGCGTGGGGATGATGCGTCAGAACGAAGACGGGGGCGTGGTACGGCGGTTCGGCGCCCCACCAACCGCTCCATTCCTCATCCCAGTCCCCGCGGATGGGGCCGAACATGTTCCGGCCCATCACATATGCGCCACGCGGGCGCATGAGCCATTCGTTGGCCACCTTGTCGGCATCGTTCGCCCGGGGGTCGCCGATGTGCCAGGCATGCAGTTCCAGCCCCCGCCGGCCCAGCGGGTTGTCCCGGCTCTGGTCCGGCCCGGCGACGAAACCGTCGAGCGAGATTGACATGTGGCAGGTTGTGTCAGGCACCGCAAACCTCCTGGTGTTGGTGCCTTGCGTGCGGCACGTGCTGGGCAGCGTAGCACGTGACCTAAGCCATAAGGGAGCCTGGGACGGCTAGTCGCTCCGGGTACCGAAAACGATCTCATCCCAGGACGGTACGCTGGACCGCTTGGGCCGTGCAGGCCGTTCCGGCGCCTCAGTCTCCGGCAGCTGTCCGGTGGAGGGGGAAGCGTCGTCCTGCTTTGCGGCCGGGCGCCGGGGATTGCTGCCGAGCAGTTCATCCAGCCCGGCTCCGCCGGACGTTCCGGAACCTGCCGCGGGAGTGGACCCGGAGGGTTTCTGCGGGGACGCCGCAATGGTGATTTCCCTCGTGTCGGTGCTCACGCCGTCGTGAAGCCGCAACCCATCATCGTGGTTGTCGCGGTGCGGCGGAATGAGGCTGAGCCTGGACAGCATGGAAGGCCTGGTGTCCCTGCGCTTGATGAAGGAGTCTCCCTGGGCTGCCGGCGCTTCCCGCTGGTCATCCTGCGGTTCCGGCTCCTCTGCCTCAGGTTCGGCCGGCACCTCGGAAGGGCGGGGGTGGGCGGCGGGCACGCCATGCGTGAGCAGCAGCGCCAGGGCGTCGTCCGAGTCCTCATCCACGCCCAGCCGCTGGCCGCGGCGGGACCGGAGCATGTCCAGGAGGCCATCGGACTCCTTGCCGGAATCCGGGGCGGGCCCTCCCTGGGCACCGGACGGGGTCCTGGCCGCATCCGCGTCAGTCTCGAAATCAAAGGGGCGGTCGGAAACCGCGGTGAGCCGGCGGGCAGGAACGGGTCCGTCCAGCGGCTCAAGTTCGCTCAGCTGCTGCGCCCAGCGGTTGGTGTTCTGCAGTGACTTCCGCCCCGGATTGAAGGTCCACAGCGCGGGAGGCTCCTCGCCAATGCCAGAGGTGCCGCCGGACTTGGCCTCAAAGCTTGCCGACACAGTCCATGTCCCGTCCTGGCGCCGCCAGGAGTCCCACTCCACTGTTGCTGGGTCGATGCCGTGGGCGGAGAGACGGTGGGCCACCATGTCGTCCAGCGTGGCCGGGTTGTCACCGAAAGCGGAACGGTAGATGTCGTGGCCGGGGGAGGGCGCCGCGACTTCGACTTTCCGCGCCTGCTGGGCAACGTATTCGCGCTCGGCGAGGACCGGGCCCTCGTAGCGCTCAACCTTGGCCAGCGGCATTCCGGACAGTTCAGCCACGTCCGCAGCTGTCGCTCCGGCGCGAATCCGCGCCTGGATGTCCCTTGGCGACATGGGAACGGCGGGCCGTTCCGCCCGCGGCTTGGCCGTGGACCTGCTGGCCGTCCTGAGGGCCTCATCGATCGGCAGCTGGAACATCTCGCCGCCGGCCCCGCTCAACAGGAGATGCGTCCCGTCGTCGTGCACGCCTACAAGCCGTAGATCCTGCATACAAATCCTCCACCCTGGCATTACTATCAATCGAAACTCTGCCACCCGGCGGCGGGGAATTGGCTCAAGGAGCAGGGCGCGCCGTGATTTTCCGCTGGAACCAGGCCGGAAAGGCGGGTTCAGGCTACGGCCAGGCAGCCCGGCAGCGTCAGCGCCGGGCCAGGGCGGCCGTCAGCTGATCCGGATGGCGCGTTGAGGCCAGCCAGTAGGGGGTCCGGTCGGCGGGGTCGGTAATCTCGATCTTCACGACCGGGTCGATCCAGCCACGGATGCACAGGTAAGCGAGCCCGTTAAGCCGGGTGCCCCGTTCCGCCGTCGCCTCGCCGGCCTCGAAGTGCTCCACGGCGCCGACAAAACGTCGTTCAATGGTGGCCCTGCCAACGGTGAGGGTGTCCGCCGTGACCATGATGACGGGGGTGGAAAGAACCAGGAGGACAGTGATGATGGCGAAGAGCACCAATGCAGCGGTGAAGCCCGCCGCCATGCTGATCGGGGCGAAAACCAGGATGCCCGCTGCGGAGACGCCGGCTGCGATAATCCAGATCCAGGCATTCGGCCACAGCTTCTCCCTGTAGATGACAGCTGTCCCGGTAGAGGGTGTGCTGGGAACGGACGCAGGCGGGCTTGAATCGGGCATGGCCCCAGCTTTCCACCTTTGGCCCGCTATTTCACCTTGGGACAGGCATCCCCGCCCGGCTTCAGGCGGCGGCCTCCCTAGGAGTGATTTGGGGGCGCGGGTTAGAGTGAGTGACTGTGACTGATCATCCCGCCACGGTAGACCTTGTCCCGGACGCAGCAATGCCCGCCCCCGCAGCTCCCACCCTGCAGGTCCAGTTGAAAATGCTGGATCCGGAACTGGAGGCGCCGTCCTATGCACATCCGGGCGACGCCGGTGCAGACCTCCGGGCCCGTGAGGACGTGGTCCTGATGCCCGGGGAACGCAAACTGGTTCCCACCGGCGTCGCCATCGCACTTCCTTACGGGTTCGTGGCGCTGATCCACCCCCGGTCGGGCCTGGCCACCAAGCACGGCCTGACCATCGTGAACGCCCCCGGCACCGTTGATGCCGGCTACCGGGGCGAGATCTCGGTAACGCTGCTGAACACCGATTCGTCCCAGCCGATAGAGCTCCGGCGCGGCGATAGAATTGCCCAAATGGTCATCCAGCGGGTGGAGCATGCCCAATTCATTCCTGTCAGCGAACTGAGCGGATCCGTGCGCGGCGCGGCCGGCTTCGGCTCCACCGGCGGGTTCAACGTCCCCGGAGCCTGACCTTAGGCTGCACCGCTGCCGCGCCGGCATGCACGACGGCGGAACCCCCAATGTTCCGGCGGCAGGTTTCAGGACTGGCACATTTTCAGAATTAAGGAGTCACCCATGGTCTTTGGGTTCGGCAGGAAAGATAAAAAGGAAGAGCCGGCAGAGCCGGCCGACGAGCTCACCGTTGCGGAGGGCGAAGAAAGCGCATCCGCCACCGGCGCCCGCCGCCAGGACGGACCTTTCGACGAGGCCGAGATCAGCGGCCGGGACGGCTATGTGGACCTTGGCGCCCTGCTGATCACGCCCAGCGAGGGCCTCCAGCTCCGCCTCGAGGTGGAAGAGGCCACGCAGCGGGTGGTGGCAGTGACCCTGGACCTCAACGGCTCCAGCCTTCAGCTGCAGGCCTTCGCGGCGCCCAAGACCGAGACCCTGTGGGACGAGATCCGCGAACAGATCGGCCAGTCGGTGGGTGCGCAGGGCGGCCAGGTTGAAGAGGTGGACGGGGCTTTCGGTACCGAACTCGTGGCCAAGCTGCCCGCCGGGCTACCGGACGGCAGCCAGGGCTACCGCGTGGCGCGCTTCATCGGCGTCGATGGTCCCCGCTGGTTCCTGCGCGGCGTCTTGGGCGGACCTGCGGCGCTGGAGCGCCCCGCCGCGGAACCGCTGGAGGCACTGTTCCGGCAGGTGGTGGTGGTCCGCGGTGACAGCCCCATGCCGCCGCGCGACCTCCTGCAGCTGAGGCTGCCCAAGGACGCATCCGCCACTCCTCCGCCCGCCGCGCCCACCCTGGAGGAGCCCGAACGTGGTCCCGAAATTACCCAGATCGGCTGAACCTCCCCACGACAACCCGGTCCAGGCGTCCGGGGGGATCACCCCGCTGGGGCAACTTCCGGACAAGGGACGCGTCATGTGCCAGGGGCATGTTGAGTCAGTAACCTTTGTTCCTGCGGACCGGACCCCGGAATTCAGCGCCATCCTTTCCGAGGATGATGCCGGGCGTCCCGCCCCGGGTCCGAGGCGGGGCAGGCCGCCGAGGCTCCGGGTCGTCTGGCTGGGCCGCCACCGTGTGCCCGGCATCGAAGCAGGCGCGCAGATCCGGGTTGAGGGGATGCTGGCCCGGGGCAAAGACGTGCCCACCATCTTCAATCCCCGCTACGAGATACTGTCCCGCCAGGAGCACGAATGACCGCCCAAGAGCCCGAACAACAGCCTTCCGGTCCTGCACAGCCGGGCGGAGCACAGCAGGGCACGCCGCAGGTTCCCGGTCCGTCCCCGGTTGCGGGGCTCGCTGCCGGGTACGCCGCAAAGGCCGGGCTCCACCGCACCCACGACGGCCGGGTGGACGTCCTGCGCAGCGCCGGGGGAGTGCAGGGCATTGCCGAGAGCATCGTTCCCGGCCTCGTGTTCCTGGTGGCGTTCACCATCACCCGCGAGCTCACGCTGTCCCTGGTGGCAGCACTGGCATCCGCGGCCGTGTTCACGGTTGTCCGCCTGATGCAGCGGCGCCCCCTCACCCAGGCCCTGGCGGGCGTGGTGGGCGTGGGCATTTCCGCCTGGCTGGCCAACACCACCGGCAAGGCCGAGGACTTCTACCTGCCCGGGTTCTTCACGAATGCCGCCTACATCCTGGCCATGGTCATCTCAATTGCCGTCAAGTGGCCGGTGGCCGGGCTCCTCTTCGGATTCATCCGCAACGAAGGGGTGGAGTGGCGCAAGAACCCTGACCGCGTCAGGGCGTACCGCCTGGGCACCTGGATCATCGTGGCTGTCCTGGCGCTCCGGCTCATCGTGCAGGTGCCCCTCTACCTGATGGGCACGGACGGACTGGCTGCCCTCGCAACCACCCGCCTCATTATGGGGGCCCCGCTGTACATCCTCGGAGTCTGGGTGGCCTGGCTGGTGACCCGGCCTGCGGCGGCGGAACCTGAAGCCGGCGCAGACCAGACCGCGTGACGCCCAGGTGCGCTGCGGCACGGGTGCGGCGGCGGACCTAGCCGTCGAAACCGTCGTCGTCCTGAGCGTGCCCGTGGCTGCCGGCGGCAGCGGGCTGGGCACTGTCCGCAGCCTCACCGGTCTCGATGCTGCCGGGGGCGGAGGAGAGCAGCTCCCGGAGCCCGTCCTCAGCGGCGATGGTGGTGACGAAGAAGAGCTCGTCGCCGCCGTCGATCACGTCGTCCCGGCTGGGCGTGATGGGTGCCTGGTCCCGCAGGATCGCCACCAGCGTGGCGTCCTCCGGCCAGTGGATGTCGCCCACGGTCATGCCGATGACGTGGGAATCGTGCGGAACCGTAAATTCCACCAGGGAAGCCACACCCGTCTGCAGCGTCAGCAGGCGGACCAGGTCGCCAATCTCCACCGCCTCCTCCACCAGGGCGGTCATCAGCTGCGGGGTGTTCACGGCCACGTCGACGCCCCATGAATCATTGAACATCCAGTCGTTCTTCGGGTTGTTCACCCGGCCCACAGTGCGCCCGACCCCAAACTCGGTCTTGGCCAGCAGGGACACCACCAGATTCACCTTGTCGTCGCCCGTGGCGGAGACCACCACGTCCGCGTCCTCCACCTTGGCCCCCTGGAGTGTGGAGAGCTCGCAGGCGTCACCCACCAGCCAGTGGGCGCCCCGCAGGCCGCTGCGCCCGATCACCTCGGGTTTGAGGTCGATCAGGAGGATCTCGTGCTTGTGCGCCAGCAGCTCCCTGGCGATGGAGGATCCGACGCTGCCGGCGCCGACAATAACGACTTTCACTGGTACTCCTTGGCGGGGGCTTTGGCGAGGATCTGGGCGATCTGGGCGCTGCGGTCCACCTGCAGCATGGCGTGCACGGTGTCGCCGTCCTGGTAGGCGGTCCCGGCGTCGGGCAGCAGGCCCTCGCCGAAGCGGGTCAGGTACGCCACGCGGACGTCGGCAGCCTTCTCAATGCTGCTGACGCGGTGCCCGACCCAGCCGGCGTCGAGTTCCAGCTCGGCGAGGACGAGGCGTCCGGAGGGCTCGCGGAAGTCGCCTGCGAGGTGCTGTTCGGGAAGGATGCGGCGCAGCACCTGGTCGGCACTCCACCGGACCGCGGCCACCGTGGGAATGCCCAGGCGCTGGTAGATCTCGGCCCGTCCCGGGTCATAGATCCTGGCGACGACATGCGGCACGTGGAAGGTCTCACGGGCAACGCGGGTGGCCAGAATGTTGGAGTTGTCACCGCTGGAGACGGCGGCGAAGGCGTAGGCCTCAGCCACCCCCGCCTGCTTGAGGGTGTCCCGGTCAAAGCCAACGCCGGTGACTTTCCGTCCGGTAAAGCCCTGGCGGAGCCGGCGGAAGGCGCGGTCGTCCTGGTCGATGATGGCCACGGAATGCCCGGCATCCTCCAGCGTGTGCGCCAGCGTTGCCCCCACCCGGCCACATCCCATGATCACGAAATGCGCCACCGTATCTCCTCCATATGTAAGTCAGGATCGTGCAGCTAGAACTCTACCGGCACGGCCCTTGTTCGGCCTGGCCCGCGCCCGTCATGACATCGTCCGTGATTCAGACTAGCTTTGTGGGGTGTTGACAATACTGAACGCCGTCAAACGCGTGCTGGTGGGCCGGCCGTTCCGGAACGACCGGTTGGCCCATACCCTGCTTCCCAAGAAGATCGCACTGCCGATCTTCGCCTCCGACGCCCTTTCCTCCGTAGCCTACGCGCCGGACGAGATCCTCCTGACCCTTGCCCTTGCAGGCGTCAGCGCCGTGGCCATCTCGCCGCTGGTGGGCCTGGCCGTGATGGTGGTCCTGCTGACCGTCGTCGCTTCCTACCGGCAAAACGTCCACGCGTACCCGTCAGGCGGCGGTGACTACGAGATCGCCAACGTGAACCTGGGCAAGTACGCCGGCCTGACAGTGGCCTCGGCCCTCCTGGTGGACTACGTCTTGACGGTGGCCGTGTCCATGTCCTCGGCAGCGGCGTACCTCACCACTGCCGTACCATCGCTGCACGGTGAGCAGGCCGTCATCGCCACCATCGGCGTCGTCATCCTTGCCCTGGTCAACCTGCGCGGCATCAAGGAAGCGGGCAGCGTCTTCGCTGTCCCCACCTACATCTTCATGGCATCCATTTTTGGCATGACCGCGGTGGGCGTATTCCAGGCGGCAACGGGGACACTCGGGGAGGCGCCCTCCGCGGCCTTTACCATCGTCCCGGCAGAGGGCTTCGACCAGGGCCTTGTAGGCCTGGCCGGTGCCTTCCTGCTCCTCCGGGCCTTCTCCTCGGGCGCCGCGGCGCTCACCGGCGTGGAAGCGATCAGCAACGGCGTCCCCAACTTCCAGCACCCCAAGAGCAAGAACGCGGCCACCACGCTGCTGCTCCTGGGCATGATCGGCGCGGCAATGCTGGCCGGCATCATCTACCTGGCCAACGCCACCAAGGTCCACATCGTGCTGGACCCCGCCACGGAATTCCTGCTGAACGGAAACCCCCTGCCGGAGGGATACGTCCAGAACCCCGCCATCAGCCAGATCGCCCAGACCATCTTCGGCGCCGGCTCGATTCCGTTCTACATCGTGGTGGCCGCTACCGGCGTCATCCTGGTGTTCGCATCCAACACCGCCTTCAACGGCTTCCCGGTCCTGGGCTCCATCCTGGCCCAGGACGGCTACCTGCCCCGCCAGCTCCGGACCCGCGGCGACAGGCTCGCGTTCAGCAACGGTGTGCTGGCCCTCGCGGCGGGCGCCCTGGTGCTCATCATCTCGTTCGACGCGGACGTCACCAAGCTCATCCAGCTCTACATTGTGGGAGTCTTCATCTCCTTCACCCTCAGCCAGCTCGGCATGATCCGGCACTGGGGGCGCGAGCTGAAGCTCGCCAAGGACAAGGCCGTCCGGCGCCGGATGATGAAGTCCCGCACCATCAACAGCATCGGCTTCGGCATGACGGCGCTGGTGCTGGTCATCGTCCTGATCACCAAGTTCGAGCAGGGCGCCTGGATCGCCCTGCTGGCCATGTTCATCCTGTTCCTGATCATGTGGAGCATCCGGGCGCACTACGACAACGTGGCCAAGGAACTTGCGGTGGACGAGGACTCCTCGCCCCGGGCCCTGCCCACCCGGGTGCACGCCGTGCTGCTGGTGTCGCACGTCCGCAAGCCCGTCCTGCGCGCGCTGGCGTATGCACGTGCGTCCAGGCCCTCCCGGCTGGACGCCATCACGGTGGACATCGACCAGGAGGAAACGGCACATACCATCGCCGACTGGGAAAAGCTCGAAATCCCCGTCCCGCTGACCGTCCTCGCCAGCCCTTACCGCGAGACCGTCACGCCCATCATGGACTACATCAAGCAGATGCGCCTGGACTCCCCGCGGGACCTCATCGTGGTCTACATCCCGGAATACGTGGTGGGCAAGTGGTGGGAGCAGCTGGTGCACAACCAGACCGCGCTGCGCATCAAGACCCGCCTGCACTTTGAACCGGGGGTCATGGTGGCCAGCGTTCCCTGGCAGCTCAAATCATCCGAAGAAGCAAAGAACCTCCAGGACGTGCAGTGACCACAAGAACTTCCACCAACGCCCCGCAGGCACCCGAAACCGCCGGCCATGCAGGCGAAGAGGCGGTGCTGGACGTCGGGCCCGTAGCCCATGGCGGGCACTGTGTGGCGCGCCACGGGGGCAGGGTGGTCTTTGTCCGGCACGCCGTTCCGGGGGAGAAAGTCCGGGTGCGGCTCACCGACGCAGGAGACGACGCGAAGTTCTGGCGGGCGGATGTGATCGAGGTGCTTGAGGCTTCCCCGGACCGGGTGGAGCACTTTTGGCGCCCGGCGGATTCCCCCCGGGCATGGAGCCACGGCCACCCGCCGGTGGGAGGTGCCGAGTTCGGGCACATGACGCTGGCAAAGCAGCGCAGCCTGAAGGCCGACGTCCTGGCAGAACAGCTCACGCGGCTGGCCGGCTTTGAGCAGGTGCCGCCCGCCTGGACCGGCGGCGTGGAAGCCGTGGGGGAGAACCACGACGGCGGCAGCGGGCTCGGGTGGCGCACACGGGCCAGCTTTTCGGTCACCCCCGGGGGCAGGCTGGGCATGCACGCGCACCGCTCCAACCACATCATCCCCATTCGGGAGATGCCCCTGGCCAGCGACGCCATCAACGCCCTGCGCCTGTGGGACCTGGACCTCCAGGGCATCGAGCGGGTCGAGGTGGCGGCTCCGGCCAACGGGTCCCGGCCCCTGGTGCTCCTGGCCCCGGCGCCCGGAACCAGGGACAAACGGCTGCGGGCAATCGCTGCGGGAGTGCCGGAGGATGCCTCGGTCGCGGTCTTTGATCCGCTGACGGGCAGTGTGACCCAGCTCCGGGGGCGGACCTGGGTACAGGAATCCGCGGTGGGCCACGACTACCGGGTCACCGGGGAGGGCTTCTGGCAAATCCACCGCGACGCGCCCGGGACGCTTGTGGGGGCTGTCACAGAATTCCTGCGGGAGGGCGACTTCCTGCACGCCGGGGCCGTGGTTGCCGACCTCTACGCCGGCGCCGGCCTCTTCACCGCAGTCTTGGCCGACGCCGTGGGGGAGACGGGGTCCGTGCTGTCGGTCGAGGGGGCGCCGGGAACCAGCCGGGACGCCCGGAAGAACCTGCACTCGGCACCCCAGGTGGAGGTGGTCCAGGGCCGCGTGGAGCGGGTCCTGCGCCAGAAACCGCGGAACTTCGACGCCCTGCTCCTGGACCCGCCCCGGGCCGGAGCCGGGAAAGCCGTCGTCGGCCAGCTCGTTGCGTCGCAACCCCGGGCCATCGCGTATGTGTCCTGCGACCCGGCGTCGTTTGCACGTGACCTGGGTTACTTCCGCCGCTCAGGGTGGGACCTGGCCGGACTCCGGGCCTTCGACCTGTACCCCCATACCCACCACCTCGAGACGGTGGCACTGCTGGCTCCGGCTCCATGATGCCGCGGGGGTTTTGGACTACGATGGCCGTAGTAGTCCCACGTCGCGCCCGTATTCTCGGCCGGCCGTGTGCAATTTTCGGGCCCTGTAACTACTTAGGGCGTCCTAACTAGCAGGCGGTCAACCGCGCGACAAAGATGAAACTGTTGCGAGAGGAGTCCTGCGATGAGCACTGTGGACAGCTTCGGTTCAAAAGGCAAACTTAATGTAGCCGGAACCGAATACGAAATTTTCCGGTTGAACTCCGTTGAAGGTGCAGAAGCCCTTCCGTTCAGCCTCAAGGTATTGCTTGAAAACCTGTTGAGGACAGAGGACGGCGCGAACATCACTGACGATCACGTCCGCGCCTTGGCAGGCTGGGATCCGAATGCGGAACCCGATACAGAAATCCAGTTCACGCCGGCACGCGTGATCATGCAGGACTTCACCGGCGTTCCCTGCGTGGTTGACCTTGCCACCATGCGTGAAGCGGTCAAGGACCTGGGCGGGGACCCCAAGCGGGTCAACCCTCTGGCACCGGCCGAGATGGTCATCGACCACTCAGTGCAGATCGATGCCTTCGGCAACTCCGGCGCACTGGAGCGCAACATGGAGATCGAATACCAGCGCAATGGTGAGCGCTACCAGTTCCTGCGCTGGGGCCAGACCGCATTCGACGACTTCAAGGTGGTTCCCCCGGGAACCGGCATTGTGCACCAGGTCAACATTGAATACCTGGCCCGCACCGTGATGACCCGCGAGGTGGACGGTGCGCTCCGCGCCTACCCCGACACCTGCGTCGGCACCGACTCGCACACCACCATGGTCAACGGCTTGGGCGTGCTGGGCTGGGGCGTGGGCGGCATTGAAGCCGAGGCAGCAATGCTCGGCCAGCCCGTCTCCATGCTGATTCCGCGCGTCGTGGGCTTCAAGCTCAGCGGCAGCATCCCCGCCGGTGCCACCGCAACCGACGTGGTGCTGACCATCACCGAAATGCTGCGCAAGCACGGCGTTGTGGGCAAGTTCGTCGAATTCTACGGCGAAGGTGTCGCAGCGGTGCCGCTGGCCAACCGCGCCACCATCGGCAACATGAGCCCCGAGTTCGGTTCCACCGCCGCCATGTTCCCCATCGACGACGTCACCCTTGACTACCTGCGCCTCACCGGCCGGTCCGAGCAGAACGTCGCCCTGGTGGAGGCCTACGCCAAGGAACAGGGCCTGTGGCACGACGCGTCCCGCGACATCAAGTTCTCGGAGTACCTGGAACTGGACCTGTCCACCGTTGTCCCGTCCATCGCCGGCCCCAAGCGCCCGCAGGACCGCATTGAGCTGACCGAGGCCAAGGACGAGTTCCGCCACGACCTGCTCAACTACGTCTCGCACGACGCCAACGCGGGAACCCTGGACGAGTCCCTGGAGGAGTCCTTCCCGGCTTCGGACGCGCCGTCCTTCACCGGTGGTGCAACCCACATCTCCGACACGGACCGTGAACCGCCGAAGTACTCGGCAGCACACGGCGGCGCGGGGCGTATCTCCAACCCGGTCCCCGTGAAGATGGCTGACGGCCGCGAGTTCGAACTGGACCACGGCGCGGTCACCATCGCCTCCATCACGTCCTGCACCAACACGTCCAACCCCTCGGTCATGCTGGCCGCCGCCGTCCTGGCGCGCAACGCCGTCGAAAAGGGCCTCACCGCCAAGCCGTGGGTCAAGACCTCCGTTGCCCCGGGCTCGAAGGTTGTCACGGACTACTACGAGAAGTCCGGCCTGACCCCGTACCTGGAGAAGCTGGGCTTCTACATCGTGGGCTACGGCTGCGCCACCTGCATCGGCAACTCCGGTCCGCTGGAAGCTGAGATTTCCGAGGCCGTCCAGGCCAACGATCTGGCCGTCGCCGCCGTCCTGTCCGGCAACCGCAACTTCGAAGGCCGGATCAACCCGGACGTCAAGATGAACTACCTGGCTTCCCCGCCGCTGGTCATCGCCTACGCCCTGGCCGGTTCCATGGACTTCGACTTCGAAACCGACGCCCTCGGCAAGGATGAGGCCGGCAACGACGTCTTCCTGAAGGACATCTGGCCCAACCCTGTTGAGGTCCAGCAGGTCATCGATTCCTCGATTGACAAGGAAATGTTCGCCAAGGGCTACGAGGGCGTCTTCGACGGGGACGACCGTTGGAAGGCCCTGGACACCCCGGCCGGCGACACCTTCGCCTGGGATCCAAACTCCACGTACGTCCGGAAGCCCCCGTACTTCGAGGGCATGCAGGCGAAGCCGGAGCCGGTCAAGGACATCACGGGCGCCCGCGTGCTGCTGAAGCTCGGCGACTCCGTCACCACCGACCACATCTCCCCGGCCGGTTCGTTCAAGTCCGACACCCCTGCCGGCCAGTACCTGCTGGCCAACGGCGTGGAGCGCAAGGACTTCAACTCCTACGGCTCACGGCGTGGCAACCACGAGGTGATGATCCGCGGTACGTTCGCGAACATCCGCATCAAGAACCAGCTCCTGGACGGCGTTGAGGGTGGCTTCACCCGCGACTTCACCCAGGCTGACGGCCCGCAGGCCTACGTCTACGACGCCGCGCAGAACTACCAGGCAGCCGGCACTCCGCTGGTGGTCCTGGCGGGCAAGGAGTACGGTTCCGGATCATCGCGCGACTGGGCTGCCAAGGGCACCGCACTGCTGGGCGTCAAGGCCGTCGTCGCCGAGAGCTACGAGCGCATCCACCGCTCCAACCTCATCGGCATGGGCGTCCTGCCGCTGCAGTACCCGGCCGGCGAGAACGCTGCCAGCCTGGGCCTGGCCGGCACGGAAACCTTCTCGGTGGAGGGCGTCACCGCCCTCAACGAGGGCACCACGCCCAAGACCCTGAAGGTTACCGCCACCGCAGAGGACGGCTCCTCGAAGTCGTTCGACGCCGTCCTGCGCATCGATACCCCGGGTGAAGCGGACTACTACCGCAACGGCGGCATCCTGCAGTACGTGCTGCGCCAGATCTCCGCGAACTAGCGGTTTCTGCCCAGCAGGCAACATCCTCCCGAAGCCCCGGCCGGTCACCGACCAGCCGGGGCTTCGGCTTTGCAGTCAAAACCAAGGCGTTAGAGTTAAACGGCACGTCTACCACCCGAAGGAGGGGTCATTGGGAATCTTGGACACCATCCGGAATCCGCAGGACCTGAACGAGTTGACCGAGGAACAGCTGGCACAGCTGGCCTCGGAGATCAGGGAGTTCCTGATCACGAACGTTTCCCAGACGGGCGGCCACCTCGGACCCAACCTCGGCGTCGTGGAACTGACGCTGGCCGTGCACCGCATTTTCGAGTCTCCCCGCGACAGCATCGTCTTCGACACGGGCCACCAGTCCTACGTCCATAAGCTGCTGACCGGGCGCCAGGACTTCAGCACCCTCCGCCAGGAAGGCGGGCTCTCCGGCTATCCCGCCAGGGCCGAGTCAGAGCACGACATCGTCGAGAGCTCCCACGCCTCCTCCTCCCTGTCCTGGGCCGACGGTATCTCCCGCGCCCGCCAGCTCACCGGGGAAGGCGACCGCCACGTCGTTGCCGTCGTTGGCGATGGCGCGCTCACCGGCGGGATGGCGTGGGAAGCCATCAACAACATCGCCGCGGACAAGAAGCGCCGCGTCGTCATCGTGGTCAACGACAATGGCCGCTCCTACGCCCCCACTGTCGGCGGATTCGCCGACTACCTTGCCTCGCTGCGCCCCACCATTGACTCCTTCCGCGCCGCGCCCGCCTATGAGGTGGCACTGGACTGGTGGAAGAAGAAGCTCCAGAACGGCGGCCCCATGGGCCAGTTCACGTACAAGAGCCTGCACGCCATGAAGAAGGGCATCAAGGACTGGTGGGCGCCGCAGGGCATGTTCGAGGACCTCGGCATGAAGTACATAGGCCCCGTGGACGGCCACAACCTCCAGGCCATGGAACACGCCCTCTCCACCGCCAGGAACTACGGCGGCCCGGTCATTGTGCACGCCATGACGGAGAAGGGGCACGGCTACGCCCCCGCCCGCGCCCATGAAGCCGACCAGTTCCACGCGGTGGGCATCATCGATCCGGAAACCGGCGAACCAACCGGCAGCGGCGGGGCACAGTCCTGGACCTCCGTGTTCGCCGACGAAATCGCAGCCATCTCGGACGAGCGCGACGACATCGTGGGCATCACCGGGGCCATGCTGATTCCGGTGGGCCTGCACAAGTTCGCAGCCAAGCACCCTGAGCGCGTCATCGACGTCGGCATCGCCGAGCAGCATGCGCTCACCGCGGCCGCCGGCATGGCCTTCGGCGGGCTGCACCCGGTGGTGGCCGTCTACGCCACCTTCCTCAACCGTGCCTTCGACCAGCTGCTGATGGACGTCGCCCTCCATAAGGCCGGCGTCACCATCGTCCTGGACCGCGCGGGCGTGACCGGCCCGGACGGCGCCAGCCATCACGGCATGTGGGACATGGCCATGGTCCAGATCGTCCCGGGCCTGCACCTGGCCGCACCCCGCGACGCCACCAGGCTCCGCGAGGAACTGCGTGAGGCGGTGGCCATCAGCGATGCCCCCACCGTGGTCCGCTTTTCCAAGGGATCCGTGGGTCCGGCCGTGGAGGCGCTGGAACGCTTGAGCGACGGCGTGGACGTCCTGGCCCGCCGCCCCTCCGGTTCCACCGAGAACGACGTGCTGATCGTCAGCGTCGGCGCCATGTCAGAGCTGGCCCTCGACGTCGCCAACCGGCTCGGGGCGCAGGGCATCAGCACCACCGTGGTGGACCCACGCTGGGTCCTCCCGGTCCGCCGTTCCATCATTGCGCTGGCCTCCCACCACCGGCTGGTCATCTGCATCGAGGACGGCGTCCGCGCCGGCGGAGTCGGATCGCGCATCCGTCAGGAAATGCGTGCCGCAGGCGTGGACACCGCCCTGAATGAGGTGGGCCTGCCCGTGGAGTTCCTGGAGCACGGCACCCGCAACCAGGTGCTGGAGCGCGTTGGGCTGACCGCCCAACAGATCACGCACGACGTCGTCGCGCAGGTTTTGGGAACCAAGGTTCCGTTCGCGCGGCCCCTGCCCGGGCAGCAGCACCCCACCACCGGCAGCCTTCCGATCCTGTGAGGGACGAGGACGAGCTGAAGTACCCCGGACCCGCGGGGGAGTCCGGACCGGTCCTGCACACCACCACCACGCGTGTTCCCAATGGACTGCAGCCCGGACAGCTGGTGGTTTCCCGGAACCGGAAATGGAACGGCAAGGCGCACTGGGTGGTGCCGGGCCGGTACCTTGGCGAAGACCGGCACGGGTGGTGGATCTTCCAGGGCACCAACGAGTTCTGTTCCCGCCCCGGGGCCGCGTTCTACACGCGTTCCGACGCCGTCCTGCTGGTGCCGCGCCAGGGCGACTGGGTGGCCACGTTCTACGATTCTGCCCACCCGGGGGGCGTACGGGTGTACATCGACCTGGCGGTCGGCCACGAATGGACACAGATCCGGCCGGCCGTCACCGAGTTCCACGTCATCGACATGGACCTGGACGTCATCCGGACCGCTGACCGCGGCGTCTTCATCGACGACCAGGACGAATTCGCCGACCACAGCGTCTCCATGCGCTACCCGCAGCAACTGATCGAAGACATCCAGTCCTCCGCGGACACTCTGTACCACGCCGTGAAGGCACAGCAAGCTCCATTCGACGGCACCGACGTCGAATGGTTTACAAAAGGACGCACATGAGCGGCATTGTCAGGGTCTACAAGCGCGACGACGAGGGCACCCTCCACTTCCGGGAGGCCTGGTTCGATGAGGACTACTCGCAGTTCGTCATGAATTTCGGCGCTGTGGGGCACCAGAGCAAGACCGAGGAAACCGACGTTCCCGACGCTGCCGCCGCCGAGGGCCTCCTGGACGCCTTCGCAGCCCAATGCGCTGAGGACGGATTCGCCGAGATCCCCGCCGAGGAGCAGTTCTGGGTGGTGGCGCAGTTCGCGCTCAAGACCCGGGAAGGGACGGAGCGGGACCGCTACCTGGAGGAGAAGGCCACCGACGCCCTGATCAGCCACCTCGCCTGGCGGGGCCTTGGCACGGTGGAGCGTTCCGAATTCACGGACTACAAACTCAACATCTTCTGCCTTTGCCCGGATGTGAACAAGGCCGTGAATGCCATCAAGGTCTGCGCCCGCGGCGAAGACCTGGACTTCACCAAGCTCAGCATCGGTGCCGCCCCGTACAGCAACCCCGACCATTACAAACTCAAGCACTCAGCCAAGCCGGCCAGCAGCTTCACCCTCTAGGAGGCGTCCTTGACCAGTTACCGCCGCGTTGGAAAATCAGGCCTGACCGTCTCCACCGTGGGGCTTGGCTGCAACAACCTCGGCCGCGCCAACACCGCCACCGAATCGCAGGACGCAACGGACGCCGTCGTCCACGCGGCAGTCGATGCCGGCATCACCCTCTTCGACGTCGCCGACACCTACGGCCGCGAGCCCGGGCTGAGCGAAACCATGCTTGGCAAGGCCCTCGGAAACCGGCGCTCCAGCGTGGTGCTGGCCACCAAGTTCGGCATGGACATGAAGGGCGCCAGCGGGCCGGACTTCGGTGCCCGCGGGTCGCGGCGTTACATCATCCAGGCGGTTGAGGCTTCGCTGCGGCGGCTGGGCACGGACTGGATCGACCTCTACCAGTTCCACACCCCGGACCCGCTGACCCCCATCGACGAGACCCTCGCCGCGCTGGACACCCTGGTCCGCAGCGGCAAGGTCCGCTACATCGGCCACTCCAACCGGTCCGGCTGGCAGATCGCCCAGGCCGAGTACGTGGCACGCGAACTGGGCACCGCCCGCTTCATCTCCACCCAGAACCACTACAACCTCCTGGACCGGCGTGCCGAGCTTGAAGTGACCCCGGCCGCGGAGGAGTTCGGGCTCGGCGTCCTTCCGTACTTCCCGCTGGCCAACGGCCTCCTGACCGGCAAGTACGCCCCGGGCCATGCGCCGGAAGGATCCCGGCTCAGCCACACTCGCACCAATATGGTGGACGACGCCGACTGGGACCAGCTGGGCCGGTTCAGTGTCTTCGCGAAGGAACGCGGGCTGACCGAAATTGAGGTGGCCTTCTCCTGGCTCGCCGCGCAGCCCTCGGTGGCCAGCGTCATCGCCGGGGCCACCAGGCCGGAGCAGGTCAGGCAGAACGCGGAAGCGGCGAACTGGATCCCCACCCCCGAAGACCTGGCCGCCCTGGACGGGATCTTCCCGGCCGTGCCCAAGGTCGCGCTCTTCTAGGCAGCCGTGCCCGCCTACCTCCTGGACGTTGATACCGGAATCGACGACGCCCTGGCCCTGGCCTACCTGGCGGCCCTCCCGGACACGGAATTCGTGGCAGTCACTGCCACCCCCGGCAACGTGGACGCGGACCAGGTGGCCCGCAACACCCTGGCGTTGCTGGAACTGTGCGGCCGGCCCGGGGTCCAGGTGGCCGTGGGGGCCCGCAAGCCCCTGTCCATCCCGCTGCAGACCACCCCGGAGACCCACGGACCACAAGGAATCGGCTACGCCGTCCTGCCGCAGCCCGCCGGCCGGATCAGCGAACGGGATGCCGTGGACCTGTGGATCGAACACGCCAGGGCCAGGCCGGGGGAGCTCACCGCGCTCATCACCGCCCCGCTGACCAACTTCGCCCTGGCGCTGCGCAGGGAACCGCAACTTCCCGACCTCCTGGCAAAGGTGGTGATCATGGGCGGCGCCTTCTACCACCAGGGCAACACCACCCCCACCGCCGAATGGAACACGCACGTGGACCCGCACGCCGCCAAGGAGGTCTACGCCGCGTACCGGGGAAAGCCGCTGGAGAAACTGCCCATCGTCTGCTCGCTGGACACCACCGAACGCATGGAGCTCCGCCCAGCCCACGTCACGGCGCTGGCCCGCGCTGCCGGTGCCGCCGTTCCCGAACTGGTGCTCCCCGAACAGCCGGAAGGCCAGCGGAGCAGCTCCGACAACACCCTCATCAGGCACCTTTCGGATGCCCTGCGCTTCTACTTCGAATTCCACCGGCTCTACGACCAGGGCTACCTGGCCCACGTCCACGACTTTTTCGCCGCAGGAGTGGCGGCAGGCACGCTCGAGTATACGGCCCGCCCCGCCACCGTGGACGTCGAAACAGAGTCGCCGCTCCTGGCCGGCACCACCGTTGCCGACTTCCGCGGGCTCTGGGGCACACCTCCCAACGCCCGGATCGTGTCCGGCAACAACCCGGATCAGGCGTTCCGCGAGCTGGTGTCCGCCGTCGGAAGCCTGGCCGGCCGGGTGGGATGAAACGGCAGGCGCGGGGCGCCGTGCGACCAGTGCATTCCGCACGGGACGACGTCCGGGATGCCCGGTAGAATGGGGCACGGACCGGCCCGGCGCAGTTGCCGCCGGCTGCTGCCGAGGTGACATAGGCAGCCACACGCTCGTCCCGGCACTGCCGGGCCACTGCCTGCACCCAAAGGAACTTTCCCCATGTCATCGCCCTCTTTGACGCTCCCGTCCCAGGAACGCCCCGCGGCCCGCCGCCGGCTCCTGGAGATCCTCGGCGCCCTGGCCATCGCGGCCACCTATGTCTACCTGGTGCTCAACCAGCCCGCAGACATCACCGGAGGTCCGGGCAGCGCATCGGCCCTGATCGCCCTCACCGGCTTCCTGGCAGGCGCGGTCCTGCTGATCGTCGCCGTCCTGCCCACGCTGCCGGCATCCACCTTGGTGCTGATCCCGGTGGCCCTGGTCCTGAACATCGTCCTCGGCCAGTTCGTTGGCAGCACCCTGGTTCCCTTCTACCTCGACGCCATCGGCACGGTGCTGATTGCCGTCCTGGCCGGCCCGGCTGCCGGCGCCGCCACGGGCGCACTCAGCAGCATCGTCTGGTCCTTCTTCAACCCCACCGTGCTTCCGTTCGCCGCAGGCGCCGCGCTCATCGGGTGCCTGGCCGGGCTGGCAGCACGCTACGGCCTCTTCCGCCGCTTCTACCTGGCTCCCGTGGCCGGCTTCGCCACGGGGATCATCGCCGGTGTGGTCTCCGCCCCGGTGGCCGCGTTCGTCTTCGGCGGAACCTCGGGCGTGGCCACAGGGGCGATCGTGAGTGCTTTCCGGGCCATGGGCGATACCCTCCTGGCCGCCATCACCAAGCAGGCGCTGATCTCCGACCCCATGGACAAGGCCATCGTGTTCACCATCGTGGCCATCCTGGTCTATGCCCTGCCCCGCCGGGCCCGCCAGCAGTTCCCCTTCATCAGGCGCCACCGCGTGCTGGCCGGCACTACGCCTGCGGCTGACGCCCGCGCGCAGGGACCCGCCCAGGATCCGGTCCAGGGGCCGGCAGAGGGACCCGCCCAGGATTCCACACGGAAGGGATGACCCTACCCCTGTGACGGCATCATCGGCAGGCAGGACGGCAGCGCCGGCCAGGCGGGAACGGCTTAACCCGCTGACGTCGCTGACCGCTGCGGCGGCCACGGCGGTCATTACGACGGCGGCCGGCAGCTGGCCGCTGTCCCTCGCCGTGGTTGCCGCGTGCCTTGGCCTGTCCGTGGCGGGCGGCACCGCCCGCCGGGTGCTCCCGGCTGGTGCTGCAGTCCTGGTTCCGCTTGGCCTGTCACTGTTGTGGCTGCACGGGCTGTTCTTCCCCGAGGGACGGACTGTCCTGGCAGCGTGGGGACCTGCCCGGATCACCCAGGAAGGCCTGGAGTTCGCCGGGCAGCGGATCCTGCAGCTGGCCGCCGTGGTCCTGGTGCTGCTCCTGTTTTCCTTCGGCGTCCGCGTCCCCGACCTCGTGGCGGCCTTGTCTGCCCGCGGGGTACAGGGCCGGTTCGCCTTCGTCCTGGCCTCCACCCTGACCCTGCTGCCTGCCATCGCGGCCCGGGTGCGGCGGATTAGACAGGCCCAGGAATCACGGGGCCTGGTGGTCTCCGGCAGCCTGGTGTCCAGGGCGCGCGCCTTCCGGCTGCAGGCCGTTCCGCTGGTCCTCTCCCTGATCGAGGATGCCGGTACCCGCGCCGCCGCTCTCGAGGCCAGGGGACTCAGCAATACCGGGCCGCGGACCAGCTACCGCGAGGTGGCTGATTCGGGCCTGCAGCGGGCGGCCCGGACAGTCCTGGTGCTGGCGGCCCTGGCGGCAGTGGTTCTCCGGGTGGCCCAGGCGGGCGCAGGTGGCTGAGCCCGTGGTGACCAGCAGCCCAGGCAATGCCGGCAAAGCAAGTAATGCCGGCAAAGACAGCAATGCCGGCGTGCCAGGCAAACCGGTCCTGGCAGCCGGGATCCGGCAGTTCACGTTCCACGACGGCCAGGCCCCGGCCCTGCAGGATGTGACCGTGTCTTTTGCGCCCGGCTCCTTCGCGGCCATTCTTGGTGCCTCCGGCAGCGGCAAGTCCACCCTGGGCCGGCTGCTGGCCGGCTGGCTGCCTCCGGGCGGCCACGGCCTACTGGCAGGGTTCCTTGAGTTGTCCGGCACGCGGCTGGAGTTCGACGGCGGCCCGGGGGACCCGCGGATCGATGCCGCCCAGTGGGGCCGGCACGTGGGGTTTGTCCCGCAGGACCCGGGTTCCGTCCTGTCCACCGTGCGGGCCACAGTGGCCGAGGAACTCGCGTTCGGGCTGGAAAACGCCGGCACGGAGCGCGCTGACATGCAGGTGGCTGTGGAGCGCACAGCCGGGCTGCTGGGACTTCGGAACCAGCTGGACCAGGACCCCGCCCGGCTCTCCGGTGGGCAGCTGCGCCGCCTCGCCATCGGCTGCACCATCATCGCCGGACCGCCCGTGCTGGTCATGGACGAGCCCTTCGCCTCCCTGGACACGGCAGGCGCGGACGATCTTGCCGCCCTGGTCCGGTCCCTTCTGAAGCGGGGCATCGCCGTCGTGATCCTCAGCCAGATGGTGGACCCGCTGCTGCTGGACGCCGACACCTGGGTGGTGCTGTCGGGTGGCACAGTCACCGCGTGCGGGCCTCCTGCCGGCATGGGGGCCGGACATGCCGAAGGCAGCAATGGCGCAGGCATGCTGCCCAGGGCAATCCGGCGTCCAGCCGAACGGAACGCTGCGGCGCCGCCAAAGCCGCCTCCAGGGCCGCAGGCCGGACCGGCGGCACTGCAGCTCCGCGGTGTGTCCTTTGCGTACCCGGCCCTACAAAACCACGGTGAAAGACGCCGCAAACGATGGGTCAAGGCGGTACGGACCGGGGACTCGACCCCCGGTACACCCGTGCTGCAGGACGTCCACCTAACGGTCCAATCCGGGGAAATCGTGGCGGTCACCGGGCCCAACGGCGCCGGAAAATCCACGCTCCTGCGCCACTTCAACGGCCTGCTGAAACCCACCGCGGGAACTGTCCTGGTCAGCGGCAATGACATTTCCGGCGCGCCCGTTGGACGCACCGCGGCCGCCGTGGGCCTCTTGTTCCAGCAGCCGCGCGACCAGTTGTTCGAACGCACCGTACTGCGGGAGGTCAGCTTCGGGCTGGACCGCCTGGTGGGTCCGGACATGGCGGCAGAACGGGCCGTTGCAGCCCTTCAGGCAGTCGGCCTGGCGAAGGCCGCCCACGGGCACCCCGCCGAGCTGCCGGCCTCAGCCCAGCGCCTCCTGGCGCTGGCCACCGTCCTGGCGCGCAGGCCCGCCGTCCTGGCACTGGACGAGCCCACCGTGGCACTGGACGGCGACGGACTGGCCCTGCTGGACGCCGCCGTCGGCTCGGCCGCAGCGGAGGGCGCCGCCGTCGTGCTGGTCACCCATGACCTGGGCTACGCACGCACGGTGGCGCACCGCATCCTGACGCTCGACGGCGGCCGGTTGGCAACGGCCTGACCGCCGGCATGACGGCGGCCGGCAGTGCGCCGCCCGCCAGTGGGCGGGCGGCGCGCAAATCCGCCTAGCCTGCGGCGGGGGACGCGACGCCCGGCGCCAGGAAGCGCTTGCCGTTCACCCGCTCGGAGGCCCCCACCCGGTCCAGGTAGGGGGTGATGCCGCCCAGGAACATCGGCCAGCCGGCGCCAAGGATCATGCAGAGGTCGATGTCCGCCGGACTGGCCACGACGTCCTCGTCCAGCATGTGGCCGATTTCCTCAGCCAAGGCATCCTGGACGCGGCGCAGCACCTGCTCGCCGGTGGACGGGCTGGAGCCAAAGGAGAGCATTTCCAGCGTGGAGGCGGGGATGGCCCGGGTACCATCCGGGGAAGTCTCCCACAGTGCCTTGACGTTGTTGTCGATGAGCTTTTTGAGGTTGGTGGAGACCGGGAAACGGTCGCCGAACGCGGCGTGCAGCGATTCCTGGACATGCTGTGCCACGGGCAGGCCCACCATGGCCAGCAGCGTGAACGGCGTCATGGGGAGCCCCATGGGCCGGAGCGCATTGTCCGCTACCTCTGCCGGCGTGCCCTCATCAAAGGCGGCCGTGACTTCCCCCATGAGCCGGAGCAGGATGCGGTTGACCACGAACGCGGCGGCATCCTTGACCAGCACCCCGGTTTTCTTCAGGGACTTGGCCAGTTCGAACGCGGTGGCCAGCACGGCGTCGTCGGTCCGCGGGGCCCGGACGATCTCCAGCAGCGGCATCACGGCCACGGGGTTGAAGAAGTGGAAACCCACCAAGCGTTCGGGGTGCTGCAGGTCGGCGGCCATTTCCGTCACGGAGAGCGAGGACGTGTTGGTGGCCAGGATGCACTCCGTACCCACAATGCCTTCCAGTTCGGCGAAGACCTGCTTCTTGATGTGCAGTTCCTCAAAGACCGCCTCAATCACGAAGTCGGCGTCGGCGAAGACATCCTTGGACACCGAACCCGTCACGAGGGCCTTGGTACGGTTGGCCGCGTCCTGGCTGAGGCGCTTTTTCGCCAGCAGCTTGTCCACCTCGGCGTGGACGTAGGCCACGCCCTTGTCCACACGGGCCTGGTCGATGTCGGTCAGGACCACGGGCACCTTCAGCTGGCGGGCGAAGAGCAGGGCCAGCTGGCCGGCCATCAGTCCGGCGCCCACCACGCCCACTTTGGTGACGGGGCGGGCCAGCTTGCGGTCAGGGGCACCCGCCGGGCGCTTGGCACGCTTCTGCACCAGGTCCAGGAAGGCGTAGACGGTGGAGCGGAACTCGTCGGTCTGCATCAGCTCAGCCAGAGTTTCGCATTCCAGCGCGGCGGATTCCGCTGCCGTCATGGTGCGGTTCACTTCGAGGATATCCAGGACCTTGGCGGGTGCGGGGGAGGCGTTGGAGGTCTTGGCCTCTACGAACGCCCGTCCAGCCTCCACCGCAGCGGCCCACCGGGTTGCCGCCTCAGGGGAGGAGGGGTCGACGGCGTTGGCCCGCTCCGGGACCACGTCACCGGAGATGACACCGGCGGCCCAGGCAAGCGACTGCTCCAGGAAGTCGGCAGGCTCGAAGAGGGCGTCGGCGATGCCCAGCTTGAAAGCCTCCGCACCGGACAGTGTCCGGTTGTTGCTCAGCGGGTTCTCGATCATGACCTTGACGGCATTCTCCGGGCCCACCAGGCGGGGGAGGATGTAGACGCCGCCCCAGCCGGGCACCAAACCGAGGAACGCTTCCGGCAGTGCCAGGGCCCCGGCGCCCGTGGATACGGTGCGGTACGTGGACTGCAGGGCGATTTCCAGCCCGCCGCCCAGGGCTGCGCCGTTGATGAAGGCGAAGCTGGGGACGCCAAGGTTTGCCAGCGTTGCGTAGACGTCGTGGCCCAGCTGCGCCATCCACAGCCCGTGCTCACGCTGTTCCAGTGACTTCACGGCGGAAAGATCGGCGCCCGCCACCAGGTAGTGCGGCTTGCCGGTCACGCCCACGCCCACGATCTCGCCCCGGGCGGCCCGCTCGCGCAGGCCTTCCAGGACCGTGCCGAGTTCCACCAGGGTGTTGGGGCCCAGGGTGGTCGGCTTGGTGTGGTCGAGGTCGTTGTCCAGGGTGACCAGGGCGAAGGTACCCGGACCTGGCCGGCCCACCGTGCCCGGCAGGGCGATGTCCTGCACGTAGGAGTGGGTCACGGTTTCGTTGGGGAAAAGGTCCGCCAACTTGCGGAAATCTGCGGCGCTCATGCCATGGCTCCTTCGGAAACGGTAGCGGCGGACTCCCCGGAAGGGGTTCCACTGTAGTCGGGGTGGTGCGGATTCTCCCAGATAACGGTGCCGCCCATGCCAAGGCCTACGCACATGGTGGTGATTCCGTACCGCACCGAGGGGTCCTCTTCGAACTGGCGGGCGAGCTGGATCATCAGCCGGACGCCGGAGGAGGCAAGGGGGTGTCCCACCGCGATGGCGCCGCCGTACCGGTTGACCCGGGGGTCGTCGTCGGCGATGCCGTAGTGGTCAAGGAAGCTCAGGACCTGCACGGCGAACGCTTCATTGATTTCGAACAGGCCGATGTCGTCGATGGTGAGCCCGGCGTTCTTCAGCGCTTTTTCGGTCGCGGGGACGGGGCCGATGCCCATGACCTCCGGCTCCACCCCGGCGTACGCGTAGCTGACCAGCCGCATCTTCACGGGAAGACCGAGCTCCGCCGCGGCGTCGGAGGACGCAAGGACTGCGGCGGTTGCGCCATCGTTCAGGCCGGCGGCGTTTCCGGCAGTGACCCGGCCATGGGCCCGGAACGGCGTGCGCAGGCCGGCGAGGTCAGCCATGCTGGTCCCCGGGCGCGGTGGTTCGTCCTTGCTGTGGACCGTCCAGCCCTCACCGGGCTTGCGGGCGGCTACGGGAACCATGTCGGGCTGGATCTTTCCGTCCCGGTAGGCGGCGGCCAGCTTGTCCTGCGAGGCGACCGCGTAGGCGTCGGTGCGCTCTTTCGTGATGGCGGGGAAGCGGTCGTGCAGGTTCTCGGCCGTGTTTCCCATATTCAAAGCTGCCGGGTCCACCAGGCGTTCGGACATGAAGCGCGGGTTCGGGTCAGCGCCGGATCCCATGGGGTGGTGGCCCATGTGCTCCACGCCGCCGGCAACCACCACGTCGTAGGCGCCAAAGCCGATGCCGCCCGCCGTCGTCGTGACGGCGGTCATGGCACCGGCGCACATGCGGTCGATGGCGAAGCCGGGGACCGTCCGGGGGAGGCCGGCCAGCAGGGCCGCGGTCCGGCCGAGGGTAAGGCCCTGGTCGCCGGTCTGGGTGGTGGCGGCGATGGCTACCTCGTCGATCCGCTCCGACGGCAGGGACGGATTGCGGCGAAGCAGGCCGCGGATGCATTTCACGATCAGGTCGTCGGCCCGGGTCCCGGCGTAGATTCCTTTCTCGCCGGCCCTGCCGAAGGGTGTGCGGATGCCGTCCACAAAGACGACGTCGCGGACAGTGCGCGGTGATGCGCCGCTTCCGTGCTGGCTCACGTGTAACTCCTCATCGAGACGTAGCGCGCCGGGTGCATGCCGGAGTGCGGCACTAACTGGCGTCGGTCACACCGATGTTACTCGTGAGTAACTTAGCCTGCAAGGGCTGACGTGAAAGGGTTACTGGCCGCCAGCGGCAGCAACCTGTTTGGGTTCCTTGGGCGGAAGCGGCTGCGGGTTCAGGAAAGCGGCGGTGATCAGTGGGGCCGTGAGTTCCACCTGCCATGGGCGGGCACCGAGCGCCCGCAGTTCGGCGGAAATCGAGTCTTCAGTGACGTCAGCCGGCGGCCGCCACGCCACACGCCGTAGGTAGTCGGGCGTCAGGAGGTTTTCCAGCGGGAGGTTCAACTCCCCGGCCTTCTCCTGGAGCAGGGGGCGGGCCGTGGCCAGGCGGGCGGCGGCTTCGGGATCGCGGTCTGCCCAGACCCGCGGCGGCGGCGGGGCATTGGTGGCCAGGTGCAGGGGCGGCAGTTCCGCCAGGTCCCTGGCCGCGGCAATGCAGCGCAGCCAGCGGGGAGCTTCGCGCTGCGCGGCCCGGCCGTGGAAGCCCTTGGTGCTGAGCAGCTGGGGGACGGTGGCGGGCATGGCCTTTGCCGCGGCTACGAGGGCTGAGTCCGGGAGGAGCCGCCCGGGTGCCACGTCGCGTTTCTGCGCCAGGGAGTCGCGTTCCAGCCACAGCTCGCGGACCGCGGCAAGCTGGCGGCGGTCCCGGATCTGGTGCAGGCCGGAGGTCTTCCGCCATGGGTCAACGCGCGGGGGAGCGATGCCCGCTTGGAGGATGGCCGCGAACTCCTGCTGGGCGTATTCCAGTTTTCCGTCCGCTTGGAGCAGTTCGATGAGTTCCTCGCGCAGCTCCGTGAGGACTTCGACGTCCAGTGCGGCGTAGCGCAGCCAGGGCTCCGGCAGGGGGCGGGTGGACCAGTCGGCCGCGGAGTGTTCCTTGGCAAGGCCGAATCCCAGCAGCTGCTCGATGACGGCGGCCAGGCCCACGCGGGGCAGCCCGGCCAGGCGCGCGGCGAGTTCTGTGTCGAACAGCTTGTCCGGCCACATTCCGAGTTCGGAGAGGCAGGGCAGGTCCTGGGTGGCGGCGTGGAGGATCCATTCGACGCCGCGGAGGGCGTCGTTGATGATGTCCAGGTTCCCGAACGGCTCGGGATCGATCAACCAGGTCCCGGCGCCCTCGCGGCGGATCTGGACCAGGAAGGCGCGCTGCCCGTAACGGAAGCCGGAGGCACGCTCGGCGTCCACGCCGGCGGGCCCGGTGCCGGCGGCAATGGCAGCGGCACAGCGCTCCAGGCCGGACTGCGTCTCGATGACCAGCGGAACGCCCTCCCGGGGCGAGTCGAGGTCGATGATTTCGGGGATGGGGCTGTCAAAGCCCTCCACTGTGATGTGGGGTGCGGCAGCAGCAACCGGGACGCCGGCTGTGGTGTTTTCCGGAATGTTTGGGGTCATGATGCCCCCAGTTTACCGGGCTGCCCCATAACCGTTCTGCTGGCTTCGCCGCCGGGGCGGGAGTGCGGTGACGCCGTCGGGCAGTGGCGGGAGCCCGGCGAACGTGCACACCATGTCGGACCAGGCCTCGAGGTGGGCCTGGACGTCGGCGGAAGCGGGGGTCCAGGAGGCCCGGAGTTCGATGTCTATGGACCCGGGCCGCCCGGCCAGGGTCCCGAAGCTTTCGGACAGGACGCGGGTGGCGGTGCCGCCCGCGGCCCGGTATGCCGCATTGTGGTTCTCCAGTGCCTCCACCAGCCAGGTCCACGCCACGGTTCCCAGCATCTGGTCGTTGCCCATTTCCGGTTCCAGTTCGGCACGGATGTAGGTGACGATCCGGAACTCGCCGTCCCAGACTGCCGAGCCGTCCGGATCATGCAGCAGGATGAAGCGTCCGGTGGCGAGCTCCGTTTCGTCCTCGTCCGCCGGCTCCGAAGCGGAAGCGGCGGCAAGGGCCATGGCCGCGGGTCCGTGGACGGGCGTGGCGGGGGAGCCGGCGCCGGGCGCCATCACTTCTGCGCCCAGTGCCACGGCGAAGGGTGCCAGCCGCGCGGGGGCAGGGATCTCCGCGAGGCGCAGTTCCTTCCGGCACCGGGCTTTCCTGAGGGTTCCCAAGGCGTGGAGAAAATCCGGGGGAACCTGGTCAAGTGCGTTCACCTTGGCAGATTACGGGGCGGGACGGGCCGGGGCGGGAAGGCTCGCCGCCAGCGGACATTCACCCGGCCTGGCCGGCCCGGTACTCCCGAAGTTCATGGCGGATCGCGGCAGCAAAGGTATCGACGTCCTCCTCTGTGGTGTCAAAGGAACACATCCACCGGACTTCCCCTGCCGCCTCATCCCAGTCGTAGAACCGGAAGGACTGTCGCAGCCTGTCCGCTGTGCCGGGGGGAAGGACGGCGAAGACGCCGTTGGATTCAGTCTTCTGGGTGGGCCGGACACCGTCAATGGTGTCGACGGCGGCACGGAGGCGGGCGGCCATGGCATTGGCATGCGCGGCGGAGCGCAGCCACAGGTCGCCTTCGAGCAGCGCGATGAACTGGGCGGACATGAACCGCATCTTGGAGGCAAGCTGCATGTCCATCTTGCGCAGGTAGACCAGGCCGTGGGCTGCCTCGGGGTTCAGGGCCACCACCACTTCGCCGAAGAGCAGCCCGTTCTTGGTGCCGCCAAAGGAGAGGATGTCCACGCCGGCGTCACGGGTGAAGGCCCGCAGGGGCACGCCCAGGTGTGCGGCGGCGTTGGCCAGCCGCGCCCCGTCCATGTGCAGCTTCATGCCTTTGGCGTGCGCATGGTCGGCAATGGCACGCACTTCTTCGGGGGTGTAGCAGGTGCCCAGTTCGGTGGTCTGGGTGATGGAGACGGCGAGCGGCTGGGCGCGGTGTTCGTCGCCCCAGCCCCAGGCCTCCCGGTCGATCAGGTCGGGGGTCAGCTTGCCGTCCGGCGTGGGGACGTGCAGGAGCTTGAGTCCGCCGATGCGTTCGGGGGCGCCGTTCTCGTCCATGTTGATGTGGGCGGTGGAGGCGCACACCACGGCACCCCAGCGGGGAAGCAGGGACTGCAGTGACAGGACGTTGGCGCCGGTGCCGTTGAAGACCGGGAAGCATTCGATGCCGGGCCCGAAGTGGTCAACCATCAGTTCGTGCAACCGCGCCGTGTAGTCGTCTTCGCCGTACGAGACCTGGTGCCCGTCATTGGCGGCGGCAAGTGCCGCGAGGACTTCGGGGTGGACGCCTGAGTAGTTGTCGGAGGCAAAGCCGCGCACGTTGGGATCGTGCAGCCGCAGCCCCGTGCGGGTTTCTGCTGTTGTCGTCATAGGGTTGCTCACGCTTTCAGTTTAGGGACAGCCGGGGCCGTCAGTCGGCCAGCCTGAGGCGGGCACCGTTGAGTTCGGTGGACGGAGTGCCGAAAAGCCGTACGACGGCGGCAGCAAGGTCAGCCACGTCGGTCGCCCCAGGGAACTTCCGTTCGGGGTGGGCCAGGCGGAGTTCATCGTCCACCAGTGCCTTGACCACGAGGATGGTGGCGGCGGCCGGGTTTCCGCCGGCGCCGGAGGCCCGGCGGAAACCATCGGCCATGGCCACGGTCCAGGTTTCGGCGGCTGCCTTCGCTGCCGCGTAGCTGGCCACGGCTGCGGTGGGGTTGTCCAGGGCGGTGGAAGAGACCATCGCAAACCGCCCCGAGGCGGATGCGGCGAGGTCGTCAAAGAAGACGCGTGAGACATTGCGCAGCGTGGTGATGGCACCGCGCTCCAGGAAGTCCCAGTCGTCGTCGGACTGGTCCGCTATGCCCTTGGCCCCGCGCCAGCCGCCCACCAGGTGGATCACGCCGTCCACCGCCCCCAAGGCGCCGGCGACGTCGTCGCGCAACTGCCGGACGTCCGCCAAAACCGCGAGGTCGCACTTAAAGGGCGTGACGCCGTCGCCCGCCTTCTGCGCTGCTGCGCGGATTCTGGCCTGGTCGGACCCCGCCGTGGCTACCCGGTGGCCTGCGGCAGCCAGTGCCCGCGCCACGGCGATTCCGGAGGCACCGCTGCCGCCGGCCACCAGGACGGTGAGCGGCTGGGCCTGGAGGCTTTGGCCGCCCTGGGTGGCTTCTGTTGCGCCGGGGCTGCTCACAGTGCCGAGCGGCCGGTGATCCCGGCGGTGGACTCGATGACGGGGCGCATCTTCTTCTCCAATGCCTCGTAGAACATGGACAGCGGGAATTCGTCGTCCAGCACCTGGTCCGTGAGGCCGCGGGGCGTTCCCGCCAACGGCAGCGCGTCCGGGCCCTTGGCCCACACGGAGGCCGGGTTGGGGGTGACAGTGGCCGAGACCAGCCGGTAGGCCGCCAGCCAGTGCGCGGTCTTGGGGCGGTCGATGGAGCGCCAGTACAGTTCGTCGATGCTGGCTCCCAGGGCGATCACAGCGTCCGCCACCTCATCCCAGTCGATGGTAAGCCGGGTATCCGTCCAGTGCAGCACGTGCTGCTGGTGCAGCCAGGCAAAGAGGAGCTGGCCGCCCAGGCCATCGTAATTGCGGACCCGGCTGCCGGTGATGGCGAAGCGGAAGATCCGGTCGAAAATGATGGCGTACTGCACGAGCTTCGCGTGCCGCCGTGCTTCAGGGTCGGCGTCGTCGTCCTGTTCGATCCGGACCGATTCGCGGAACGCGGTGAGGTCGCAGCGCAGCTCTTCGAGCGAGTACAGGAAGTAGGGCATCCGCTGCTTGATCATGAACGGATCGAACGGCAGGTCCCCGCGCATGTGCGTCCGGTCGTGGATCAGGTCCCACATCACGAACGTGGCCTCGGTGAGGTCCTGGTCCGCGAGCAGTTCCGCGGCGCCCTCCGGCAACTCCAGGGACGTGATCTCCGCGGCAGCCTTCAGGACGCGGCGGAACCGGGCGGCTTCCCGGTCGGCAAAGATGGCGCCCCAGGTGAAGGTGGGCGTGCGGCCGACGGCCACCGTTTCGGGGAAGAGGACGGCCGAGTTGGTGTCGTAGCCGGGGGTGAAGTCGACGAAGCGGATGGGGACGAACAGCTTGTTCGAGTAGTCCCCGGCTTCCAGTCCGGCAATGAATTCGGGCCAGATGACCTCGACCAGCACGGCCTCCACCAGCCGGTTGCTGCTGCCGTTCTGGGTGTACATGGGGAACACCACCAGGTGCTGCAGACCGTCGCGGCGCTGCTCCTGCGGCTGGAACTCCAGGAGCGAGGAGAGGAAGTCGGGGACTCCGAAGCCGCCGGCAGCCCACGCCTCAAAGTCTGCGCAGCAGGCGCCCAGGTAGTCGGCGTCGTGCGGCAAAGCAGGGGCCAGGGCCTGGACTGCGGCCACGATGACCTCCACGTGCCGGGCTGCCTCCGGGTGGTCCGCCGGATTGGGGACAGACCCGTCCTGGACCTGGAGCCCCTGCAGTGCGGTGGCGGCGGCCTTGAGCCGGAGCCAGTCCTGGTTCTGTGCGGAAATCCCGGTAACGGCGGTGGTCAGGGTCTCTGTCATCGTCGGCTGCCTTTCTGGTTGCTTGCTTCTCTGGCGAGCGTAACAAGCAACCAGCAGGACTTATGCCAAAACGTCCCTTTCGTAAGAAAAGCTTAGCCTTGCTGCTTTCCCGGCAGGATCGAGACAGGTCCTTCCCTGTGGGATAGGCCCCGGGACGCCCTTCCCGGTGCCCTAGCTTTGCAGGGTCCCTTCCGGTCCAGCGTCCTTTGCCACCAGGCGGAGGGACACGGAGTTGATGCAGTAGCGCTGGTCGGTGGGCGTTCCATAGCCCTCGCCCTCGAAGACGTGGCCAAGGTGCGAGTCGCAGGAACCGCAGCGCACCTCGATCCTGTCCATGCCCAGGGTCCTGTCATGGATGTAGCGCACGTTGCCCTCAGCCAAAGGAGCCCAGAAGGAAGGCCACCCGCAGTGCGAGTCAAACTTCTCGTTGCTGGTGAAGAGTTCGGCGCCACAGGCCCGGCACTGGTACACGCCTTCGGTATGGGTGTCCCAGTATTCGCCGGTGTACGGGCGCTCGGTCCCGGCCTGCCGCAGCACGTGGTACTCCTCCGGCGTCAGTTCTTCCCGCCACTGGGCATCACTTTTCGTGACGGTGTTTTCCTGCTTGCCGGTGTCCTGCTTGCCGGTCTCCGGAGTACCGGGGGCCGGAGCCCCACCAACAACGCCTGCCGCCTTGTTTCCGAAAATGCTGTTTCCAAAGATGCTCATAGCATTCCCAACGCTCAGGAGTCGCCGATAAATCCCGAGCCCGCGTACAGGTGGAGCACGGGGACACCGAGTTGGTCCTGCGCCTTGTTGGCCCAGTCCGTGTGGAAGGTATCGGACACGGCATGCGGCCTGGTGATCACCACGGCCTGGGAGGCTCCGGTTTCCCGGACCTTTGCCACCAGGGCCTCCACTGCCTTGCCCTCCACCACCTGGCCGCTCACACCCGAGCCCAGGCCCTCCAGTGCTGCGAGCGACGCGCTGAGGATTTCATCTGCGTGCGCCCGCTCTGTGGCGGGGTCCGGGTTGCGCGCTCCGAGTTCCCGGAACGCCTTGGCAACGTCAAGCATGGAGAGGTTTTCCAGGAAGTCCACGAGCAGGTGCCGCTCGGTGTTCGCCGGCACCAGGACCAGCAGCCGGTTGTCCGCCCCATCCACCAGCCGTTCAATGTTCACGCGGTCGTCCGCGCCCAGGGGTTCTTCGGTCAGGATGATGATGGGATCACTCATGGCCTTAGCCTAGCGCCGCCCGCGGATGCCCGCACGGCAGCAAAAGAAAGTGCCGGAACAGGCCCGGTGGGCTGCGTGGCGCCGTGCCGGTGCTGCCCGGGAATGCGGGTATCGGCGGCAACGCCGGTAAGAATAGTTCCATGGCACCTTTCCGGCGAGCGCGCCCTGCAATGACTGCAACCATCCGGGATTCCGGCGGGATGTCTCCCGGAGCAAAGTGGGCCATCGGCGGCGCCATTGCCGGCGGATCCGTAGCCAGCCTGCTGGGAGCAGGCTCTTCCGCGCTCGCGCTGTACTTTGCCCGCCGCGTCATCACGCCGGCAAGGCAACGGACTGCCGACAAGGAACTGCTGGCCGTGATCCGGGACGGGCACAAGCAGCAGGTGATCCTCGCTGCCGACGACGACACCACGGTGGACGGGGTCTACGGGTTCTTTTTCGACGGCGGCAAGGGGCACGTGCGCATTGGCCGCATAATTTCCTACTCGCCCGCCGAACGGACGGTCCTGCGCGAGGTGGAAGCCGTCTACAGCGGTGACTTGTCCACGGCCCGCTGGGGATGGTGGAGCGGTGCCATCTACCCGGACCCGGCCGCCGTCGGAATTCCTGCCGAGGACGTGCCGATTCCGGTGGAGCGCGGGGAAGCGCCGGCCTGGCTGGTCCGGGCGAAGGGGACGGCCCGCACCTGGGCGATTATGGTGCACGGACGCGGGGCCAGCCGGCAGGAGGCTCTGCGCGCGGTGGGACCGGCACTGGAGCTGGGCCTGACCAGCCTGCTGGTGTCCTACCGCAATGACGGACTGGCGCCTTCGGCCGATGACGGACGCTACGGCCTGGGCTCCACGGAATGGCAGGACATTGAAGCTGCCATTGAGTATGCGCTGGCCAATGGTGCCGAGGAAATCGTCCTGTTCGGCTGGTCCATGGGCGGGGCCATTTGCCTGCAGACCGCGGACCTGTCCCGCCACCGGCACCGGATACGGGCCATGGTGCTCGACGCCCCGGTGATCGACTGGGTCACCGTGCTGGCGCACCATGCGCAGCTGAACCGGATTCCGTCGCTGGTGGGCCGCTACGGGCAGCTCATGCTGGGTCACCCGCTGGGCCGCCGTCTGACCGGCCTTTCGGCGCCGGTGGACCTGAAGGTCATGGACTGGGTGTCCAGGGCCGTCGAACTGCGGACACCCACGCTGATCATCCACAGCGTTGACGACGAGTACGTCCCCTACGGGCCCTCCGCCCTCCTGGCCGAGCGGAACCCGGAAATGGTCACGTTCGAAACGTTCAGGCACGCACGTCACACCAAGGAATGGAACGTGGACCCAGAGCGTTGGGAGCGGCTGGTCAAGGCCTGGCTTCGGCAGCAGCTCGCACCCCGCCTCAACCCAGGATCGGGGCTCAGGCCGGGGACACTGGCCGGACAAACGTCTGCGGGGGCGTGACATGGCGCAACAACTGCACCGGGGAACAACAGGGACGTTGGGCGCACGTGGGCGGGACCTTGCCGCGGGACTTCAAGGACTTGTCACAGCTGCCCCGGGCGGACAGACCCAGGCATCGCACGCACCCTTTGACGGCACAGTGATTGGTGAAGTGCCTGTCTGCACCACGCATGACGTTGATGCCGCCGTCGGTACGGCCCGCCTGGCGCAGCGGCACTGGGCTGATGTTCCGGTGGCTGAACGCTGTGCCGTGGTCCGGCGCTTCCGCGGGCTGGTGCTGGACCGGGAGCAGGACATCCTGGACCTGGTGCAGGCAGAAAGCGGCAAGTCCCGGCTGAGCGCCTTCGAGGAGTTCGCGGACGTTGTCCTGACCGCGGACTACTATGTGCGGAACGCTGAACGGTTCCTTGGGCCGCGCCGCCGGAGAGGAGCCGCTCCGGTCCTGACCCGCACCACCGAGCACCGCATTCCCAAGGGCGTGGTGGGCGTCATCAGTCCCTGGAACTACCCGCTGACCCTTGCGGTCTCGGATGCCATCCCTGCCCTGCTGGCCGGAAACGGCATCGTCCTGAAGCCGGATTCACAGACACCCTTCACCGCCCTGCTGATGCTCAGGCTGCTCCGGCAGGCGGGCCTTCCCGCAGACCTGTTCCAGGTGGTCACGGGGCCGGGCACTGCGATCGGGCCCGCTTTGATCGAGCGGGTCGATTTCCTGATGTTCACCGGATCGTCTAAGACCGGCAAGACGGTGGCCCGGCAGTGCGGTGAGCGGCTGATCGGCTTTTCCGCCGAACTCGGCGGCAGAACCCCATGCTGGTCCTGGCTGACGCGGATATTGGCAAGGCCGCCGCCGGCGCGGTGCACGCCTGTTTTTCCAACTCCGGACAGCTGTGCGTCAGCATCGAACGGATTTACGTGCACACGGACGTCCACGACAGTTTCCTGGCCGCCTTCGCAGCCGGGGCAAAGGGCATCCGCTTGGCTCCAGGGCCGGAGTGGGACATCGGCATGGGGTCCCTCATCAGCGCGGCACAACTCGAACGGGTGGAGCGCCATGTCCAGGATGCGCTGGCCAAAGGCGCGCAACTGGTTACCGGCGGCCGGCGGCGGCCGGACCTGGGGCCCTTGTTCTACGAGCCAACGGTCCTCACCGGAGTCACCGAGGAGATGCTCGTGGCCCGGGAGGAGACCTTCGGGCCCGTCGTGGCCGTCTACCGGACAGCGGACGACGACGAAGCCGTAGCCCTGGCCAACGATTCCGACTTCGGGCTGAACGCCAGCGTCTGGTCCGGCCGCCGGGGTGAGACCGTGGCGCGCAGGCTCCTGACGGGCACAGTCAACGTGAATGAAGGCTATGCAGCCACCTGGGCGTCCCACGATGCACCGATCGGGGGCATGAAGGAGTCCGGCGCGGGCCGCCGCCACGGCCGGGAAGGCATCCTCAAATACACCGAGCCGCAGACCATTGCCGTGCAGCGGCTGCTCCGTGTTGCGCCCGCGCCCGGCATGTCCAACCGGGCCTACGCACGGATTATGAAAGGCGCCATCACGGTGATGGGCCGCTTCCCCCGAAGCCGCTAACCGGCACCGCCCGCGCCGCCGGGCTCCACGCCGTCAAAACCCAGGAGAACCATATGCCCACAGGAACCCCGCTTTCCGGCGCAACACTGTTGATCACCGGAGGTGGCAGCGGGCTGGGCCGCCGCCTGGCGCTCGGAGCCGCCCGGCGCGGCAGCCGGGTGGTCATCTGGGACCTGGATGCTGCACGGGGCGCAGCAGTGCGCGATGAGATCCGCGCCGCCGGCGGCTTTGCCGAAGCCCACATTGTTGACGTCACGGACCGTGAGGCGGTGAAGGCTGCCGCGGGTGTTGCCGGACCGGTGGATGTCCTGGTCAACAACGCCGGAGTGGTCAGCGGCCGGCCACTCCTGGAAGCCACGGATGAAGCCATCGAACGGACCATGAACGTCAATGTCATGGCCCTGTACTGGGTCACCCGCGCCTTCCTCGGTGGAATGGCAAACCGCCGTCGGGGAACCGTGGTCACCATTGCCAGTGCTGCCGGCCTGGTGGGTGTGGCCCGCCAGACCGACTATTCCGCCAGCAAGTTTGCCGCTTTCGGCTTCAACGAATCACTCCGTGCCGAGCTCCGCGCCGGAAGAACCGGTGTCAACACGCTGGTGGTCTGCCCGTACTACATCGACACCGGGATGTTCGACGGCGTCCAGACCCGCTGGCCCCTGCTCCTCCCCATCCTGCAGGAAGAGCAGGTGGCAACCAGGATCCTTGACGCCATCGAAGCCGGGCGCCGAAAGCTTGTCCTGCCGCCTATTGTGAACCTGTTGCCCGCCCTCCGGATTCTTCCGGTCACCGTCTTTGACGGGCTCATGGACGTGCTGGGAGTCAACCGGACCATGGACCACTTCACGGGCCGGGATGCCACACGGGCCGAAGAGAAAACCGTTGGTCCCGGCGCCTGACAGGGACTGTTGGCCCTACCGTCCGCCGGGAGGCTGCCTTAGCGTCAGCTGCTAGGGGGGACCTGGCAGCAAGCGAAACGGGGCCCAAAATGCACTTGACGAGGCGGCAACTTCTGCAGGCGGGCGCCGTAGCCGGCGCAGGTGTTCTGACCCAGGGTTACGGGCCGGGTGCGGGCCGGGCGCTCGCAGCTCCTGGTACCGCAGCCGGTATGTTTACCGAGCAGCTCCCCACCCTGGATGAGCTCGGAGTGTTGGACATGCGCGCTGGCGGCAGCAAGTCGCTCTGGGTCCGCAACGCCCGCCACCGGTTCCAGGAACACATGGGCCTGACGGACACCCTGGCCTACCAGGAGGCCGGTTCAAGCCGGACGTACCTTGGCCCCGTGATCATTGCCCGGAAAGGAACGCCCTTCGAGCTGACGGTCCACAACCGGGCCGGACGGCATCCCCTGGCCTTTGCCATCGACCCCGAACTGGTTCCGGCGGGCAGCAACGATGCCGTGCGGCCGCGGACGTCCGTCCATCTTCACGGCGGCAATACCAGCGTGCGGTCCGACGGCGGCCCGGACCAGGCATTCGGTCCCGGCGCCTCCTATACGTACCACTACGGCAACAACCAGGATGCCGCCGGCCTTTGGTACCACGACCATGCGTTGGGCATGACCCGCCTGAATGTCTACGCAGGACTGGCCGGAGGGTACTTGCTCCGGGATACCCCGGGGCCGGGAGGAACCGGGATAGACACGGGGGATGGCACGCACCTGCCCCCGCCGCCGTACGAGGTCCCGATGATTATCCAGGACCGCATGTTCAACCCTGACGGCTCGTTCGCCTACCCGCCGAACCCTGATTTGGTGGCGGCGGACGGCAAGGCACGGCCTTGGGCCCCGGAGTTCTTCGGCGATGTGGCCACCGTCAACGGAAAGACCTGGCCCAACCTGGACGTGGCCCGCGGGAAGTACCGTTTCCGGATGTTCAACGGCTCCAACGCCCGGTTTTACGACTTGAGGTTGCTCGCCGGCGGCACGGCGGTCCCTTTCGACCAGATAGGGTCCGACGGCGGCCTGCTCGACGCTCCGGTCCGGCTCAACAGGCTGGTGATGGGACCGGGGGAACGGGCAGACATCGTGGTGGACTTCGCCGGGCTCAAGGCCGGCTCGAGGGTAGTCCTGGCCAACAGCGCCCGGGTGCCCTACCCGGACGGGCCCGAGTCCGTCCGGCAGGGCGGACTCCCGCTTCCGCAGATCATGCAGTTCACCGTCCTCTCCGAGCCCGGCTACACGGTGCCCCTGCCGGCCCAACTCCGGTCCCAAGCCGTAACCAGGCTAGGGGAACGGCCGGTCAAGGCAACGAGGTCCATGGCGCTGGTGGAAGTAGCCAACGCGGACGACGTTCCGGTGATGGCATTGCTGAACAACAGGATGTTCGACAGCCCGGACATCACGGTGGTGAAGAGCGACACCCTGGAACAGTGGGAGCTCATCAACACCACCGTGGACGCGCATCCGATTCACCTGCATTTCACCCAGTTCCAGGTGCTCAACCGGCAGAAGTTCGACGTCGATGCCTATCTGGAGGAAACGGATTTCATCGATCCGGCCACCGGCCTGGTCACGCCGGGGCGGGGCAAAGCGGTCGACGTCGGGCCGCACCTGATCGGCCGGCCCAAGGCAGCACCTGCCAATGAACAGGGCTGGAAGGACACCGTGGTGGCGATGCCGGGCGAGGTCACCAGGATCCGGGTTCCCTTTGGTGCAGCCGCAGCCGGCGGAGACCCGCTCGCCATCGGCTCGTCCTTCAAAGGCGAATACGTGTGGCACTGCCACATCCTGGAGCACGAGGACAACGACATGATGCAGCACTATGTGATCGAGTAACCTGCGCTCCTGGACTTCGCGCTGCTATGGTCGGGAGCCGCCCGCGGCCGGCGAGCCGATGGGTGCGGCGATGGCGTCCGTCAGCCGGACCAGGTCTGCCGGGGCGAGCTCAATGTCCAGGCCGCGGCGGCCTCCGGACACCAGGATCGAATCCAGCCCCAGGGCGGTGGAATCCAGCACGGTGGGGGAGGGCTGGCGCTGCCCGATGGGGGAGATGCCGCCCAGGACATAGCCGGTGCGGCGCTGGGCTGCGGCGGGATCGGCCATGGCGGCCTTCTTGGCTCCGAGCGCGGCAGCCATTGCCTTCAGGTCAAGGCTTCCGCTGACCGGTACGATCCCCACTGCGAGCCGGCCCTCCACGTCCACCATCAGGGTTTTGAAGACACGGGACGGATCGATGCCAAGGGCTTCGGCAGCTTCAGCACCATAGCTCTGCGCGGATGGATCGTGGGTGTACGGGTGCAGCACAAATGGAACCCCGGCAGCGGTCAGGGCCGCTGTTGCCGGGGTTCCCTGGGAACTGGTCTTCCGTGCCATGGGTACGGGGTCAGGCCTGGGCGCGGGACTCTGCCGCCACCTTGCGCTTGATCCTTCCCAGCATGGCGGTCATGCCCCGCATGCGCAGCGGCGTAATGGCCCGGGTGAGCCCCAGCAGCTCCGGCATGTCGTCCGACACGGACAGGATCTCGTCTGCGGACAGGCCGTCCAGGCCCTCGTGCAGCACGCCGGCGAACCCCCGCGTGGTGGGTGCCTCGGCAGGTGCCTTGAAGAACAGGTGGACCGCGCCGTCGTCGTTGTTCCCCGTCTCAACGGTGAGGAACAGCGGCGACTGGCACTCCACCACCTGCTCCAGAAGTTCGGGGTGGTCCTTGAGCCGGTCGGGGAGCTCGGGCAGTCCTTCGGAGAACTCCAGCAGCAGCTGCAGCCTCTCGGGTTCGGACAGGGCCTGGAAGTCGTCCACGATCGCCGCAAGGGCGGATGGCAAAGCTTGAGTAGTCATCGTGTCAAGTCTACGCGGGCGGGTGCTGCGTCAGGCTCCGACGGTGGCCGGAACGGAACCCCGCTCGGCGCCCTTGACGATCGGTACGCGGACCGCATTGCCCCACTCGGTCCAGGATCCGTCGTAGTTGCGGACCGAATCAAAGCCCAGGAGGTACTTCAGGGCGAACCAGGTGTGGCTGGAACGCTCCCCAATCCGGCAGTACGCCACCACGTCGTCACCCTCGGACAGGCCGGCCTCGCCAAGGTAGATCGCCTCCAGTTCCCCGCGGCTCTTGAAGGTGCCGTCGGCGGCAGCGGCGCGGGCCCATGGAATGGATGCGGCGGTGGGGATGTGGCCGCCGCGGAGGGCGCCTTCCTCGGGGTAGGCCGGCATGTGGGTGCGCTGGCCGGTGTATTCCTCGGGCGAGCGGACGTCGATGAGCGGGCGGGTGCCGAGGTGGGCCAGGACGTCGTCCTTGAAGGCGCGGATGGGGGCATCGTCGCGCTCAACCACGGGGTAGCTCCCCGCGGCGGGGGCCGGCCGGTCCTTGGTCAGTTCGCGGCCTTCGGCAATCCACTTGTCCCGGCCGCCGTCGAGCAGCCGGACATCCTGGTGGCCAAACAGCGTGAAGACCCAAAGTGCGTACGCGGCCCACCAGTTGGACTTGTCGCCGTAGATGACCACGGTGCTGTCCCGCGAGATTCCCTTGGAGGCCGCGAGCTCCGCGAAGGCTGCGCCGTCGATGTAGTCACGGGCAACTTCGTCATTCAGGTCCGTGTGCCAGTCAATCTTCACCGCGCCGGGGATGTGGCCTGTTTCGTACAGGAGCACATCCTCGTCGGATTCCACCACCACGATGCCGCCGTCCGCCACCGCGCCGTCCTTGATGGCAGCCGCCAGCCACTCCGTGGAAACGAGACGTTCCGGGTGGGCATAGGCAGCAAACTTCTCATTCTGGTCAACCGGGTAGGGCATTGCTTGGCCTTTCAGTAAGAGCACGGGAATCCATGGAACATGCATTGGAACCTGTTCCCACACTAGCCAGCGCCCCTGACGTTGTCCGTATTCCGTTAATAGGGCGAAATGTTGCCTTCGTCACTCGATGCGCCTGGAGGAAGGCAGCCGGCCCGGATTCAGCCTGCCTTGCCGGTATCCTTTCTGGGGACCAACCACCAGCAGAACGGACCACCTTGGTACAGATCGAACAGCTTGCCGCCCGCACTCCGGCAGTTTCGGTGGACGAACTCCTCAAGGGCTTCTACCCATCGCCGCGGTTCGGGGAGGTCTCCTTTGCGAGCTACCGCCCGGACCCCAAGCAGCCCAGCCAGGCCACGGCCGTGCGGGAACTGCAGGGGTTTGCCGACGGCGTGGGGTCGGGTAACGGGGGAGGGCTCTTCAAAAAGCTGTTCGGCAAGAAGGACGAATCACGCGCCGGCATCTACCTTGACGGCGGGTTCGGCGTGGGCAAGACCCACCTGCTCGCGTCCCTGTGGCACGCGTCGCCGGGCCCCAAAGCCTTCGGTACCTTCGTGGAGTACACCAACCTCGTGGGCGCCCTGTCCTTCCGTAAGACGGTCGATGCCCTGAGCGGCTACAAGCTCGTTTGCATCGACGAATTCGAGCTTGACGATCCGGGCGATACCGTCCTGATGTCCCGGCTCATGCGGGAACTGGCAGACGCCGGGGTCAAGCTTGCAGCCACCTCCAACACCCTGCCGGGCTCGCTGGGGGACGGCCGCTTTGCCGCCGTGGACTTCCAGCGCGAAATCCAGGTCCTGGCCGACCAGTTCGAGGTCATCCGGATCGACGGCGAGGACTTCCGGCACCGCGGCCTGCCCGCCGCGCCGGCCCCGCTGAGGAACAGCGAACTCAATGCCCACATGAAAGCGGAGTTCGACGGCAAGACGGTTGCCCAGGACGAATTTTCCACCCTCATCCACCATCTGGCCGGCGTGCACCCCAGCCGCTACCGCCAGTTGATCGACGGCATTGACGGCGTGGTGTGGCGCAACGTGGAAACCATCAAGGAGCAGGCGGTGGCGCTGCGGTTCGTGGTCCTGGCGGACAGGCTCTACGACAAGGATGTTCCCATCCTGGCCAGCGGCGTCCCCTTCGACCAGCTGTTCACGGAGGAAATGATGACCGGCGGGTACATGAAGAAATACTTCCGCGCCGTCTCCCGCCTGACCGCCCTGGCCCGTGAAGGCCAGAACCACGAGCCGTCCTAGCGGCAACCCCTAAGAGGAGGTTGGGCTGCGCCGGGGCTTCAGCGCCCATTGAACCGCCAGCCCGGCAATCAGCGCCCAGAACGCGGAACCGATTCCGGCAAAAACCAGCCCCGATGCCGCCATCAGGAACGTGACCGCCGGGGCAATGCGCTCTTCGGCGTCAGCAAGGGCAGCCGAAATGGCCGATGCCAGGGTGCCCAGAAGGGCCAGTCCGGCCACGGCTTCGAGCATCCCCGCGGGCGCCTGGTCAACGACCGACACCAGGGCTGCGGAAAAGGCAGCCAGCACCAGGTAGGCCAGGCCGGACGTGAAGCCGGCGATCCACCTCCTGCTTCGGTCCCCGCCTGCTTCGGGACCGGCGGCCAGGGCCGCGCTGAGCGCTGCAAGGTTGATGGCGTGGCCGCCGAAGGGCGCTCCCAGAACGGTGCCCGCTCCCGTAACCAGCATCGCCGGCCGCCACGGTGTCCCGTATCCGAAGGAACGCAGCACAGCCACTCCGGGAATGTTCTGCGATGCCATTGTCACCACGAACAAGGGGACGGCAATGCTGGCGATGGCCTGCAGGCCGAACGTGGGAGTGGTCCAGGCCAGTGTGGGCATGAATCCTGCCGGATCCACTGGCGTCCCGGCGTACGCCAGGGAAGTTCCGATCACGCCCAGGGCCACCAGCAATGCTGCAGGAACCGACCAGCGCGGAGCGAACTTCATCATCAGCAGCCAGCACAAAATGACCGGCGCAACAAACACGGGGACCGTGCCCAGGGCTTTGAAGGGGGCCAGGCACAGCTGCAGCAGGACCCCGGCCAGCATCGCCTGTGCCAGGGAGGACGGAATGCGCGCCATCAGCCTGCCAAGCGCCGGCACCATGCCGGTCAGGGCCAACAGCAGGCCCGCCGTGAGGAAGGCCCCGACGGCGGCCGGCCATCCGCCGTCGGGAATTCCCGATGCAGCCAGCAGCGCCGCGCCCGGTGTTGACCAGGCCAGTGTCACAGGAACCCTGGAGCGCCAGGCGAGAACCAGGACGCCAAGGCCGACGCTCATGGTCAGTGCCAGCAGGCCGGACGCGGCCTGGGCGGAATCGGCTCCCACCGCCTTGAGTCCGGCCAGGACCACGGCAAAGGAGGAGGTGAAGCCCACCAACGCGGTGACGATCCCGGCGATGACGGGCCGGGAATCGATCCGAGCCCGGGTGGTCTTTGCCTCGGAGGGTGCGGGGGAGTTGGGCATACAGGCAGGTTACTGGCGGGCGTCCGGGAATCGGGAATCCGTTGGCACCGGCTCGGTGACAAGTGCTAACTGCCTTAGTGCCATCAGTGCCTTTAAACGCCAAAGGCGCGGGCGCCGCCTCCCGGCGGGACCCGCGCCCCGTTGACGTGCTGGGGCAAAGCCCTGGCCAAATCCTTTACGGAGCCCTGTCGACCGGTGGAACCGGATTTTCAGGAGCTGCCGGCGGAACCTGCCCGGCGGCAGGTGCCTGGCCCGGGGTTCCGTTCTTGTCAATGAGCTTGGAAGCGCCATCCTGGATCTTGTCGACATGGCCGGTGTACTTGCCGCCGGTCTTGGTGTCGACGAAATCGCCGGCCTTGCTGATGCCGTTCTTGATGGCCTGCTCGTTGCCGCGGATGAGACCCTGAGCCTTGCCCTTTAGATCGTCAATCAAACCCACGAGCACCTCCCTTCGATCGCGGAGCCAGGTCGCTCCTCGCGCCTTCGATCCTATCCGGGGGTGAAAGGTGTGCCAAGGGAGTTCGCCCGCAGCGGATACGGGGGAAACGAAAAAAGCAGCTCCGTAAGAGCTGCTGTTCATGTGGGCGATACTGGGATCGAACCAGTGACCTCTTCCGTGTCAGGGAAGCGCGCTACCGCTGCGCCAATCGCCCGGAACCGGAAGACCGGCTAATGGGATGTAAGAGAGCGGACGACGAGATTCGAACTCGCGACATCCACCTTGGCAAGGTGGTGCTCTACCAGCTGAGCTACGTCCGCGTGTGCAGGTTGAACCGGTAAACCGGTGGTACTGCGGGCAAGTTGCCTTGCCAGTGGGCGATACTGGGATCGAACCAGTGACCTCTTCCGTGTCAGGGAAGCGCGCTACCGCTGCGCCAATCGCCCATTGAATCCGAAACATCCGGAAACCATGGTTTTCACCGAGGTGGGTACGGGATTCGAACCCGTGTATACGGCTTTGCAGGCCGCTGCCTCGCCTCTCGGCCAACCCACCGTGTTAGCGTCAATTCCGAAGAATGTTTGCTGTGACAGTGTCCTGCGAGCGGACGACGAGATTCGAACTCGCGACATCCACCTTGGCAAGGTGGTGCTCTACCAGCTGAGCTACGTCCGCATTTTGGAGGGTTGATTCCTTGCCGTTTCCGGCATTTCCTCGCGTTCCAACGAGTAAAAACAATATAGGAGGTTCGGGGATTCTCCAAATCGCCCCGACCCGGCCCGGCACTATGACCTCCCGATCCCTGTAACTGCGCGGATTTTGAGAGTTACAAGCGTGTAATTCCCGACGCCGGCAGCGGGCGCTGGTGCGCCATGCTGCCGTCCGCCGGGCTGCTTTCAGTTGTTGGCGGCCAGGCAGAGGGTGCGCCTTTGGGGCCGGTTCATGAGGTGCCCCGTTCGATTTTTGAAATAGGGCAGAGGTGGGCTAGCATTCAAATGCATCGGGGCGATTGGCGCAGTGGTAGCGCGCTTCGTTCACACCGAAGAGGTCACTGGTTCGAACCCAGTATCGCCCACCGCAGAGGCCCGTTTCCGCTCATCAGCAGCGGAGACGGGCCTCTTTTGCGTGCAGCTCCTGCCTCCCGGAGCTTTTGTCGGCCCCCTGTGAAAGAGTCTTTTGTATGACTGATCCGCTTCTCGCCCACGCCACCGAATACGGCCGGATGTATGCACGGTCAACGTCTGAGCAGTTTTCGGTACCTTCCATCACCACGGTGATCAGCCAGCAGCCGCACGGGCTGGATGGCTGGTTTGGTTACATGGGTGCCAGCAGCCTGGCCAATGATCCGCTGCTCTCGGACTGCCTGGGCAGTCCCGCCAAAATCAAGCAGGCCATCAACCGTGCCGCCAAGGCTGCCGAAACCTACCGGGACGATGCCGCCAGGCGCGGGGACCGCGTCCACAATTACTGCGAGCAGGTGGCGCTCCGGGCGCTCGGGCGTCCCCACGGCATGAAGGAAGCCCGCGAGGCCTTGGCTGCCAATGGGGAAGAGGCCTTCGCCGTCCGCTTCGACGAATGGTGGGAACTCTTCCAAGTGGAGCCCATCGCCCCCGAAATCACTGTCTGGAACAACACCGTGGGCTACGCGGGCACCCTTGACCTTGTAGCCCGGATCAACGGACGCATTTGCCTGATCGACTACAAGACCAAGGGCACAACGCGGGATGGCCTGGTCAAACCACTGGATGACAAGGTTGTGATGCAGCTGGTGGCCGGCATGAAGGCCGAGGAAAGCCTGGTGGATGCGGAGGCCGGCACCTGGGAGCCCTGGAAATACGGCGAAAGCCCTGTCCTGCTGGCCGTTGCCATTGGCGAGACCGAGGTCCGTCCTGTCCGGGCCAACCCCGAGGTCCTCAAGCACCACTGGTGGAAGTTCTGCGCCCTGCGACGGGTCTGGGAATTGTCCGCGGACACCATCAGTGCCGGCACCGCGCTGCTGCCCATCGCACCCCCGCCGCTGGCACAGGCCCGCACCGCGTAAGCGGCGGGAGGACCTCGAGAGACTGCACCTAAACTGGATAGGTTCCCTTTGCCGCCAACCGTGAGGACAAACAGCGCATGGCTATTCTGAATATCCGCATCATCGGTGATCCTGTGCTGCGCACAGTTGCCGATCCCGTGACGGAATTCGGACCCGAGCTTGCCAAACTGGTGGCCGACATGACCGAAACCATGGAGGACGTGGACGGCGCAGGGCTTGCCGCTCCGCAGGTGGGCATCAGCAAGCGCGTCTTCACATACCGGATCGACGGGGTGGAGGGGCACATCATCAACCCCGTCCTGGAGAACAGTGAGGACTACCAGCCGGACCACGTGGAGGGCTGCCTGTCCATTCCCGGCCTCGGCTTCCCCGTCCGCCGTTTCCGCGCCACCCGGGTCACCGGTGTGGACATGCACGGAAATCCGGTGTCTGTCGATGGGGAGGGGATGCTCGCACGGTGCTTCCAGCATGAAAATGACCACCTGGACGGCATTCTCTACACCGACCGCCTTGAGGGCGAAGACCGGAAGGCTGCATTGCGGTCCATCCGCAACGCCAATTACGACGCCGTCACCGGGCGCACCACAGCCAAGCGCGCCAAGAGTGTCGGGTCGAGTTTCGGCGGGGCCAGCTTTGGCGGAACCAGCACCCCCGGCTCCAGCTTTGGCACAGCAGGGTGAGGGTCCTCTTCGCGGGGACCCCCGCCGTCGCTGTGCCGTCCCTGGACGCCCTGGTCAACGCCGGCTTTAACGTGGTGGCGGTCCTGACCCGTCCCGATGCGCCGGTAGGCCGCAAACGCGTGCTGACACCCTCGCCGGTGGCACAACGCGCCGCGGAACTGGGCATTGATGTCATCCGCGCCGCGCGGGTCGACGCCGAGGCCATTGCCGCTGTCTCCGCCGCGCGGCCGGACGTCGCGGCAATCGTCGCCTATGGCGGACTGGTTCCCCCTGCAGCACTGCGCATACCGCGGCACGGCTGGGTCAACCTGCATTTCTCGCTGCTGCCCGCCTGGCGTGGCGCGGCGCCGGTCCAGCGGTCGGTCATGGCTGGCGACGATGTCACCGGTGCCGTTACCTTCCAGCTGGAGGAAGGACTGGACACCGGCCCCGTTTTTGGCACGCTGACCGAGGCCGTCAGGCCACAGGACACTGCCGGAGACCTGCTGGAGCGGCTGTCCCGCAGCGGTGCGGTCCTGCTGGCGCAGACACTGTCCGCCATCGAGGGCGGAAAAGCGTCGCCGCAGCCGCAGGCCGGCGACGTCTCGCTGGCACCCAAGCTGACTCTGGAGGATGGACGCATCAACTGGTCCCATCCTGCCCTTGCCATCAACCGGCAGGCACGGGGAGTCACTCCCGAGCCCGGCGCCTGGACCCTGCTGGACGGGCAGCGGGTCAAGCTCGAGCCTGTCCTGCTCCGGCCTGATATCGCAGGACTTGCCCCCGGGGCAGTGGCCTTGGAGGGGAAAACCGTGGTGGTGGGTACAGGCTCGCACGCCGTGGAACTCACCCGGGTCCAGCCCGCAGGGAAAAAGATGATGGCTGCCGCTGATTGGGCGCGCGGCATGGCTTCACTGGAGGGTGTGGTGTTCGAATGAGCGGGTCCGGCGGCAATACAGGTGGACGGAATACCGGCCGGCCCAACACTGGCGGAGGGGGAAGCGTCGGGGGATATGGCCGCGGCGGGAAGAGCGGGCAGGGCGGCAGCGGCGCGCCCGCCGGCAGCGGCCGGGGCAACGGCGGTCCCCGGGACGCCAGCAGGAGGGACGCCAAAGGCCGCGAACGCAACCGCGGACCGCAGCGGGGCTTTACCGAACAGGCGCCGTCGCAGCGGACCAGGCGAGCCGACCCCGCCCGCCTGGTGGCCTTCGAAGTGCTGCGCGCTGTGGCAGAGGAGGATGCCTACGCCAACCTGGTGCTGCCCGCGCGGATCCGGCATCACCACCTGGACAAACGGGACGCCGGGTTCGCCACGGAACTGAGCTACGGCGCCCTGCGCGGCCAGGGAACCTACGATGCCATCCTGGCACGGTGCGTGGACCGGCCCCTGGCCAAGCTTGATCCGGCCGTCCTCGACGCCCTCCGCATCGGTGCCCACCAACTGCTGGCCATGCGGGTCCCGGCGCACGCCGCACTGGACCAGACGGTAGGACTTGCCCGTGCCGTCATCGGAGCCGGCCCCTCGGCACTGATCAATGCCGTCCTCCGCAAGGTTTCCGCCCACTCCCTTGAGGAATGGCTGGACCTGCTGGTGGAGGGCGAAACCGACGAGACGAAGATTGCCTCGCTGAGGTACGCCCACCCCGAGTGGATTGTCCGGGCCATGCGCCAGTCACTGGTGGCCCACGGCCGGCCCGCAGGCGAAATCAACGACCTGCTGGAGGCGGACAACGCCGCCCCGGTGGTTAACCTCGTGGCCCTGCCGGGGCTGGGCAGCCTGGACGAAGCGCTGGACAACGGTGCCACGCCCGGTGAACTGGTGGAAGGCTCCGCGCTGTCCAGCGGCGGGGACCTGGGACGCCTGGCGTCGGTGCGTGCCGGCAGCCTCAGGGTCCAGGACGTTGGTTCACAGCTGGTGGCCAGGGCCCTGGCCGCGGTGGACCTTCCCAACCCGGGCCCCAGCCGGGCAGGCGACGGTGCGGGCCGCAGTCCCGGCGCCGAAAGTGCGGCGGATGCAGGGGCGGGTGCCGGTACCGGTGCCGGTGCCGGTGAAGCGTGGCTTGATCTCTGCGCCGGCCCCGGGGGAAAGGCGGCCCTCCTTGGTGCGCTGGCCCACCAGCGGGGCGCCACGCTCCTGGCCAATGAGCCCGCCCCGCACCGCGCAAAACTGGTCAGCCAGGCGCTGTCGGCCGTACCGCCGGGCAGTTGGCAGGTCCGGACCGGCGACGGCCGGGAGGTGGGCGCGGAACAGCCGGAACGGTATTCCCGCGTCCTGGTGGATGTTCCCTGCACTGGCCTGGGAGCTCTTCGGCGCAGGCCCGAGTCCCGGTGGCGGCGCTCTCCCAAGGACATTGCAGACCTGGGGCCGCTGCAGCGCGAACTGCTGAACTCCGCCCTGGCCGCGGTCCGCCCCGGGGGAGTGGTGGCCTATGTGACCTGTTCCCCGCACCCGGCGGAAACCACGGCTGTGGTGGCCGACGTCCTCCGGAAACGCACCGACCTGGAACTCCTGGACGCAGGCGCCGCGCTGGACGCCGTCAGCCTCACCGGAAACCTGGGCGCCGGCCATGAACTGACCGCCCAGCTCTGGCCCCATATCCACCACACCGACGCCATGTTCCTGGCCCTGATCCACAAGAAAACCTGACAGGAAAGAATCCCTGATTCGTTAACCTGGGCTCCCGGTCCGGCTGTTCCAGGCTGCGACGGAGGCTTTTTACGACACCAAGCACCTTCAGCGAAAGGCACCCCTGTGACGCAATGCTGCATCAACCCGAGTATCCTCTCCGCCGACTTCGTCAACCTTGAGGCCGAACTGCAACGGATCAGCAACGCCGACGCCGTCCACGTGGACGTCATGGACAACCACTTCGTCCCCAACCTGACCATCGGGCTGCCCGTGGTGCAGCGCATCCAGGCGGTGAGCCCGGTTCCGCTGGACGCCCACCTGATGATCTCCGACGCGGACCGGTGGGCGCCGGGTTTCGCCGACGCCGGCCTGGCCTCGGTCACGTTCCACGCAGAGGCATCCATTGCCCCCATCAAGCTGGCACGGGAACTGCGCAGCAGGGGATCCAAAGCGGGCATGGCATTGCGCCCGGCCACCCCGGTGGAGCCGTACCTGGACATGCTGGCCGAGCTGGACATGCTGCTCATCATGACGGTGGAACCGGGATTCGGCGGCCAGGCATTCCTGGACGTCACGCTGCCCAAGATCCGGCGGGCCCGTGAAGCCGTGGAAGGCTCCGGACTGGGAGTGGCCATCCAGGTGGACGGCGGGATCACGGAGGACACCATCGCCCGCGCGGCTGAAGCCGGGGCCAACGTCTTTGTGGCCGGCTCCGCCGTCTACGGCGCCGACGACCCCGCGGCAGCCATCGACCTGCTGCGGGGCAAGGGCAGCCGGACATTACGCGGGGCGACGGAATAAGCGGGAGCCCCTGCCGGTTGTGGCACAATAACAACACACATACGTGCTCCGGGGTCGGTGTAAGTCCGAACCGGCGGTGACAGTCCGCGACCCGCGAGCCGGTTTTCTCTGACGAGGATCCGGCAGACGGTTGAACCGGTGGAATTCCGGTACCGACAGTTAAAGTCTGGATGAGAGAAGCACGTACAGCTGTATCTGTGGGCCCTTGGGCCCGCAACGTTCTGCTGTCGTATCCCCGGAGCCATCGCGGTTCGACAGGGAAGGAACGACACGCATATGAACCCCCAGCGATGGCTCTTAAACGCCGAAAATACTGCTGCCTCCAAGGCAGCCACCCAACCCGTCCCGGCCGCCGCATGACGCGCGCCGTGGAACTGACACCCGCCGCCGGGGTGGTCACAGCCTTCAGCGCCGATGAAACCCGGGCCATGGAGCTGGCCCTGCAGGCAGCCCTGCTGGGGCCGCGCGGCGCGAACCCACTGGTGGGGGCCGTCGTCGTCGGTCCTGACGGACGCCACCTTGTCACCGGCCACCACCGCGGCGCCGGCACCGCGCACGCCGAAGCGGACGCAATTGCCCAGGCCGCCGCCGTCGGCCTGGATCTTTCCGGGTGCACCATGATGGTCACCTTGGAACCCTGCAACCACGTGGGCCGCACCGGGCCGTGCACGGAAGCAATCATCGAAGCCGGCATCACCGACGTCGTGTACGCCGTCGACGATCCGCATGACCCCGCCGCCGGTGGCGCCGCAACGCTGCGGACGGCCGGCGTCCGGGTCCGCAGCGGCCTCGGTGCCGACGAGTCCCTGGACATGAACCGCCAGTGGTTTGAGGCCGTCGCCGCCAAGCGCCCGTTCGTCACCCTCCACATCGCCCAGACCCTGGACGCCCGGATAGCTGCCGAAGACGGCACCAGCCAATGGATCTCCAGCCCGGAGTCGCTGGCAGACAACCACGGAATCCGCAGCCGCATCGACGCCATCCTGGTGGGCAGCCAGACCGTGCTGGTGGACAATCCGCGACTGACCGCCCGGGAACCCTCCGGCGGCCCCGCACCCAAACAGCCGGTACGGGCTGTCATGGGACTACGCGGGATTCCGGACGGCGCCGCAATCCGCGGTGATGACGGCCTGGCGGTCCACCTTCCCACCCGCGACCCGCGCGAAGCGTTGACCATGCTGTACAAAACCGGCATCCGGCACGTCATGGTGGAAGGCGGGTCAAGGATCCTCAGCGCCTTCCTCTCGGCGGGCCTGGTGGACGAACTCATCGTGTACCTGGCGCCCACCCTGCTGGGATCCGGCACCCCCGCCCTGAACGGGCTGGGCATTACCAGCCTCCCGGACGCCCAGCAATGGGAATGGGACGAGGCCGACGGCGGCGCCGTCCGCACGCTCGGCCGGGACCTCAGGCTTCACCTCAGACCGCAACGGAAAGTTGCACTCGACCACCCACCAACCCGCGGCAACGCGGAGCAAGCCCAGGGAGGCTACTGATGTTCACCGGAATAATTGCCGAGCAGGGGCAGGTGCTGTCCGTGGAGCGCGACGGGAACACCAGCGCCACCGTGCGGCTGCACGCCCCCGGCTCCACCGAAGGCCTGCCACTTGGCGGCTCCATTGCCGTGAACGGGGTCTGCCTCACGGCAACCGCCATTGACGGCAAGGAGTTCAGCGTGGATGTCATGGGGGAAACCTTGGTCCGGAGCACCATCGGCGAACTCGTTGCCGGGGATTCGGTCAACCTGGAACGCTGTGTTCCTGCAGGCGGACGCCTGGACGGGCACGTCGTACAAGGCCACGTTGACGGCGTCGGAGTCCTGCTGGAACGCGAACCCCTGGGCAACTGGGAGCGGCTGCGCTTTGGTGTCCCCGCCAACCTGGCCCGCTACATTGCCGAGAAAGGCTCCATCGCCATTGACGGGGTCTCCCTCACTGTGACGGCCGTCAGCCCGGCATCGGAGCAGGAGCCCTGGTTCGAAGTGGGCCTGATCCCCACCACCCTGGCCGAAACGGGCCTGGGCACCAAAACCGCCGGCAGCCGGGTGAACCTGGAGGTCGATGTCCTGGCCAAGTACACCGAACGGCTGCTTGCCTTCCGCGATGCGGGCGCTGCAGCCGGTACCGGCGGCACCGCGGTTGCGGGAGGTGCACGGTGAACGCCGCGGTACACCTGGAATCCGCCGCTGCCGGGGATGCGGTCACCACCGATGCTCTCTCCGGCGGCGGGACGGCCGCCCCTGCCAGGGGATTGGACTCCATCGAGGAGGCAGTGCGCGCAATGGCCGCAGGCCGGCCCGTGCTCGTGGTCGACAACGAGGACCGCGAAAACGAAGGCGACATCATCTTCGCCGCCCAGCACGCCACGCCCGCACTGATGGGCTGGACCATCCGGTACAGCTCCGGCGTGATTTGCGTGCCGCTGACCGGCGAACGCGCCGACGCCTTGGCGCTGCCTCCCATGACGGCCGTCAACGAGGACGCCAAAGGTACGGCCTACACAGTGTCCTGCGACGCCGCGATCGGCGTCAGCACGGGAATCTCCGCGACGGACCGCGCCCTCACCGCCCGCATCCTGGCCGACCCGCAGGCCACCCCGGCCTCCGTGACCCGCCCGGGGCATATTTTCCCGCTCCGTGCGGTTGACGGTGGTGTGCGGGAACGCCAGGGCCACACCGAGGCCGCCGTGGACCTGTGCCGCCTTGCGGGCCTGGAGCCCGTCGGGGTGATCGCGGAAGTGGTGTACGACGACGGTGAAATGATGCGCCTGGACGGCCTGCGTTCGTTCGCAGCGGAACATGGATGTCCCCTGATCTCCATCGAGGACCTGGTGGCGTATCTTGAAGCCGGGGCCGGGGGAACCCAGCGTGAGGATGTCCGGGTAACGCCGGGCGTACAGAAGGAGAAACGATGACGGCAGCGGCAGCCAGCGACGACAGCCAGCAGAACGGCCACCGGAAGCACCACGCAGTATCCGGCGAGGCACCCCATCCCGTCAGCGGAGGGCCCGTTGTGCAGCTGCCCACCGCCTTCGGCGATTTCGTGGCCCAGGCATGGACTGACCTGGTGACCGGTGTGGAACACCTGGCCGTCAGTTCCCCCAACGCCCCCACCGATGGTAAAGCGCCCCTGGTGCGCCTGCACTCCGAGTGCCTCACCGGCGATGTCTTTGGCTCCTACCGCTGCGACTGCGGCGAACAGCTTGCCTACGCACTGGAACTGATCCGGGACAACGGCGGCACCCTGCTCTACCTGCGCGGCCAGGAAGGACGAGGCATCGGCCTGGCCAACAAGATCAAGGCCTACGCCCTGCAGGAGGCCGGCTTTGACACGGTGGAGGCCAATGAACAACTGGGCCTGCCCGTTGATGCCCGGTGCTACAAGGCCGCAGCCCAGATCCTTGCCGAAATGGGCCTGCACGAGGTGCGGCTGCTCAGCAACAACCCGGACAAGCAGAACCGGCTTGCCAAGGCGGGCGTGAACGTCGTGGAGATGGTGCCCACGGAGGTGCCTTCCCGCGAACAGAACATCCGCTACCTGCGCACCAAGAAGGACCGCATGGAACACCGGCTGCTGCTGGATACCCAGGTGGCCCCGGTGCCTGTGCCGGCCCCCGAAACCCCTTTCGACCACGAACAAGACTGAACGGAACAGAAGAACCCATGAGTGGACACGGCGCCCCCGACATCGACCTCAGCACCCTTAACCCGGCCGAGACCTCGCAGCTGAAGCTCGCGATCGTCGCAGCCAGCTGGCACACGCAGATCATGGACGGGCTCCTGGACGGCGCGCTCCGGGCCGCCAAGGATGCCGGCATTGCCGAGCCCACCGTGCTGCGTGTTCCCGGCAGCTTTGAGCTGCCGGTTGCTGCAGCACGCCTGGCACCGCACTTTGACGCCGTCGTTGCCCTCGGCGTCGTCATCCGCGGCGGAACCCCGCACTTTGACTACGTCTGCCAGGCCGCGACGTCGGGCCTGACCGACGTCAGCGTCTCCACCGGCGTGCCGGTGGGCTTCGGCGTGCTCACCTGCGACAACGAACAGCAGGGACTGGACCGCGCCGGCCTGCCCGGCTCCAAGGAAGACAAGGGCCACGAGGCCGTCACGGCGGCGCTGGCCACCGCCGTTGTGCTCAAGCAGTACCAGGGCTAAGAGGCAGCCCGCTGTGCGGGCGCGATGTGTATTCGCTCACATCGCGCCCGTCATGCAATGGCCCGGGAAGCGCCGGCGCGGCCGCAGCAAGTAGGCTGGAGGGCGTGAAGAATTTCGAGACGCTGTTCGCTGAGCTCAGCGAGAAGGCAGCCACCCGCCCGGAAGGCTCCCGCACCGTCGCTGAATTGGAGTCCGGTGTTCACGGCATCGGCAAAAAAGTCGTTGAGGAAGCAGCCGAAGTATGGATGGCTGCCGAATATGAATCCGATGAAGCCGCGGCCGAGGAAATTTCCCAGCTGCTGTACCACCTGCAGGTTCTGATGCTCGCCAAAGGCCTGACCCTGGAAGACGTCTACAAGCATCTGTAGCCACGGGTCCGGCGCGCTGACGCCGGGCCCGCTGTGGCCTGCACTGCCTGAAACCCAGACCTTCCACCCCAGAAAGAATTCCCCAATGCTGCGAGTAGCCGTCCCCAACAAGGGCTCCCTGTCCGAAGCCGCCTCCGCCATGCTCTCCGAAGCCGGATACCGCCAGCGCCGCGACAGCCGCGAACTGGTCATGGTGGACCCCGACAACGACATCGAGTTCTTCTTCCTCCGCCCCCGCGACATTGCGGTCTACGTCGGCCAGGGAACGCTCGACGTCGGCATCACCGGACGCGACCTGCTGCTGGACGCCGGGGTGGAAGCCGAAGAGCTGCTCCCGCTGGGATTCGCCGCCTCCACCTTCCGCTTTGCCGGCCCCGTGGGCGACTTCGCCTCTGCCGCCGAACTTGAAGGCAAGCGCCTGGCCACCAGCTACGATGGCCTGCTGCGCAGCTACCTGGCCGAACGCGGCATCAACGCCAAGGTGGTCCGCCTGGACGGGGCGGTCGAATCCTCTGTCCGCCTCGGCGTCGCGGACGCCATCGCCGACGTCGTGGAAACCGGCAACACGCTCAAGGCCGCCGGCATGGAAATCTTCGGTGATCCCATCCTCAAATCCGAGGCCGTCCTGATCCGCCGCACCGGCAACGGGGGAGCAGCCAACGGCACCGCCAGGGAAATCGACGTCCTCATCCGCCGCCTCCAGGGTGTCCTGGTGGCGCGCCAGTACGTGCTGATGGACTACGACATCCGCAAGGAGCTCGTGGAAAAGGCTGCCGGCCTGACCCCCGGCCTCGAATCGCCCACGGTTTCCCCGCTGCGTGATTCCGACTGGGTGGCCGTCCGGTCCATGGTGCCCAAGAAGGAAACCAACCGGATCATGGATGAACTGTACGACCTCGGCGCCCGTGCCATCCTGGTCAGCAGCATCCACGCCTGCCGCATCTGACAACCGGCACCCCAGCACCACCGAATATCCAGGAGTTCCCATGGCAGTAGCAGTACGCGTCATTCCCTGCCTTGACGTCGACGCCGGACGCGTCGTCAAGGGCGTCAACTTCGAGGGCCTGCGCGATGCCGGCGACCCCGTGGAACTCGCCCACCGCTACGACAACGCCGGTGCCGACGAACTGACGTTCCTTGACGTGACGGCGTCCTCCGGCAACCGCGAGACCACGTTCGACGTGGTGCGCCGCACCGCGGAGGAAGTCTTCATCCCGCTGACGGTGGGCGGCGGCGTCCGCGGCGTGGCCGAGGTGGACAAGCTCCTGCGCTACGGCGCGGACAAGGCCTCCATCAACACCGCGGCCGTGGCCCGGCCCGATGTCATAGACGAAATCACCCGCCACTTCGGTTCCCAGGTGCTGGTCCTGTCCGTTGACGCCCGCCGCACCCGCCCGGGCTCGCAGCCCACGCCGTCGGGATTCGAAGTGACCACCCATGGCGGCCGCACCGGCACCGGGATCGACGCCATCGAATGGGCCAGGGAAGCAGCGGACCGCGGGGTGGGGGAGATCCTGCTGAACTCCATCGACGCCGACGGCACCAAGGACGGCTTCGACCTCGAACTCATCAAGCTGGTCCGGGCCGCTGTCAAGGTTCCCATCATCGCCTCCGGCGGCGCGGGGGAGCCTGCGCACTTCCCGCCGGCCGTTGCAGCCGGTGCGGACGCAGTCCTGGCCGCCTCGATTTTCCACTGGGGACCGGACGACATGATGTCCCAGGTCAAGGAAGCCATCCGGGAAGCCGGCTTCGAAGTCCGGTAATTCCCGCCCGCGAGCGTGCGGGTGGGCCCACGCCCGCAGGGTTCCCTGACCGAGCTTGCGAGGTTAGGGAGCGGGTGGGGACTACAAACCTACTTCGGCTGACTGGAGGAGGGCGACGGCGTCCGGCTGGCCTTCGAAGGTGACCAGGGCATGGCGGGTGCGGCCGTGCGCGTGCATCAGCAGTTCGCCCGGCTCACCGACGATCGCCACCGAAACGGGTGCCCGTTTGGCGACGTGGCGCGGACCGGACGGACGGACCAGGACAATGCCCAGGTCCACGCCGCGGTACAAAATGGCGGCGCGCTTGACCAGTTCATCCCACAGGGCGTCCGAGTATGCCTCATCAAGTGCCCGGGGCGCCCACCGGTCCACGGCCCGCCGGACGTCCTCCGTGTGCACGAAGTACTCAATGAGGTTGGCACTTTCGTCCAGGGCCTTGATGCTCATCGGCGAAAGCGCCGGGGGACCGGCGCGGAAGGTGTTGACCAGCCGGGCATAGTCGTCGTTGCTGGTCAGTTTTGCCGCCAGCCTGGCGGTCGCCTGGTCTGAGGCCTTGGCCAGGCGCTTGATGATCAAACCAAGTCCGACGGCGGCCTTCCGCTCGCGCAGGTAGAGGTGCGCGGCAAGGTCCCTGGTACGCCAGCCCTTGCAGAGAGTGGGCGCATCAGGGCCGGCCGCAAGCAGGGTTTCGGCCAGGACTTCTCGGGACGGTTCGACGAAATGCATCACTTGTGAAACTAGCACGAGAGGCGCGGAGTTGGGCAGCACTTCAGCGGCCGGTGGCGTGCCGTTGTTCACAACAGGAGTACGGGCGCGTGTTGGCACTAGACTTGACCCGATGTCTGAGCAGCCAACCCCCGTCCCAAGCGCAGGATCCGCCGTGCCACCGCCCGTGGAATCCGTGCCGCCGTCGCCTGAAGAAGCTGTGCCGCCGGCCGGCCCACTGCCCCGGGAAGTGGCCGCTGCGCTCAAGCGCGACGGCGCCGGCCTGGTGGCCGCAGTGGTGCAGCAGTACGACACCAACGAAGTCCTGATGCTTGGCTGGATGGACGACGAAGCGCTGCACCGCACCATGACCACCGGCCGCGTCACCTTCTACTCCCGCTCACGGCAGGAGTACTGGCGCAAGGGCGATACTTCAGGGCACGTCCAGTGGGTCAAGTCCGTGGCCCTGGACTGCGACGGCGACGCACTGCTGGTGCGCGTGGACCAGGTGGGCGCGGCCTGCCACACGGGTACCCGCACCTGCTTCGACGGCCGGGCCCTCGACGTGGTGGCAAGCCAGGCAGGTTAAGCGGATACGCTGCCCGGCCGGCCTCCCTCCACGGCCACCCCAGCAAGAACACCAAGGTGCCCGGCACTGCCGGCCCTTATGAAGAACAGGCGGACAAGCATAACCATGCAGGACCTTGGAACCATCAGCCCGAGCCTCGAGGAATTCCGGGAACTTGCCGGCCACAGCCGCGTCATTCCCGTCAGGCTCAAGGTCCTCGCCGACGCCGAAACCCCCATCGGGCTGTACCGGAAGCTGGCGCAGGGGCAGCCAGGCACCTTCCTCATGGAATCGGCAGCCGTGGGCGGAGCCTGGTCGCGGTACTCCTTCATCGGCGCCAGGTCGCGCGCCACCCTGACCACCAGGGACGGCCAGGCACACTGGCTGGGCGAACCGCCCGCAGGCGTCCCGGTCAGCGGCAGTCCCGTGGACGCCATCCGCGACACCATCGAGGCGCTGCGCACCGACCGCTTCGAGGGGTTGCCGCCGTTTACCTCCGGCCTGGTGGGCTTCCTCGGCTGGGAGACGGTCCGCCACTGGGAACGGCTGGTCAGCCCGCCCGAGGATGACCTGCAGCTGCCGGAAATGGCCCTGAACCTGGTCACCGACATGGCCGTGCACGACAACGTGGACGGCACGGTCCTGCTGATTGCCAACGCCATCAACTTCGACAACAGTTCCGAGCGCGTGGACGAGGCCTGGCACGACGCCGTCGCCCGGGTCAAGGAACTTCTGGCCAAGATCAGCGCGCCCGTGGTGCAGCCGGTCTCCGTGCTGGCACCGGCAGCCTTGGACTTTGCGTCCAGCGTCCAGGAACGCTGGGACGAGGCTGAATACCTTGCCGCGCTGGACCGCGGCAAGGAAGCCATCGTGGACGGCGAGGTCTTCCAGGTGGTGATCTCGCGCCGGTTCGAGATGGAGTGCAAAGCCTCCGCGCTGGACGTCTACCGCGTCCTCCGGAACACCAACCCCAGCCCCTACATGTACATCTTCAGCCTGGCCGACGCCGACGGCCGCCAGTACTCGATTGTCGGGTCCTCGCCGGAAGCGCTGGTGACGGTCACGGGCGAGGAAGTCATCACCCACCCCATCGCCGGCTCGCGTCCGCGCGGAAAGACGGTCGAAGCGGACAAGGCCCTCGCCGAGGAGCTCCTGGCGGACCAGAAGGAACGCGCCGAGCACCTGATGCTCGTGGACCTCTCCCGGAACGACCTCTCCAAGGTCTGCGTGGCCGGCACGGTGGATGTCACCCAATTCATGGAGGTGGAGCGGTTCAGCCACATCATGCATCTGGTATCCACCGTGGTGGGCCGGCTGGCCCCGCAGGCCAAAGCGTACGACGTCCTGAAAGCGACGTTCCCGGCCGGCACCCTCTCGGGTGCCCCCAAGCCCAGGGCGCTTCGCCTCCTCGATGAACTGGAACCGCACCGCCGGGGCATTTACGGCGGCGTGGTGGGCTACCTCGACTTTGCCGGCGACATGGACATGGCCATCGCCATCCGGTCCGCCTTGATCCGTGAAGGACGGGCCTACGTCCAGGCCGGCGGCGGCATCGTGGCTGACTCGGTGAACCCCACCGAGGCGCTGGAAACCGTTAACAAGGCCGCCGCCCCGCTGCGCGCTGTGCACACGGCCGGATCGCTGCACAACATTTCCGCGGAATCCCTTCCCGGCGGGACAGCGTCCTGATGCCGGACTCTGACATGGCGCCAAACCGGCCTGGCGACGCGGCCAGGGCAGGAGCAGCGGATACGGCGGCCAAGGCGGGCAAGCCTGCGAAGAACCGGGCCGTACCGGCCTGGGCGCGCAAGTCCACGCTGGTGCTGCTGATCGCCGTCCTGGCGCTGGCCGCGTTCGGCACCACCACCCAGACCTGGATGACTGCCACCCTGGACCCCAACCAGGTGGGACAGTCCGGAGCTGCCCAAAGCGTCATCCAGGTACAGGGCAGCAAGGCCGCCACCACCGTGACGGCCCTGGCCCTGGTGGCCCTCGCCGGCGGGCTCGCAGCGGCCATTGCGGGCAGGATCGCCCGGTGGGTCATCACTGCCATTATTGCCCTTGCCGCGGCCGGCGTGGTGGCCGCCGCGGCCACCGTCCTGGCCGACCCGCTCACGGCGGCGCAGGGGTCCATTGCAGCGGCCACCGGAGTCTCCGGCAGCCAGGCGCACGTGGAGCTGACCCCGTTCCCGGTACTCGCCGTCGTCGCCGGCTGCCTTCTCGCCCTGGCAGCCCTGCTGATCCTGCCCGCCTCCCGCTACTGGAAGGCGCGCACCAAATATGACGCCGCCGGCGCCGCGGGGACCGCAGCTGCGGGCGCAACGCCACCGGCCGGGCCCGTGGACGAAATCGACAGCTGGGACCGGCTTTCCCGCGGCGAGGACCCCACCTAACCCCGGCGGGCGCCTGGACCGGCAGTGGCGGCAAGCCCTGCGGTACACGGGCGGCAGCCAAAAAATGGCAGAATGTAAGCAGTATCCATCCTGAGGAGATTTCCATGAGCAAAGCACCTGCGTCCGTTTCCAAGTCAGGCACCCGCACGGTGGCCCCCGGCGCCATTGACCACAGCCAGGAACTGGGCCATGGCAACAGCCCGGCCGCCTGGACCTGCGTCATCGTCATGCTGGTAGGCGCGCTCATCGCCGCCATCGCCTTCGTCATCGCCAGCACGCCCATCTTCATCGGCGGCGCTGTTGTCATGGTCATCGGCCTGATCCTCGGTTACGTCATGCGCAAGGCAGGCTACGGCGTCGAAGGCAGCAAGCTGAAGAACTCCGGCCACTGATGGCGACTGTTCTCGACGACATCAACGCCGGTGTCAGGGAGGATATGGAGGCCAGGAAGCGGCTGGTTTCCCTGGCCGAGCTGAAGGACCTGGCCCAGGCCGCGGCACCAGCCCGTGACGCCTGGGCGGCCCTCGGCGGGACCTCCCCTACCCGGGAACAGCTGAAAGTCATTGCCGAAATCAAGCGCCGCAGCCCCTCCAAGGGAGATCTCGCCAGCATCGGGGATCCGGCGTCGCTCGCCAGGCAGTACGCCGACGGCGGTGCCTCCGTCATCAGCGTCCTCACCGAACAGCGCCGCTTTAACGGATCCCTGGCCGACCTCGACGCCGTGCGCGCCGCCGTCGACACTCCGCTGCTGCGCAAGGACTTCACGCTCGACGAGTACCAGATCTGGGAGGCCCGTGCCCATGGCGCCGACCTCATCCTGCTCATCGTGGCCGCCCTTTCCGACGCCCAGCTCGCCGAATTCAGCGCCCTCAGCCGGGACCTCGGAATGAACGTGCTCGTCGAGACCCACACGGAAGAGGAAATCGAGCGTGCCGTCGCGGCCAACGCCCGCATCATCGGCGTCAACGTGCGCAACCTCAAAACGCTCGACGTCGACCGTTCCGTCTTTGCCTCACTGGCAGGGCTGATTCCGGCGGAGGCTGTCGTGGTTGCCGAATCCGGCGTCCGTGACGCCGGCGACGTCACGGACTACGCCGCCAGCGGTGCCAACGCCATACTCGTGGGTGAGGCACTGGTAAGCCATGCCACGCCCCGGGAACGCATCGCCGAGTTCACCGCCGCGGGTGCCGCCGCCATTGCCGCCCGCGGCTGAGGCACGCACCACACCCTCCGGCTTCCTGCGGGGCCTGCAGCATGCCGGCCCCGCAGGATAGACATCCGGTTCCGGGCACACCGGACCCGCAGACTTTTGACCAACCACCACCGAACAGGACAGGACTGATGGCTGACGCACCCTCAGGAAACGCTGACAACAACACCGCGGAAGCATTCCTGCAGGGCGGATCCCTCCGCCACGCCCCGGGGCCGTACTTCGGCAACTACGGCGGGCGATGGATGCCCGAGTCCCTCATCGCTGCCCTGGACGAACTTGAAGAGACCTTCAACAAAGCCAAGGACGATCCCGAATTCCGGGCGCAGATCGCGGACCTGAATAAGAACTACTCCGGCCGGCCCTCGCTGCTGACAGAAGCCAAGCGGTTCTCCCAGCACGCCGGCGGAGTCCGCATTTTCCTCAAGCGCGAAGACCTCAACCACACGGGCTCGCACAAGATCAACAACGTCCTTGGCCAGGCCCTGCTCGCCAAGCGGATGGGCAAGACCCGCGTCATCGCCGAGACCGGCGCCGGCCAGCACGGCGTGGCCAGCGCCACCGCCGCGGCCCTCATGGGGCTCGAATGCGTGGTCTACATGGGCGCCGAGGACTGCCGCCGCCAGGCGCTGAACGTGGCCCGGATGGAACTCCTGGGCGCCAAGGTCATCCCCGTCACCAGCGGATCCCAGACCCTCAAGGACGCCATCAACGACGCCCTGCGGGACTGGGTGGCCAACGTTGACAACACGCACTACCTCCTGGGCACCGCGGCGGGCGCACACCCGTTCCCCGCCATGGTCCGCTACTTCCACGAGGTCATCGGCGAGGAAGCCCGCGCCCAGATCCTGGAGCAGGAAGGCCGGCTCCCGGACGCCGTCTGCGCCTGCATCGGCGGCGGCTCCAATGCCATCGGCATCTTCCACGGGTTCCTGGACGATCCCTCCGTCAAGATCTACGGCTTCGAGGCTGGCGGCGACGGCGTCGAAACCGGCCGGCACGCTGCCACCATCACGCTTGGCAAGCCTGGCGTCCTCCACGGCGCACGGTCCTACCTGATGCAGGACGATGACGGACAGACCATCGAGTCGCACTCCATTTCCGCGGGCCTGGACTACCCGGGTGTCGGCCCCGAGCACTCCTACCTGTCCGATATCGGACGGGTCAGCTACGAGCCCATCACGGACAGCGAAGCCATGGAAGCCTTCCGCCTCCTGTGCCGCACCGAGGGCATCATTCCCGCCATCGAGTCCTCGCACGCGCTGGCCGGGGCCATGAAGGTGGGCCAGCGGCTTGCCGCCGAAGACCCGGCCTCTGCGGCTGAAAAGATCGTCATCGTCAACCTGTCCGGACGCGGTGACAAGGACGTGGCCACCGCCGCCGAATGGTTTGACCTGTTGGACAAGAATTCCGCCGAATCCGAAATCGGCAAAGAGGGGGAACAGCTGTGAGCAGCGCAGACATGGCCAACCAGGCAGAGGCCACCAGCAAGTCGGCAGCAGCCATTGACCGGGCACGGTCCCAGGGGCGCTCCGCCCTCATCGGATACCTCCCCGCCGGCTACCCCAGCGTGGAGGACACCATCGCCGCAGGCATTGCCCTGGCGGAGAACGGTGCGGACCTGATCGAGATCGGCATTCCCTACTCGGATCCCGTCATGGACGGTCAGGTCATCCAGGCCGCCACCACCGAGGCACTCGCCAAGGGCTTCCACGTCAGCCAGGTGTTCGACGTCGTTGCCGGCATCACCAGCAGGACCGACGCCGCTGTCCTGGTCATGACCTACTGGAACCCTGTGGTCCGGATGGGCGTGGACGAGTTCTCGCGCCGGCTGGCCGAAGCCGGGGGAGCCGGGCTCATCACCCCGGACTTGATTCCGGACGAGGCCGCCGAATGGATGGCAGCCTCGGACAAGTACGGCCTGGACCGGGTGTTCCTCGTGGCACCGTCCTCCACCGCGGAACGCATGCAGCGGACCGTGGATGCAAGCCGCGGCTTCGTCTACGCCGTGTCCATCATGGGCGTCACCGGAGCCCGGACATCTGTCAGCACCGCAGCCAAGGATGTTGTCGCCGCCGCGCACGGCGCCGGCGCCGAACGCGTCTGCGTCGGATTGGGCGTCTCCACGGCCGACCAGGTCCGGGAGATCGCTGCCTACGCCGAAGGCGTCATCGTGGGCACCGCCCTGGTGGCAGCCCTCCGCGACGGGGGAGTGGACGCCGTCGGCGCCCTTACCAAAGACCTGAGCACGGGCCTGACGCGGGAACCGGGCCTGACGCAGGAAACCGGGGCCTAAAGCATGCAGTCACTCCTTCAGGCAGCCGCGCTGGTGCCCGCCAGCATCCCCAGCCCGGACTGGTCCGGCTTCGACATTCCCCTGCCATGGGGCAGCCTGCGGATCCACGCCTACGCGCTGTGCATCCTCGCCGGAATCGTCGTGGGCCTGTGGCTGACGTCCGTTCGCTGGGCCAAGCGCGGTGCCCCTGAAGGCAGTGTCTGGGACATCGTCATCTGGGCCATCCCCTTCGGCATCATCGGGGGCCGGCTGTACCACGTGGTCTCGTCACCGGATGCCTACTTCGGCCCTGGCTTCGACGGCACCGGGGACCTCTCGCTGATTCCGCAGATCCAGCGCGGCGGGCTGGGCATCTGGGGCGCCGTCGTCCTTGGTGCCGTGGGTGCCTGGATCGGCTGCCGCCGCAGTGGCGTGAAGCTGAGCGCATTCGTCGACGCCGCGGCGCCGGGCCTGCTCCTGGCCCAGGCCGTCGGCCGGTGGGGCAACTACTTCAACCAGGAACTCTTCGGCGGTCCCACCACCCTGCCGTGGGGCCTCCAGGTCGATGCCGAAAACCCCAACTTTCCTGCGGGCATGCCCGCGGAGACCCTGTTCCACCCCACGTTCCTCTACGAATCGCTGTGGAACCTGGCCGGCGTCGTGATCCTGCTCGCCCTGGACCGGCGCTTCAACTTCCGCCGGAGCCGGCTCTTCTGGCTGTACGCCATGTACTACACCCTGGGCCGGGTCTGGATCGAGGCAATGCGCATCGACGATGCCGAACAGATCGGCATCCTGGGCATCACCACCAGGCTCAACGTGTGGACCAGCATCTTCGTGTTCCTGGCGGCCCTGACCGCCTTCATCCTCCTGGGACTCAAGGGCCGGCCGGACCCGGACACTGTGTACCTCCCGGGCCGCGAACCGGAGAAGACTGCAGAGCCGGGGATTGATGCGGGGCACAGTCATGAAGTCCGTGATCCGGACAATGTTGTCTCAGATAGTGATTCGCGTGGTAATCTCCCTGATAACCACAGCGGTTCCAGGCATGCTTCCGACCCCACGGAAGAAGCCGCGGCGGCACCGGCCGGCTCAAAGCCCGGAACGGATGCAACGGCTGCCGGACATTCCGGCAGCACAGCCACAGGATCCGCACCGGAGGCCGGCGCCGGCAAGTAGGGCGCAGGCCAGTCAGGGCAGCAGAGCCACCGCTCGAAGCGCCCGCAAACCACAATGTCGTGGCATGGGGCACCATCCGTCCAGCATCAATTTGCTGGCCGGTGATGCCTCGGGCAGGGGCCTGCGTAACCGTTAGTTCAGCAGGCTGCGCTGACCTACAATTTCCAGTAATCAACACTTTGTTGTGCCCACCGCAGCGGCGCCCGACGAGTGGGGCCAACGGTGTCCCTTCCATACGCACGATCAGGAGGAAGGACGTCTCCCATGACCCAAACTCTTAACACTCCCAGCTGGTCCGAACCGGACCAGCCTGAGACTGCAATGTCGCCGTTCAAGCGCTTCGCAGCCATGCCGGAGGCCGCCGGGCTCTACAACCCGGAACAGGAGAAGGACGCCTGCGGACTCGCGATTATCGCAACCCTGCGCGGCGAACCCGGGTACGACATTGTCGACGCCGCCCTGACCGCCCTGCGCAACCTGGAGCACCGCGGTGCCGTGGGTGCCGACGAGGGTACGGGCGACGGCGCGGGCCTGCTCATGCAGATCCCGGACGAGTTCTTCCGTGCAGTCACCGAGTTCGAGCTGCCCGCTCCCGGCCAGTACGTTGCCGGTACAGCCTTCCTGCCTGCCGAGCAGCGCGAAGCCGACGCCGCCAAGGCAGGTATTGAGGGCCTGGCCGCCGATGAGGGCCTGACGGTCCTCGGCTGGCGTGAGGTGCCGGTGGTCGCCGACCTCGTGGGCGCCATGGCCCGCGCCTGCATGCCTTACTTCTCCCAGCCCTTCCTGGCATCCGCCACGGGCGAGGAACTGGACCGCAACGAGCTCGACTCCCGCGCCTGGCGTATCCGCAAGCGCGCGCAGAACAAGTTCGGCGTGTACTTCCCCTCGCTGTCCTCCCGCACCATCGTCTACAAGGGCATGCTCACCACTGCCCAGCTGGAGCCGTTCTACCCGGACCTCTCGGACAAGCGGTTCAAGACCAAGCTCGCGATCGTCCACTCGCGCTTCTCCACCAACACCTTCCCGTCCTGGCCGCTCGCTCAGCCGTTCCGGACCATCGCCCACAACGGTGAAATCAACACCGTCAAGGGCAACCGGAACTGGATGCGGGCCCGCCAGTCCCAGCTGGCCAACCCGCTGCTGGGCGACTCCCCGGAAGAGCTGTACCCCATCTGCACCCCGGGAGCCTCGGACTCCGCGTCCTTCGATGAGGTAGCGGAGCTGCTGTGGCTCTCCGGCCGCCCCATCACCCACTCGATCATGATGATGATCCCGGAGGCCTGGGAAAACCACGCCACCATGGATCCGGCCCGCCGCGCCTTCTACGAGTACCACTCCCTGCTGATGGAACCGTGGGATGGCCCCGCCGCCGTCTCCTTCACCGACGGCAACCTGGTGGGCGCCACCCTGGACCGCAACGGCCTGCGCCCCGGCCGCTTCTGGATCACCGAGGACGGCCTGATCGTCTTCGCCTCCGAGGTGGGCGTGATCGACGTCGAACCCTCCAAGGTGGTCAAGAAGGGCCGCGTGTCCCCGGGCAAGATGTTCCTGGTGGACACCGAAGCCGGCCGCATCATCGACGACGAAGAGGTCAAGGCCGAAGTCGCCGCCGCCAACCCGTGGGCGGAATGGGTCAAGGACAACCTGATCGACCTCAACGAGCTGCCGGAGCGCGAGCACGTGGTCCACACCGCCGCGTCGGTGAACATCCGCCAGCGCACCTTCGGCTACACCACGGAGGAACTGAAGATCCTGCTGGGCCCCATGGCCCGCACCGGCGCCGAGCCGCTGGGCGCCATGGGCTCGGACACGCCGGTGGCCGTGCTGTCGAAGCGCCCCCGGCTGCTGTTCGACTACTTCGTCCAGTCCTTCGCGCAGGTCACCAACCCGCCGCTGGACGCCATCCGTGAAGAACTGGTCACGTCGCTGACCTGTGCCATCGGCCCCAACGGCAACCTGCTGGACACCAAGCAGGTCCGCCAGCCCCAGGTCCAGCTGCCCTTCCCGGTGATCAACAACGACCAGCTCGCCAAGATCGCCAACATCGAGGACGCCGACGGCAACCGCGTGGCCATGAAGGTCCGCGGCCTGTACCGCCCCGAAGGCGGCGAAAACGCGCTCCGTGCCCGGCTCACCGAAATCTGCGAGCAGGTTTCCGGCGCCATCAACCGTGGCGTGCAGTACATCGTGCTGTCCGACCGCGACTCCAACGCCCAGTGGGCACCCATCCCGTCGCTGCTGCTGGTCAGCGCCGTGCACCACCACCTGCTGCGCAGCGCTAACCGCACCAAGACCGCCCTGGTGGTCGAGGCCGGCGACGTCCGCGAGACCCACCACGTGGCCGTCCTCATCGGCTACGGCGCCTCCGCCGTCAACCCGTACCTGGCCATGGAATCCGTTGAGCAGCTGATCGCTGCCGGCGACGTCACCGGCGTCACCCCGCAGGACGGCGTCTACAACCTGATCAAGGGCCTGGGCAAGGGCGTCCTGAAGATCATGTCCAAGATGGGCATCTCCACCGTGGCGTCCTACACCGGCGCGCAGACCTTCGAGGCACTGGGCCTGGGCCAGGACCTGGTGGACGAATTCTTCGCAGGCACGCATTCGCAGCTGGGCGGCGTGGGCCTGGACGTGATCGCGGCCGAGGTTTCGGCCCGGCACCAGATGGCCTACCCCGAGGGCGGCATCGAGCAGCCGCACCGCCCCCTGCTGGGCGGCGGCGAGTACCAGTGGCGCCGCGACGGCGAACCCCACCTGTTCAACCCGGAGACCGTCTTCCGGCTGCAGCACGCCACGCGTGAACGCCGCTACGACATCTTCAAGGCCTACACCAGGGGAGTGGACGACCAGTCCACCAACCTGATGACCCTCCGCGGCCTGCTCAAGTTCAAGAACGACCGTCCGTCTGTTCCCCTTGAGGAAGTGGAGCCCGTCTCCAGTATCGTCAAGCGGTTCTCCACCGGTGCGATGAGCTACGGCTCCATCTCGCAGGAGGCGCACGAGACGCTGGCCATTGCCATGAACCAGCTGGGCGGCAAGTCCAACACCGGTGAAGGCGGCGAGGACGTGGACCGCCTCCTCGATCCCAAGCGCCGCTCCGCGGTCAAGCAGATCGCATCCGGCCGGTTCGGCGTCACCAGCCTCTACCTGACGAACGCTGACGACATCCAGATCAAGATGGCCCAGGGCGCCAAGCCCGGCGAAGGCGGCCAGCTGATGGCGCAGAAGGTCTACCCGTGGGTGGCCCGGACGCGGCACTCGACGCCCGGCGTCGGACTCATCTCCCCGCCCCCGCACCACGACATCTACTCGATCGAGGACCTGGCGCAGCTCATCTACGATGCCAAGCGCGCCAACCCCTCGGCGAGGGTCCACGTGAAGCTTGTCTCGGAAGTCGGGATCGGCACCGTGGCGTCCGGCGTGACCAAGGCCAAGGCCGACGTCGTACTGGTCTCCGGGCATGACGGCGGCACCGGCGCCTCGCCGCTGAACTCGCTCAAGCACGCCGGTGTCCCGTGGGAGCTCGGCCTGGCCGAGACCCAGCAGACGCTGATGCTCAACGGCCTGCGCGACCGCGTGGTGGTGCAGGTGGACGGGCAGCTCAAGACCGGCCGCGACGTGGTGATCGCCGCGCTGCTGGGCGGCGAAGAGTTTGGCTTCGCCACCGCACCGCTGGTGGTGGAAGGCTGCATCATGATGCGCGTCTGCCACCTGGACACCTGCCCCGTGGGCGTGGCCACCCAGAACCCGGAACTGCGGGCCCGCTTCAGCGGCAAGCCTGAGTTCGTGGTCAACTTCTTCGAGTTCCTCGCCGAAGAAGTCCGCGAGATCCTGGCCGAGCTTGGCTTCCGCAGCCTCGAGGAGGCCATCGGCCACGCCGAGGTCCTGGATACCCGCGAAGCGATTAACCACTGGAAGGCCGACGGCCTGGACCTGGACCCGATCCTGCACGGCCTGGAGTTCGACGACGACGCGCCGCTGCGCAACATGACCGGCCAGAACCACGAGCTGGACAAGCACTTCGACCAGCGCCTGATCACCATGGCCACCGAAGCGCTCACGGACCGCAGCCCGGTGAAGATCGCGGTGGACGTCATCAACACGGACCGTTCCGTGGGCACCATGCTGGGCCACGTGGTGACCAAGACCTTCGGCACGGACGTGCTGGCCACCGACACGATCGACATCACGCTGAACGGCACCGCCGGGCAGTCCCTGGGCGCCTTCCTGCCCGCCGGCATCACCCTGCGGCTCTACGGCGACTCAAACGACTACGTGGGCAAGGGCCTTTCGGGCGGCCGGATCATCGTCCGCCCGGACCGGACCAACGTCTTCAAGGCGGAGACCAACGTCATCGCCGGCAACGTCATCGGGTACGGCGCCACCAGCGGCGAGCTGTTCCTGCGCGGCCAGGTGGGCGAACGCTTCCTGGTCCGCAACTCCGGTGCCACCGCCGTCGTCGAGGGCATTGGCGACCATGGCTGCGAGTACATGACCGGCGGCCAGACGCTGATCATCGGGCGCACCGGCCGCAACTTCGGCGCCGGCATGTCCGGCGGCACCGCCTACGTCCTGGACCTGGACACTGCCAAGGTCAACAAGGACGCCCTGCAGTCCGGTGAACTCCAGCTTCGTGAGCTGGACGCCGAGGACCGCGACATTGTGCACGGCCTGCTGGTCAAGCACGTTGAAGAAACTGACTCCCAGCTGGCGGCGCGCCTCCTCGAGAACTTCGATGACACCGCTGCCCGCATCACCAAGGTGCTGCCGCGGGACTACGCGGCCGTGCTGCAAACCCGCCTCGACGCCATTGAAGAGGGCCTGGACCCCGACGGCGAAGAAGTGTGGTCTCGAATCCTGGAGGTAACCGGTGGCTGATCCACGCGGATTTCTGAAAGTACGCCAGCGTGAAACCCAGCCACGCCGCCCCGTTCCCGTCCGCATCATGGACTGGAAAGAGGTTTATGAGGCGCAGGAAAAGGGCACGCTGAAGGCGCAGGCCGGACGCTGCATGGACTGCGGCGTCCCGTTCTGCCACCAGGGCTGCCCGCTGGGCAACCTCATTCCCGAGTGGAACGACCTCATGTGGCGGGACAAGGGCGAGGAAGCGATCGAGCGGCTGCACGCCACGAACAACTTCCCCGAGTTCACCGGCCGGCTCTGCCCGGCACCCTGCGAGGCGTCCTGCGTGCTGGGCATCAACCAGCCCGCCGTCACCATCAAGCAGGTGGAGGTCTCGATCATCGACGAGGCGTGGGACAACGGCTGGGTCAGCCCGCTGCCGCCCGCACGCCTGACCGGCAAGACCGTTGCCGTCGTCGGCTCCGGCCCTGCCGGCCTGGCCGTCGCCCAGCAGCTCACCCGCGTGGGCCACACCGTTGCCGTTTACGAACGGGACGACAAGATCGGCGGCCTGCTGCGCTACGGCATCCCCGACTTCAAGATGGAAAAGGAGCAGGTGGACCGCCGCGTCGAGCAGATGAAGGCCGAAGGCACCCGCTTCCGGACCGGCGTCTCCGTGGGCATCGACGTCACCTGGGAGCAGCTGCGCAGGCGCTACGACGCCGCCGTGGTCTGCACGGGTGCCACCGTTCCGCGTGACCTGCCCATCCCCGGCCGCGACCTGGACGGCGTCCACTTCGCCATGGACTACCTGGTGCCGGCCAACCGCGCGGTTGCGGGGGAGACCATCGAGAACCAGATCAACGCCCACGGCAAGCATGTGGTGATCCTGGGCGGTGGCGATACCGGTGCCGACTGCCTGGGCACCGCGCACCGCCACGGCGCCGCCTCGGTCACCACCTTGGCCATCGGCAAGCAGCCGCCGTCGGAGCGTGCCGGCCACCAGCCGTGGCCCACGTTCCCCACCCTCTTTGAGATGGCCAGCGCCCACGAGGAGGGCGGCGAACGCACCTACCTCGCCTCCACGGTCGAATTCGTTGGCGAGAACGGCAAGCTCACCGGCGTCAAGGTGGCCGAGACCGAGTTCGTCGACGGCAAGCGCCTCCCCAAGGCCGGCACCGAGCGGATCATTCCCGCGGACCTGGTGTTCCTGTCCCTCGGCTTTACCGGCGCTGAACCTGCCGGGATCACCGAGCAGGTGCACGCCGAGTTCGACGGCCGCGGGAACGTCGCCCGCGACGGCTACTACATGACCAACACCGAAGGTGTGTTCGTTGCCGGTGACGCCGGCCGCGGGCAGTCCCTGATCGTGTGGGCCATCGCCGAAGGCCGCGCCGCCGCTGCCGCCGTGGACAAGTACCTGATGGGAAGCACCATCCTTCCCGCTCCCGTAGCGCCGACGGACCGGGCCATCGCCGTCCTCTAGGGGTGCATCGAGGGTTCACCTCGCCGACAACTTAACCAATGCAAGAGACCAATAGGGTAGGTATATGAGACGCGCAAAAATTGTGGCTACGTTTGGCCCGGCAATTGCCAGCTACGAGAACACCCTGGCTGTGCTGGAGGCCGGCGTTGACGTCGCCCGCATGAACATGAGCCACGGCGACTACACCGTGCATGACAACACCTATGAGAACGTCCGCAAGGCAGCAGCCGACCTTGGCAAGGCCGTCGCCATCATGGCCGACCTCCAGGGTCCCAAGATCCGCCTGGGCCGCTTCGTGGACGGCCCGCACGCGCTGGCCGTGGGTGACATCTTCACCATCACCACCGAGGACGTTCCCGGTACCCAGGAAATCTGCTCCACCACCCTGAAGAGCCTCACCGAGGACGTCAAGGTGGGCGACGCCCTGCTGATCGACGACGGCAAGGTGGCACTGCGCGCCATCGAGGTCGACGACGTCAAGGTGGTGGCCGAAGTTACCGTCGGCGGCATGGTGTCCAACAACAAGGGCATCAACCTTCCCGGCGTGGCCGTCAACGTTCCCGCGCTGAGCGAAAAAGACGAGGACGACCTCCGCTGGGCCATGCGCCGCGGTGTTGACCTGGTGGCACTGTCCTTCGTCCGCGATGCCTCCGACATCACCCGCGTGCACGAGATCATGGACGAGGAAGGCCGCCGCGTGCCGGTCATCGCCAAGATCGAAAAGCCGCAGGCCGTTGAACAGCTGCCCGAGATCATCGACGCGTTCGACGCCATCATGGTGGCCCGTGGCGACCTTGGTGTGGAACTGCCGCTGGAGGAAGTGCCGATCGTCCAGAAGCGTGCTGTGGAACTGGCACGCCGCTGGGCCAAACCGGTGATCGTGGCCACCCAGGTCCTCGAGTCCATGATCGACAACCCGCGCCCCACCCGTGCAGAGGCATCCGACTGCGCCAACGCCGTCCTGGACGGTGCGGACGCGGTCATGCTCTCCGGCGAAACCAGCGTGGGCAAGTACCCGATCGAAACCGTCAAGACCATGGCCCGGATCATCGAATCCACCGAGGTCCACGGCCTGGAGCGCGTCCCCCCGCTGGGCACCAAGCCCAAGACCCGTGGCGGCGCCATCACCCGTGCCGCCGTCGAAATCGCCGACCAGCTGGACGCCAAGTACATCTGTGCGTTCACCCAGTCCGGTGACTCCGCGCGCCGGCTTTCCCGCCTGCGTCCCATCAAGCCGGTCTTCGCCTTCACCCCCGTGGAGCAGGTCTGGAACCAGATGGCACTGACCTGGGGCATCCAGCCGGTTCTGGTGCAGATGGTGGACCACACCGACGCCATGACCGCACAGGTGGACCGCAGCCTGGAGGAAATGGGCCTGGTGCAGGACGGTGACCTGGTGGTCATCGCCGCGGGTTCGCCTCCCGGAAAAGCCGGATCCACCAACTCGCTGAAGGTGCACAAGGTGGGCGACCTCGCCGACTCCACCCGCGCCGGCGAGATTGGCAGCAACCGCGAGAAGCTCGGCCCCTGGCCGGAAAAGAAGAAGAAGGCCCAGGACTAGCCTTCAGGACAACAAAGGGAGGATCCCCACCGCTTGGTGGGGATCCTCCCTTTGTTTATTGCGCTGTGGCTTAGTTGACCTGGTTGATGATGGTTTCGGCGACCTCGCGCATGCTGAGGCGGCGGTCCATGGAGGTCTTCTGGATCCAACGGAAGGCTTCCGGCTCCGTCAGGCCCATCTTGGTGGTCAGCAGGCTCTTGGCGCGTTCGACCAGCTTGCGGGTGGCGAACTGTTCCTGAAGGTCGGACACCTCGCTCTCGAGGGCCTTGATTTCCTCGTGGCGGGAGAGCGCGATCTCCAGTGCGGGAATGAGGTCCGCGGGGGTGAACGGCTTCACCACGTAGGCCATGGCACCGGCGTCGCGGGCGCGCTCCACCAGTTCCTTCTGGCTGAAGGCGGTCAGCAGCACCACGGGGGCGATGCGGGCCTTGACGATCTTCTCGGCCGCGGAGATGCCGTCCATGACGGGCATCTTGACGTCCATGAGCACCAGGTCCGGCTTGAGTTCCTCGGCGAGCTGGACGGCCTTCTCACCGTTGTCCGCCTCACCCACCACGTCATAGCCTTCGCCGCGAAGGATCTCGATGATGTCGAGGCGGATGAGGGTTTCATCCTCTGCCACAATGACGCGGCGCGCCGGCTGGGACGTGGGCTTGGACTCCGTCTGTTCAGTCACGGGATCTCCTTGAAAAGGTACGGCGGGACATCACTATCTTAGGTGCCACCGCTGCTGTACTTGGCTTGCAGGGTTCGTTTGCGGCGACGGCGGCGCGATTCTGGAATTCAGCCTATCTGCATGTAGAGTAATTCCGCGTACGTGAAGCGATCGCGTTGCTCACAGTCAGCTGTGGGCGTACTTCGGCTTCACGTATTCCGCGCCCGAGTGGCGGAATTGGCAGACGCGCCGCACTCAAAATGCGGTATCGAAAGGTGTGTGGGTTCGAGTCCCACCTCGGGCACAGTGTTTCCGCAGGTCGAGCGGCACTTGCCACTTTGTGTGTTGACAAAAACGCCCAAAGTGTTGACAGCGGCGTACCGTTTTGTGTGTGGCCAGCATCCGTAAACGCACTAAGAAGGACGGTTCCTCGTCCTACATGGTGCTGTGGCGGGACCCAAAGAGCCGCGAGCAGCAGGGACTGACAGTCGCTAGCCTCGTCGAGGCTGAAACCCTGAAGAGGCTGCTGGACGCTAACGGCCAGTCGTTTGAGATCGCGCAGCACGCCATCCTGACAAACGAGAAGCGCCCTCCTACTGTGGCGGAAGTCATCCAGGAACATATCGATCTGTTGGTCCGCCCGTCGAGCGGAACAGTCAAGACGTACCAGACTATGCTTGAACTCCACATCCGGCCGGTCATCGGCCACGTTCCTGTGGACAAGCTCGACTACCGCGTCATTGCCCACTGGGTGAAGTCGATGATGGCCAAGGGCAAGGCGCCCAAAACGATCCACAACATCCACGGCCTCATATCAGCTTCAATGAATACCGCCGAGATGCTCGGCTACATCACCCGCAATCCCTGTCGTGGCGTGCAGCTCCCAAACATTGAGAAGGCTGAGGATGAGGCCATGTTCCTCACGCATGCCGAGTACAGGCTCATCATGGAGGGGATGGGGGAGCGTTACAAGTCCTTTACGGACTTCCTGGTCATGACCGGCACCCGCTTTGGAGAAGCCACCGCATTGACCGTGGCGGACGTGGATCTGCTTTCCAAACCGCCTACTGCACGGATCAACAAGGCGTGGAAGCGGGATGGGCAGAACCAGTTCTACGTTGGCCCAACCAAGACCGGGGCTGGCAAGAGGACTATCGGTCTGAACCCGGCGCTGGTTGAGCTGCTGATCCCGCTGGTGGCGAGCAGGCCTGGCAAGGACCTAGTGTTCACGACGCCCAAGGGCGGCCGAATTGTTCACAAGCTCTACTGGGACGATTACTGGATCCCTGCAGTTCGCACAGCCCAGGCCTTGGGCCTGACGAAAAACCCAAGGATCCACGATCTCCGCCATACGCACGCTTCCTGGCTTATCCAGGATGGCGTGCCCTTGTTCACCATCTCGCGTCGGCTGGGGCACGCCTCGACGAAGACCACCGAGCAGGTATACGGACACTTGATGCCGGAGGCATTGCAGGTCGGTGCTGACGCAACTGAGCGCTCGGTGACAGCTTTCCAGCGGTGATAGGAACCGGTCATGTCGGTGGGTCTTCGTACCTGCATGGAAGTGGAAACCAACTCTTCCCGATGGAGGTTTCCGTGGACATCGAATTTTTCGAGCCAGCCGAAGCAGCAGCCCTCATGCGCTGCACCGAGTCCTGGCTCCGCGATGGCGCCACCAGTGGACGCTTCCCCCATGTCTGTTGGGGGAAGGGAAAGATCATTTTCACTTCCGAACACATCCTCGAAATTGCGAAGCTGAGCGAGATCCTTCCCGGCAGTGCGGCTAGGCCTCTTCCAGTCAGCGGAGGGTCTGCGGTCAAGGAACGGCTCATCGGCACTCGGGCAAGAGTCAGGCTTGCACCAGCTAATTGAGCCAACCATTCCTCTTTTGACCGATTAGAGGACGCTTAGGCGAGTGAGGAGCACCACGCCACGGAATGCACGATCTAAGCGACTCTGAAAGCTAGCGTAGAGACTGCGCAGCACTGTGAAGGACCATGAAGCTCACTCGAATCGCCGACAGGACTTTTGTCGCAATAACTGCCCTGTTTCTGGCAGGTTCCCTCGCCGGTTGTGACGCTGCAGCCAGCGCTTTTGAAGCCGCGAAGCCTATTCCAAGCGTCCCGAGCGCGGGACGGGCCGTAGTTGACGCGGCCACCGCACTCGAGCAGCTGGACCGTATTCCAGTAAAGGGCAGGGCGCCGAAGACGGGCTATACCCGCGACGAATTTGGCCCGGCATGGGCGGACACGGACCACAACGGCTGCGACACCCGCAATGACGTCCTCGCACGCGATCTGACAGACGAAACTTTCAAACCGGGGACCAACAACTGCGTGGTCACTACCGGCACCCTTGCCGACAAGTACACCGGAACAACCATTGAATTCATCCGGGGCCAGGACACAAGCAACGCAGTCCAAATCGACCACATAGTCCCGCTCAGTGACGCCTGGCAGAAGGGCGCCCAGCAGCTCAGCGCGGAACAGCGCGAGGAACTGGCCAACGATCCGGTCAACCTCATGGCCGCCGACGGGCCCACCAACAGCGCCAAGGGCGACAAGGATGCGGCCACATGGCTGCCACCAAACAGGGCATTCCGTTGCGAGTACGTTACCCGTCAAACTGCCGTTAAAGACAAGTACAGTCTCTGGGTGACCCAGGCCGAACACGACGCAATCATTGGCATTTTGAAGGCCTGCGTTTAGGGCTGCTGATGGAACCCGCGGGACGACTGACACCTCGAGGGTGGAGACACACCTGCAGTGCTCCGGGAGCCTGTCCCTGCCCGGGAGGACCATGGAACTATGACAGCTCCAACGGTTGAGGCAGCCATCCATGAACTCATGGATCTCGCCTGGAATGTTGTATACGAACTGCTTGAGGAGCGGGGCCTGCTCGCTGACGGGTTGTTCGTCGAGGAGTACACCGGCATTCATTCCTGGCTGCAAGGTCTCACGCGATACACAGTCGTCCACTCAAGCCAGGTCGCGGTCCTGTTCGTCGAAACCCGTCCCGTGGATGCCATTGCCTTCCACCACGAATTGCTTGGTGCCGACGACCCGGCCAGCTACTTCACGTTGCCTGATTAGCGGGCCCCACCTTGCAGGGCCATAGGTTGAAGGCTTTGGAGATCAAACTAGGATTGCGCAGCCAGCCACGCCTCGACTGAGTCTTCCCAGAGCCGCCGGTCGGCATTCCATTCCTGGGTGTGCCTGCCAGCCGGAAATGGCACCAGATGCACTTGGTCGGAAAATGTCGCTGCATAGGCTGCGCTGATGCTGATCGGGGTGCTGCTGTCCGCCTCGCTGTGCAGGATGAGAACCGGCACATGGGGCCTGGCTTGGGTTAAGTCCAGCGGGCGGAGGTCGAGAGGCTGCCCGGTTCCCGCGACCCTGTGCAGGGGACTGCGGAGGACCCACAGTGCCACATCGGCTAGAAAGGCCGGCAGCCGGGCTGCGGCGGTATTGAAGGCAAGAGTTCGGCGCCAGGACAGGACGGGAGCCGTCAGGACAAGGCCGGAGACTAGGCGGCGGTGGTGCGATGAGTGCGTTGCTGCGAGAGCCATGGCGGCGCCCATGGACCAGCCTGACAGGATGATGGAGGTCGCGCCGTTGGCCGCGGCGTAGTCCAGTGCTGCCTCCACGTCGTCCATTTCCGTGTGGCCGAGATGATGCTTGCCATCGGGTGTTGCGGGGGCGTCGCCGTCCCCGCGGTAGGAGATCAGCAGTTGGGTAAAGCCGAGTCTGTCGAACAGTGGGGTTGTTCTGACCCCGGTGGCCCGTCGGCCGCCCAGGCCGTGGATATGGATGACCCATCGGCCGCTGTCGCGTCCCCGTATCAGCCAGGCAGGAGCAGGGCCGGGCAGGATGACGTCGTCGGCTATCAGTCCGATGGCGTCCGGTGACGGGTATGCGTATCCGGACCAGTAGCCGGTGGTGCCGGGCTCAAGGCTGCCAGTGTAAACCTGCTCGACGATACGGATAACGGTCCCGGCGGAGGGGTCGTGGGCGAGGATGGTACCTATTCGCGCATGCCCGGCGCGATTACCCCAATACAGGCTGAACACGCCTGGTGTCAGCGTGTCCGGATCGGCTTTAAGGGTGACCGTGCCTTCGCCGGTGCCCAGGATCTGGACCCGCTCGGGGCGTTCTCCAGAGGGGGTGGTCAGGGTGCGTGCGATGCGTACTGAGATTATGGCCACTGATACCAGGGCCACGGCACCTGACAGCAGCGCGGTTCTCACACCGGTACTCTAGCGCCTCGGCACTTCGGTTGCTCCTCGGCGTCGGTGACGAGGGACTCGATCCAGCCGCTGCTGGTCTTCATGAGGGATGGTCGCAGGCCAGTATTCGAGAGCTGGCTGCTGGATCTCCACGACGCAGCGGTGCACTCTGGACATGTCCAGAGCAGAAGCGTTCAATTGACGTGAGGCGCTCGGAGCGCCTCGGTGGTTCAACAGCCACCCTTGCTGTCCGCTGCAAAAGGGGGCGGTATGGACCAGCAAACAACAATTGGACCGGGACCAGAACAGGTGGCGGCGGAAGCCTTTCAAGCTCTGCGGCTCCCGACACATCTGACGTTGGACGGGCTTATTGCAATCGTGGCGGCTCGGCGGCGCCGCCGCATCGAGGTCGAGGCCACGAACATCCTCAACGGGACGTCGGTATGCGGTCTGTGGCTGTCGACCGAGTCGCGGGAAATCATCCTGCACGCGATATCCGACTCACTCATACACAGGCAGCAGTTCATTCTTCATGAGCTTGGGCATATGATCCTGCGTCACGATGAATTGGGCCTTTCGTCGCAATACGCGGGTAGCCTGTTCCCAAATCTTGACGGCGAGATGGTGTCCCGAGCCCTGGCACGCAGCAGCTTCGTGGACGATATGGAGGCCGCCGCCGAAACACTCGCAGATCTCCTCGCTGCAGCGATCCGGGACAGCGCCCTGGAACCGAAATCATTTGAGCAGGTTTTCGGATGATCCAGGTAATCGCGGCTGCTGTCATCTGGGGCCTCGTTCTGTGCATTTTGCCGGGTGTGCGCAGCAGGAAGGATCACACCATTCTTATCGCAGCGGTGGCGATTGCTACAGCACTGTCCCTGAACGTTGACCCGATATACCTCGCGGGCGATGCGCTGCTCGGCGGCCGCAATCTTCTGGATCTCTGCGCGAATGTCCTGATGGTTGTAGGTATCTACTCTCTTTCCCAGGCGATACTCCGGGCCGCCGAGTTTAACGATGCATCGGTTCGCCGGGATGGTCTTGGCCTGACAATCCTGATCTGCGTAGTAGTGGGACTGGCTGCTGCTTTCTTCAGTATTGAAGCGCCTGTATCGTCGACCCGGTTCATGCTTGACTATGGAAGCCAGCCCGCGGCTGCCTTGTATTCGTCAATCCAGTTCGCCTACATCGGTATCGTGATGGGCTTGACGGGCTACGTCTGCTTTAGATTTCGACGGCGGATGGCCACCATTCGTTTCCGGCTCGCGTTCACCCTCATCGGCATTGGCTGCACTCTGGCTCTTATAGTCGTGTTCGCAGTTCTGGGGATGGATATTGCACACGTACTTGGAGACTTGGGCATTATGTTGAGGCTGACAGTCGCCTACGACGTGAGCTTCGTCGGGGCGATGCTGTTTCTGTGTGCCGGCTTGGCCTTACCCCCGGTCGCCCGCCGAATTTCTCGACGCATTGACGTGAGGACTCGCGAGGGCTTGCTGAAGAGTCTTACTGGGATTTGGGAAAAGGCGACGGCCAACCGCAAAGACATCCGTCTGGTCATGGCGGCCCGAGGCATCGAACGCGGAGACGCTTCCACGCGCAAACTCCATAGGATGCTCGTTGAGATTCAAGACGCACTATTGATGGACCCATCCGCTGCTGAGTTGCTGGATGAGGCTGATAGGCAAACAGTTAGCAGGACAGAAGTTTTCCTCGCATCGCACCACAGCGCCTTGGGAAGCCGAATCAGCCCGGCAATGTGGGGGAGGACGCGCGGCATAGATGACAGATAACGCAGCGCACCTTCCTGAGTCTCCCCAGAGCAGACTCGCCAGAAAACTTAAGCTCCTGCTCGACCTGCACGAATCCCAAGGGAGAGGCGCGCTCTCGTTTCGGGAAATTAGTGACAGCATGAGCGAACGAGGAACGCCGCTCTCACGTTCACGGTGGGCCTACATGCGGAGTGGTGATAGCTCTCTGGCTACGGACCAGAAGCTGCTGCAGAACCTCGCTGAGTTTTTCGGCGTCGATCGCAGGTATCTTCTTGATGACTCGGCAGAGGTGCCGGAGCTCGTGGAGGCGCAGCTCGATCTTTTAAAATCGATGCGCGAAGCGCGAGTCAAGAACTTTGCTGCCAGGCAACTGCAGGAACTGTCGCCCGAGACCTTGGCCAAGCTGAGTGAAGTAATCGACAAGCACGCCAGGGGAGATGAGAACTCCTAAGCTGCTGGGCGTGCTTGCTCGGGACGTTTCTACTTTCCGGGTCACTCGTTGGAGCGGAACGGCGACGGCGAGAAGTGGGATGCTTCCGTTAGATGGTCCTTGAAGTCGCTGTCCTCGGACTGAAACAGAGCTGCAAGCTCCGATAACTGCCTCTCGATCTCGTCTCGTCGAGCCCTGTAGCGGCCCGATTCAAACGTTAGGAAGCCGGCTTCGTATAGGAGGCTCAGCTGCCCTTGGAGGGAGGGCGCTGACCGGCTGAAAGCGGCAGCTACGTCTTCGCAGGTTGCCGGACCATGGGCCATCAGGAAGCGGATGATCTTGCTTCGCGTCCTATGCATCAAGATGTTTGGCATGGAGACCACAACCAGTGAGAAGAGTTTTGTGCCCGCTGTAGACGGGTCTACAGCAAAAACGATACGCCTTAGGGCGAGCTGAGGGAAGCGAGCGCCGGCACTCATTGCGTGATTGGGGAACCCCCGGAATACTGAGCATCACCACGAGTCTGACAGGTGTATTTGCAACGTTCGGGAGGTGAGTCGTGGCCAGCAACGATAAGCACACGGGGACCACGGGTTTGTCTCCTCAAGCTGAGCTGGCCCGCCGCCTGAACCTATTGCTCGACGTCGTGATGGCGGAGCGGGGGCAACCGATCACGTTCCGTGAGGTTCAGGAGAAGCTGGCGGACAAAGGGATCAAGCTGTCCAGGGCCCGTTGGTTTTACATGAAAGACGGTACGGGAAGACTAGTAAGCGACCCTGCCTTGCTGGGTGCTTTATGCGAAATCTTCAATGTGGATCCCGCTTATCTGCTGGATGCTGATTCGACCGACCTGCCCCAGCGCATCGACTCGCAGCTTGAGTTTGTGAAGTCATTGCGCGCTGCCAGGGTGAAGACTTTCGCTGCCCGCACTCTCGGGGACGTGTCGCCGGAAACACTTCGAGCAATTACGGAATACCTGAACAAAGACATCAGCAGGCGCCCAGAAGGAGAGCGGGCGGCGAATGCACAAACGGAGCCCCCGGAGTCGCCGGAGCAGGAGGGATAGGTCGCTGCTGGACTACTCTTGTTCTTCCAGCAGGTATTTCAGGTGGGCGTCGAGCAGCTCCTTGATCCGGACGGGGTTCGCGGAATACCTGGGCGACCGTCCGTGCCTGCGGCCGGGCTCGACGTCGACCATCACCACGCCAGCTTCCTCTAGCGCGGCGAGGTGCTTGGCTACGCTGGGATCGCCGGCACTGACCGCGGCGACGATGTCGCCCCGGGTTGCCGGCCCGCTCGCGGTAAGGAACCGGAGAATCTCATTGCGCGACCTGTTACCGAACGTCGCGACTGCGGCCTCGACGTCGGCCGACCAGGCCTCGTCATGCGGCTGCGTAATTCTCGGCATAGCGCCATTCTTCCCGAAGATCCCGGAAAAAGTAAGAACAGCACTCTTGACGATACTTTAAGTATCTTCGACAATAATTGGTGTAGCTTCTGCTGATCGTTGTGGGCCTCCAAATCCACACACCGGGGCCGCACTCGCGCGGCCCTGCGAAGTACTGATCTGTACAGTCAAAGCCGGTGAAGCCATGGAAATTGAATCTAAGGCGTTGCAAACGAAGAACCCGTCAACGGCTTCTGTCGCGGTGGATATCTCGCTGCGCAGTACACCCCCGCCGGGCGAAACCCTCATCGCTATCGACCGGCTGCTGGTTGCGGTGGATGGCGTTCACCCTTACGTGAACTCTCGCCTGAGACGGATAGGACGGTCCTGCGACGTGGAGGATGTCCTGCAGGAGATCCGAGTCGCTGTCTGGGACGGGGTTGCGAAGGGCCGCTACCGGGAACTGCCGGGGATCCCTTTCGAAGCTTGGGTGCAGGGAGTCTGCAACAAGATCTGTGCCGCCCATATTCGACGCGAGCTCGCTCATCAAACGCTGCCTTTGCTCGTGGACTTCACGGCGGCGGAAGGGTCCCCGGAGGTTCTTGCGGTCATCGGTTTCTCAGCCCTTTCGGGCAGTGCGGAAGGCTGCATCGATCAGGCATGGGCACATTCCATGTTGGATCTGGTTCACCGAAGCGTTACTGAGGAAACCTGGAAGCTCGCCATATCCAGCCTTGTCAGCCCGCGGCATTACGGCCCGCCGTCTCCCCAGGACCGCCGCCGCTGGCATGCGGTCACTGTCGTACGGCAGACCGCCAAGACACTCAATGCGGCGCTGAACTGCCACCCAGAGGCAGGGGTAGGGCTGGACGGCCTGTGCCGATTGGCTGCCAACTGCCTTCCCTCCAAGGTGCTTCGGCGAGTTGCCATGTCGATAGTCCGCCCGGGCTTACGTGGACCGGAGAGATCCGCGCAGATGGCTGCCTTGGCGAGTGAGCTAGGCGTTTCGGAAAGGTACATTGCCGTGAACATTGGCTTCGCCCGGCAGCTGTACCGGGCGGCCTGGCGCGTAATCCAGCATGAAGCACATGTGCCGGCTGTCTAGAGCATGGTTTTCAGAATCCCGGGGGAGCGATGAGTTTAATTCGGAGGTTTGGCCGCCAACGCTTATTGGCCGCAGCACTCGTTGCCTTGTTGATGGTCAGCGCAGTCTTCCTGCTTTGGCCCGCCGATTCTGGCGGGGATGCCGCGCCTCGGCCTTCTGCGACGGCGCCGGACGCTGCACCCAAGCCATCGGATACTTCGTCAGGTCAGAACCGCCCCTCAGCTGCCTCTACTGAAGTCAAGGTACCGGTTCAGCCTACTAATGGCTCACTGCCTCACACTCAGGATTACAGGGCGCTTGCTCTGGCGGCAGCCCAGGGCATTTATACATGGGACAGCCGTTCTTCTTCGTACTCCGACATTTATGCTCGTGTGCGGTCCTGGTGGGAGCTTCTTCCAGATGGGTCAAACCCTTTGTCAGCGCTGGTTCGGGAGTTTGAAGCTACTGGGGTGACAGCTGGCAGCTTCACCGTGCTTGCTGAGCAGTCTGCAAGGCGAAGCGGCACTGCTCAAACACTGCGCTGCGACCTTGCGCTGGCAAAAGTGCAGGAGTATCCAGCGCCTTGGGATGGCCTCCACGTTTGCACTGTGACAGTTCAGGTCGTGGACGAGTCGAGCAAGAGTTACAGCGCCTACGCGGCACCAGTCACTGTCATGGTCAATTGTCCGCCAGCGGCCACTGCTCCGGCTGGACGCTGCGCAGTGGTCGGTTTCTATGCGACTTCAGAGCGGATTGTTTACTGATGGCAGCCCTAGCAGCCGTCGGTCTTCTCGCGCGACGGCGGGCGTTGTTGAAGGGTGTTTCCGCGGCAGGGGTGGCCGTCCTGCTTGTCGGGGGGATGGCTTTTTTGGGAGGGCTGGCCGTACTGACGGGCATTGACGGTCAGCGCACTGTTGCCTGTGCGCCATCTGGCCTTGACACAGAGGTCAATGGCGCTGGCCTGGAGATCCGCGCTGCCGGTCAGTTACTTTACGTTCTAACGCCTCGGCAAGAGAGCGTCGCAAGGACGTACATCGCTGTGGGCAAGCAGCTTGCCTTACCCCGTTCTGGGTACATCATCGCGATCATGATGGCGCTGCAGGAGTCGAGCCTCCGCGTGCTTGCCAATCCAGTCGTGCCGGACTCCCTGAATTACCCGAATGACGGCCTCGGGCGGGACCACGACTCTGTTGGCTCAGCTCAACAGCGCCCGACGGCAGGCTGGGGCACAGTTGCCGAGTTGATGGATCCCTCGTACAACGCGCGGGCGTTCTACGGTGGGCCGACTGGACCAAACCGAGGAAGTCCACGTGGGCTGCTTGATATACGTGGCTGGGAGGCGATGGACAAGGGAATGGCCGCCCAGGCGGTCCAGGTCTCTGCCTTTCCCGAGCTCTATGCGCGCTGGGAGTTGGCGGCTACAGCGATCGTCAATGCCCTGGAGGCTGACACTGTTCCTACTCCTTGTGACAGCCGGCAGCCAGCGAGCCAACTGGTCGGATCAACGCGCAACCTGAGCCAACTGCGTCAGGACATTTTGCGATTCACTCAGGAGGGCCTCGGCGGACGATATGTGTGGGGCGGCAGCTCTTTCAAGGCATGGGACTGCTCCGGGTTCGTACAGTGGATCTATAGACAGGTCGGAATCCAGCTGCCGCGGGTGGAGCAGTGGCGCGTGGGGTTGCGGACAGATAACCCGCAGCCGGGGGATTTAGTCGTTCAGAATCCGCAAGGACCAGACAACTGGGGCCACGTTGGGATCTATGCCGGTAACGGGATGATGTGGAGTGCCCTGAACCCTAGCGTTGGGACATTGTTGCATCCAATCAGCTGGAATCAGGGCACAGCCTATTTCAGCCTATTGCCGGGCTAGACAGGCTACCGGGAGCCACCACGTTCAATCCGCATTTTGAATGCAGAGGCCGTAGCGCCACTTGACGAGGCCGGCACGAACGAAATCCTCTGTCAGGTCACAGTCGAACTCCTGAAGCACCTTCATAAGGATGACTGGCTGGCTTCTATCCGGCTGCAACTGCTCCATCTGGACATCGACCCCGACCACTACGCGAAAGCAAACACATGACCCTCGAAGTAAGGACACGCAGCTTCCGGGCGAGCCGACAGCACCACACGAAGAACCTTGCAGCATCGACGGCCACACGGGTTATCCCGGCACAACTCATGCGCCCGGACGATGACGGCCACGACAACGGATTAGCGATCATCCAGGGCACCCGTTTTGTAGGTGTTCTTACCGAGGAAGATGCCCGCAGGGTGGCGGACGGCATTCACGACATACTGGACATTTTCGAAAGGGAGGCTGCGGCATGACGCAGAAGCATGGCACCGGCTGGAAGAAACGCAAGAGCCGCCCAGCACCGGCTGGAAGAAACGCAAGAGCCGCCCAGCACCAAGCGGCAAGATCATCGGTTCCGCTCTCGCGCGGGACCTGGTCAACCGTGGCCTAGCTGACTCGATAATCCTCGGAGACATTACTCCCTACCGGAAGCGGAGGCAGGCTTGACGGCTGAACGCCCACCGTCCGCCTACGTTCACGGAGTTGCGGCGCCAGTTGTGATTGTGCCGGCGCGTATCGCTACATGGTTGGAGTGTCACGCAAACCTTAATAGCGTCCGTATCGGCTCTCGCGGCATGGATCCGGAAGCCGACAACGTATTGGTGGCCCTACGTCTCGCAGCCCTGCCATGGCGGGAAACCGCGACAGGAAGCCCACAGGCCGCGGAGCCGGAAGTCACGGGATCCTCTAGGCAGTGGAAGACCACCACCCAGGCCGGCATAAGACTTGGGATCACGGGCAGGGCTGTGCGCCTCGCGATCAAGGAAGGCCGACTACCCGCCACGAACGTGGACGGGCGCTGGCGTATCACTAACGAGGACATCGCCCACTTCAGCGCCGCCAAAGCGGCCCAAGCAGCATAAGGACATCACATGGCATACCTCACCGGATCCGAAACCCCACACGCCATCAAAGCCACGCCATGAGCTACTCCATCCAGACACCAGCCGAAATTTCCCGGTAGCGAAGGCATGCTCGAACAGATCGCAAGCGCACCCTAACGGTAGCGGTGCGATCTACTAACGGTTCCTGCGACTGGTCAACTCCGGAGTCCTGTATTCTGTGGAAGCTGCGTTATACGGGTGGGGATGCAGCTTCTCACGGATTGGGGGCCGTCATCAGCGCTGTTTCGCGAGACCTCATACCTGTTCTGGTTGGTTTGCGTGTTGAGGTTCACACGGTATGACGTATTCGTACAAAGAGTTCCTCATGCTTCGAGACGGCGGACTAATTACGGCTTCTGGCTCGATGACTTGGGCGAAGGCTGGGGCCTCGTACGCGACTCGCATACCGGCGACGCATCCATCTCTAGCGCAGGGTGAGATCGAACTGCGGATGAAGATCAACCCGAAACGCCCCTATTCGCCACACGTTCTGCTTATCACGCGGGACGTGTGCATGCTGCGCTTGGACGTAAACGGGAAACACCGGGAAGGGCCTGAATTCTACGACTGCACCCATATTCAGGAGACGCCGTATCCTGAGGCTAGATCAACGTTCGACGGCGATCCGCGCCCGCCACTGAACTTCCCGCGGGAAGGAATAGTGGCTCCAGCTAGTTATAGATCAGTGTTCCAATACTTCGTTCAGCACTACAGAATAGAAGCCAGCAACGTCGTATGGAACGACCCGTGGAAGGAGGGTAAGAGAACATGAGCATCGCATCTAGCTTCGTCGATGAACTGGTCTCCGAATACCGCCGTCAGATCCACGTCGAGCCTAACGGCAGCGGCTTCCTCTTCACGTTGCCTCAGACGCTCCATGACGGTACACCTGTGCAACTCCAGGTGGAGTTCGAGGGAACGACTGCGCAGATTAACGACCAGGGCCTGTTGTCTGATCACTTAGACATGGCCGGGGTCGATCTTGGGCGCAAGCAGATTGCTGCGGCTTGGCAGCAAATTCGCAACTCTATTGGTTTCGGCCCCGCCTTATCGGCTGAGGACTGGGAACTGAGCGCGTTTGCTGACAGGGAATCCCTCAGTACGGCACTGAGCGCCGTTGCTGACTCAGCTATCCGCGCGGACGGACTCCGGGTAATGGCATCGCAATATAGGCCCAAGACCTTCTCGGAGCGTGTCGTGAGCACACTTGGCAGCAGACTTACCGTCGTACCAAGGGCGATCATGCCAGGCAAGTACGGGGCAAACCGAATGGTTACTTGTTCCGTAGGTATTAAGAACGTGAACTACATCCAAGCGGTGGGTGCCTCCGACCGTATGGCTAGCTTTGATCACACGATATCTCTTTTCGCGAGTTCTACTATCCCAGCCGAACACAGGATTGCGTTACTTCAAGGACCTGTAAAGAAGTGGGAAAACTGGCAGATTCAAGCATTGGAAGACGTCAGTTCCACACGCTTTGAAGATGGCCTGGCAGCCATGGTCGATGAGTTCGCTCAAGCTGAGGCTGCCTAGTACGTCCACGAAACACGCTGAAAGGCCCCAAGAAGTTCAAGACTTGGGGCCTTTTTCCTGCCCAGAAAAACTCACTACAAGTAACTTCAAGCCCGCCACGGAGCGGGCTTTTTTATACCCAACAACAGGAGAATCCATTTTGGTTGATTACACCTATTCCAGAGTCGCCGCTCTGAACTTCACCACCACGCCCACTACCGTCGCAAAGTCCGCCACGGGCAGCGTCTGCCTACGGCGGCACATGGACGCAGGCAGCCAACGGCGCCGATTCCAACCCAACGACCCTTGCCGCCAGCCTCGCTGGCATCCCCACCAAGTTTTGGTAGGCCTTCAGCGACACCCCAGTGCCGCAGGCAACCGTGACAGGACTTGCCTCTACCATCGGCTCATCGGCCAGTACCAAACACGCTGGCGGCTATGGCCACAGCTTGGACGTGGCGAAGGTCAGCCTTGCCGAATACGTGGCATTCCTTCAGGCCAACGGCAGTTAAGGACCTGGGAAAAGTTCCTAGGCGATAGAAGGAAGGCCCCGCAGCAATGTGACTAGCGCGGGGCCTTCTGTCCTCTTCACTCAACTGATGAGTACGTGTGAAGCCGACCGACGAGCCGTCGGCGGCCAGATACGAATCTGCATGAACGCAGGTCGCAGATGCATTAACGCAAGTTGCTGGGGGTGCTCAGCAGTAACCTTTTCGAAGCGACTACCGCAACCTTCCCCCGGGTAAAGGTAGGAGCCAGAAGACCCCGAGCAACCCCCAAGGCCTCGGGGTCTTCGCCTGTCCTCAGGGATTAGTCAACCATTAGCATGAGGGCAGGCGTTCTCTTGGGGGGACTCCTGACGCTTCAGTCTGCCGGCTCTAAATCAGAGTCGCCGTGGGCCGCGTCATGCTTGGCTGTCACCTGCTCGCCGTGGTCGCTTGCCCAAGTAACGTTTTGGCCAAAAGCATCCAGTTGGCTCCTAACGTCGAAGCCAAAAGAGATAATGCCCCAAATGTTGTAGGGGCCGATTAGATCACCATCGAACTCACCTCCGGGTCCCAGGATTTTCTGTAGTTCGGAAGTGATCTCCAAAGAGGAACTTTTATGTGATATTCGCTCTTCTACCTTATTGGCCAAGTCAACCAAATAAGGATTCTGACCAGGCTCCTCGAAGAGGGTCATGAGGCTCGTCAAGATAAGACTTTGGGCAGTCCTTCTGGTGTAGGGCGGAATAAAGGAAATCCATTCTCTTCTGACAGTCCAATAACCGTGCTTCTTGGATTCGTAAGGCTGCGGTTGCCCTGCGACTTTGACGGACACCCATATGTTGATCTGACGGAGCCTTGGTTCCTCAGCGAACACGTGATTGGCTACGGCCCAGAAATCGAGCAGGTAAACCACTTGATCGTACGGCTCGAGCCGGCGCGGCAATTTCGTTCTCAGACGATGTTCCACCTAGCGTGCGGCTTAGATTCTTGATGGCGATCGGCTTTACACCCATGGCGAAGTCTGCATCCGCGGATCCCTCCACCCTGAAGTCCAACTTTGCGATGGTCGCCGCGGTTCTGCCGGGATTCTCTATGACAACTTTCACCAGTTCAACGCCGGTTGATGCGTAATTCAGCAGTCTTAAGCCCCATGTGCCTTTGTCATTTGCAACAAGGGAGCGTGCAGGGTTGAGGAGCGCAGCATTCATCTCAACCACCACTCGCCCGGCGGACTTATTAAAGTTCACCACGGTCACGGTGATGTTCACGACGGTGAGCACCAGGGCTATCAGGGCCATGACAAATGACAGGGTCGGATCCACGTTTGAACTGCCTAATCTTCAGAGCTAACTTCGTCAGCCACATCACCGATGGCTATGCGCTCAGCAGTTTCGCGATAGGATTTCTCGATGTAGTCCTCAAGGTCCTGGACCCCGATTCGCCAGATCCCACGGCCACCAATCTGCAACGCCCGCAACTCACCAGTGCTAATCAACTGCCGGATTGTCGGAACACCAACCGCTAGTTCCTCCGCGGCCTGGCTAACAGTCAAGAACCTTGGACGCTTGGCAAGTTCCTCAGTCATCAGCGTGCTCACGTTCCGAGGCTGCCGCCTGCTCCAGCCGCTTCAAGTTCTCAAACGCTTTCACACGCGCAAACCAGGCAGCATCCAGATCCGCCCTGCTCGCCTCGTTCCGCTTATAAGCCGAGTTCACCCGGTCATAAGCACGCAGAGTTTCGGCGTAGTACTCAGCAGCTTCTATCGACTCATCAGTAGGCACTTCGTCATGATGCCACACCGCTCCCTACCGTCACCGGAAGCACCCTCGCGCACACGCCGGAAGCCGCGGGATGATCAACATATAGACCTTCCCCAACAAAGGAGAAACACCATGGCGAAGTACTCATCCGCAGAAACCCCGCAGGGCCAGAAAGCCGCGCAGCTAAAGGAAGATCTGCGCTACCAGCTCGACAACATCCGCAAAAATTCCCGCCTCACCCCAGCAGGGAAACGCGCCCACATCGCCACTACATACCTCGCTACCAGAAGCACGTCGAACAGCTCCAGGCCGAAGAAGAAGCCAACCGGACTCGCACGATCAACCAGCTAAGCCGCGACCTGTTCGGCCACGCCGGCACCGCCTACCCCAACACCGCCATCAGCATCCGGGACGCTCAGGAACGAGTCGCAGCGATCGATGCACGCGATGATCAGAAAGCCCTCGAACTCCTGAACCGTGCAACACTGAGTGGTGACGACGTACTCGTAAAAGCCCTCGTCACACGCGCCGTCGAATCGCAGTGGGCCAACGTCGCAAACACCTACATCGAAGCCCACCCCTACTACGAGGCCAAGTTCGAACAGCTCTGGGACATCGAACGGCCCAACCCCAACTCGAGCCACGGAATAGGCGACCTGATCTTCGAAGCAGCCACATTCCACATGTTCACCCCTGACGAAATCCGCAACGCCGGCCCTGACTCAGCACTCGAACAACTCGCAGCCAGCGCCTGATTAGTTCTGAGTAGCAGCCTGGTTTTGCCCTAGATCCTCGAACAGTGCGGGCAGCAGGTTGTTCACCTGACGGGAAACAAGCCGGTTTGCCGAGTCACCAAGCGGGAGATTGAACGTTGCTTCTCCATAGGTAAGTCGAACGCGGGGGTTTGGGATTGCATCCATTTGCCAAGTGTCGATGGCAGTACCTGGCTCGATGATCTCCAAGGCTTTCAAGGAGTGGCGCGGGTAAACCGCAATGACAGGGAAGCTTCCGTCAACTCTGCCCCTGGCGCGTATGACGCGGTCCTCGCTGATGGCAACAGCCTCCGCTTGCGTCGTATCCACCAGCAGTCCATCGAAGGCCAACAGTGGGCTACCTCCTAGGGAGTAGACCAGGGCATTGAGCCACCGCGCTGTGTTTTCCCCGTTAGCAGTCTTGGTTAGCGCCTCCCAGCCCGGCACTTGCATCAATGAGTTCGACACGAAGCGTGCAACATTCTCGTTTGCTTCATCTGACATAGCAGGTTCCCCCAAATCAAGACGTAGATAAGCAAAACCATACCGGCCCCAGTCAATGGGGGTGGGGAGTACACCCTCCCCACCCCTCACTGTCGCACCTCCGGCATAGCGATGAATATCCCCCCGCGCGGTCCCATTTCCACATCTAGAACCCTTTAGAGGGGCTTCCAGTGCCCGCTGAAGGGCCCGCGGGAAGGGGGGCCTCACCTACTCATAACTGAATAACAAGAACCATGAACCCGCCATTGTGCGGGCCTTTTTGTGCCCAAAAACAGGAAGAAGGAACTCGAATTGTCGATTAAATTAGGCGCGGCCCGGATCAGTGTGGGCCTTGATACGAGCAAGGTAGCCGGCGAGATTCGCAAAGCTTAGCGGTGTAGGTGCTGAGGGTAGCAACACCGGTAAGGCTGCTGGCGGTGGCTTTGCGTCCGGGTTCAAGGGCTTAGCAGGGCCAGCGATTGTTGCTATCGGGGCTATCGGTTTCGGGAGCCTGATAGCTGAGGCCTCTAGGGCAAGTGATGCCACGGACAAGTTCAAGGCCACCATGAATTTCGCTGGCCTGGATACCAGTGCGATTGGTCAGGCTACGAAGTCCGGTGAGGAGTTCGCTAGACCAGACGGTTTATGACCTGCCTACCATCCAGAACACGATGGCGCAGCTCGCCTCCAATGGGATTAAGGACTACACCGGCTTAACCAAAGCAGCAGGCAACCTCAACGCCGTAGCAGGCGGCAACGCCTACACCTTTAAGAGTGTCGCCATGGTCATGACCCAGACCATTGTTGGCGGGGTTCTTGAGAACATCGGGAACTTCTTTATCAGTGCCTTCAACCAGGCAGGGGCCAACACGGCTGCGTTCATTGGGACACTGGTGGGTTTTTTCGCCAGCCTGCCGGGGAAGATCATGGGCGCACTATGGGGCGCTGGTTCCTGGCTGGTGGATGTGGGCCGGACCATCGTGCAGGGCCGCCTTGTTAACGGTGTCTCGGGCATGATCAGTAGCGCTGTGAAGGCTGTCACTGATGTTGGCGGGGCGATGCTTGACGGAGTCAAGGGTTTCCTTGGAATCTATTCGCCATCAAGGGTGTTCCGTGACCAGGTTGGTTTGATGATCGGTGCCGGCGTTGTGCAGAGTATCGACGCTTCACGGTCTGGTGTGCAGTCCAGCGTGAACGGGCTTGTATCGGTTCCTACCGTTTCGGGCTTTGGTTCCCCTGCATTTACCCCCGCAACATCTGGTTCCACGGGGGCTGGCGGAAACATCTACGTGCAGAACGCATTCACGGGCGAGTACCTGCTGGCCCAGGTTGATGGGCGCGTGAATCCCGGTATGAACCAAGCTGCCACCGTAGCTAACGGGCGCACCTGTTAGAACAAGGGATCCCCCGCCAGCTTTACCAACTGGCGGGGGATTCTGTGTCTGTGTCCTATGAATCGCGATGATGGGTTCGGGCCAGTTCGGCAACAGCCTTGGCTAGGTGTTCGACGGACTCAGCCAGCTTCGCTACCCCAGGATCTTCAGCTCGCCCAAACGCTTCGCGGGCTGCCTTCGCGGCTTTATCGGCGTCACTTGCTGAACTAATGAAGCTCACTTTGTCCCCTTACTCCCGGCGCAGGTCTGTTCATGGCGCCGTTGCATGTCTTCGATGAGGCTCTTGTCGTTTTCATTTGCGATCAGGCCGTGAATAGTGCAGCGAAGCGCCCACCCGGTGTTCCCAATCTTGTCGATCTTTGTGCTCATGGCTAGAACTTGTATTCCCAGCCGTTGGTGGAAGATCCTGGAGCCTTAAGCACGAGAATTCCACTGGGTGCGGGAACGTCGATAACGATCTTTCCGGCGGCCTTTTCTCCCGGCCCCAGTCCAGCAGACGGGAACAGTTCTGGATCGGGAAGGCAGCTAAAGGTTGCTGCTGTGCCGAGGTTTCCGTTGTAAGTGGTTCCGTTGTCTGCAACGAATTTGAAGGAGCTGGGGCTCAGGTGATAGCTGGTCATCACCGCTTCTGCGAGTTCAGGCTTTGTTTCAGCGGCTATGTCCACGGCAATGAGATGGCCGTTCTCCGCGGGCTGCGCGTACTGTCCGGTGCAGGTGGCGGGGGCGATGGAGTTGACCGTGAAGTTCACGATCTCCTTATTGTCATGCTGTGTGTCGGTGATGTTTGCACCCTGGCCGAATTGCTTGACGATGTTTCCCCTTGCCGACTTGGACGAGGTCGGTGCCGGCGTGCTTGCTGCGGATGCAGAGCTGCTACCAATCGGCTCGACTGTTGGTGCCGTTGGTGAACTCTGCGGCGTACCGCTACACCCTGCTAGAAGCAGCGCCGCGACAGGCAGGGTGAGTAGTGCTTTCTTCAACTGTTGCCCCCAAGAGGTGAGATTTGTGCGAGTTCGATTAGCGTAAATGAAGGTGCCGACATTCGATGAGCGGGACCTCCAGTCAATTAGTAACAATGGTGGATTTCGCCGTAACGTCGGCCCAGTGTCAGGGCCCCGCTTTACGGTTCACGGCATGGTGAAGTTTGACCCGGATGGGTTCGCGGCGATGATGGCCCGTATAGAAGCAGAAGAACGCGAGAAGGAACGGCAACAGTACAAGCTGCGCTCACCGTACGAGGACGTTGAACCCGACTACGAGTACATGCCCGGTTAATATGTGTCGGTGGAACCGAAGAAGCTCAGGTCCCAAGCGACCGGCTATACACCGTTGATGACCTGTCGAAACTGCTCCAGATCAGTACTAGCAGCATCCGGACGCTCATGGTGAAGGAGCGGTGGCCACACTCCAAGTACGGGACCAGGATCCGCTTCCAACAGTCAGACGTTGAGGCCATACGGGCGATGCACAGAGCAGACGTGTCTCTAAAGGCAAGACCACGAACATTGGGACCAAGCCATCCCGTCGCCGGTCCGAAAACTTCAACAGAAGGCATGGTTTGGTGGAGCCGGGCTTTAGGGACCCTAGTTAACCCAACGGACCTGCTCGTGCCAATCGTCAACGGAAGGTGGGGGATTGGTGTTGAACCTAGCTGCCATGACCGGGCAGAGTTGGCAGTCAGCGCAAGCTGCTGCTTTGACCTCGGCGTCGTTCATCATTGCGGTGCGGTCCATAAGCACGCGCTTAGTGACCGTCATAGCTTTAGCGGCCTTTTCCAAACGTGGGCTCATTAGCGCATTGCCCGGTCACAACAGGCAGGAGTCGGCGGGCAGCTTCAAACCTGACGCCCCTCTCCACCGATTCCTTCTGCCTAGTGGTGTGCCCCAGCTCAACGTGGATGCGTTCGTGGACGATGGCGCACTTCCTCTGAATCGGATTTAGTCGGTCATCCTAGAAAATTTCGTAACCGTTTGTTGCTGCTGCGTATCCCAGCTCGTCAGGTATTCGAGTGCAGATTGCATTGGGCAGCCCAGCGCCGCCGTTGTTAATCCCCAACAGATCCCCCAGTTATTCGTATGTGAATGCAGGCCCGCTGAGACCAATCAATGCGGGTTTGCTAGGGATTGTGGCAGGGCTTTTAGTTGATTACGCGTAGGCCCTCGGGGTGGAGTTGCTGACGGGATCCGTCATCGAAGGTGACCCACACGCCGTACCGGGTTACCCGCCACACTTTCCCCACAGGCCGATCCGTCGTGCCGTTCATGCCGGCGTATTGCACCCGCTTGCCCGCAAAGGCTGCTTTGAGCTGATCCATCGTCATTTCCTGCCTAACCGTTGTGCCCTGCCCTTCTCCTCATGAGGAAAGTAACAACAACGATGACAATGATGGTGCCTCTTGTCTTCGTGGTTCTCCACCTGACCTTTGTTTCGCCGCTTCCTGGAGATTCGGTGCGGGCCAAGGAATCCTTGCGTTGTTACTGCATGAGTTGCAGCCCGGCCAGTATTTACGAGCGATCATGTCGCTGTGCTTCTCAAGCTCCATGAATCCGTGAGCTCTTCTGCTCACCCCATGAAACCAGACGGACGGAACACTCATGTACTTTGCAGCGGTTGACCCGGGGATCACCCCTAACGCGAGCTTTCCTTTCCTGGAATCGCTCAAACAGATTGGCGGCGGCATCCTCGTCGGCGCCTTCATCATCATCGCCATCGTGGCCATCATCGGGGCGGCCTTGCTGCTGGCCGGCAAACTGAGCCAATCCTCCCGTCTTGCCTCCAGCGGGGGAGTTATCCTCCTTTGGACGGGGCCGGTGGCTGCCATCCTCGGCGGCATCAACGGCTACATCCTATGGTCGCAGACGGCGTTCCCTCTCGGGTTCTGACCCATGCCTGTCGAGTGCGACCTCAACGGATGGTGGCCGCCCGGCTGCGGACTGGTTTCACAGGCGAACGACAACGCCCTCGGCGCCGTCACGTCACTCTTCGCGAACATCCTCCAAAACATGGCGTCATGGTTATGGGCCTTCATTACCGGCGCTTTCACTATCTCGCACGTGGACGACTCACAGTGGCTCTCCATTGAAGGGCTGACGAACTGGTGGTCGATTGTCATGATGACGCCTCTTGTTGTTGTGATGATCCTGCAAGTCCTGTCGGGGCTGATGAGTCAGCAACCGAGACGCATCGGCCGGGCGATGCTCGGGGGAGCGGCCGCAATTCCCTTAGTCGGTGCGGCCGTCTACCTAGTCCGGCAACTGACGCGCGCCAGTGATCAAGCTTCCGCGGCACTGCTCGAATCGATAGGTTCTGACCCCTACCTGGTGTTCATGAGGCTCTTCGGATTTGAGCGGGCGCCCGAAGGAGCAGGACGGGAATGGAACTTGGTTTCTTTGGCGCCTGGGACAAGCGGTGGTCCCGTAGGCGCAGTCGTGGTGACTTTGATGGCCGTTGTTGTCGTTTGGATTCTGGCCTTCATCCTGATGTGCTCGATGATCTTTCGCTCCTTCGCGCTCGTTGTCTTGGCCGCAGTCGCTCCAGTCGCCCTCATGTTGTTGCCTTGGGACAAGACCAAGTCCTGGGCGCGACGTTGGTGTGAAGTGGTCACTGCATTGGTGATCGCCAAACCCTTGGCCGGAACCGTGTTGGCCGTCGCCGTAAAGCTTTTCGCGGAATCCAAATCATTTGCAGGGCTGGCGGCGGGAACTGTGGGCATGGTTCTTGCCTGTGGCGCGCCTCTGATGGCCATGCGCCTGGTGAGCTTTGCCGGTGGGGAACTCGCCGCAGCGGCACAGACTGCCGGAGGAGGTCATATCCTGTCCCGCAGCAGCAGCGTTGCAGCGCGGCAGATCAGCAGGCAGGTCGGCGGAAGGCTCACACTCGCGAGCATGGTGAGTCGCTCGGCCATGACCCGGCCGATCAGTTCCAGCCGCAACGTTATACCGACGCAAGTGATAGCGCCCACCAATTCCCGACCAGGCAGAGGCGCCGGCGAAGGTCCGCTGGCCCTAAACCCGGGAACCTCTACGACGGACCACGCGCTGCACGAACCGGAGCCGCCTGGCTTCGTACCCCCGGCCCCGCAGAGACACACGGGCGCAGCCCCAGCACCTACTCGGCAGTCGCCATCAGGAGAAGCCGAACCGCAAGCGCCGCAGAACGTTAGCCCGCCAGGCGCATCACGGGTCCGGCCACCGAAACCGCATCCAACAAACATCGACCCTCGGAACGGAGGTAATCCGCGTGTCTGAAGACGCTCGCGCCCTCGAACCCGTCAAGTTTCCCAGGTACGAACGCCGGGGATTCTTCCTCGGTCTCAAGTGGTACCAGCTGCTGATCGTGGCCGGGGGAGGCGCAGTCGCCATCGTTGCATCTGCGACTAGCGGCCCAGCTGGCCTGTTCACCTCCGGCCCTATATGGCTTGGGCTCATGCTGCTCGGGCTCCTCCAGTACTCCCGCATCCCATATCCAGTCTGGGCAAAACAGATCGCCCTTTACTTCTACCGCGCAGCGGCCGGACAGACGCGTTTCCTAGTTAGGCCGGCAGCGCCCCAACTGGCCGGACGGCTCGCCCTCCCCGGCGGCCTCGGCAACCTGGAAATCCGGACGACGGCCAGAGGCGAATGCTTTATCGTTGACCGGCAGGGGAGGGAAGCGGTCGCCGTCCTGCGTTGCAGTACCCGGTCCTTTGCCCTCCTCGACTCAGACGACAAGGCGTGGTCTGTCCAAGCATGGTCGCGTGTGCAGGCCGGTATGGCACAACGGCCCGGAGTGGCCAGGGTCGCCGTTCAGGATTACACCGTGCCGTACCCGTCGTCCGCGCTATGGGACTTCTACCGCAACAACGCGCAACAGTCTCAAAGCACGCAGCCGACTTGGGGACAACGCGCCTATGAGGACTTGCTGGGCGCGGCCGGGTCGACCATGAGCCATGAACTTCTGGTCGCGATTGTCTTGGACACGAGCAAGTCTCGACGCCGGATCAAGGAGTCGGGCGGTGGGTTGACCGGCCTGGAGCGCGTCCTCCGCCTGGAAGTTGAGGCGATGAAGACGTCCCTTGGCACTCACAACGTGAACGTGGAGGAGTGGGTCGGCGAAACAGGATTTCTTGGCGTCATTCGTGGTGCCTTCGACCCCGCTGCTGTGCCCTCAGCCAAAACCGCGCTGGCGGCAGCACCGCTGTCGGACTCTCCAGCACGTACGGAGAAAGACCAAGTCCACTGCCACGGCCCCATGGCCGTCGAAGAACACTGGACCTATCTGCGCACCGACAGCGGGTTCCACCAGACCTTCTGGGTCGCCGAATGGCCACGGCAGAAAGTATTCCCCGGCTTCCTGCATCCCGTGATCTACGTCGGCGAGTTCCGCCACACCTTCACCGAAGTCATCCGGGCGGTGCCCACAGCCGAGGCGCTGCGCGATATCCGATCGGCGCAGGAAGCCCATGAGACCCGCCGCCGCATCAACGCCCGCTTCGACAGGCCACTCACCCGGGAGCAAAAGGCCGAGGAGGAAGAAGTGATCCAGCGGGAGGAAGAGATCGTCGCCGGCCACGGTGACGTACGCCCGGCCGCCTACATCACCGTCACCGCGACCTCGATGGAGGACCTCGCCCGGCACCGCCAGGAACTCGAATCCGCTGCCGCGGGGGCCTTCGTCGAGCTGCGCCTTCTCTACGGTCAACAATGGGCCGCGTTCGTCGCCGGCGGACTGCCGTTCGGAAGAGGCCTGCGGTGAAACGGGCTACGACGAGCTTCGAGTACCTTCCGTCCGGGAAGAAGCGGAGGGAAGAGAAAGCACGACGGCGGACCTCGCCATCCGCGGCCACTGGGACCAACGCGGCTCTCGCCGACAAACGCCTCGATCTCGGCGACCTGCACGTCGGCGGCGACTGGGGCAGCAAGGAGCCGAACTCCCTGCGCGGCCCACACCGGCTGCGTCCTGCACCACACCGCGCCTCCACCATGACCTTCGCCGCCGCCTATCCCTTCCTCACCGAGTCCGGCCTTGGCCACGAAGGAACCTACATCGGCACCGACGTCTTCGGATCCGGCGCTTTCTCCTACGATCCCTGGATCCTCTACGACAAGGGCATAATTAGCGGGCCGTCTATTGTTGTGATCGGAACTGTGGGCACCGGCAAATCAATGTGCGGTAAGTCGTTGGTGACACGGTCGATCACCCTGGGGCGAAAGGCAGCCGTCGCGTCCGACCCGAAGGGTGAATGGGTCGCCGTCGCCAAGGCAGTGGGTGGCAAGGTCATTTCAGTCGGGCCCGGCCGTCCGGCACGCGTCAATCCGCTCGACGCGGGTCCCCGCCCCAGCGCTCTCACCGAGGCGCAGTGGCAAGCAGTCGTGAGGCAACGCCGTCGGTATCTCCTTGTAGCGCTGGTCTCCCTCATGCGGCAGGGCACGCCGCTGAGACCGGTGGAGCACACGGCTTTGGACATTGCCCTGATGGAGACCATGTCGGAAAACTCGAACCCCACCTTGCCCATGGTGCTGGACCATCTCCTGAAGCCATCAAAGGAGATGATCGCCTTAGTAGGCGCGGAGGGCGGGACCGCAGTCAGCCACTCGCTCCGGCGCACAGTGTCCGGCGATCTTGAAGGGATGTTCGATGCGCCGTCCACGGTGGCCTTCGACGCTGACGCGCCCATCATGGTGATGGACACGTCCGCTCTGATCGGCGCCTCGGAACAGGCGCTTTCGCTGGCAGCCGCCTGCGGGGCCACTTGGTTGGAAGCGGCAATTACAAATCCCGACGGCGGGAAACGGCTTGTCGTGTACGACGAGGGGTGGCGGATGCTCGCCGATCCATACATGTTGGCGAAGATGAGCGAGCAGTGGCGGCTCGCCCGAACGTACGGGATTGCGAACCTGTTGATCATGCACAAGGTCGCAGACTTGAACGAGATCGGCGACAGCACCAGCGGGCACCGGCAGAAGGCATTGGGTTTGCTGACGGAGGCTGACACTCGCATCATCTACCGCCAGAAACACGACGCGATGCGCCTGACCAAAGAAGCGCTCGGCCTGACGGAAGCGGAGTGCGAGCACGTCGAGAACCTTCCGAAGGGCGTAGGACTCTGGAAAGTGGGGAACCGCTCCTTCATCGTTGCCAACCGCGTGACCACTGATGAGCTGGCCGTATTCGGCACTGACGACAGGATGCTGTGAGACGGCCGGGCAGTTCCCGGGCTGCAAGCGACAACCCGCTGGTGACCGCAGGCCTTATTGGGGGGGCGGCCTATGTCTGCCTTTGCGCTGTGGTTCAAGCTGCCGGGCATCTGGCGGCGTCGTGGCGGTGTGGCACGATGGCGCCGTCGCCCTTCAACCTAGGTGCCGCCGTCGGACTTCTGGCTAACCGCATGGAGTGGATAATCTCGCCGCGATCCGGCTGTGTGATCGGCACAGACGCCGTTTGGTGGATGCTCGCTCCGGTGCTCCTTCTGGTGGGTGTGATCGCCATTGGCGCCGCTGTTACCTGGCGGCGCTGGAAGCAATCAGGAGGGTGGCTGCGCCAGGACATCCTGAACCGCGAGGGGGTTGCCCGCCGGGCAGAAATCCTCCACGACTTCGGGGCGAGGGCCGTGCGGAAGCGGGGAAAGTTCACCCGGCCGGGAGTTGTGAACCCCTCTGTGCAGGACGTGTCTTGGACGCTGGGCCGATCGCGCGGCGTCACCGTCCATGTCTCAACAGAGGAGTCGATGGTGATTCAGGGTGCGCCACGGTCCGGCAAGGGCTTGTACGTGGTCATCAACGCCATCCTTGATGCGCCGGGGGCCGTCGTAACGACGTCGACGAGGGCGGACAACCTGGTGGTGACCATGAAGGCGCGGGCCTCTGGTGGGAGGCCCGTGACGGTCTTCGACCCGCAAGGTATGTCGGGGATCCCGACGTCGCTTCGCTGGTCGCCGGTGCGCGGATGCGAAGACCCGGACATCGCGACCCGGCGGGCGTTAGTCATTACGGCGGACACCGAGATGAAGGGCGAGAACGCGGCCTGGCAGAAGCGTTCGTTGATCGTGCTGCAATGCCTTCTTCACGCTGCGGCGCTGTGCGGCGAAGGAGTTGCGGCATTCCGGCGCTGGTCCTCCAGCCCGGTACTGGCACGGGAAGCGCTCGAGGTACTGGGCGCGCCCGCAGCTGCACTCGGGTGGCAGGCCGACCTGATGGGCATCCTGGAGGACGACCCGCGGAATACGTCGAACTCCTGGATTGGTGTTTCGGCGGCGGTGGCACCCCTGTCATCGCCCAAGGTACTGGCCGCGCTGAATCCGCAGGACGCCTCGGAGGAGTTTGACCCGAAAGCCTTCATCCGGGAGCGGGGGACTCTGTATCTAATCGGCACCCGAGCCGGGGCCGCTGCTGCCGGGCCGTACCTGTCGGCGCTGATCGACGACATCGACAACGCAGCCCGGGAGATGGCGTTCGTGTCTCCGGGCGGCCGGCTGGAGCCGCCGCTCTCGCTGATCCTGGACGAGATCGCCAATCTCGCCCCGTGGCCCGGGCTGCCCGTGGCGTTGTCCGACGGCGGCGGCATCGGAATCTCGACGCTCGTCGTCTTGCAGTCGTTGTCGCAGGCCCGTTCGGGCTGGTCCATCGAAGAGGCGTCGACCATCTGGGATTCGGCGATCATCAAGGTCATCTTTGGCGGCGGCTCCGACGAACGCGATCTGCGCTCGCTGGCCGGGTTGCTGGGGGAGCGGAGCCTCACCCTCACCACGCGCTCGTGGTCTTCTGCTGGAAGGCAGGACGGCGAACAGATCCGCGACAGCCCTGTGATCGCCCTCGACGAGATCCGGCGCCTGCCTGCTGGCACGGCGCTCATGCTGGGCCGGCGCAGCCGCCCTATCCTTCTGGACCTGCTTGAGTGGCACAAGCGCAAGGATGCAGGGGAGCTGCGCCGGCTGAAGGCGGAAATGGAGCGCATCCTGGCTGACGGGCACAGGGAGCGCCAGCAGAAGGCGGAAGGGACGCCCGATGCACAGCCATGACGGGACCGATGAGTTCGACATCCCGTCGGCAGGCTCCTTCGGGGACGACGAGATCACCGCGCAGCTCTTTCGGTCTGCCTTTGGTGGAGCTGCCGCCCCCAAGAGCGTGACACGCCGATGGCGGGAGATGACTCCCGAACAGTCACAGGAAGTCTGGGGTGCCCTCTTCCCCTGGGTGCGATGGCTGGTGGCCACTTACCAATTGACGACGTCGGTCGTCCCGGACTGCTGGTGGCGTCACCCCGAGATTGTGGCCGAGTTGTACGCGCTCCAGCGCGCGGAGCTCGCCTCCTATACGCAGGACGACCCGGGCTTTGGCCCGCTGGCCTTTCACGAAAGGCTCCCTCACGCCGTCGAACGTTTGAGGACACATGCCAGGACCGCCGGGTGCGTTGGACTGCAGGCGCACAAGGAGCCGTCACCTCGCATCCTGGCGAATGACGATCCTGCCTTCGTTGAATGGCGCAAGGCAACCCATCAACTGGTCGCCGACTTCTAAGTCATGCCGCTCCTGCGGCGCTCAACCATGAACGGGTGTCTGCGCAGCAACGCTGCGATCCAAGAAGCATGAAGGGTGGCTGTCGTGGCCGCTATACCTGAAGTTCCTCCCACCAACCTGCCCGACTCGCGTTCCCCAGAAGCCGGGCAAGGCGCTCGCCGCATGGCGCCCGAGGAGCGCATCGCCTCACTGATGGACGGCCTACACTCGATCCTGGAGGAGGCTGTCGAGTCTCCCTCTCATTGGCAGGTCTTGCTCGATGCATCCGCCAATTTGTGGCGGTACTCGGGCGGCAACGTCGCCTTGCTGATGATGCAGATGGCGCAGCGGGGAACGGATGAGCCGACGCTCGTCGCAGGGTACAAGGAATGGGAACGACACGGCCGCACTGTCGTTCGGGGCGAGCATGCCCTGTGGGTCATTGCACCCCGGACTGCACGAGTGCAGCAGATGCTGCTGCCTGACGGCACGCGCCAGCGCATTCCCCTGGGCGACAACCTTCCGAAGGGCGCAGTCGACGAGGGGAAGAAGACCCTCATCACGGGTTGGCGCGGGCAGGCAGTCTTCGACGTTTCGCAAACGCAAGGCGCTCCGTTGCTGGTTCCCAGGCCCGGTCCGGCTTCGTCCGCGGATGCGCCCCAGCTGTGGGAGCCACTGACTCAGGTTGCTCGCGCGCACGGCTTCTCGATCCACGTCACGGAGGCGCAGTTTGGCCTGACGAGCGGTTTCACCGACTTCTCTCAGCGGCAAGTGCAGGTGGGCGGCTGGCTCAACGCGGAGGAACGTGTCGCCGTGCTGGCGCATGAGCTCGGCCATGTTTTGCTTCACGGGCCCGACGACAAAGTTGGAAGGCTGTACGGGAGCAGCGTGGACCACCGCGGCCTTGCTGAAGTCGAGGCGGAGTCAGTCGCATACACGGTGCTGAAGGCCCATGGGATTGACCGCGGGCCGCAATCGGCAAGCTACCTTTCGGGCTGGGCTGACGCAGTCATTGAAGCGGAACAATCAGCGGGCGCGCGGGGCAGTTCCCCGAAACAGCCTGCTTCGCGAGTCGACATTGCGAAGTCAGTCTTGGGGCGCGTTACAGCGGCAAGCAAGGACATTCTCGAAGTCACGGACCCGCCTGGTCTTGGGGGCAAAGTCCCCGCCGTCGACGTCTCACCGCGAGCGCAAGGCCAGGATCCGTACGTTGGCCCGCAGCCACCACGCGGGCCATCTCGTGGCCTGGAAATATCGGGTCCGTAAGCGATCCAAGAGATGTTGGACGGGAGAGGCCCGTCTGCAAATGAAAGGGCAGCACACATGAGTACAAAAATCCCGGTCAACATCGCCGGTAACCTCGTCGCGGACCCTGAGCTCACCTATGGTGAGTCCGGTGTCGCCCACGCAAAGCTACGGGTCGCTGTAAACCAGCGCATCCAAGGCGCCGACGGATACTGGCACGACGGCGAGCCTGTCTTTCACAATGTCTCAGCGTTCCGAGCACTCGCAGAAAATGCCTCAAACTCCCTGAAAAAGGGGGACCCTGTCACGGTGTCGGGTGAACTCGAATTCCGCGCGTTCGAAAAGGATGGCGAGAAGCGGGAAGCCCGCCGGATTGTTGCCGAAACCATTGGTCCCGACCTTCGGTTCGGCACGGCGGCCTACCAGCGCTCGCCGCGCGCGGCCGCGGGTGCGGAGGCTGGATTCGACGCCGGGCTGCAAGCGACGCCGGAAGTGGCGCAGCCCGCCTACAGCATCGCTACGAAAGGGCCGGTGGCCGTGCCCCCTTTAGGCGGGCCAGCGCGAGCTGACATGAGCATGTAGCTGTTTGCTGCTGGAGGTGGGACGGCCTGATCCTCGACTGGACCAGGCCGTCTCTTTGTGCATGTTTCCCGGCGCTCGGACGCTTCCGATGGCTAAAGGCTCGGCGTTAACGACAGCGGTGGTCTGATTACGCGCCAACCCGGCACGGGCCCCTCAACCAAGAACCTTTGGCGGCAGTACTAAGACAAGCGAAGAAACTGTCCAGGCTTCACCTGCACCAGGATCGGCAGCGCGAGCTGGACTGGCGCGGCGCCAACCGGCTCGTCGAGCAGGTCGTTGATCGAAGTCTGCCCTTTCAGCTCCCCAGATGGGTACCTTTCCATGCCCACGACCCCTAGGCGCGACTGGACGCCGACGGCTTCGTCGACGCGCGGTGCACTATCCGATGATTACTCGGCCAACTAAAGCGCACTGCTGCCCTTCCAGTCTCCGGGCTGGACGCGCTTGATGCTTGAGGAATGCGCCCAGCCCATATGGTACTTCCCGGAAGGATCCAACCACTCTATGAGGCCGTACTTTTGCGTCCAGCCCACGGCCTTGCCGTAAATTCCACCCACGAACACAAGTGGCCGACCATTCTTGGGGAAATCCCTCAGCGGCGCAGGATCATCGATCGGCCGATTCGCCTCAGTGTCCATGCGAATCATCATTCGCTCCAGATCTTCGGGGGAGCCGGATTTGATCATGAAGCAATATTAGAACATGTGTTCGAATGCTTGGATCGGATGGGTCTTGCGGCAATGGGTGGAGCCTAAGCGCGCCACCCTTGGGCGGGGGCCCACGCCAAGCAGTTAGCGGCGCGAATGAAGTACGTCTCTGGCCAAGGTAGGCCGGGCATTATCTGAGCTGGGTCGGGTGCGAGGAGCAGGATGGATCCTGGCCATACCGGCTCCGGCAGCGCTTCAAGCCAGGCTGGTTGCACATGTTCGAAACGGTTCCACAGGATGGTCACCCACGAACCGGTTGGCTGCACGGCATCGACACTGAGGAGCGTCACTTCTGTCGTCGTGCCGCTCGACTGCTTGGTGGTGTTGAACGCCCTCCAGCGGGCGGCGGACGAAGCCTGCCATTCACGGGACCGAGTGATCCGCTTCCACCATTGCCAGCCCAGCAATAGTCCGGCTGCGAGCCAAACAGCCACCAGCGGCAAAGATACCGAAAGCGGAAGACTTGTGGCGGGGACGATAGCCAGGAACAGGACGAGGAGAATCAAGACGCCCACGCTGGTCAATACCAACGCGACTGTCGCGACTCGCGGTTTGACCACCGGATTTTCCACCATCGTCTTGCCTCACTTCCCAGCTTAGAACTGCCAGCCAGCACTCGTAAGGACGACCTGCTGCGGCAAGGACAATTCCTTGTGACCGGTTCCTGATTCAGGTGGCGTAGATCTGAACCGAGCGACTTCGATTGCTTCGCTTAGACGTGCTCGCTGAGCCGCTTGTTCCCACTCGAAGTCCTTGGGTGCCAACCCCAAGGGCAGGGGAGAATCGGGCAATGCCCACCTGTCCCGGTAAACGGCAACGTCACGAACCAGCTGCCACGTTTCGGCGCGGGCGGAGCCTCCGAAGGCATCGAGCAAAGAGCGTTTCCACTCAGGATCGGTTGTCAGAGCCGCCATGCTGACGGTTTCCGATCTTCGGATGATACGTGCCCTGACCTGCTCAACCATCTCCGCTAAGTCGGGACGGGAAATGGTGAGCTTTTCAACCAATGGTTCCACAGCCGCCGTCGTTCCCCTAGGTAATCGACGCAAACGCGTGCTGAGGACGGCGCAGCGATCATTGGCGCTCCAGGTTTCCTGGCAGACCTGCTGGAGGACACGTTCGGTGTCCTGCCGGCTAATAGTTGTGGCTTTGCGCCATGCAGCTACGGCTGCGCCCCATGACGGCGATTGTTCGAATGCGAACGATGCGCCGGGGAGGTTCTCGTCCAGCCACTGTTTCAGATCCAGCCCCGCGGCGATCTGCGCGAGGTAGTCATACTCTGCGTAGAGTCGCTCAAGGCTGTCGGCGTTCTTTCGCTCCGCGTCGCGCACCTCGTGGGCAGTCCGCTCCGCACCTTCAGCCGCGAGTACCTCGCCCAGGATCCCCCGCCACGAGAGCTGCAGGGATGGGTCGACAGCAGCGTGGTCGGCGTCGTCACCTTCGCTGACATACGCGAAGTTGCCGGACCGACCGCGGGTCATGCTGACGTACAGCAGCTCGCGGGTGAGCCTGCCCTGAGTGACCACCGTATGGCCGGTGTCCACCGTGATGCCTTGGGAACGGTGAGCCGTGGTCGCGTAGCCGAGCTCGACGGACGACTCAAGATACGACTGGGGGAGTGCGACGCTGGCGCCGGTGTCGCGACGGCGCGCAAGCAGGGAGTCATTACGCTGGCTGACGCCTTCGACGTCGAACATCGTGCCATTCCGGACGAACTCACCGTTACTGTCAACGAGCTTTCGGTTGTTTCCGCGGGCGATCACAGTGTCACCGAAACCTGCGCAAAGGCCGTCGCTGAGCAGAATCGTCAGCTCGGGGTCTACTTCGCCCTGTGCCACCCGGTCCGCCTGGGCGCGCTCGTTGAGCATGCTGACCGTTTCGTTGTCGGCAGCAATGAGGATCGACGACTTACCCGTCCGAGTATCTGCCAGCCAGGCGAGGTACGCCTGGTCAGCCATATTAAGGTAGGTTCCGTGCCGGATTCGCCCATGTGCTGCATAGTCGTTAATGGATGAGTAGTCGCCCTTCCGGAGCTTGAGCGATGACGCCCGTTCCCACTCCTCATGGAACCTCCAGATGGTGCTGAGCCGTGTTGCCTTACCCTGCCGGTCCAGCCAGCCGAGAACGCCGCCGGCATCGATGGCGTCCAACTGTCCAGGATCACCCACGAGCAGAATCTTCGCGCCGGCGTCCTGTGCCTGCTGCACCAGAGCGGCGAGTTGGAACGTGGAAACCATGGAAGCCTCGTCAATAATGACCAATTGATTCGCTTGGAAGCACCAGCGTTGCTGGGTAGCGGCCAGCCGCGCAGCCTCCTGCGCTGACGCGATGCTCCGGCGCTCGCCGACGTTAGTTGCGGTCAGTTGCGTCTGGACGTAGAAGAATCGCTCGGCCCTCGAACTTGCGCCCTGCCCGGCGGATTCGTGCAGCCATTTGCTGACGTTCTCAGTGGCCATGGCAAGTTCACGGCCCAGCACCTCCGCACTTGCGGCCGCAGGAGCCAGCCCGACAACGCTGCCCGTGCCGTACTCGGCTTGCCACACAGCCTTGACGACCGCTAGCGTCGTTGTCTTTCCCGTGCCGGCTGGCCCCACGATGGCGGCGAGCCTGTTACCGGTTAGTACCACGTCGGCAACCGCGGCCTGCTGGTCAGAGTGAAGCGCACGCCTTCCAGGTTGTTGGACCTGGTCGAGGAGGTCCATGATGACGTCCGCGCGGACTGCCGGGCCGCCGTCGTCGTTCCTTGCCGCCATAATCGCGTCCTCGCAGGCGAGCGTCGACGTATCGGTGTAGAGGCGTGATCCGTGGAAATCGAACACGCTCCGCGTTCCCAGCCGGAGGTCTGCCCCGGCGTCGGATGAAACGGTGTATCGGTAATCGTTTAGCGGCACGGACTGCTGCTCGGCAGCGGTGGCGACGGCGTCCATCAGCGCGCTCCTGTCGGCCGCGGGCCGGCAGCGTACTTGGGCGCAGACGCGTTCGGCTTCCGCCAGGAGGTTCCAGCGGTTCCATGTTGAGCGTTTCTGGGCGACGCGCTCACGGGTCAAGGTTGCGACGGCGCTGATCCAGTCTGGGGTGAAGTCTTGGAAACCGAAAGGGGAAATCTTGGAGCGATTGACCGTTGCCGCGATGACGTCCTCTGGCTGGAATCCTTTGGCGGTGGCGCGTGCCTTCCATTGTCTTGAGAGCTGGTGCAGGGGCGTGGGGAGTTCGGCCTTGGGGACGCGTGTGGTCAGGGTAGCTTGCTGCCGAAGCTTGATGATTGTGGCCGTGGTTGGCGGCTGGCCGTGTTCCTTTGTCCACTCCGCAACTAGTCGGTCCGTTTCCAGGTTGATGAGGCGTGAGCGCTTGGAGAACTCCCGGATGAGGTCTTCGTCGATTCCGGTGAGCTGCTGGCTAGGGTTGTGAGTACTGATGACTGGGACGCGGATGTCCGTGTCGGTTCCAAGTTGTTCGTGGAGGGCGTCGAAGAGGAGTCCGTTGTAGTGTTCGCTGGCAGCGACGGCGGCCTTGTAGAGGGTGCGGGAGTCGAGGGTCACCCAGGCGCCGTGGCCTTGTGGTGTTCCGGCCTTTATGTAGTACGTTGTGGCGTCCGGGGGAGTTGTGGTGAGGTCGTCCATCATCGTGGTCTTGAACAGGTAGCGCAGGCCTGACTGCGCGGACAGCCGGGCGATTGACATGGTCATAGCCGTGACGATGAGGACCGGCGCTTACTCGGGTTCCATCCCCGGCGATTGAGAATGTCCAGCGTCGTGGAGTCGAGGGCGACGCCCTTTGCATTGGTCACCGAAACCAGCCATGCAGCGACGTGGGCGAGGTCCTGCACATTGGTTCTTTGTGCACGTTTGAGGCGGCCTACTTCCCCCTGCAGGACATTGTTGCTCTGTCGTAGTTCGGAATTTTCGGCCTCGAGCCGGTCAATTTCGTATGACTGTGAGCGCAGTTTCGACACCAGAATCTCGACACGACGCCGGCAGATCCCAGCTTTGATGTCCATGCCAGGGTCCGCATTTCGGAGCTCATCACCGGGAGGCGCAATTAGGGCGCCGCCGGCGCCAGCCACTCCATCTGCACCTTGCCGGCGCCGCCGTCGACGATCTCGTCTTCTGTTGCCGCAGCGCACGGAACAGAAGCGCTGGTCCCTCCGGGACGGCATAAAACAGGTTCTACACTCTTCGCAGCTCTTGTCGGTCACGGATGTTCATCGGTGTGGCAATCCGTCTCGACATGACGAGCCGCGACGCGTCCTCACGGTCAAGACCTTGGATGCCAGAGGTGTGAGGGGCGGATGGGTACATGGGCGGCCTGCGACAACTGTGGCATCGGTATCGAGGCTGGGCGTGTGGAAGATGAGGCGGACAGCTGAATAGCGCAATAGGCTGTGGCACTATTACCGCAGATTCGAGAACAGGCAAGGGTCGGACAGGCGCGGCCACTTGCAGCCAAAATTGTTATTTGTCCAGACGGCATCTGGACAATTGCGCAACAGGTTGTTGCGCAATTGTCAGGGACGACACAATCTAAGCGACAGCGACCGCCATCAGATTAGAATCTGAGACTTTTCCCTTGGCATGTGGAGAAATAGGGCTTTTGCACTCTATTCTGACGAACTTTGCAGCGTTTCCTGACCTCAGCTTGGGTTGTACTTCTGACTGGAAATCGAAAGATCTGCCGATGCGACTCCCTAGCTCCGGCCGTTAGAACGCGGCCGTGAGTGGGACGGGGACCAGTTCCTGGAGTTCCTCGAGGGTGCAGCCGAAGGTTTCGCGGACCGTGACGCCGTCGGGTCCGGTGAGGAAGACGCCTTTGTCCGTGTAGACGCGGGTAACGCAGCCGACGCCGGTGACCGGGTAGGTGCAGGCCTCCACGATTTTGGAGGCGCCTTCGCGGGTGAGGAGGGTCATCATGATGAAGACGTCCTTGGCGCCGGTGGCCAGGTCCATGGCACCGCCGACGGCGGGAATCGCCCCGGGTGCCCCGGTGTGCCAGTTGGCGAGGTCACCGGTGGCGGAGACCTGGAAGGCACCCAGCACGCAGATGTCCAAGTGGCCCCCGCGCATGATCGCGAACGAGTCGGCGTGGTGGAAGTACGAGGCGCCGGGCAGTTCGGTGACGGGGATCTTGCCCGCGTTGATCAGGTCCTCGTCGATCTGGTCCCCGACCGCTTCGGGTCCCATGCCGAGCATGCCGTTCTCCGTGTGGAGGGTGATGTTCTGTTCCTCGGTGAGGTAGTTGGACACCAGCGTGGGTTGCCCGATGCCCAGGTTCACGAAGGATCCGGGCGCGATGTCCTTCGCCACGAGCCGGGCGAGGTCGTCCCGGCCCAGGGGAGTTTCGGAGGTCTTGATGGAGGTTTCGGTGGACTGCACTTGATTGGACTGCAGGCTCATCTCAGGCCGCCTTTTCTTCCTTGTGGCCGCTGCCGGCAACCTTGACGACGGTGTTGACGTAGATTCCCGGGGTGACCACGTTCTCCGGGTCCAGTCCGCCGGTGGGGACGATCTCGGACACCTGGACGATGGTGTGTTTCGCGGCCGCGGCCATGATGGGGCCGAAGTTCCGGGCTGTCTTGCGGTAGACCAGGTTGCCCTTGCCGTCGGCCTTGAGGGCCTTGATCAGGGCGATGTCGGCGTGGATGGGGGTTTCGAACACCTGCCACTTGCCGTCCAGGAACCGGGTCTCCTTGCCCTCGGCGAGCATAGTGCCGTAGCCGGTGGGGGTGAAGAACCCGCCGATCCCGGCCCCGGCGGCGCGGATCCGCTCGGCGAGGTTGCCTTGCGGGACGAGTTCGAGTTCGATTTCGCCGGCCTTGTACTTGGCGTCGAAGTGCCAGGAATCGGACTGCCGGGGGAAGGAGCAGATCATCTTCTTCACCCGGCCTTCCTTGATCAGCAGGGCCAGGCCCTGGTCGCCCTGGCCGGCGTTGTTGTTCACCACGGTCAGGTCCGTGGCGCCGCAGTCCAGCAGCGCGTCGATCAGTTCGAACGGCTGGCCGGCGTTGCCGAACCCGCCGATCATCACGGTGGGGCCGTCCTTGATGCCGGCCACGGCATCCTGGACGGTATCAACGAAGTTCAGCATGGCTTAGGCCCTTCCATTTGATGCGGTGACGTTCTCAAGCACGACCGCCAGGCCCTGGCCCACGCCGATGCAGATGGCGGCCACGCCCCAGCGATCGCCGGAGGCCTGCAGGGACCGTGCCAGGGTGCCCAGGATCCGGGTGCCGGACGCGCCCAGCGGGTGGCCCATGGCGATGGCGCCGCCGTGCCGGTTCACGATGGAGGGGTCGATGCCCCAGGCGTTGATGCAGGCCAGGGACTGCGCGGCGAAGGCTTCGTTAAGTTCGACGGCGCCCACCTGCTCCCAGCTGATGCCCGCCTTTGCGAGGGCTTTGTTCGCGGCCTCGACGGGGGCGTAGCCGAAGTACTGGGGATCGTTGGCGTGCGCGCCGCGCCCGGCGATGCGGGCCAGCGGGTCCAGCCCCAGCAGCCCTGCGGCCGCCTCGCTGCCGATCCAGGCCGCGGAGGCGCCGTCGGACAGCGGCGATGCGTTGCCGGCGGTGACGGTCCCGTTCTCTGTCCGGAACACGGTCTTGAGCCCGGCGAGCTTCTCCGCCGAAGACCCGGGGCGGATGCCCTCGTCCCGCACCAGGTCGGTGCCGGGGACCGGGGTGACCAGGTTGTCGTAGAAGCCCTCGTCCCAGGCGGCGGCGGACAGGTTGTGCGAGGCGGCGGCGAACTCATCCTGCGCCTCCCGGGTCACGCCGTACTTTTCGCGGAGCCGCTCGGTGGCCTCGCCCAGGGAGATGGTCCATTCCTTGGGCATCGCCTTGTTCACCAGGCGCCAGCCCAGCGTGGTGGAGGCCAGGGTCATGTCCCCGGCCGGGTAGGGCTTCTCCGTCTTGGGCAGCACCCAGGGCGCGCGGGACATCGACTCGGCGCCACCGACGAGCATCAGGTCGGCGTCGCCGGTGTTGATCTGCCGGGAGGCGATGATGGCGGCATCCAGGGAGGACCCGCAGAGCCGGTTGACCGTGGTGCCCGGGATGGAGACCGGGAGCCCGGCCAGCAGCGTGCCCATCCGGGCGATGTTGCGGTTCTCTTCACCGGCGCCGTTGGCGTTGCCGAACACCACCTCATCGATCCGCTCGACGTCGAGGGACGGCGCCCGCTTGACGGATTCCTTGATCACGTGCGCGGCAAGGTCGTCCGGGCGGACGGCGGCGAGGCCGGAGCCGAACTTTCCAAAGGGGGTGCGCACGGCGTCGTACACAAAAGCCTGGTTCATGGTTCTATCCATCTCAATCTATTTCTGTCATTCAGAGCTGCCCGCTTAGGCAAGTGTTGGCACCGCGGCACCTGTCACAAGTAGGTCGTGGCCACGCGGGCAACGCATATGCCAGTTAGCAGAGCTGCCCGGTGCATGTGGCTCGGCTGGGCGAGGTGGGTGTTAGACAGGATTTGTTCCGACGGTGAGTCCGCCACATACATACAGGGTTTGGCCGGTGATGAAGCCGGAGCGCTCGTCCAGGAAGAAGCCCGCTGCGTTGGCTATGTCCTCCGGCTGGCCGAGCCTTCCGACGGGAACAGATGAAACGATGGCTTTTGTCCGCGGTGAGTCTTCCGGGTTCGCCTTCATGAACAGTTCTGTGGCGATGGGCCCTGGTCCAATTGCGTTAACCGTGATTCCCTCTCGGCCAAGTTCCAAGGCCCAGGTGCGGGTCAGCCCGATTAGGCCGGCTTTGGCGGCCGCGTAAGCAGTCCGCAGTTCCTTTCCGAGTGCCGCACGCGAGGACATATTGACGATCCGACCGAACCCAGCCTCCGTCATGCCGTCGAGGACGCCCTGGGTGCACTGTATGGCGCACCGAAGGTTCAACGCATGCGATTGATCAAGCTGGGTCAGGGATTGCTCACGGAGTGGGGCGGGGAAAACTGCACCGACATTGTTGACCAGCCGAGTGATTGGGCCTTCGCACAGGGCAGCCTCGAGGGCTTCCGCTGTGCTGTCAACGTCGGAGAGATCCGCAGTGATTGAACGGCCGAGGTCCGTGGGCTGTTTGTCTATGACCACGACCTCCCACCCCTGCGCCAGGCCGTGCGAAGCAATAGCACGACCGATTCCAGAGGCACCCCCGGTAACGAGGAGACGTTCTACCATGACAATTTTCCTTCCTCCACGCACGTCGGCATGCGCGGAACTTGGTTGCGGCGGTGCAACGCGTTCTCTTCAGTATGCCCGGAAGGAAGGCTGGATAACGCGCCTATGTGATACCAATACGGAGTAGAATGATCTGAAATTCGGAATAATTGGGCAGGTTGCGGAGGGGCGAGGAAGTGGAAGTAAAGGATCTTGAGGCCTTTGCCGTGGTGGCCGAGGAACTGCATTTCGGTAGGGCGGCCGCCCGGCTGCACATGTCGCAACCGCCGTTGAGTGCACGCATCAAGCAGCTGGAACAGAGTTTGGGCGTTCAGCTCTTTGAAAGAAGCACCCGTACGGTGGCACTTACGGATGCAGGGTCCAGGCTGTTGATCCCGGCGCGTAAGGTTCTCAGTCAAGTGTCTGCGGTCCAGAACCTGGCCGAGTCAATCGCTGCGGGAGAGCAGGGACGCGTTCGGATCGCGTTTGCCGGCGCTTCGAGTCAGCGCGCCCTCCCAATCCTCACCCGAGCGGTGCGCGAGTCCCACCCGGGCATCGAGTTGCAGTTGGAGTCCCAGACCTACGTTTACACGGCATTGGACAAGCTCCTTGAGGGATCATTGGATCTCGCTTTCGCGCGACTTCCCACCCCCCAGAAGGAGCTAGAGTCCCGCGTTGTCGAAGTCGAAAGAATTTTGTGCGCCCTGCCGGAAGGCCACGCTCGCGCGGCCCAGCCCAGTCTTTCCTTGGCGGACCTTCATGACGAGGAGTTTGTCAGCCTGCCCGCTGATACAGGTTCAATTCTCCAGGCCACCATGTTTGCGTTATGCATTACTGCCGGTTTCAGGCCGAAGATCGTCCAAGTGGCTCCTGACTCCGCTACTGCTCTTGCCCTCGTTGCTGCCGGGGCCGGCATCACCATCACACTCAGTTCGGTAACTCCGTCGCAGTCCGTCGGAATCGTTTACCGGGAATTGGACGATATTCATCCCAGTCACATGTTTGCTACTTTGACGTGGCGAAAGGAAGACACATCTCCTGCACTTGCTGCAGTGCTTCAGGTCTCGGAAGCGGCATTGCCCACCCCCGACCTTTCCGGCTTCGCTATCAGATGAGCGTGAATCGGTATTTCTGCCGGGCTGACTCTCCAACTATCTTTGGAGGCGCACCAGTTGCCCTCCAATCCTGCCCAAGCCGATTCAGCTAAAGCCGGCCCAGCCTCTCCGCCCTTGATCCTAGGTGGCGAGTTACGGGCGGCCCCGCACGGGCATCGACGAGATGCTGGTCTCTTGGGCGCAACAGATAGGTCCACAATGACGTCCCTTAGTGCTTCTGAACGTGAATCGGCTTATACCCGCCGCACCATGCGTGCGATTGTTAAGGTCGGCCCAGAACGCGGAGTCAAGTTCCACGCTTCGTATGCGGAGCCTGAGGTCTCTGCCGGAACTGTGAAGATTCAGGTCGCAGCGGCCTCGGTCTGCGGCACTGACCGGGCACTTTACGAGTACTCACCCATGGCGCAGGCATTCAACCTCAATACCCCGGTGGTTCTCGGTCACGAGTGTGCCGGCACCGTCGTCGAAGTTGGCCCGGGCGTTGAGTCGCTCCAGGTGGGGGACCGGGTTGCCCTGGAATCCCATGTTGCCTGCTGGGATTGCTACCCCTGTCGAAACGGTGACGCCCACAACTGCCTGAACATGGAGCTGCTCGGGTTGCATCTCGATGGCGGTTTTGCGGAACGGCTCGTGGTACCGGCGACCGCTTGCTTCAAATTACCGGAAGACTTCCCCTTGGAGCAGGGCGCCCTCCTGGAACCTGCTGGAGTCGCCATGCATGCCATCCAGCGGTCCAAAATTGACCTTCAAGGTGCTGACGTAGTGATAAGCGGCGGCGGTCCAGTTGGCCTATTTATTGCTGCAATTGCCCAGGCCCTGGGTGCCAGCCGCGTGGTCGTCGTGGAACCCAACGCTTACCGGCAGGGTCTTATCGAAGCACTGGGAGCAATAGCCCTATTTCCCGACGATGATGTCATCAGTGTGTGCCGGGAGCTCTCGGGGGAGAAGCTCGGCTTCGATGTAGCATTTGAGGCTTCGGGGGTAGCGGCCGCACTGCCGCCGCTGCTGGAGGCGGTCCGCCGGGAGGCGACGGTTGTGACCGTCGGAATCCCCGGTAAGCCAATCGAGATCGACGTCGCGGCGTACCTAATCAAGAAGGGTCTGACTCTCACGGGCAGCTTCGGGCGGTCCCTTTGGCACACCTGGGATCGAATTGCTGCGCTCGTGGCGAGTGACGAACTAAACCTCTCCAAATTCATTACCCACCGTCTTCCCCTGTCGGCTTTCGACGAAGCCATCGAGCTTCTCTCCCAAGACGCCTGCAAGGTGCTGCTGGTTCCTGGCCTTCCCGACCGCCGCCAGTAACGACGGGCTGACGGGCGCCAACGAGAGATTCGCGAGGGCCGGCGTGACGCGACGGCACCCTTCGCACCCGATGTCATTTGATTATTGGCCGTCTGGAGGGCGTCGTCGCGATCCGCCACGCAGGTCCTTTTAAACCGACGACGACTCCCATCGCAAGGTCCCGACGTTCGTCGAGTGATCTTCGAGCCTGCCTGCCATTCAGCCCGAGCTGACCTTAGGGCCGGCTGCGCTTGGTGAGCCCGCAGGCCCAAGTAACAGTAGAGGATCTTTCTGCGTTGCCTATCAAAAGAGAGAGAATTGGTATTTCTCTTCGGAACAATCTCTCACTAACCTTTTTGAAGGCGGCACCAAACCCAGAGCCCCCTCAACGAAGAGAGGTCATGATGAAAACAAACACCACACCGATAGATCTGAGCGTTGAAGCTCGGGTCTTCCGCAAAGTTACCCTGAAGGTCCTTCCAATCCTCATGCTTGGCATGTTCATTGCCTACATCGATCGAGCCAACCTTGGGGTAATCGCAGGGCCGCTGTCCAAAGATTTGGGGCTTACAGCAGCGACATTCGGCCTTGCCGCGGGTTTCTTCTACATCGGTTACTTGCTGTTCGAGATCCCCTCGAACATGTTCCTTGCGAAGGTGGGGGCGCGCATTTGGCTGGCCCGCATCATGATCACCTGGGGCCTGGTGACGATGGGTATGGCGTTCATGCAGGACGAAGTCAGCCTTCACATCATGCGGTTCCTTCTCGGACTTGCAGAAGCCGGCTACTCGCCGGGGACCGCGCTCTTCCTGGCGCTTTGGTGCCCAGCCCGGTTGCTGCCCAAGGCGATGTCCTGGCTGAATCTCGCTGTTCCGGTCGCCTTGGCGGTGGGCTCCGTCGTGACCTCGTCGATCATGCTCATGAACGGCGTAGCTGGCCTTGCCGGATGGCGTTGGGTATTCCTGATTGAAGGTATTCCGGCAATCATCCTTGCGGTCGTCATCTTCTTTGCTCTGCCCTCCACCCCGGCGAAAGCGGCCTGGCTCGATGACGAGGAAAAGGCGTACCTGGCGGAGAATGTCACCCAGCGCTCGGGCTCCGGAGCACACGAACTGAAGCAGCTTCCCGCCGCGCTCCGTCGGCCGTCGCTGTGGGCTTTCGCCATCACCTACTTCTTTATCCTGATCGGCTTCTGGTCGATTACGTACTTCCTTCCGACGATCGTCAAAGAGCAGTTCCACCTGGACGTCGTCGGGTCCGGCTACGTCTCGGCGATCCCGTGGGCATTCTCCGCCATCGTCATGTTTGTCATCGTCCGCAGCATCTCCCGAACCGGCGAACGCCGCTGGCACCTCACCCTGCCCATGGTTGCCGCAGCACTCGGACTCCTCATTGGAGTGCTCTCCGGAAACCCGTTCCTGTCACTTATCGGTATCAGCATTGCCGCTGCGGGCTTCTTCGCGACTCTGTCCACCTTCCAGGCGACCGTTGCCCAGGTGTATGCCGGGGCCCTCGCCGCAGTGTCCATCGCGCTCGTCAACTCTGTCGGAAACGTCAGCGGCCTCGTAGGCCCTTACATCCAGGGCTGGCTCACGGACCTCACCGGCTCAAGCTCCGCCGGCCTTCTGGTGATGTCGGGCTTCTTCGGCCTCGCGGCAGTGTTCGTCTACATCCTCATCGGGTGGGCTGACCGGAAGACCGGCGGACTCCGTGGGACTACCAGTCTCGAAACAGATGTTGCCGGGGCACACGCCCGGGGATGACCTCCACCAATAGCCACACCAAAGGATGACCAAATTTTGTTACTTCAACCAGCCACTCAAACAACACCCGCGGGTGAGCGTGCAGTTGCACCACGAATCGCCGAAGTACGGACAGTCCCGTACGCGATTCCCTACCGCAAGCCCCTGCGTTTTGCCAGCGGATCGATTGATGTAGCGGACAATGTGCTCGTGGAAGTGGTCACCAGCGACGGTGTGGTCGGCTTTGCCGAAGCCCCTCCGCGGCCTTACACCTACGGTGAGACGCAGGCGTCGATTGTCGCCGTTATCGAGAAGATCTTTGCCCCTGCCATTATCGGGCTCTCCATCCTCGACCGCGAGGCGGTAAGGTCGCGCCTGGCTCGAACGGTAGGAAACCCCACTGCCAAAGCCGCCATTGACATGGCCATGTGGGACGCCTGGGGCAAGACCATCGGGACGCCGGTACATCGCCTTCTTGGAGGCTTCACCGATGGCTTGCAGGTCAGCCACATGCTCGGGTTCGATGACCCGGACACAGTTGCCGCCGAGGCTGTCGAGCTAAGGGAGACGCTGGGCATTTCGAGTTTCAAGATCAAGGTCGGACGCCGGCCCGTCCACTTGGATGTTGACGTGTGCAAGGCAGTCCGGGAAGCCCTGGGCCCTGACGCCGAGCTGTACATCGACGGGAACCGCGGTTGGACGGCGGCGGAATCGGCCCGGGCACTTCGGGACCTCGAAGATGTCGGACTGAGTCGCGTGGAAGAGCTCTGCCCCGCCGACGATGTGCTGAGCAGGCGCTGGCTTGTTTCCCAATGTCCTGTGCCGTTCGTCGCGGACGAAAGTGCGCCCACGCCGGCCGACGTTACCCGCGAAATCCTTGCAGGAGCAGCGACCGCTGTGAGCATCAAGACCGCCCGAACAGGGTTCTCAGGTTCGCTGCGCGTTTCCCACCTGGCCGAAGGGCTGGGCCTCGAAGCGGTCATCGGCAACCAGATCGATGCGCAAGTCGGAACCGTTTGTTCCCTCGTCTTCGGTGCGTCCCAGGAAATTACGTCACGTTCGGCAGCTGAACTGTCCAACTACCTGGACATGGCCGATGATCTCTTGGATGAGCCGCTCTTTATTGAGAATGGATACATGCGCGTTCCTAAGGGCCCCGGCCTCGGCATCCAGCTCGACCCGGAGAAAGTGGCCCGCTATCGGGTCGACCTCTGACTCCGGTCACACTTGTCCGCAATAACCAACCCATCACATCAAAGGAAAAGTCAATGGCATACCTCCGCCTCCACCACGTGAACGTCACCTCAGACAACATGTCGATCCTGACGGACTTTTACGGAAAGGCGCTGGGACTGAACCAGCTCCCCTCGCCCAAGATGATCGCTACGTCCAAAAATGCAGACAACGACATCGACGGCGACGCCGAGTGGGATACGGCCGCCAAGTTCTACGAAGCCGGCGACCCCAACGAACTGCAGATCCATGCCACCCAGCGCCAGCCGTACCTCGCAGCCCAGGAGGGACACTCGGTCAACCCGCTCATCGGAGGACACTTTGCGTTCCGGACCGATGACATCGAGGCCATCAAGGCACGCCTCACCGAGAACAACATCCCGTTTGACGACTGGGGCGTCTGGTCCGTCGAAGGCTGGCACCAGATCTTCCTCACTGACCCCGCCGGCAACATGATCGAGATCCACCAGGTCATGACGGACGGCGAGGCCTAATCACCCGATGACCACCCATGAAGCTTCACGCCGTTCCCCGGCCGGGGACTTTCCCCGGTATGACCAGCTGTTTGATCGCCCCGACCGGCTGAGGGGAACGGCCTGGGGCCTCTGGGGCCCGGCCGACCAGCTGGGCACCCTGAACCACCTCACACCGGCCCGTGTCCTTGAAGCCCGTGAGAGTATTTTGACGGGCGAAGTCATACCGCTCAACCTGCCGTTGACGGAATTCGAGGCGCCCATCATTGCCCACCGCGGTTCGATTCAACACACCGTGTTCGGCCTTAACGATTTCCACCGCGACGACCGGATCGACAATCTGTTCCTTCAGGCGTCGACGCAAATTGACGGGTTGCGACACTTCGGGCATCCGGACCACGGCTTCTACAATGACGCCGATCCCAACGGACTGGTGGCGGGTAAACCCGACCTCGGAATACAGGCCGTGGCCGAACGGGGGATCGCCGGCCGTGGCCTGCTCATCGACGTCGGTGCCTACCGGGACGCGGTCGGCCGCCCGATCGACCAGGCCACCAACGAACAAATTCCGGTGGCTGATCTGGATGCAACGCTTGAATGGCAGGGGAGCACCATCCGGCCGGGCGACATCATCATGATCCGCACAGGATGGCTCAAACACCTCCGGGCGGACGCCAACCGCTCGGACGGCGCCCTCCGCTCGCCGGGCCTAAGCCAAACCGAAGAATCGGCCGCGTGGCTCTGGGACCATCAAGTAGCGGTGGCGGCTTCCGACAACATCGCGCTGGAAGCCTGGCCGGCAACGGATTCCAAGCTCACCGTCCAGGCGGAACTAGCAGGTGCGATGCCTGCCTCCAGCCACACGGGGATGCTGCACCGTATCCTGATCCCGTTGCTTGGGCTGAGCATTGGCGAGCTTTGGGCGCTCGATGAGCTGGCAGCTGCCTGCGCCGCCCGACGCCGGTATGACGTCTTCCTCACGGCCCAGCCGCTGAACCTGCTGGGCGGAGTTGGCAGCCCGGCCAACGCAATGGCGATCCTCTAAACATGAATCTTCAGGAGTAATTGACGTGACTGACCACGAATCCGGGACAGCTGAAGCTGTCCTCATCACCGGCGGTGCGTCCGGCATCGGCCTCACCTGTGCCCGCCAGGCTGCGGCCAGGGGCGCACGCGTAGCTATTGTCGACGTGAACCCGTCAGCCGCGGCAGATGCAGTGGCGACGTTGGACGGAGAAGGCCACGTCGCCGTGGCCGCTGATGTCACGGACGCTGGGGCCATGCGCCGCGCAGCCGACGAATTCGCGGCAGGTGGCGGACTGACCGGGGTTGTGGCCGCTGCCGGGATAGTCAGCCGGTCGGCGCTGCTGGACATCGATGCTGCCGAATTCCGGCGGGTACTCGACATCAATGTCATCGGGGTCCAGAACACGATCTCGGCCGCAGGGCCCCACCTTCTACGCGCAGGCCGGCTCGGGTCGGTGGTCGTCCTTGGCAGCGCCGCAGCTTTCACAGGCGGTGGGCTCATGGGTAACGGTGCCTACGCCACCTCGAAGGCCGCGCTCATCGGCTTGGTACGCGGATACGCCCGTGAGCTCGCGCCCCATCAGGTGCGCGTCAACATGGTTGCTCCCGGGGCGACTGAAACACCGATGACTGATGTTTTGAACGATGCGGATCGCGAGCGAATCGCCGGGATGTCCCTCCTCGGAAGGCTTTCCAAGCCTGAGGAGATTGCCTCAGCCATCGCGTTCCTCCTGGCGCCGGGCAACGGCACAATCACCGGACAAGTGCTCCACGTCAACGGCGGCGTGGTCTTCGGCTGAAACGCCACTTCCGGGCTGAAAGCGCCGGATGTTCCTGAGGCCGGGCTGCCCGCGAATCAGCCCGGCCTTTGGAGTCTCCTTTTTAGAGCTATAACCTCATCACTTTCGACCGATTGCCCAAGGAGGCAGCAATGACTGGTCAAACAAGGTCCTTTCGAACCTCAGACGGCGCACAACTGGTTTACGATGACTTCGGCTCAGGGCCGCCGGTGTTACTTGTTCACGGATTCACCTGCCAGGCGGCACACTGGGCCTTCCAGCGCCAGGCCTTGGTCGCCGCAGGTTACAGGACCATTGCGCTCGACCTTAGGTTCCACGGCCGCTCAGACTTCCCGGGCAGCGGTCAACGTGTCTCCCGCCTGGGCAAGGACGTCGGGGAATTGCTCGAGCATCTGGAGCTTGGCGACGTAGCCCTCGTTGGGCATTCCTTAGGCGTCTCCGTCTGTCTCGCATATTTCGACCTGTACGGAACGGACCGCGTTCGCGCGTTCGTAGCAATCGATCAGTCGCCAAAAATCGTTAACGACGAATCGTGGGCCTGGGGTGTCCGGTCCGTCGAATGGGCCAATGTGTGGGATTCCGTTAACGGGCGCTTTCAATGGGGCAATCCGGCACTTGAGCCTCCAGCGCCGCCCCACGTAGCGCAACTCTTTTCCGAAGTGGGCGGCCTCACGCAATTTCCCGATGGCGCTGTACTTCCGCTCCTGGTGGATCACTTCACAGCAGACTGGCGGGACGTTGCACCGACTGTGAATGTTCCGTCCTGGGTAGCCACGGGCCGCTTCTCGCCGTCTTTCCCGCTTGAAGGCATGCAGTGGCTGGCAGAGAACATGCCCAAATCTTCCCTTTCCGTTTTCGAAAACAGCGGGCACTGCCCCCATTGGAACGAGCCGGAAGAGTTCAACCGCGAGCTGCTCACTTTCTTGAGGGCAGCCCTGTAAAACGGTGTGGTTCCCCGGCAGGAATGCGTTCCTGCCGGGGGCACTAAAACTCTTCGGTAGTGATGGAACCCAGGAAGTTCTTTAACTCACCGGCCATGTCCACGGACTCGTTGTCCAGCAACCACTGCACCTGCAGCCCGTCCATGAGTGCCACCAGTTGCCGTGCGGCTGCCCCGGGCGTTACCCCGTGCCGCAACTTACCCTGCCGTTCCAAATCCGAGAAGGCCTGCCCACCAACTTCCCGCACCCAGTCGTAACGTCGCTGGAAGTACTCGTGGGCGGGGTGTGTGGGGTCTGTTGATTCGGCCGACAACACACAATGCAAGGCAACAAGTCCCGGCACAGTGGTGTTGTTGTGCACGAGCCGAACAATGCCATTCAGCGTTTCCATACCGTTGTCGGTGACGATTCCGGCAGCCGACCACGAGTCTTCATCACGAAGGGTCAGAACGGCCTCGAGAAGGGCCTCTTTGCTCGGGAAATGGTGGAGGAGGCCCGTCTTCGTCAGACCGATCTTGTCAGCAATGTCCTGAATCGATCCTGCCCGATAGCCGGCCGTGGAAAAAACCTCAAAGGCCGCCGTCAGAATTTCCTGCCGACGCGCTTCCGTCTTGGCGTAAGTTCCGCGCGGCCGGCCGCGCCGCGGTCCACGTGCGGCGGCAGTGGTCGCTGTTTCAGTCATCTTGAAACTCTAACAACCTTGGACAAGGCACGCCGGGGCGGACGTCAATGGCTGTGCGGCGCGTCACATTTGGCGAAATATCGATAGCGACAGCGAAAACATACCATCTGGTCTGTTTTCGTGTTAAGGTCTCTTTCAATGGCTGTCCATGGTGGACGCCACTGACCGTGAAAGGGACCAATGATGTTCCGACCTACACGCATGGCCGCACTTGCTGCCGCCGTTGCCCTGAGCCTCACTGGCTGCGGTGGAGGTGGGGAAAGCACTGCGGAGCACTCCTCGCAAACGCTCACTCTGGGCACCCTCATGGCGCCGAAATCTTTTGCTGCTGCCGACTCCGACTTTGCGAACGTTTCGCCTTTCTACCAGGCCGTGTACGACACCCTGCTCCGCATGGAACCTGGCGGAAAGCTGGTACCCATGCTGGCAACCGAGTGGAAGTACAACGACGACAAAACCGTCCTGACCCTGAAACTCCGCGACGACGTCAAATTCACCGACGGCACCCCCTTCAACGCGGACGCAGCAAAACAAAACCTGGAGCGATTCAAGGCCGGAACGTCGGCAGACGCCCAGTTCCTGGCAGCACTCAAGACAGCCACTGCTGTGGACAGCACGACCCTGGAACTGACCCTCTCGGCCCCAGACCCCGCATTCCTCGGCTACCTGTCCAAGGATGCATCGTTCATGCAGAGCCCGTCATCCTTCGGGAACGCGGACATCGCCACCAAACCTGTCGGATCCGGCCCCTACATCCTGGATACCGCAGCCACAGTCACCGGGAACTCATACTCGTACAAGAGCAATCCTGACTACTGGAACAAAGGCCTGGTCCATTACGACAACATGGTGCTGAACGTCTACCCGGAACAGACGTCACTCCTCAATGCCGTCAAGGCCGGAACGCTCAACGGCTCCCTCATCGATATTTCGATGATCCAGGAGGCTGAAGCAGCGGGCTACAAAAACAACTCCTTCGAGGGCAACTGGACTGGGCTGATCTTGTTCGACCGCGCCGGTAAGACCAACCCCGCCCTCAAGGACGTCCGCGTCCGTCAGGCGCTGAACTACGCCTTCGACACAAAAGCGCTGCTGGATGCTGTGAACCAGGGCCGCGGTTCAACCACCACCCAGGTGTTCCCGCCATCCTCGGACGCTTACGACGCTTCCCTGGACTCCCGCTACGCCTATGACCCTGCGAAGGCCAAAAAGCTTCTGGCCGACGCCGGGTACGCGAACGGTTTTACCCTGCAAATGCCGTCCACACCCCTGGTCAATAGCTCAATCTTCACCTTGATCACCCAGCAGCTCAAGGAAGTGGGAGTCACAGTGGAGACGGTCGATGCCGGCAACAACTTCATTGCCGATCTCCTGGCTGCAAAGTACGCCGCTAGTTACATGATTCTTGAGCAACAGTCGGACTGGCAGCTCATCAACATGAAGATTGCCCCAAATGCGGCCTGGAATCCCTACAAGTACGAGGATCCGACGGTTGACCAACTCATCAACAAGATCCACCTGGGTTCCGGGGACGAGCAGAAGTCGGCAGCGAAGGAATTGAACAAGTACATCGTGGAGCAGGCTTGGTTTGCCCCCTGGTACCGCCCGCAGAACAGTTTCGTAACTGACGCGAAGACCAAGGTCGAACTTCAGACCGGCAACGTTTACCCCTACATCTGGTCGTTCACACCCGCTTCGTAGCGGAGGGTTGCCGGACCGGCGACATTGCCCGGTCCGGCAACCTCAGCAACGTTTTCAAAGGATTTTTTGAATGTACCGATTCGTGCTGAAGCGCCTGGTTTCCGGCGTCCTCCTGCTGTTCGTCATCACCACGGTCGCCTACCTGCTGCTATACGCAGGGAGCGGCGACATCGCCCGCCGCATCGTGGGCCCCACCGCCACGGACGCCCAGGTTGCCATGAAGGCAAGCCAGCTGGGTCTCGACCGTCCCCTCGTTGTCCAGTACTGGGACTGGATAACCGGAGCCGTCACCGGCGACCTCGGCCACTCCTGGTTCAATGGCCAGCTCGTCAGCACCGGTGTCAGCAGCAGGGTTTGGGTCACGCTTTCCCTCGTCCTCGGCGCCACCATCGTCGCTGCCTTTATCTCGGTAGTCGTGGCTGTTTGGGCAGCAGTCCGCCGCGGCTGGATCGACCGCATAGTCCAGTTCGTGGGCGTCCTCGGCTTCGCTATCCCCGGGTTCCTGATCGCGCTGGGTCTGGTCTCCCTGTTCGCGCTCAACCTCAAGTGGTTCAAGGCCACAGGGTATGTACCCATTACGACGTCGTTTGGCGGCTGGGCGGCGACGGTCACCTTGCCGATCATCGCCCTCTCCATCGGATGCATCGCCGCCGTGGTGCAGCAGATCCGCGGTTCACTGATTGATGCGCTCCGCAAGGACTACGTTCGCACGCTGCGCGCCCGCGGATTGTCCTTCAACCGCGTTGTCTATAAGCACGTGCTGCGCAACGCGGGCGGACCGGCCTTGGCTGTACTTGCCGTGCAGTTCATTGGACTGCTGGGGGGCGCCGTCATCGTGGAACAGATCTTTGCTCTGCCCGGCCTCGGACAGATCACCGTCGCCGCCACCGGCCAGGGTGACATCCCGGTCGTGATGGGAGTCGTGCTTGCAACCGCTGCCATCGTGGTGACCGTCAACCTCATCATCGACCTGGCCCAGGGCTGGCTCAATCCGAAAGTTCGGCTGTCATGATCGACGCTCCTCCCGCACTGCCCACCACGGCAGCCAAGATTTCCCTCTTCCGCAAGCTCGTGACACACCCGACAGGTGCGGCATCGCTGCTTGTCCTGTTCCTGGTGGCACTGGCCTCCCTCCTGGCCCCAGTGCTGGCAACGCACGATCCCAACGAGGCCACCCTCAAGGATGTGCTGGCCAAGGCCGGATCCGGGCATCTGCTGGGAGCCGACAGCGCCGGACGCGATGTCTTCAGCCGCCTGCTCTTCGCCGGCCAGTTCAGCCTCGCCGGCGCCGTGGTGGCTCTCGCCGTGGCGCTGGTCATCGGCGTCACGGCTGGGCTCATCGCCGGGTACTACGGCGGCTGGTTCGATGCGGTCTCGTCCTGGCTCACCGGACTGTTGATGGCCCTGCCGGGCATGGTAGTCCTGCTGGCGGCCCGCGCAGTAGTTGGTCCCTCCATGTGGTTGTCCATGATGATCTTCGGTGTGCTGCTGTCGCCGGCTTTCTTCCGGCTTGTCTATGCGTCCGTCACCGCAGTCCGCAACGAACTTTATGTGGACGCGGCACGGGTCTCCGGCTTAAGCGACTTCAGGATCATCGGCCGCCACATCCTCACCGTGGTCCGGGCACCGGTCATCATCCAGTCAGCCATGGTCCTGGGCATCGCCATCGCCATCCAGGCCGGACTGGAATTCCTGGGGCTGGGCGATCGGAGCATGCCCACGTGGGGCAGCATGCTCAACGACGGCTTCATCAACATCTTCAAAGCACCCACGCTGGTGCTGTGGCCGGCCCTGGTCATCGGTCTTGTCTGCATCGCCCTGACATTGCTGGCCAACGCCATGCGCGACGAGCTGGAGCGCAGCAGCGGTCCGGTGAAGAAGGGCCGCAAGGCCGCGGCAGCGGCTGCAGCAGCCGACGCTGAAGGTGCCGCCGGGAAGCGCGGAGACGCCGCCGTCGTCCATTCTGAAGAGCCGGGCACAGACACGGGCGAATTGCTGCTGGAAGTCACGGACCTCGAAGTCGGCTACGACCAGCCCGACGGGTCTACCACCCACGTGGTGAACCACGTGGGCCTGACAGTCCGGCGCGGTGAGGTGCACGGCCTGGTCGGCGAGTCTGGTTCCGGCAAGACACAGACGGCGTTCTCCATCCTGCGGCTCCTGCCCCAGGATGGGCGCATCACAGGTGGTTCCATTTTCTTTGAGGGCAAGGATCTGGCGCACCTCTCCGAGAAGGAGATGACCAAGGTTCGAGGGAAGCGCATCGCGTACATCCCGCAGGAACCCATGTCCAACCTGGACGGCGCGTTCACCATCGGCAGCCAGTTAATGGAACCCATGCGGGTGTGCCTGGGCATCTCCAAGGCTGAAGCCCGGAAACGTGCCCTGGCGCTGCTGGCGAAGGTCGGCATCCCCCACCCGGAACGGACCTTCAACTCGTACCCGCACCAGATCTCCGGCGGCATGGCCCAGCGCGTCCTGATCGCCGGCGCCGTGTCCTGCAATCCGGATCTGCTGATCGCCGACGAACCCACCACCGCTTTGGACGTCACTGTGCAGGCTGAAGTCCTGAACCTGCTCCGCGAGCTCCAGGACGAACTGAACATGGGCGTCATCCTGGTGACCCACAACTTCGGGGTAGTGGCCGACCTCTGCGACCGCGTCTCCGTGATGCAGACCGGCCGCGTCGTGGAAACCGGTCCTGTCCGGGCCATCTTCAACGATGCCCAGCACCCGTACACCCGCCAGCTGCTAGACGCGATCCTCGAAGACACCACCCCCCGCGGGCAGTACATCCCGGCCACCGGCACAGCGCAGCTAGCCAAGCCCCAGGAATTGAAAGGAGTGACGTCATGACCGACACCCTGCTCGACGTCAAGGACGTCGTCGTCGAATATCCGCTCAAGGGCTTCCGGAAGGAACCGTTCAAGGCGCTCAAGGGCGTTTCCCTTGACATCCGCCCGGGTGAGACTGTGGGCCTCGTAGGGGAGTCCGGCTCGGGCAAGACCACCTTGGGCCGCGCCGTGCTGGGGCTGGCGCCCGTTACCGGCGGCAGCATCAAATACCGCGGCGAGGAGATCTCCAAGGCCACCCGCGCCCAGCGCAAGGAACTCAGCAACGAGATCCAGGTGGTTTTCCAGGACCCGTACACATCGCTGAACCCCTCCATGACCATCGAGCAGATCCTCACCGAACCGCTCACCGTCCGCAAAGTGGACCGCAAGGCGGCCAACCAGCGCGTGGCCGAACTGCTGGACCAGGTCCGGCTGCCGCACGGCGCCGCGCACCGGCTGCCGCGGGAATTCTCCGGCGGACAGCGCCAGCGCGTCGCCATCGCCAGGGCCCTCGCCCTGGATCCAAAGCTCATCGTCTGCGACGAGCCCGTCTCCGCCCTGGACCTCTCCACGCAGGCCCGCGTCATGGAACTCTTCATCGAGATCCAGGAACGCACCGGTGTCGCCTACCTCTTCGTCTCCCACGACCTCGCCGTGGTGCGGCACCTCAGCCACCGCGTTGCCGTGATGTACCACGGCGAGATCGTCGAATGGGGCGACGGCGATCAGGTCACCGGGGCACCTGAACACCCCTACACGCAGCGGCTGTTCATGGCCGCTCCGATTCCCGATCCCGACCGGCAGGCCAAACACCGGGCCGACAGAGTACGCCTCCTGGAACTCCAGCATCAGCAGGACCTCCAGGCCGGCGTAGCCTGAAAAACAGCAAGAACATCAACGCAAGAACAGCCAAGAAAGCCACCATGGAACTCCTCACCGACGCAGCAAAAACCGACCACAGCACCGACGCACGACTGAAGTCCCTGATGGCTGAACTGACACTTGCGGAAAAGATCCAACTGCTGACGGGACGTGATTTCTGGACTACCTGGCCACTCGAAAAGATCGGGCTGCGGCGCATGCTCTTCTCAGACGGTCCGACGGGCGTCCGCGGTGAAGTCTGGGACGAGCGTGAGCCGTCCATGAACTTTCCATCAGCTGCCGCCATCAGCTCCTCGTGGGATCCGGCCATCGCCGACCGGCTTGGGGCCGCGTCGGCTGTTGAAGCCCGGCGCAAGGGAGTGGACGTGGTCCTGGGGCCGACGATCAATCTGCACCGTTCCCCGCTGGGGGGAAGGCACTTCGAAGCATTCAGTGAAGACCCGGTGCTGACAGCCGAGCTGGCGGCCGCCTACGTGTCAGGTGTGCAGCGCAATGGTGTGGGCGCCACCCCCAAGCACTACGTGGCCAACGATTCTGAAACTGACAGGTTCACCGTCGATGTAAAGGTGGGGGACCGGCCACTGCGGGAGCTTTATCTTCTCGCATTCGAAAAGGCCATCGTTGAATCGAAAGCGTGGCTGGTGATGAGTGCGTACAACTCCATTAACGGCATCACCGCGACCGAAAACGACCTTCTGGAAACCCCCCTGAACAGCGAATGGGGCTTCGACGGCGTGGTCATCAGCGACTGGACTGCAGTCCGCAGCATCGACAGTGCCGCCGCTTCCCAGGACCTCGTTATGCCGGGGCCGGATGGCCCCTGGGGTGAAGCCCTCGTCGCGGCGGTGAAAGCCGGCCGGATTCCGGAATCCGCGATCGAGCGGAAGGTGTTGCGGATCCTGCAGCTCGCCGCCCGGGTGGGTGCCCTCGAAGGCTTCGAGGCCGTCCGGCCCGAACCCGCGGACCGGGAGGACCTTGTCGCGTTCGCCCGGGAAGCCTCTATTGCCGGTACCGTGATGGTGAAAAACGACGGCCTGCTTCCACTGGATCCAACCGCGGTCCGAAAGGTCTCGGTCATCGGACACAACGCCCGCTACGCCCGCACGCAGGGCGGCGGCTCCGCCACGGTGGTTCCCGAAAGAATAGTCACGCCCCTGGACGGGATCCGCGCTGCTTTCGGTCCAGACAACGTCAGTTACACCGTGGGAGCGGTAGTGCAGGAAGGGATCGCGGAATTCCCCCTGGAACAAATCACCAATCCGGTCACCGGAGCCCCCGGCATCAGAGTTCGCTTTTTGGACGCCAACGGTCACGAGCTCTTCGCCGAGGACCGACGCTCTACATCGCTGGTCTGGTTCGGAGGAGACGCACCCATCTCGACAGCATCGACGGTTCAGTTCCACACCATCTACACACCGCACGAGACCGGCACCATTCGGCTCGGCTTCTCCAGCGTGGGGCATGGCCGTATTTTCGTGAATGGCGTACTTGTCCATGACGCCAAGGTTGAAGCTGTTGGAACGGACCTGGGGGCGGCATTGCTCGCGCCGCCAGCAGCCTCGGTTCCGGTGGACGTGGTCGAGGGCACCCCACTCAACATACGGGTAGAACTCACCAGCAAGACGGCAGGGGCACTATCGAACACGCTCGGAATCACGATTGGTACCGAAGCCGACAATGCGGACCCCAACGGCCTCATTACCGCAGCGGTGGAAGCTGCGCGCGCTGCCGACGTTGCGGTCGTCGTAGTGGGCACCAATTCCCGCGTTGAGTCCGAGGGATACGACCGTTCCTCCCTCGAACTCCCCGGCACGCAGGACCGTTTGGTCCACGCCGTGGCCGCTGCCAACCCCCGCACTGTCGTTATCGTGAACTCCGGTTCTCCTGTCCTGATGCCTTGGCGCGACGAAGTAGCGGCGACCTTGATCGGCTACTTCGGCGGTCAAGAGTTCGGCCATGCACTTGCCGACATCCTGACGGGGGAAGCCGAGCCCGGCGGCCGACTGCCCACCACATGGCCCGCACGCCAGGAGGACGTGCCCGTCATCAATGTCACGCCCGAGGCCGACGGGACCCTCACCTACGACGAAGGGATCCATATCGGCTACCGTGCCTGGCTCAAGGCCGAAAGGACGCCGGCATACGAATTCGGGTACGGGCTTGGCTACACGCACTGGAACCTGGATTCCGTGGATGCCCCGGCCACAGCCACGGCGGATACAGCTCTTCCAGTCACCATCGCACTTACGAATAGCGGCGCCCGCGCCGGCAAGAACGTCGTGCAGGTGTACGCGGAAAGGCCAGACTCCGCCGTCGACCGCCCTATCCGATGGTTTGTCGCCTCCGTTCCTGTATGGGCAGAGGCCGGCGAAACCGTTACAGCCAGTGTGGACGTCCCCACCCGGCTCTTTGCGTACTGGAACAACGGCTGGACCTACGAGCCGGGCATGTACACCCTCCGCATCGGCACCTCCGTCAACGAACTCCCGCTGCAGGCAACGCTGGAACTTGTCCAGGACTAGGGCCCCTCAAGAAAAGGAACGACAAAGACATGGCCGATACAGGCACGCAAATCTCGAGTACATCAATGGCCGGCCAGCTGATCCGCGGCCTGGAGCTGAACGGGCCCTTCCCGGACCCCAGAACTGACACAGACCACCAGTCACTTGTGTCCATCTATCCGGAGTTGGCCGCTGTATCTGCAGTCGACATTGATGTCCCGACCCCCGAGGGCCGGGTCCCCGGACGCCTGTACCGTTGTCCCGGCGAAGCCCTGGCTGGCCTCGTCTGGGTCCACGGTGGGGCCTTCATTGCCGGCGACCTGGACATGCCCGAGGCGCACTGGGTCAGCCTCTACCTCGCCTCGCACGGAACGTCAGTGCTGTCACTGGACTATCGCAAGGCCCTTCACGGCGTGAAGTATCCGGCCCCGTCAAACGACGTACTCGCCGGTTGGCGCTGGGCAAGTGAGAATCTTGAATCTCTGGGGTTACGGACTGTGCGAGACCTTCACCTTGGCGGGGCAAGCGCCGGCGCCGCGCTGACTGCCGCGCTGACGGGACGGCTGAGGGACGAATCCGGGCAGATGCCTGCTTCCTTGCTGCTCGCATACCCTCTCGTCCACGCCGAGCTTCCCCCGCTCAACGAGGATCTACGCGGGAAGATGGCCGGCGTTCCCGCTGACCTTGCCTTCGGGCCGGACTTCATCCGGGACATCAACCTGAATTTCGCCGGCAGTGAGGACACGTTTAAGGACGCGCATGCGTTCGCCGGGGAGGGCGACGTCAAGGGTTTTCCCCCCGTCTACATCATCAATTCCGAATCCGACACGCTGCGCGCCTCAGGGGAACTCTTCGCAGCCCAACTGGAAGCCGCAGGAGTGCCAGTCCGCATGGAGATGGAACCCGACAGCATGCACGGACACCTGGACCATCCCCACACAGGACCAGCCAAACACTCCGTTGAGCAAATGCTCGCCTGGCTCAGCGGTGCCGCCCGGACGGCAGCACCGGGCAGCCATTCGCCGGTCCACCACTAGTTTCCAAGGAAAGGTCCGCACCATATGTCAGCCGTCACGGCTCCTGCCAAAAACCAGTCCACCGGCACCGTCGCTCCCCGGTTCGAGGACGTACGGGCCCAGTTGGATGCCTATCTCGCCGAGGACCCCAACTACAGCGCCCAGCTGGCCGTGTACTGGAAGGACCACCTCGTGGTTGATCTGGTCGGTGGGGACGGCCTGGAACGCGACACGTTGACGAGAACGTTCTCGGCGACAAAAGGCGTCGCCGCAGTAGCCCTGGCGACGCTGGTCAGCTCAGGGCAGCTGGACCTTGATCAAACGGTGGTTCACTATTGGCCGGAATTTGGCGCCAACGGAAAAGAACGGGTGCTTGTCCGCGAGCTCTTGTCGCACCAGGCTGGACTGATCAACGTGGACGCGGGGCTGGAAACCGCGGACATACTGGACTCCCGCCGCGCGGCCCCCAAACTCGCGGCGCAACGGCCGTACTGGCGCCCGGGATCAAGCTTCGGTTATCACGGCCTCACCATCGGATCCGTCATCGAGGAACTGGTGCGGCGGATTACGGGCCTGACCTTGCAGGAACTCTATGAGAACACTGTCCGCGCACCCCGGGACATTGACTTTTGGCTCGGCCTGCCGGAATCAGAAGAGGATCGGTTCGAAGCAGTACGTCCCGCGCAACCTACGACCGAACAGCTTGAAATCATGTCCGCAAGCCAGATGTCGCCGGATGGTCTTGGCGCCCTGATGTTCAACGGTGTCAACAGCCGTGTACCGCCAAACCTGGGTCCCTACTCACCCAATCGCCGCGAAGTGCGGGGGGCTGGCCCTGCCGCAGTTGGCGGTATCGGATCGGCAAGGGGGCTGGCGCAGGTTTACGCAGCAGCCATTGGCCTGACGGGGGATGCCCTCGTAGACTCCGATACTGTTGCGGCAATGGGGCAGCAGCAGGTGTGGGGAGTGGACAGGGTCCTGAATTTCCCGGCGTCGTTCGGTGTCGTTTTCATGAAGCCCCACCCAGGCTCTGATTTTGGCAGCTACCAGGCGTTTGGCCATGATGGTGCCGGTGGGGCGCTCGGGTACGCTGACCCGCTGTACGGCATCAGCTTTGGCTATATCCCGCTCCAGATGCAACTGCCGGGCGGCGCGGATGCGAGGGCGATCCACCTCTCGCAAACCGTGAGGGCTGCTGTCCGCCAGAGCTAGGCGCAAGGGAGCCATGGCCGTCTCTGGCCATGGCTCCGCGGAATGTCAGGCGTTCCCGCTGCCTGCGGGGAGCGTGGCGTAGGCGTGGCTTGTCTGCAGGATTCCGGTGACGACATCAAGCTCAGCGTCATTCCGCGGTCCATAGATCATGACCATTCCCCGGGCAAGCCGGATCCCGGCCAGGGGATGAGCCACGCCCCAACCTTTGGCTATGGCATCGCGGGCAAGAGCCGGAGGCAGGGCCGTATGCAGTGATCCATCGTACTCGGGGTGGAGGTGCGCAAACTCTCCAGCCTGTGGAACGAGGAATGCGTCAAGCGGCGCCCGTGCGTCGCGTTCGACCATGAAGCCGGATGCACCGGGCACGGAGATGGCTGACTGGCGTGCAGTTACCCCGGGCAAGGCGAGGACACGGTCCAGGAGCCGCTCCCGGACGTGGCGCGGGCTATTGTCGGAGCGCTGCTCCTGCGGTATCGACCAGGAAACATCGGGGCGAGCGCCGGAGCGAACCGGGAGCGCGCCGTCTGGTAAGGCACTCCAGGTGCGATCGTCGGACGGCAGAGTGCCGCGGGAGGCGAGGAAGTGCAAACGCTCCGCGATCCAGCCGCCAAGCTCCGCAACGGTGGCATTGGTGAGGCCGTGGCCGCCGGGATCGCGGCGGGCGTAGCTGGGTGCGCCGGAACCACCGAGCAGGTAGGTCCACGTTCGGTCGAGGAGCTCGCGGGGGATGACAGTGTCCGTTTCGCCTTGGGCTACGAAGACTGGCACCCCGGCCAGGCGGGCAGGTGAAGTTGGGACGCCGGCGTCGAACGGTAATGTTCCGTAGAGGATGGCAGCGCCTGCGAAACGTTGTGGATCGGACAGGAGCAGACCTCCGGCAAAGGCTGCGCCGCCGCTGAAGCCGACGAGTATCACCTGGCGACCCGAGGGTGCCACATTGTCGAGCCACTTGCGGAACCAAGCCATCGTCTGATTGAGGGACTCCGCCACCGGACGGCCGATTCCACGGTTGGCAAACCAGGCGTAGCCGCCTCCGGCCGGAATCGGTGCGCGGACAGCGGCGTACGACGGGCCCGCTGGCAAGTGTCCGGCCAAACCGATGATGCCGGTCTCGTCCGCGCCGCGTCCATGCAGCAGCACCACCAGGGGACGGTCGGTGGTGTCAGGGGTGTGCCAGACAACCGTGGGTTCGTCGAAGGCGTCATTCATTGGTTGTCCTCATCAGGATTAGTTTCGGTGATTCGGCCAGCGGTGGGTACACCGGACCATCTGCGCAGTTCGTCGTCGAGCTCCAGCGGCTCAACGGGCGCGGTGTTCGCGTACTCGCCCCAATGCTGGCGGGGAAGCATCCACATAAGTTCGAACTCGTTGCCGTCCGGATCCACCCCGTAGACGCTTTTCGTGGCCCCGTGGCTGGATTGACCTGTGTACGCGCCGGCTTCTTCTAAGGTCCTTCGGGCTTCCGCCAGCTCTTCGATGGTGTCCAGCTGCCAGGCAAGGTGGTAGAGCCCGACGGCGCCACGCACCTTGGGCGGCGCGGTGTCGCCTACCCCGAAGAGGCCGAGGTCGTGGTGGTTACCGGAGCGCGGAAGCCTCAGGAAGGACGCGTTGGCGCGCGGTTCGCGGGCGACGACTTCCATTCCAAAGAGCTGGGTATAAAAGCGTTCGGCCCGGGCAAGGTCGGTGACGAAGAGTACGGCATGGTTCAGCCGGACGGGTGAGACTGGCATCGGAAGGTGGTTCTTTCTCGGTACGGAAGCCGCGCCCGTGGTCCGGGAGCCGGCCTGTTAGCCGGCCGGTTCCCGGAAAGTACGGCGGTGCGGAGTCGGGTGGTCTGCCTGTTTAGGCCTTGACGGCGAAGCCGCCGGTCCAAGCGATCTTTTCACCGGCGGCAAGGGCGATCTGCAGGAAGCCCGTTGCCTCCAGCTCCCGTGCCCGGCGCAGCGATCCGGCGTCGATGGCGCGCAGCCCGGCGGCGGAGATGAGCCCTGCAAGCCGGGTCTTCGCGTCCGCGTCGTCCCCGGCGATCAGCACTGTAGTGGGCTGCCCGGCGATTTCGCCCGAGGCCAAGGTGGCCGCGAAGGTGGTGTTGAACGCCTTCACTACGCTGGAGTTGGGAAGCGCGGCCTGGATCTGGGCGGTGGCTGAGGAATCGGCCGGCACGGTCAGGGAGTCGAAGGTTTCGAAGTTCAGCGGATTCGTGATGTCGACGACGATCTTGCCGGCGAGCTGCTCGGCACGCTGGGCCAGGATCTCCTGCACGGCCGGGTAGGGAACAGCCAGGACGACAATCTCTCCGGTAATGGTCTTGTCGGTGTCCCCGCTGCCGAGGACCTGGACGGTATTGCCGCCCTTCTCTGCGATACCGGCGATAGCCGAGCCCATGTTGCCTTGTCCGAGGATGCTTACTGCAGTCATGACGGTCTCCTTTGTGTGTAACCCTCATTAGTTGAGGCTTCAACTAAATAGTAGCGCCCAAACTTAGTTGTTGCAACAACCAATTTGGGGAAGAATGAAAGTATGGAGACACGATGGCTCACAAGGGATGAATTGGCTGCCTGGGTACGGCTGTATACGGTGGTCGAACTGTTGCCGAATGCGCTCGACTCCCAGCTCCGCCGCGACGCGGATCTGACGAACTTTGAGTACTACGTGCTCGCCATGCTTTCGGAAGCTCCCCGGCAGACGCTGAGGATGACAGATCTGGCAGCGCAGACGAGCGCCACGCTGGCGCGCCTGTCCCACGTCGTAAAGCGTCTTGAGGCACGCGGCCTGGTGGAGCGCTTTCCGTGCCCCGAGGATCGACGCGCAACCAACGCGCGCCTCACCGACGAGGGGCAGCGCAAAATTGTCGAAACCGCACCCGGCCATGTGGAAAACGTGCGGCGGAACGTTATCGACGCACTAACTCCGGAGCAGCTCGGTCAGTTGCGGGGGATTGCCGATGCCTTGTTGGAGAAGCTCGACCCTGACGCAGCGATGGCCCCTCTGTACCGCCGGCATGACGGATCTGAGTGAGTTTTGCCATGGGAGGCGGCGCCAAAGTAGGCCCGCAAAATAGTTGACGCGACAAGTAATGGCGCATAGGCTATTACTTGAAACATCAACTTATTCCTTTTGAAGACCGCTACTGCAGGCTTCAGAAGGCGAGAAAAAGGACCGCACCATGACTTCTCCCATCCAGCCCGCTGCCACCCAGTCCAACATCGCCCGCACAGTCCTGCGCCTCGTTGTGGGCGTTATCTTCTTCGCCCATGGCTGGCAGAAGATCTTCGACTACACCATCCCCGGCACCCAGGCAGCCTTCGCGCAGATGGGGGTACCGGCGGCGGAGCTGGTTGCTCCGGCGATCGGCTTCCTGGAACTCCTTGGGGGCGCCGCCATCATTGTCGGCGTGCTGGTTCGTCCCGTAGCCATCCTCCTGGCACTGGACATGCTTGGCGCCCTCTTCCTGGTGCACGCCCCGGCCGGAATCTTCGCTGACAAAGGTGGTTACGAACTCGTACTCGTCCTTGCTGCCGGCGCCGCAGCCCTCGCCATCGTCGGGGCAGGCCGTTTCTCCGTCGACGCTTTGCTCTTTGGCCGTAACGGCAACCGTACCCTGGCAGCCCTGGCCTAAGCGGCAGCCAAACTCATAAACGACGAATGGCGCCGGCACCCGCATAAGCGGATGCCGGCGCCATTTCGCTTAAAGGCTAGATGGCCTGTACTGCCTTGATGGCCAGCATGACGCGATCCGTGACCTCATCGATGCCGCCGACGCCGTCGACTTGGGCGAGGATGCCGCGGTCGGCGTACTTGGCCACCACGGCTTCGGTCTGCTCGTGGTACAGGTCCAGGCGGTGGCGGATGACGGCTTCGTTGTCGTCGCTCCGGCCCGTTTCCTTGGCGCGGCCCAGGAGGCGGTGCACCAGCTCTTCGTCGTCGGCGGTGAGCTGCAGGACTACGTCGAGCTTCTCGTCAGCGTCGGCGAGGATCTCGTCAAGGTAGTCCACCTGCGCGGTGGTGCGCGGGTAGCCGTCCAGCAGGAAGCCATTTTCGACGTCGGGTTCGCCCAGGCGGTCGCGGACCATCTTGTTGGTTACGCTGTCCGGGACGAAGTCACCGTTGTCCATGTACTTCTTTGCCTTGATGCCCAGCGGGGTGCCACTCTTCACGTTGGTACGGAAGATGTCGCCGGTGGAGATGGCCACAACGCCGAGGCGTTCTGAAATCCGCTCCGCCTGCGTTCCTTTTCCGGAACCGGGAGGTCCAATAATCAGCATTCTCGTCATCGCAAAAGCCCCTCGCCCTAGATCCATTTCGGTGCTGCGGTGGTGCCTTCGGTGGTGCCCGGGCCGGTGGGGGTGACACCGCTGTTGCCGCGGCCGGCGGCCCATTCGACGACGGCGGGCAGCGGCCCGCTGATGATCGTTGGGTCAGCGGTGCCCGCATCGCCAAACGCCAGGTCCGTACCGTCCACCTTGATGAGGAGTCCGGTGTCGGTGCCGCGGGTGTGCCAGGCGCCGGTGATGTCTTTGAGCAGCCGGGCCAGGACGGGCTCGGGGATGTCGCTGAAGCTGGCTCCGTTGTCCAGGTCCACGGCGTGCATCCAGACTTCGCGGGTGCGCATCCAGACGGTTTCTTCGGCGGGGACGGTTCGGCCTTGGGCGGTTTTGACCTTGTGGTGCCAGTTGTCGGCGGGCAGGTCGCGCCATTCGACGTTCAGGTGCACGGCGGAGTGGTCGAACAGGTTCCGCAGGGCGATGGGGGACAGGGTGGCGCCGAAGTCGATTTCATGGTTGCGGGCCTCGGGGGAAGAGTACATGGGGGTTTCGACTCCGGTGGCGGCCCATTCGACCAGCCTCGCGATGGCCCGGGCGTTGTAGCCCACGTGCGCGACGACGTGCCGGCGGGTCCAGCCCGGCAGCAGCGAGTTCCCGTCCAGGTCCGCGTCGGTGAGCTCGTTGAGCTTGCGGGCGAAGAACGCGGTGCCACGCCGCGCCTGCAGGAGGTCTTCCTGCAGGCGCGGGTCTGTGGTTTGGTCGTGGCGGGCGACCATCAGGCTTCCTTGACCACGCGGTTGGTCAGCTGGCCCAGGCCCTCGATGGTGGTGACCAGGACCTGGCCCTCCTGCAGGTAGCGCTTGGGATCCTGTGCGTGGCCCACGCCGCCGGGGGTGCCGGTAGCAATCACGTCGCCCGGGTTGAGGGTGATGATGGTGGAGATGTAGGAGACCAGGTATTCCGGGGTGAACACCAGGTCCGAGGTGGGGGTGGACTGCTGGACTTCGCCGTCCACGGCGGAGGTCATCAGCGGGCCCGCGGTGAACTCGTCCTTGGTGACCAGGGCCGGCCCGAACGGGGTGGACTTCTCCCAGGTCTTGCCCTGCAGCCACTGGATAGTGCGGAACTGGTAGTCGCGCATGGAGACGTCGTTCAGCACGGAGTACCCTGCGATGTGCTCAGCGGCTTCGGATTCGGGAATGCGGCGGCCGGCCTTGCCGATGACGACGGCGAGTTCGGCTTCCCAGTCCACGGCGTCCGATTCCTGCGGCAGGGCCAGGTCGTCGTTGGGGCCGATCAGGGATTCTGCGTACTTGGCGAACAGGGTGGGGTGCTCGGGGACTTCGCGGCCCATTTCCTTGATGTGGTTGCGGTAGTTGTGGCCCACGCAGATGATCTTGCCCGGGGAGGGCACGACGGCGGCAAGGTCGGCGCCGTCCAGGGCGTGGGTTGCGCCGTTGGCCGCCTGCGCGATGGTTTCCCAGGCGGGGTCCTTCAGCAGGGCCCCGACGTCGGAGAAGCCCGGGATCTCGGTGAGGGTGTCGCCGTCCTGGCGGACCGCCTTGGTGCCGTCAGCGGTGCGGAGGGTGAGGAGTTTCATTACTTGGTGCGTCCTTCGATGTAGGTGCGGTTAAAGTTCAGGCGCTCAAAGATGGGGGCGTCGCTGAACCGGAACAGATCAAACTCGGACTCGGCCTGCAGGGACCAGGCGGCCCAGGACGGAACCACGAACAGGTCGCCCTTGGCCAGGACCCTGGTTTCGCCGTTCAGGGTCACGGTGCCGGTGCCGTCGAAGACCTGCCAGACGCTGGAGCCCACCTCGCGGACAGTCTCGGTCCAGGCGCCGGCCCGCAGGCGGTGGAACTCCGCGCGGATGGTGGGCATGACATCCCCGCCGGTGGTGGGGTTGGTGTACCGGATGGCGGCGTGGCCCTGGGACACGGTGGCCGGGTGGCCCTCGTCCTCCAGGAGCAGCTGCTCGCGCAGGGCGGCGTCGGTGTACTTCCACCGGTACGCGGCGATCGGGGAGTTGGTGGTGTCATCCAGGCCGGAGAGCGGGCGCAGGCCCGGGTGGGCCCAAAGCCGCTCGGAACGGGAAATGTCCGGGGTCGCCTCGTCGGTGACGCGCTCGGTACCGAACTCGAAGAACCCGGCATCGGCGTAATGCACGAACGGGATGTCCAGGCCGTCGATCCAGGCCATGGGCTCATCGGTGTCGTTGTGGTGGCCATGGAAGTTCCAGCCCGGGGTGAGCAGGAAGTCGCCGCGGGACATGCGTACGGGATCGCCGTTCACCACGGTCCACACGCCTTCGCCTTCGACGACGAAGCGGAAGGCGTTCTGGGAGTGGCGGTGCTCGGGGGCGGTTTCGCGGCCGCCCAGGTACTGGATGGCGGCCCAGAGGGTGGGGGTGGCGTACGGGGTCCCGGCCAGGCCGGGGTTGGCCAGGGCGATGGCCCGCCGTTCCCCGCCGCGGCCCACGGGTACCAGGTCGCCGGCGCGGGCGGCGAGCGGGTACAGGTCATCCCACCGCCAGACGTGCGGTACCGCCTTGGGGGACGGGACCATGGGCATCAGGTCCCCGATCTCCGTCCACAACGGAATCAGGTTCTCCTTATCGAAATCCCGGTACAGCTGCTCAAGCTGGGCAGCCTCCTCCGGAGTTGGCTCCGGCAATGCGTGGCTGGCAGCAACTGATTCATGGGTGATGTTTTCAGTCATGGCAATCCTCTACTTTGAGTTGGCGCTGGCGGTGGCAAGCCGTTCTGCTATATCCGCGCGGAGTTCCTTCTTATTGATCTTGCCGACCTTTGTGGCCGGCAGTTCGTCTACGACCACCAGGCGTTCGGGGATCTTAAACGCAGCGATGCCAGTTTCGCGGAGCATCTGCTGGATCTGTTCAAGCGTTACCTCCGTGCCCGGTTTCACCGTGATGTAGAGACAGAGCTTTTCGCCCAGCACCGGATCGGGCATCGCGACCGCTGCCGCCATGGTGATGTCCTCGATTCGATAGACGAGGCTTTCGATTTCCTCAGCCGAGATCTTTTCCCCGCCACGGTTGATCATGTCCTTGTCACGGCCCTGGACAATGAGGTTTCCGTCAGGCCGGCGCTCCACGATATCCCCACTCGCATACCAACCGTCCGGGGTGAAGGCACGGGCATTTGCTTCAGGAGCCTTGTAATAGCCCCTCGGCGTGTAGGGACCGCGGGTCAAGATGGACCCTGCCACACCGTCGGGAAGGTCATTGCCAACTTCGTCCACGATTCGGATTTCGTCGGCTTCGGACACGGGGCGGCCCTGCGTAGTGCAGATAACGTCTTCCGGATCATCCAATCGTGTTGTGTTAATCAGCCCTTCAGCCATCCCGAAAACCTGCTGCAGCGTTGCGCCGAGGACTGGCTTTACCTTTCGGGCAATCTCATCCGGGAGCCTGGAACCGCCAACCTGAATCACCTCAAGGCTGGCCAGCTGGGTGCCGCCTGTTTCCTCCTGGTACTCGATCCAGCGTTGGGCCACCGCCGGAACAGCCGTTGAAAGCGTAACCTTCTCCCGTTCGATCGCGGCGAAAGCCTTCCGCGGTTCCGGGCTGGGAAGCATAACAACGCGGCCGCCGGCGAAAAGAATCCCAAGTATGCCGGGGCAGGCAAGCGGGAAGTTATGGCTCGCTGGTAGGGTCCCCAGGTAGACGGTGTCTTCAGTGACGCCTGTCGGCACGGACGTCGCCTTGATGTTGTAGGCATAGTCGTTGTGGGTCCGGGTGATCAGTTTTGGCAGGCCGGTCGTGCCACCTGAGAGAAGGAACAACGCAGGAGAGTCAGGCGAGGGTGCGTTTTGATCAAGTCTTGCGCGGGCAGCCTGTGGATCTTTGCCAGGGGCCAGGATTTCCTCAAGCCGGACATTCAGGGGATTGGCAGCACCAGAAACGAGGACCGTCTCCAGCGAAGGGATTGCAGCAACCAGATCCTCTGCCAGCGCCTGATGGTCAAAGTCCTTGATCTTGTCCGGGACGGCGATGGCACGCGATTCGGAAAGCTCCGACAGGAAGGAGAGCTCGTACTGCCTGTGGGCCGGCAGCGCCATTACCGGGATGATGCCGGCACGGAAACACGCCAGGGTCAGCAACGCGAATTGCCAGCCGTTGGGCAATTGGACCATCACACGGTCATCCGGCCGGAGGCCGAGCTGCAGAAGCCGCTCCGCGCCGGCATCCATCCGGTTGGCTAGGTCGGCGTAGGTGAGCCGCATGTCACCATCGACGATCGCGACCTTGTCAGGCAAGCGGTCGGCCGTTTCGAGAATGTAGCTTCCCAGGGCGCGGTCCTCCCAGTAGCCCCTGGCGCGGAATTCGGCCGCAAGGTCTGCCGGCCAGGGGGTAGTTCCCTCGCTGGTGTGGCTTGTCATTTCATGTCCTCCTCGACATTGATCACTACGGCATCCAGCGCCAACAGCCCTCGGTGGGTTAAGCGCAGGGGATTGATCTCGATTTCCGCGATGGACTCGTTGGAGACGAGCGCATCACCCAGCCGGACCAGGAGGCCCGCCAGTTCTGCTGTATCCAGCATTGGGCCGGAACGGAAGCCGTACAAGAGGTCCCGTGCCTGCAATTCGGCCGGCATTCCCTCGGCTGCCCTCGGTGCCAGTGGCGCAGTCCGGATGGAGATGTCCGCAAATACTTCGGCTGCGGTGCCGCCGAGGCCCAAAACCACGATCGGTCCAAAGACGGGGTCGCGCCGGACGCCGACAACAAGGTCGACGCCGGAGGGCGCCATCGCCTCAACGAGGAATTCACGGGCGCCGGCGGACTCAAGTGCTGCCAAGGCGCGGTCCATCTCGTCGGAGGACGCGACGCCGAGGTGCACTCCGCCGATCTCCGTCTTGTGCAGAACGGCTGCGTCGAGGAGCTTCACAGCTACCGGACCGCCAAGCTCCGCGAGCGCCTCCTGCGCTGCGGTGCGGCTGCTGCACACGCGGCGTTCCGGCGTCGGAATGCCAAGCGCTCCCAGGAGTTCTTTGGAACGATTTTCATCCCACGGGCCTTCAATGTTTGGCCATGCGACGGTGCCGGCAGGATGTTCGGCCTTCTCGAACTGACCCCTGGCATCATGCACGAGGGCGGAAACACCCTGGGCAAGCGAGGTTGGTCCAGAGATTAGTGGAAGATCGTGTTGCCGCGCGGATTTGCGGGCCCGCTCCTGGTCCCCTTCAGGGCCGTCCACCCCTACAAGGAACGGCATCGTGTCGGCTACACCTGAGTTGGCTACGGCGAGCGGCAGGTCGGTCACGGGTTCGGTCAGGCCATAAAGAGCGACGACGTCGATCGACGGGTCTTGTGCCACGGCGGCCACTATCTGCTCGTAGCCTGGTCCGGGGCGGCCAGTGTCAACGGGGTTTGCCTGGAACGTCAGTGGCGGGAGCAAGGTGCTGATCGTGTCCTGGCTGCTCTGTGCAAGCCGGGGGAGTGCCACGCCGGCGCTGTGCAAAGCATCCGCGATCAGCAGGCCGGGTCCCGCTTGCCCCGTGATGAGGCCTACTCCAGGGTCCGCAGAAGGCTTCAACCGGCGCCCAGCCAAGGCAGTGACGGCGGCAACCAACTGGTTCTCGTCGTCGACGATTACTGCGCCTGCCTGCTTGAGGACCGAACGCGTGGTGCGCCAGGATGTAGCCAGCGCACCGGTGTGGGACTGGGCGAATTCGGAAACATCGTTGCGGCCCACCACCAATGCGACAACGGGCTTCACGGCGCTGAGGCGGGAGACGGCGTCGATGAGGGCAGGACCATCTGAAACGGTTTCCAAGTGCAGCGCAACTGCCTTGGTCTGCTCGTCAGTTATCAGGTATTCCAGCACATCGGGAGCTGTGATGTCGGTACCTGCACCGATTCCGGCCGCAAGGCTGACTCCGGCGCCGGAGTGCTCGAGGTGGAACGCAAGGACATGGTTGACACCGCCGCTGGCCGCGACGACAGCAACCGATCCGGGCTCCAGCTCTGCTACTCCAGGGACAAAGCTGGCCCGGAGATTGCGGTGGGGAACGAAGAATCCGGAGGTGTTGGGACCCAGCAGGCGGATACCTGTTTCCCGTACCGCGGCTTCGACCTGGACCGCGTACTCGAGACCCGGGCCGCCGGCTTCAGCAAAACCCCCAGCGCATACCAGCGCTGCTTTGGCGCCGCTTGCTGCACTGTCCCGCAGCGCCTGGGCGGTAGCTGCGGCTGGCACACAAAGCACTGCGAGGTCAGGGCCGCCGGGAATCGCAGCAGCAGCCTCGGCGATGCTGGTGTGCATGCCGTTCTCGCCCCTGCTGTTCACTAGCTCAACGGGTGCGCTGTAGCTTGAGAGGGATTGCGCCATGACAGCGCCCAGCTTCTCAGGGCTTGACGATGCACCGACTACGATGATGCCCCGGGGAGCGAAGAGGGCAGACAGGTTATGCATCGGTGGCCCCCACATTTGCCGCAGCAACAGCGTCAGCACGGCCTGAGAGCACCAAAGTCAGGTTGGATGCCGGCCCCCGATCATCAACGATGATACTGATCAGGCCGCGTCCGAGGCGTGCCTCCTCTGACAGGAGGATCCGGGTGAATGCGTTGCCGCCCTGGATTACAACAGCCGCAGCTTCTGCAGGCAACTTCGCGAAGGCGGCGCTAAGCCCGGATTCCGTTTCCGGCGCGGTGATCAGCAAGGCAGTGTTGATGTTGGCGCGAGCCGGATCAGTAACCAGTGCGATGCTTCCGCCCGGTCCGGACAGCGCCATATCCGTGCCCTCGGTGGAGAGGGTCAACGAGCGGCCGCCAAACTGCGTCGTTCCCGCGCGAAGCGGAGTTTCAAGGGGCGCATGCCCGTGCCTGTCCAGCCAGTCCTGTTCCGCGGAGGCAACGAGCTCCGGATCCCGCATGCGGATCTTGTCGATGTCGATGCTGCGGGAGAAGAAATGGAAGGTGAACTGTGTGGGGTCGAAGGAGTTGTAGTACCTGGCGAAGTGTTCCCACCAGCTCAGGCCGCCACGGGCCCGGTTTTGGATCTTTGCCACCTGCGGCTGGCGCTCGGCCTCATAGTTTGTGAAGGCGAGCTCAAGATCGTCCTGATGCGCCGCTACTTCACGTACCAGTGTGATGGCATCTTCCATGGCCATCTTGGTGCCTGATCCCACGGAGAAGTGTGCCGTATGGACGGCGTCCCCCAGCAGGACGACGTTGTCTTTGTGCCATGTGCGGGTGCGTCGGGTGCGGAAATTGGCCCAGCGGGAGTTGTTGGCGACCAGCGGCTCGCCGGCAATGTCTTCGGCGAACAGTTTTTCGAGGAACCGCTGCGTCTTCAGGTCCGAGGGGCCCGGAGGCTGGCTCGCATCGAACTCGTCCAGGCCTGCCTTCCGCCACGTGTCTTCGTCTGTTTCAACAATGAAAGTGCTGAGGTCTTCGCTGATCGGGTAAGCGTGCACAGCGAAATTGCCGAATTCGCTCTGCCGATGAACGAAGGTGAGTCCCTTGAACATGTACGTGGTACCGAACCAGATGAACTTGGCGGTTGCTGTCTCGGTGGTGTGACCCAAGCTTTCGCCAAGTTGTTCGCGAGTGGACGAATTGGCGCCATCTGCACCGACGATAAGGTCGAAGTCCGCCAGTTGCTGCAGGTCGGGGACGTACTGGCCAAAACGCATGTCGACACCAACTTCGGCGGCGCGTTCCTGCATCAGCTTAAGCAGGGTCTTGCGGTAGATGGCGGCCATGCCGTTGCCGCCGAAGGATTTCTGTTCACCCTTGAGCCAGACTTCGATGTCCTCCCAGTGGGTGCCGTAGTCGCGGAGTCCATCCCGGACTACAGGGTCCGCATCGTTAATGCGGTTCAGCGTGGCATCGGAAAACACCACACCAAAGCCGAAGGCGTCGGTGGCCTGGTTGCGTTCAAAAAGTACGACCTCGGCGTCCGGGACGGTCTGCTTGAACAGGGTTGAGAAGAACAGTCCGCCGGGACCGCCGCCAATGCAGGCTACGCGAAGTGCCATCGATGCCACCTTCTAAGGATTGGGAATTCGGTGAGAGAGGTCTCGGCAACAAGTATGTAACCAATCGGCGTGCACCGTCAAGTATTTGTTACATGTCGGCAGTTGCTATCTCAACGACTTCCTGGCCGGGGCCGACTGACTGCCCGAGAATGCGCGAAACGTATTCGGTGGCGGCCGGGCCCAATTGCCTGTGGGCAGCTCCGAAGAGCCGGTACGCATCACTGCTCGGCCACCTTTCGGGCTGGAGCTCGGCGGGCAGGTATGGGTCCCGGAAGAGGAAGCGGCGATAGTCTCCGATGATGCGCATCCGGTCGATAAGGGCCGTGCGGCCATCTTTTGCAGTATTGCCGGCCTCGTCGTTGAGGGACGCGTAGGTCCTCAGGAACTGCTCGTAGTCCGTCCCGAGCTGGTCCAAGTCCCAGCAGCGCGCGGCAAGCTCGCGGTCTTTGGCGGGATCTCCGGTCCCGCACCAGAGGGCATCGACTTTTGCGGAGGGGTTTTCGCCGGCAATTTCCCGGACCTCGGCCATCAGGTCGTGAGGGCTGAGCCACGTGGAGGGTGAAAGCTGCCCGAAGCCATGCCAGGCGAGCTGTTTCCGCAGTTGCTCCCGGACTGAGCGTTCCGACTCGGGAACCTGGTAGATGGCCATCGTCCACCGACCATTCCAGCTGTCGTCCCGGCGACGGAAGATCCGTTCGCGCCCCTCATTGAGGATGTCGAGCATGTGCGGCGTGAGTGCATAGACCGTCTCCCTGCCTTCGCGCCGGGTGGTGAACCAGCCTTCCTTCCGCAGGCGGGAAAGGTTGACGCGCACAGTCGCAGGCTCGATGTCGAAAACCGCCAGTAGTGCCGTGATGTCAGCAAGTTTCACCTCACTGCCTGCATACCGGAGGTAATCCCCGAAAAGGTCCAGGATTAGTGCTCTGGGTTTCCACTGCATGGAACCCTCCATATCTAAGCGCCGCACTGTTCGGGCGGCTCGAGCCAATGTGCAACCAGTATAGGAAGGGGTAACGGTGCATCAGCCGCATAGGATCCGACCTTTCCTGTTGGTGGGACTGCCAGGAGTTATGCAACTGCATCTTGACGCCCAACGGTTTAATGTTACATTTACTTGTGGGTCAGGTCACAACTGCCCCCCACATTCTCTGGAACCACCACAATGTCGTGTATCCCACCTGGAGTCCTCATGGCTTTTCAATCGCCAGCCCCATCCTCGGTTCGCCCCCGCAAATCTGCGGCTGTAGTCATTTTCCTTTGTTTCCTGGCCATCGTTTTCGACGGCTACGACCTGGTCGTGTACGGCGCCATCGTTCCCAAGCTTCTGGCCTACAAGCCATGGGGACTGACCCCCGTCGAGACGGGAGCAATCGGCAGTTACGCTCTGGCGGGGATGTTCATCGGCGCTATTCTCATCGGTTATCTCACTGACATCGTCGGCCGCCGCAAGGTCATGATGGCCTCCATCGCGGCCTTCTCACTCCTGATGCTGCTGACCGCCTGGGCTCCGAGCCCGGAACTGTTCGGCCTTTTCCGCTTCCTGGCAGGCCTGGGCCTGGGCGGCGTCATTCCCACCGCAATCGCGTTGACAGTCGAGTTCTCCCAGTCCCACCGCCGCAACTTCAATAATGCCCTGATGTTCTCCGGATACGCCGTGGGCGGCATCCTGGCTGCCCTGCTTTCTCTTGCTTTCCTGTCGTCGCTGGGCTTCCAGGGCATGCTGGCCCTCGGCGGTATCCCCCTGGTCGTGGTTGTTCCCCTGCTCTTCAAGCTACTCCCGGAGTCGCCGGCCTACCTTGCGGCCAGAGGTGACAGGGCGCAGGCCGAGCAAATCATTGCCGACTACGGCCTTGAGCCATTGCCGCCAGTCCGGGCTGCGGGAGACGCGCCTGAGAAGGGCAGGTTCCGCACCCTCTTGACGGGTAAGCTCCTCGTCGCAACGATCCTTTTCTCATTGGCCGGTATCTGCGGGCAGACCCTCGTGTACGGCTTGAACACCTGGCTTCCGCAGCTCATGGTCATCGCCAAGTACTCACTGGCTTCGTCCTTGACCTTCCTTCTCACGGTCAACATCGGTGCCGTGGTGGGCGTTCTTGTGTCCTCCCGGATGGCAGACAAGTTCGGCCCCCGCAACGTCACGGCGATTTCTTTTGCCTGCTCCGGTGTTGCATTGGTTCTTATGGGTACTGGGATCATGCCCCTGTTCGCCATGTACTTCCTGGTCGCAGTGGTGGGCTTCGGTTCAGTTGGCGCGCAGATCCTCGTCAACGGCTTCGTGGCCACGTATTTCTCGGGTGCCACCCGGGCCACCGCCCTCGGGATCACGTTGGGCGTCGGGCGTATCGGCGCCGTACTGGCCATCTCCGGTGGTGGGGTGCTGGTGGCGGCCGCCCTGGGCAACTTCATCAATTTCTCCATCTGGGCAGTGGCCGCAGCCATCGGCGTCGTTGCCATCCTGGCCGTGCCGCGCCGTTCAGCAACTGCGGATGAAGACGCGTCCGCTCCGGCTGCCGCTTCCAACACCATTCCTCACTAACCACCGTCATTCATGCGGCCCTGCCGCTCGTGCCGAATCACATCTATTAAGGAGTCACCTTGCAGACGCAACTCATCATTGACAACGAGCCCCGGAGCGGCCGCGAAGGCAGGACGTTTGAACGTCGTCACCCTGTCACGGGTGCTCTCGTGACGGAGAGTGCAGCAGCTGACGTGAACGACGCACTCGACGCGGTGGAATCGGCCGCCAAGGCATTCACCACCTGGTCCACCTCGGGTCCCAGCGAGCGGCGGGCAGTGATGCTCAAGGCCGCCGACATCATGGAACGTCGCGGCCCGGAATTCATTGAGACCATGATGTCCGAAGTTGGTGCAGCCCAGCTCTGGGCCGGTTTCAACGTCTTCCTCACGGCCCAACTGTTCCGGGAGGCAGCTGGCCTTGCTACCCAGATCCAGGGCGAGACGCTTCCCACCGACAAGCCCGGCACCCTGTCAATGACCGTTCGGCAGCCTGCCGGCGTGGTGCTCAGCATGGCGCCGTGGAACGGAGCAGGCGTGCTTGCCGCGCGGGCCATCGCTTACCCCATTGTCTGCGGCAACACGGTGGTCTTCCGCGCGTCGGAAACGAGTCCACGTACCCACGCCATCATCGCCGAGGTGCTGCATGAGGCCGGAGTCCCCGCTGGTGTCCTCAACTTCATCACCAGCACCGCAGAAGACTCGGATGCGGTGGTTGAGGCCATCATCGCCCACCCGTCAGTTCGCCGCATCAACTTCACCGGGTCGACATCAGTCGGCCGCATCATCGCCGAAAAGGCAGCCCGCCACCTCAAGCCGGTTCTGCTTGAACTGGGCGGCAAAGCACCTTTCGTAGTCCTTGACGACGCTGACATTGATGGCGCGGTCAATGCAGCGGTCTTTGGATCTTTCCTCTACCAGGGCCAAATCTGCATGTCCACCGAACGCTTCGTGGTCGATGACAAGGTTGCGGACGAGTTCGTTGCAAAGTTCGCAGCACGTGCAGCGGAGTTGGGTGCGGGGGATCCCTTGACGGACGAAGCCTGCATTGTGGGTCCGATGATCCGGGAAGAATCCGGTACGCGAATCAACGGGCTCATCGAGGACGCCCTGGCCAAGGGCGCTGAACTCGTAGTCGGTGACCGTGCAAACGGTGCCTCCATGCCTGCCACCATTGTGGACAGGGTCCGGCCGGAGATGTCGATCTACGATCAGGAAACATTCGGTCCGATAACCACCGTAGTCCGCGTATCCGGCGTGGAAGAGGCGGTCCAGGTGGCCAACGATACCGAGTACGGTCTGGCGGCCGCAGTCTTTGGAGCCGACAGCACCCGGGCACTGCAGGTGGCCATGCGGATCCAGGCCGGCCACGTCCACGTCAACGGGGCCACCGTCCAAAATGAGGCGCAGGCCCCCTACGGCGGCATGAAGAACAGCGGCTACGGCCGGTTCGACGGCCGGGCGGTCATCAACGAATTCACAGAACTCAAGTGGATCACCATAGAGCAGTCTGATCAGCAGTACCCCTTTTAAGCCCAAATCACCCTGGCAACGAATCAGAACAATATCCAAGGAAGTCATGACCATGCAGGTAACCGCAGCAGTGGCACGCGAGCCCAGGCAGCCGCTCACGATTGAAGAACTTGAGCTTGATGAGCTCCGGCCAAGTGAAGTGCTCGTAAAGATGGTGGCCACCGGTGTGTGCCATACGGACGCCATTGTCCGCGACCAGGTGTATCCGACCCCATTGCCGGCAGTTCTTGGGCATGAAGGAGCCGGAATTGTCGAAAAAGTAGGGGCTTCAGTAACGACGGTTCAGCCGGGAGACCATGTGCTGCTCGCTGCTGCGTATTGCGGGAAATGCGATCGTTGCCGTTCCGGTCAAATGGCGTACTGCGAAAATCTCTTCGCCGCTGACTTCGGAGGCCGGCGGGCGGACGGAACTACTGCGTTGAGCAAGGACGGGGAGGTCATTTCGTCCCATTTCTTCGGCCAGTCGTCCTTCGCAACGTACGCGAATGTCGTGGAGGAAAGCGTCGTCCGGATTGGCGCGGACGTCCCACTGGAGATCGTGGCACCACTCGGTTGCGGTATCCAAACGGGAGCCGGGGCGGTGCTCAACGAGTTGAAGCCAGCATTGAACAGCACTCTTCTTGTCATTGGTACTGGTGCGGTCGGGTCCGGCGCCATTATGGCCGGGAAGGTAGCAGGATGCGCCCGCATTATTGCCGTGGACATCCACACCTCGCGGCTTGATCTCGCAAAGGAGCTGGGTGCGACGGACGCGATCAACACCAAGGAACTCGACCTTACGGACGAGATCCTTCGCCTGACGGACGGCCGTGGCGCCGATTATGTGGTTGACACCACGGCGCGGCCGGAGTTGCTCCGCAAAGCGGCCGACGCCTTGGCCCTACGGGGCACCCTTGCCCTGGTCGGGGCGGCGAAGCCGGGGACCGAGGTTACTTTCGAGATCGGCCTATCACTCGTGAAGGGCTGGACGTTCAAAACCATCATTCAAGGCAGCTCCGTGCCCCAGGTGTTCATTCCCAAGCTCATCGAACTGTGGAAGGAAGGCCGCTTCCCGATGGACAAGCTCATGCGCAACTACGGCCTTGAGGAGATTAACCAGGGCTTCGAGGACTCGGCCAAGGGAACGGTCATCAAACCGGTCATTGTGTTCCAGCAGTGATCAGCGGTCCTACTGCCTGAGGTTCGTCACCTCGCACAGAAGAGGTCGACGGCGGTTTTCCACCCGCCGTCGACCTCTTCTGTGTTCAGTCCTGCCAGCCAGCAGGGCTGATGCGACCCCTAGTTCACGCCGGAGGCGTCACGTGCGAGGAGTTCTGTGGTCCGCATGATCGCTGAGCGCCGCCGGGTTTGATCAGGCGTGCCCGTGATGACGACATGAACGTTCTGGCTCGTCATCCACGCGTGGCACAAGGTGATGATAGTGAGCAGGAGATCCTCTGCGTAAGACTCGCTTATGCCGGAAAGTGCGGCGCGGATCTCCGTTACCTTGCCGGCCGCATGAACGGCCCGTTTCTCTGCACCGACCGGCTGGTCCCGCTCCAGGCCCTCCCAGGCGGCAAGGCGCGCCAGGCATGGATGGCTCGTAACAAAGTCGAAGTACCGTCCTGCGAACTCGGCAACGGCCACTGGTCCAGACTCACGTATGGGTAGATCGCCCAGCGCTGAACCGAGCTCCCGTGTAAGTGCCGCCTCAAAGAGTTTTGCCTTGTTCCCAAAGTAGAAATAGATCCGCTCTTTGTTGCATCCCGCCCTTTTGGCTATGTCGTCCACACGTGCACCCGAAAAGCCGCGTTCGGAGAACTCGGATACAGCTGCGTCGAGGAGCTTCGCCTTTGTTGCGTCCGTGTCCCATGCCATGCGTCTATCGTAACTCCAACTGACTGTTTGCAATTTAAGGGGTGGTAGGCCTACGGTTAGTCCAACCGAACGTTTGGAGACTGGATGGAACACGAGGGCAGGGCTCTTGCCGCCGATGAAACGGACATGCATCACCGTCACGCAACCGGCATTGCATCCGTGCATGTCCGTGCGGTCGTAACGTGGCTGGCCATATTTCCGATGGCCGCAGCAGGCATGTGCGCCCTGGGGGCGCTGGCTCCGCAGCTGCACCCTGTGCTGCGCGCGTTCGTTCTAACCCTGGTGGTGGTCCCCATCGCGGTGTACTTCGCGGTGCCCCGGCTCCTCCTGCTTCAAACACAACTCGGAAGGGCGAGGCGCACCAGAGTGCAGCGCCGTGCGAAACGCATATAGCGGTTCCGCAACCGGGGATGCATTCCATCCCCGTGACCATGACAAGGAGATTGCAGTGCAGATAACTGCTGCTGTAGCACGTGAGAACGGCGCTCCATTCACGATTGAACAGCTCGAGCTGGACGATCTGCGCCACAATGAAGTCCGGGTCCGCATGGTGGCGACCGGAATATGCCATACCGATACCCTTGTCCGAGACGGCGTCTACCCCACCCCGCTGCCGGCCGTCCTGGGCCACGAAGGTGCGGGGATTGTCGAGGCGGTCGGTGACTCGTCCTTTCGGTGGTGCCTGGCGACCACGTGGTCCTGGCGGCTGCGTACTGCGGCCACTGCAAGCGATGCCGCAATGGCCAGATGGCCTACTGCGAAAATTTGATGGCCGCGGACTTCGGTGGGCGTCGCGCCGACGGTGCTACGTCGCTAACCAGGGACGACGAAGTCATCTCATCCCACTTCTTTGGACAGTCGTCCTTTGCCACCTATGCAAACGTCGTCGAAGAGTCGGTTGTCCGTGTTGATAAGGACATCCCCCTGGAGCATCTCGGCCCCCTTGGCTGTGGCATTAACACAGGTGCCGGCACCGTCCTGAATGAACTCAAACCGGAAATCGGATCCTCGCTCGTTGTCTTCGGCACGGGGGCAGTAGGTTGCGCGGCAGTCATGGCAGCGCAAGTGGCGGACTGTGCCACCATTGTCGCCGTGGACATCCACGACTCGCGCTTGGAACTCGCCCGGGAACTTGGGGCAACACACGTCATTAACTCGAAGACCGAGGACGTGGCGGAACGGCTGCGTGAGATCACAGCAGGTGCCGGTGTCGACTATGTTGTGGATACCACTGGAATTCCTGCGCTGCTTCGCCAGGCGGCCGACGCTTTGGGCGTCCGTGGAACAGTCGCGCTCGTCGGCGCGGCGAAACCCGGCACCGAGGTCGCCTTCGAAGTAGGCGCATCGCTGGTCAAAGGCTGGACCTTCAAGACCGTGGTTCAGGGCAGTTCCGTGCCCCAGGCGTTCATTCCGCGGCTCATCCAGCTGTGGAGGGCGGGACGCTTTCCCTTCGAAAAGCTCGTCGGCGACTACAGCCTTGAGGACATCAACCAGGGCTTCGAGGACTCCAAGAGCGGGAAGACAATCAAACCAGTCATCATCTTCTGATCCGGATCATGCCGGTGGGCGGCGGCGGTTCCGACCGTCGTCGCCCACTTCCGTTTGCTGCCAAAGCTAGGAGTTCGGGGTGTGCGGTAGTCCCCAGCGGTTGCGGATTGTGGACACCAACATCTCGAAATCTTCAGCCATATCCGGGTAGCCCGGATCAGACAACCACTGAATCTGCAGCCCATCCATGGCAGCTATGAGGCTGCGGGCAATTGAATCGACGGGCGCGTCCTCGGCCAGTGTCCCGTCCTCCGCGGCTTCGCCAAGCGCCTGCCGGATTCGCTGGGCCGAGCTTTGATGATGGCTCCGCAGCCAGGCGTTTGCTGGATGCTGGGGGTCCACTGCCTCAGCCGCAACCGTGGTAAACAGCCGGACAATTCCTTGCTGTTGCTGGTTGAGCCGTACGAGTTCGACGAGGGATTCAAGATACGCCCAGCCCCGAGGGTGGGCCTGCCCAGGTTGCGCAATGCGGGCCTGGTCCACTTCATCGCGGCGGTCCATGGTGGCCTGCAATAGGAGATCCTTGGTGGGGAAGTAGTGCACCAAGCCGGAGAGACTCATTCCGCACCCGCGGGCAATTGCGCTCATTGTTAGCCCCCTGAAGCCCTCTACGGAGAACAGCTGGGTGGCCGCCGTGAGGATCTCCTCACGGCGAATGGTGCCATCAGCTCCCTTCGGACGGCCGCTCGGGCGGCGTGGCGGACGGGCAGCGGTGGCAGCCTGCATGATGTCTCCTGGATGTGCCGCAACGGTGGCGGGCCGCTGCTTCAGCGGACCGCCACCGTTTCTGGAATGGACTTGAGGATTGCCACGCGGGAGGCGCCGGAAAAACTCTCAAAGAAAGTCCGGTACGCGTGCAATCCATAACAGCCTACGGCCGGATGGATGCCGGGGCGTACAGGGCGGTGCTACCTAACTCCCTTGATGGGCAGGATGACGAGAGCTCCGGCGAGCGCTGCTGCTGCAGCAGCACCCAGCAGCAGGCCATAGTTGGGTGTTGCCGCTGCCCCAACGGTCAGGAGCCAGGCGCCTGCAAAAGGCGCCAGGGACTGCGGCGCTGCATTGGCCATGTTGAAGACGCCCAGATCCTTCGCGGTGCTGTTGGCGTTAGGGAGGACTTCCAGTACCAATGCCATATCCACGCTTGCGTAAATGCCGAAGGCGACACCCAGCAAAGCCTCGACGAGGTAGAACTGTTCAACGCTTTCCACGTGGACGAGGACATACGTACCGACGGCGAAAAGGGCGGTAGCCACAGCGACCGGGAGCTTTCGGTGGCCGGTGCGGTCGGACAACCATCCGGCCAGGTAGCTCGCCGGCACCAGGGCCACCGTATATACGAGCACTCCCATGAAGACTGCGCCGGCTGCCTGGGCTGTTTCAAGGTGCAGCCGGTCCACGATGAAGGGAAGGCGGAATGAAGTGAACATGAAGCTGGACAGGAAGATCAGGAACCTTGACCACCAGGCAAAACCGTAATCGCGGTGCTTTATCGGGTTGACCCAAAAGGACTGTACGAGCTCCTTGGCAGTGAATTTTGCCGGGCGTGTTTCCAGAACGGGGTCTGGCAGGACGAGTGCGTAGATCACCATACCGACGACGCCAACGGCAGCAGGTGCCATGAAGAGCAGCAGCATGTCGGTCGCGAAGAGGGATGCGAACCACGTGGCCGCCAGGATTCCGACGTTTTGCATCACGCCGATAGTGGCAGAAACACTGGCATACTGCTTTTCGGGCAACTGATCTGCCAGGGTGGCGACAAACGGGCTGATGGCTGCGTTGGCTCCGAGCTGTGCGACGAACCAGCCGAGCATTAGTACCTCAGGGCTGGTGGCCTGGCTGATCACGAACAGCGCTGCAGCCATGACAAGGGTGCCGCCGATCAACCACGGCCGGCGGCGGCCGAACCGGGACGTCGTGCGGTCAGAGAGTCGGCCGAACACAGCATTGCCAATGACGGCGGCGAGGGCACCAATACCCAGGACGGAACCGACGATGCTTGTCCGCGACGTGGGATCTTCGGTAAGCGTTGAGACTTTCAAGGCCATCGAGACCATGACGGGTCCCAGGAGGGCAATGAACAGGGTCAGTTGGGCAAGTGCCAGGGCCGCTATGAACAACGGTCCTTTGGGTTCTGTAGGCCTTTCTCCGCATGCTAGGCCGGTGGGACGCTGCCCGCGCGTGCGGGGGGCAAGGACGTTGTGGTTTCCGATGGACATCTATGTCTCCGAGATTTGGGCGCCGGAAGGCGAAGTGCAAGGTTTGCCGTAGCTAAATAGCTAATAGTGACTATTCATTATTACGGTACTGTGCGCTTCGCCACAAGCTCTGGTCGGTGACATTTTGTGACGAAAACCTCAAGGCGCGAAGAAGGGTGGCCCGCCCTTGGCTGGCCACCCTCCTTGTTCCGCGGCAAAACGGTCGTAAGCCCGGCGCCCAAGGTTTTACCCTGGCCCGGAAAGCCGGGCGGTGGAGCTGCTGAGGGGCCAGGCCCTATGCGTGGAGCATTGCCCCGGTAATCTCCGCGGTCGTCCGGAACTCGGCGATGTTCGTCAAGGCATAGGACAGTGCCGCCGCGTGCCAGTCTGCGTTGATGCTTGATGTTGCGTCCGTCGCGAGGACCGCTCGATAGCCGTGGTCTGCCGCGTCACGCACCGTGTGTTCCACGGCCATGTTGGTCCAAACTCCTGCCACGACAACCGTATTCACTCCCGCGTTCCGCAGCAGCACGTCCAGGCCGGTGCCGTTGAAGCTGCTCATTCTGTTGCGGATTAAGACGGGCTCGTCCGGAAGTGCCTCTAAGCCTTCCAAAGCATCTGCGCCCCAGGACCCCAGTTTCAGTGACTCCGGGCCGATCATCTGGAAGATGGGGGCATTGGTGCCGCCATACTTGCCGCCAGGGTAGAACACGATGCGGTTGTGGATGACCGGCATTGAATTGCCTCGTGCCCACTCGAGCAGCTGCCGCACGTGGGGGACCAGGCCCTGCTCACGGGCGTGGTCGGCTGCCCCAAAGGAGGCGAAAGCGCCCTCCGGATGGGCGTTGTCATTCTGAAGATCTACCAGCAGTAGTGCTGTATTGCCGGCAGTAGGGGGAACGTTGGCCATGGAGTCTCCTGTTTCGTATTGCTCGGGGGATCGGTTGGAATACCTTAGTCTGAAACCCTCGATTCGAGGTATTTTATTCCCGCGCAGAGGAAAAGCTGGGCCCGCAGTGGCGGGCCCAGCTTTGGTCATCCTCTATCAACGCAACGCGTGGCGCTGGGTTCAGCCCGCGGGGTCCACGAGTAGTTTCATTTTTCTGCCTGCGCGGAGTTGCTCGAAGCCGTGTTCGACGACTCCGGTGAGGGGTATGTCTTCGACCCATCCTGTGGTGTTGTAGTGGTCCTTGGCCATGAGGTCGATGACGGCGGAGTAGTCGGCGCTGGTGTAGCAGATGGTGCCTTGGATGCGGCGTTCCCTGAGGACAAGATTGATCAGGGGGGTTGGCAGCGGCTTTTCGTAGATGGCCACGCTGATGAGGGGGCGGCGTTCCCCGAGGCATTCGAGGGCTGACTTAACAGCGGGGGCGACTCCTGCGGCGTCAAAGGCGGCGTCTACTCCGTCGCCGTTGGTCCGGTCGGCTATGAGCGCCGTGACGTCCTCCTTTGTTGGGTCCAGGGTGCGGGCACCGAGGGCCTCGATTGACTTGCGGCGCGTCTCGGAGGGTTCGACGACGTCAATTTCTGTGAGTCCCATTCCGCACAGGGCAAACCAGAGGCCGATGCCGATGGGTCCTGCTCCGTAAATGAGTGCCCTGCTTTGATCGTTGACTTCTCCCAGGGTGGCTGCGTGGTAGGCAACGGACATCGGTTCGACGAGTGCCCCCATCTCAAGGGTGACATTGTCGGGAAGCTTATGGACTTGGTTGACGGGGACGACGGTGTATTCAGCCATGCCACCATCTGCCATCAGTCCATGGAAACCGATCACGTTGCACAGGTTGTAAAGGCCCGTCCTGCAGGGCCGACATTCGCCGCACCGGTAGATGGGCTCCACGACGACGCGGTCACCTTGATGGACTTCGGTGACACCCCGGCCGACTTCCGTGACCACCCCTGAGAATTCGTGGCCCAGTGTAAGGGGCAGGCATTTGCCTGTGAGCGGATGTGGCGCGCTGGGCGGGATGAAGATGGGGCCGTCGTAATACTCGTGGAGGTCAGTGCCACAGATGCCGTTACGGCTGACTTTGATCTTTACCTGGCCCTCGCCCGGAGTGGGTTCCGGGACGTCCTCGATTTCAACTTTGTTCTTGCCGTAGTACACCGCTGCGCGCATAGCGCCTCCTCGAATGTGTGTCCAGTTCTAGATGGTGCGGACAAGCTTTTTATTGGCGAACTCGTTCAGGCCGTACTTGCCCAATTCCCGGCCAATGCCCGAGCTCTTGACGCCACCGAAGGGCAGGTCGGGAGCACTCTTGATAGTGGTGTTGATTCCCACCATGCCCACTTCCAGGCGGTCGGTGACGTAGGCGGCCTGCTTGTCGTCGTTTGTGAACACGGCGCTGCCGAGGCCGTAGGGCGAGTCGTTGGCCAGTGCGATTGCTTCATCGACGGAGTTGACCCGGTGGAGTACGGCTACTGGTCCGAACAGTTCTTCGCGGTACGCGCGCATGTCCGGAGTGACGCCGGACAGCACGGTGGCCGGGTAGAAAGAACCGCGGCCTTCGGGGATATACCCGCCAAGGTGGACGGTGGCCCCCTTGGCTACCGCATCGTCGACCTGTTCGGCGAGTTCTGCCCTCGCTTGGGCGGAAGACATCGGACCAAGACGGGTGTCCTCGCTCATGGGGTCACCGATTTGCCATTCCGCTGCCTTTGCAAGGAACGCGTCAAGGAAAGAATCCCAATTGGCGGAGTCGACGATCAGCCTCTTCGAGGATGTGCACGCCTGGCCGGCATTCCCGAACCGGCCTGCGGCAGCCGCGGCGGCAGCCTTGTCCACGTCGGCTGAGGGAAGCACCAGGAACGGGTCTGACCCTCCGAGCTCAAGGACGCATTTCTTCAGGTGCTGTCCCGCCAGCGCGCCGATGGCGCTGCCGGCCTTTTCGGAACCGGTGAGGGATACGCCTTGCAGTTCCGGGCTGGCGATGAGGTCCGCCACCTGACCCGACGTGGCGAATATGTTCTGGTAGACCCCGTCAGGCGCACCGGCGGCACGGATGATGTCCTCGATCCGCAATGCCTGCTGCGGGCAGTTGCTCGCATGCTTGAGCAGAATCGTGTTTCCCAGCAGCAAATTAGGGGCGATGAACCGTGCTGCCTGGTAGTAAGGGAAGTTCCACGGCATGACGCCAAGGAGCGGCCCAATGGGCGCTGTTCGAACCAGGGCCCGGCCGGCTCCCGCGATATCCAGTTCCTCGTCTGCGAGGAGTTGTTCTCCGGAGGTGGCGTAGTACTCAAAAATGGCGGCGGACAATTCGACTTCGGTTCTTGCCTGCGAGATGGGCTTGCCCATCTCCAGCGCCATGAGCTTGGCAAGGTCGATGGAGTGCTGCCGGTGCAGGTCCGCTATCCGTTGCAGGAGGGCGCAGCGTTCGGCGAGGTCCTTTGCATGCCAGGACTGATAGGCCTTGTAGGAGCGCTTCAGGGAAGCCGCCACCTCCGAGTCGGTCATGGTGTCAAATTCCTGAACCACGATGCCACTCGTCGGATCAACAGTTGCATATTTCTTCATTGAAAGACTTTCATCATGTTGGGGCAGCCCGGGAAGGGTGGCTGGCCTTGTCCTTCCCGGGCTGCCAGCGACCTTTTCAGGCAGGAGCCAGGATGTCCGCATCGGTTGCGAAGTTCGGGTACTTGTTCGAAGCTTCGTCGGAGAGGATGGACCGGTACTGCTTGATCCCGCCGAGGTAGAACATGACGGCGCGCTTTTTGCCCGGAATGTTAGCGCCGAAGATCCATGATGCTGCCTGGGGGAAGAGCGTCTGGTGGGCAATGTCGGAGCAGGTTTCAGTCCAGTCGGACTCCGTCTGGGCCTTGGCCTCAATCCATACCCTTCCCGAGGTCGAGACGTGATCGATGGTTTCGCTGATCCACTCGACCTGCGCCTCGATTGACGGCGGCAGGTTGGTGAAGGGGCCGTTCGGTCCCAGGATCATGAACATGTTGGGGAAGCCGTTGGTTGCCATGCCGAGGTAGCTGGTCGGTCCGTCAGCCCAATGTTCCTTCAGGGTTTCGCCCCCACGTCCGCGGATATTGACGCGCACGTAGTTGCCGTCCACGGCGTCGAAGCCCGTTGCGCAGATGAGTACGTCCAGTTCGTGAAGGACGCCATCAGCTGTGACGATGCCCTCTTCAGTTACCCGCTCGATGGGGTTTTCCTTGACGTTGACAAGGGATACGTTCGGCCGGTTGAACGTTTCGTAGTATCCGGAATCGCACAATGGCCTGCGGGCGTAGAGGTCGGTCGGCGTCAGCTTACGGCGTGTTTCCGGATCCTTGACGATCTCGGCAATCTTGCGACGAATGAATTTCGCGGCTTCTTCGTTGGCCTCAGGGTCCGTGGCAATATCCGAGAAGGTCTCGAACATGAAGCGGAAACCGCCTCCTTCCTCCCAGACCCGCTGGTAAATCCGCTCCCGTTCTTCGGGGGAAACGCTGAAGGTCGGGACCGTGCTTTCTTCGAAGCCCATGGCAACGGTAGAGTTCCGGACCTGATCCCAGTTGGCCTCGAAGTTCTCCCGGTGGGCCCTCTGCTCCTCTTCCGTGAGCTTGCGGTTGCCTGCGGGAACGCTGTACTGCGGCGTGCGCTGGAATGACGTCAGATGAGCTGCGATCGGAGCCGTGGCCGTGATGACTTGGTTGCCTGTGGAGCCGTTGCCGATGACACCTACCCGCTTGCCGGTGAGATCCAGGTCCTCGGGCCAAGCGCCCGTGTGGACCAAGCGGCCTTTGAAGGTTTCCATGCCCGGAAACTTCGGCAGGTTGGTGGCAGAGAGCAGGCCCAGCCCCGTGACAAGGAATCGCGACTGGAAGGTAACCCCGCGGTCCGTGCGAACGGTCCAGATTCCTGCAGCCTCGTCGAACTCGGCCTCCGTCATTCCGGTTTCAAGCTGGATATGGCGGCGGAGGCTGTATCGGTCGACGACCCCGTTCAGGTATTTGAGAATTTGAGCCTGGGGGACGTACTTGGTGTCCCACGGAGTCTGCTGGTACAGCTCACGGTCAAAAGAGTACTGGTAGACAAAACTTTCAGAATCGGAAAGGGCTCCCGGGTACTTGTTCCAGTACCAGGTGCCGCCAACGCCTCCGGCCCGGTCAATGGCCACAGCGTTAAGGCCGAGCTCGTTGCGAAGCTTGTGCAGCATGTAGATGCCGCCGAAGCCGGCTCCTACGACGAGTGCGTCGAGCTGCTGGGTCTCGTTAGGGACGACTTTGTCCATGATGGTGCTCCTCCGGCTAATAGGACGGTGTGAGATAATTCACTTCGTGTAACCAGTCTGCGGCGGCGGAAGAGGGGCTGAGTGTTTCAACTTGAAACACTGGGACGGGGCCCGAAATACCGGCTTTGATACCCGGAGAGCAATAATTGTCGCTGCTCGCTTGCCCGGGAGGGATGAAACTGCAAAGGTGCAACATGACTGATCCAGTGCGGGAGGCACGTGAAAAACTAATTCGTGCCGGACTAACGGGGGTCTACCAGGCAGACGAATCGGTTCCGGACCTTATCGTCCGCAGTTGGCGCCGATCGATCGGCAGCGCCGTTGAAGCCTCAGGGCCTGCACAACGGTACCGCGACGTAGATACCGACACACTCCTGGGCAAGGCTGCTGTGCCGGTACTTGACCGCTGGCAGCATCAACTGGAAGACACCGGAACTACCCTGTTCCTGAGCGATCGCGGCGGCAGCATCGTCGACAGGCGGACGAGCGACAGCAGTGAGCGCCGGCGCTTGGACAACATGCATGCAGCTGAGGGGTTCGACTACTCCGAGGACGCCATCGGTACGAATGCCCTGGGCACGTCGATGGTGGAAAAGCGGCCAGTGTTCGTCAAGGGAAGCCAGCACTACAGCGACGCGTTGGCAACGAACGCCTGCGCGGCCGCCCCCATCTATACGCCGGCTGGTCTTGTGGTGGGTTCGATCGCCTTAGGTGGGCCAATACAAGCGGCAAATCCGATCATGCTCTCGCTGGCGCGGGAGATCAGCCAGCAGATCGAGGAGAGGCTTCGAACCTCTGCGCGGCCCCAGGACCTTGCGCTGGCGATGTCGTTCATGCGCTTTACCAGTTCCCAGCGGCCCACGGTCGTGCTGGACCACGAATCGATCCTGGCCAATACCCCGGGCCTGCCGTATGTGAATGTTGCTTCCCACGTCATGCTTTGGGAAGTGCTCAACGCCCATAACTGGTCTTCCTCGCCGACGCTCAGGCGCGAACTCGAGGGAACGATGCTCGAAATCGCGGCACGCAGGGTCAGTGACGGGCCGCGGGTTCATTTTGTTGTTCACTTCTCTGAGCTGGAGCCATCACTGCGCGGCGGACCAGCCGCGCCCGGCCTGTTGAATAACGGTGCGCGTTCCGTGTCCGGTCCCCTCGTGGCCGCCCCAGGGCAAGCGATCGCTGTCGTCGAGGGGCCAGTCGGCACCGGACGGGCGACGGCAGCCCTGGACCTTCGAGCGACGTGGGGCAAATCGGGCCCAGTCGAAGTATTCGTAATGTCGGCTGAAGTGCCTACGCCCTGGGACCAGGTCGAGTCACTTTTGCAGCAAGGCAAGGATGTCCTCCTACGCAGGCTTGAACACGCCGGCGGCGACGACTTCAGTGTGTTCTCCAGGATCGTGGATGCGGTGCAGAGGAGATGGACAGTTGGTGATCGTTCCGGAAGCCTTTTGGTCACGGTGTTCAGCGAAGACGCGTCCCAAGGAGTCCAGGCCTTCATAGACGCCTTGGGGATTAGTGTGCGGACGGCGCCACTGGCTCAAACTCCGGAACGCATTCCGGGGATGGTGACAAGGATTCTCAATGAAGTCGACGCTGGGTCGCGGCACACGATGTCCCCGGCTGCGTTGCAGTCCTTGGTTCAGTGGAACTGGCCCGGCAATGTGGCCGAGTTGGCAAGGACTGTCACCGATCTGGTTCGCTCGGTCAATGCTTCGGTCATCGAAAGACGGCATCTGCCAAAGCATCTTCAGCAGGCGCCTCCCCGGCGCCCCCTGTCGCTGATGAAGACTGCTGAGCGCGATGCCATTATCAAGGCCCTTGATGCCACCGGTGGTAACAAGTCGGAGGCAGCGGATTTGCTAGGAATGGGCAGGACGACGCTTTACCGCCGTCTCCGTCAGCTCGGTCTCGATTCAGGCGAGGCGACTATGTGAGAATTCAGCTTCACCTGTGGTGATCTGGTTTCTGGAAACCTTACTCAGGTTCATGACTTCGTGCAGAACAGCCTTGACTGCAGGATTCGTATCGTTCGGGCGCCAGGCGGCTCTGAGGTCGACGTCTGCGGTGGCGTCCGCCAGGGGAACGAAGACTACGTGTGGATCGGTCGCACTGTCTGCCACCGATGCCAACGTCAGGTGGCACCCCACTTCCGCGCTGACAAGAGCCAACGCTGTCTGCGTGTCGGGTGCCACCTGGATGACATTGGGAACAAAGCCGTTGTCGCGTGCGAGCCGACGAAGCCGGTCGGGCAACACCGCGCCTTCGTAGGACGGCAAGGAGATGAACGCTTCCGCGGCCAACTTTGCGATCGCTAACCGGCGCGCTCCTGCCAGCGGATGCGTGTCGGGGAGTGCGATCACCAGGGAGTCCCGCAGCACAACTTCCGATGCGATTTCGGCCGGAATCACATCCCACCGTCCGAAAGCGACATCGGTCTCGCCCTGCACCAGCTTTGTCATGGCGGGTTGGGCGAAGTTTTGGCTGGAAAGGTCCAGCTGTATGCCTGGCCGTTGTGCCCTCACCAAACGTGCCAACCGCGCAACCAGTTGATGCGTGGAGGCGCCCGCGAAGGCTATGCGAACGAGCCCGGATTCGCCGCCATCCGCCGACCGGACCGCGTCTTCGGCGCGGCGCAGGGCATCGAGGACTTCCGTAGCCGGACCCACAAGCGCCCGACCGCTGGACGTCAGTTTCACAGATCGGGTTGTCCGGTCCAACAGCCTCGTATTCAGCTCATTTTCGAGTTGCTTTATGGTCCGGCTCAGGGGCGGTTGCGCGACGTGGAGCCTCTCCGCGGCCCGGCCGAAATGCAGTTCTTCCGCCACGGCAAGAAAGGCGACTAGCTGGTTGATTTCCACAGCATCCCTTCCCTCATTATTGAGTTTAGAGTATCACTCGAGCTTGCCCAGGCAGACGGAAAGTAAGAATCGAGCGGTGAAACGGTTCTCTAACTCCAGTTGAAGAACCCCGTTCCGGTCTTGCGGCCGAGCTCGCCGCGGGCCACCTTCTCGCGCAGGATCTGCGGGGGTGCGAACCGTTCCCCGAGGGTCTCATGCAGGTATTCGGCGATGCCGAGCCGGACGTCCAGGCCCACGATGTCCGTGGTCCTCAGCGGCCCGGTGGGGTGCTTGTAGCCCAGCACCATAGCGTTGTCGATGTCCTCGGCGGAGGCCACGCCTTCTTCGACCATCCGCATCGCTTCCAGGGAGATGGCCACGCCCAGGCGGGATGAGGCGAACCCTGGGGCATCATTGACGACGACGGCGGTCTTGCCGAGTGCCTCCACCCAGTCGCGCGCCGCGGCCGCCAGCGGCTCGGAGGTCTTCTTCCCCACGACCACCTCGATGAGCGTGGAGGCCGGGACCGGGTTGAAGAAGTGCAGCCCGAGGAAGTCCTGCGGACGGTCGAGTTCGTCAGCCAGGCCGTTCACGGACAGGGACGACGTGTTGGAGGCCAGCACGGCACCGTTGCCGAGTTCGGCCTCGACGGCGCGCAGGGATGAGACTTTGAGGTCCCACAATTCGGGCACGGCCTCCACCACCAGTTCCCGGTCACCGAAGGAGGCGTAGTCCGTGGTCACCGACAAGCGGGAGGTGTAGTCGGCCGCCTCGCCTGCCAGGCCGCGGGCCAGGGACCTGTCGACGGCGTCCTCGACGCGCCCGCGGGCCGCGTCCGCAGCTTCCTGGTCACGCTCAACGACAATGACGTCGGAACCCTTGACCAGGAAGGCGTGGGCGATGCCGGCGCCCATCCGGCCGCCGCCGAGGACACCAACCTTTGAGGGGAGTCCGGCGGGAATTGCGGGGATGCTCATATCTACTTCTTCTTCCGGTCGAGGAATGCCTGCATGCGGTCAAACTTGGCCGGGGATTCGAAGAGCATGCCCTGGGCCAGGGTGTCGATGACGGGGTGGACTTCCCGCGGGGTGTGGAACACGGATTTGGTGATGCGGACCGCCAGCGGGTCCTGGGCGGCGATGGAATCTGCCAACGCGTGCGCGGCGTCCATCAGGGTGTCCGGATCAACGAGCTCGGTGATCAGTCCAACGGCAAGGCATTCCTGGCCGGTGAGGACCTTGCCGGCGAGCAGGATGTGCTTGGCGAGCGGCTCGCCGACGAGTTCCTTCAGGCGCCAGGTGGCGCCCGCGGCTGCAAGGATGCCCAGGTTCGTCTCGGGGTTGCCCATCCTCAAATCGGGCGTGCCGATGCGGAAGTCGGCCGCGTAGGCAAGTTCGGCGCCACCGCCAAGGGCGTACCCGTCCAAGGCGGCGACGACGGGCATGGGCAGTCCTGCGATCCGGTCGAAGATGCCGGAGTTGATTCCGGCCAGTGCGTCGTCCCGGCGGCGTTCACGCAGCTGCGCAATGTCGGCGCCGGAGGCGAAGATGCCTTTGGCTCCGGTATCCGGGTTCCCGGGCGTGCCTGAAAGGATCAGGATTTTCGGGGTCCGCTCCAGGTACGCGCACACCAGGTGCAGCTCATCCACCATGGCCTGGTCGATGGCATTGCGGACGTCCGGCCGGTGGAGCCGCACCGCCAATCGGTCTTCCCGCTCCTCAATCTGCAGCGTTGCGAAACCCGCGGCACCCAACTCCGCGCCGGCGGCGTACGTCAATTCCGTCATCACAGCCCCTCCAGCAGCAGCGCCGTGCCCTGCCCGACACCCACGCACATGGTGGCGAGGCCCAGCTTCCGGCCCTCGGTGACTTCGCGATCGAGGCGCCCCAGGAGGGTGATGACCAGCCGCGACCCGGACGAGCCGAGGGGATGTCCCAGGGCGATGGCGCCGCCATCGTTGTTCACGATGCCGGGCTCAAGCTTCAATTCGCGCATGCAGGCAAGCGCCTGCGAAGCGAACGCTTCATTGAGTTCGACGGCGGCCAGGTCGCCCACAGCGAGTCCGGTCCGGTCCAGGACCTTGCGGGTTGCCGGGACCGGGCCGATGCCCATGATTTCCTGGGCCACGCCCGCTGACGCGCCGCCGAGGATGCGAGCCCGGGGCGTGAGGCCGTACTTCTGGACGGCGGCCTCGGATGCGACGATGATCGCGGAGGCGCCGTCGTTGAGCGTGGAGGCGTTGCCGGCGGTGACTACACTGCCGCCCTTCACCACGGGCCGCAGCCCGGCCAGGACGTCGCGGGTGGTTCCGGGGCGGGGGCCTTCGTCCGTGTCCACGATAGTTTCGGCGCCCTTGCGGCCCTTGACCGTCACGGGGACGATCTCGTCAGCGAAGTGCCCGGCGGTGATGGCGGCCAGGGCGCGCTCGTGGGAGCGGACGGCGAACTCGTCGCAATCGTCGCGGGAGATGCCGTAGACCCGGGCCACTTCTTCGGCGGTTTCCGGCATGGAGTAGGTGGCCTTGCCGTCGCGTGAGAGTTCGCCGGAGACGAAGGCGGGGTTGGGGAAGCGCCAGCCGATGGACGTATCGACGACGGGGCCTGGCTTGGCGAACGCCTTGTCTGGCTTGTCCATCACCCACGGTGCGCGGGACATGGATTCGACGCCGCCGGCCACCACGATGTCCGCCGCTCCTGCCTTGACCATGTGGGACGCCATGATGATGGCGCTCAGCCCAGAGGCACAGAGGCGGTTGACGGTGATGCCGGGGACGGTGTCCGGGAACCCCGCGAGGAGCCATGCCATGCGGGCCACGTTGCGGTTCTCCTCGCCGGCGCCGTTGGCGTTGCCGAGAATCACCTCGTCCACGGCGCCCGGGTCAATGCCGGCGCGTTCGACGGCGGCGCGCACGGTGAGTGCGGCGAGGTCGTCGGGGCGGATGGAGGACAGGGCGCCGCCGTAGCGGCCGACGGGGGTGCGTGCCCCGCCGATCAAGAAGGCCTCAGGCATGGGTGTTCCAATCATGGGTGTGTGATGTGCTGTTTTGTGCCGGATTACGGTCTAGTTGAACGCGGAAATTCCGGTGATGTCGCGGCCTACGATGAGGGCCTGCATCGAGTCGGTGCCTTCATAGGTTGAGACGACTTCCATGTCGGTCATGTGGCGGACAACATGGTTTTCCAGCAGCAGTCCATTGCCGCCCAGCAAGTCCCGTGCTTCGTTGCAGATCCACTTGCCCTTTTGGGCGGTGGCCATCTTCACCATCGAGGCCATGGCGTTGGTGAGCTTGTCCTGGTCGGCGAGTTCGGCCATGCGGGTACAGAGCAGTTGCATGGTGGTCAGTTCGCTGAGCATGTTGGCCAGCCGGTGCTGGACCAGTTGGTAGGAAGCGATCGGTTTTCCGAACTGGTGGCGGCTGAGCGCGTAATCCGCTGCAATCTCGAAGGCTGCCATGGCGTGGCCCACCGCCTCCCATGCCGCGCCGCCCCGTGTTGCCTGGAGCACCCGGGAGACATCGCGGAAGGAATGGCACAATTCCAGCCTGTTGGCGTCGGGGATCCGCATTTCCGTGATTTCGATGTCGGCCTGGAGGATGGCACGCTTGCCAACCTTGCCAGAGATGACTGTGGGGGAGTAGCCCTCGGGGTACCGGCCCGCGGCGTCCTTTTCGATAACGAATGCGTTGACGTTTCCATCTGCCGTGTTTCGAGCGAACAGGACGATGACGTCGGCGGCGTGGCCGTTGCCGATCCAGCGTTTGCGGCCCGTGAGCACCCAGGAGTCTCCGTCGCGCCGGGCCGCGGTCTCCAGAGCCACGGAATCCGAACCGTGTTCCGGTTCGGTCAGTGCGAAGGCGCCGGTCTTTTCAATCCTGGCCAGGGGCGGGAGCCAGCGTTCCCGCTGCTCGGCGCTGCCCAGGAGGTTAAGGGCGCCCATGCAGAGGTTTGAATGGATCCCGAGGAACGTGTTGAGGCTCCCATCGGCGCGGGCCATTTCGCGTGCCACCATTCCGGCGGCTTTGCGGCTCATACCGGGGCAACCGTAGCCCTTGATCGTGGTTCCTATGATACCCAGCCCAGCCAACGGTTCGAGCAGTTCCTCGGGAAATTCGGCTTTTTCCCAGTAGGCGTTGATAACCGGAAGTACACGGTTCTCGGCAAACGCGCGGACCTTGTCGCGGATAGCGATCTCGTCAGCAGTGAGATCGTCGTCCAAACGGAAGTAATCAGAGGTTGCCGTCTGCCGGTCGGCTGTGGTGGTCATCGTTGAACCTTTCGTTGTGATGCGGATGCAGGCCGCCGGTGTGTTTTGGTTTGCTTTCCCGTCTCAAGCCAGGCAAGAACCTGGTCCCGGTTCCCGTCATGAGCTGGGGGAACGAGGTCGTAGCTGACGGGTGTCTCCGAGAAAGTGATCGGATTCCGGACGGTGGGGATGGCATCCCTGCCTTGACCAATGGTGACGACGGGCTCCAGTCCAATGCGTTCAGCGAAATCGAGCCCTTGGCGAACGTCGTTGATCGGGGCGCAGGGAATTCCAGCCCGGGTGAGAACGTCGAACCACTGTGTAGAAGATGCTTTGCTAAGGGCCGCCTGCAACACAGGCCGGAGTTCTTCGCGGTTCAGGCTGCGGGCCGGCGCCGTTGCGAACCGGGCATCGAGGCTCACCTGCGGGAGGTCAAGGGTTTGGCACAGCTTGCGGAACTGGGGATCGTTGCCGATGGCAATGACGATGTCGCCTTCGCCCGTGGGCAGCGGCTCGTAGGGGTAGATGCTGGGATGTTCGTTTCCCAGCCTTGTCGGGAGGGTGCCGCTCAACAGATAGCCGGCGGTCTGGTTCACCATTCCGGACAGCGCGGATGACATGAGGTTGACTTCGATCTGCTGCCCCCGGCCCGTTTGCGACCGCTCATGAAGGGCGGCGAGTATCCCGATGGCCGCGTGCAGGCCGGTGATCACGTCGAACACGGCAACACCCGAGCGGTATGCCGGGGTATCGGGTGCGCCCGTAAGGCTCATCAGGCCGGACAGCGCCTGGACAAGCAGGTCATATCCCGGAAGTGAAGCACCTCCTGCCGTACCGAAGCCGGTGATGGATGCATAAATCACTTCTGGATTCGTTTTTGCCACGGAATCATAATCCAGGCCGTACCGTTCCAGGCAGTTAGGTTTGAAGTTCTCAACCATGACGTCGGCCCGCTGGGCGATGTCCTGGGCAATCCTGCGATCATCCTCGTCCCTTAGGTCCAGGGCGATAGATCCCTTGTTGCGGTTGATCGACAGGTAATACGTGGACTCGCCGTCCCTGACAGGAGGCTTCCACGCCCGGGTTTCGTCGCCGTCAGGGCTCTCGATCTTGACCACCGTTGCGCCCATGTCTGCCAGCAGCATGGTGCAGTAGGGACCGGCCAGTACGCGGCCGAAATCAGCAACCAGTACACTGGACAGGGGGCCGCTTCCCTTACGGCCGAAGACGTCGGAAGCCGGCACCTCGTCAAGGGACGTGTGGCTGCCGGCCATCTGGGGCCAGTCGAGGTTAGGGCTGGTTTGAATCGTCACGGCTCTCCTTTGAATGCTCGTCGATGCATCAACCATCCCACCAGGCATTACCTCTGGTCCAATACTTATTCCGGGCTGTATTGATGTTCTGTTGGGAATAATTGACTGCCGCTTCTAACGACAAGGGCATCACCGAACCGTGGCTCGGTGATGCCTCTGTCGTTGGTGCGTTGGCTTTGCTCTGGGAAGCTACACGAGGACCATGCCGCCGTCGATCATGACGACCTGGCCGGTCATGTAATCGGAATCCTCCGATGCCAAGTAGAGTGCCGTTCCGGTGACGTCCTCGGGTGTGCCGGCGCGACCGGCAAGTATCGACCCTGAAAATTCGTTGAAGGCCTGCCCGGGCGCGGAGGTGTCTCCGAGCTCCATGATGTCGAGGTCGAGCTTGCGCCACAGTGGCGTGTCCACCACGCCCGGTGCAAAGGCGTTGCACGTGATCTGGTGTTCGGCCAGTCCCCGGGCTGCTGCCTGCACCAGCGCGTTGACCGCGAACTTGCTGGCGCAGTAAGCGGCGAAGTTTGGGTATCCCTGGCGACCTGCGATCGATGACGTGAGGATGAGCTTGCCCCCGGTCCCCTGCGAAATCATTTGTTTGGCCGCTTCCTGCTGGCAGATCAAGGAGCCGAGGCCGTTGACATCGAGGGTAGCCCGCCAGTTTTCCTCCGTCACATCCAGGAAATGGAGGGGTTTGATGATGCCGGCAATAGCGAACATGACATCCAAGCCGCCGTATGCCTCAACGCCCGCTGCGACTGCGGCCGCAACGTCCGCCCGATTGACCACGTTGCCGGAAGTCGAAATTGCTGTGCCGCCTGCGGAAACGATTTCATCCCTTGCTTGATTGGCCGCCTCAGCGTTGAGGTCAAAGATCGTCAGCTTGGCCCCCTCTTCCGCCAGGCGCCGGGCAACCGACCGGCCCATTCCGCTACCTGCGCCGCTGATCAATATCCTTTTACCGTCAACTCGTCCAGCCATTGCTCAAAACTCCTTTGTTTGGGTGCCCGTGACCTGCGGGAGTCCTTCCCGGCTTGTCCGTAGCAGCTGCATCAGTCGTGCCGCTTGTCGGAACCGGGAGGGAGGCCACCGTAATCCCACCTCGGATGTTGGCCGCCGTGGGTAATCCGATGGCGTTTCCCGTGAGTCTTCACGGTATTGCGCCAGGTTGCCCGAGGGGAAATACCAAAATTGGCCGTATTGATGCATATCGGGCAATAAACATGACCGTTTAGGGAGCGGTAGAAACACCCATTGTGAGGGCTCCTATTTCGCGGAGGCACCCAGGGTACGGCGGAGCCAAGCTATTTCCGCCCGGCTCGCTGCTTTGCCAATGGCCAGCATTCCTTGGCGGTAGATGTCCTGGATATCCGCGCTTCGCAAAGGTTTGCCGTTTTCGTAGAAGAAGCTGGCGGGTGCCTCGAGGAATTTCAGCCGCCGCTCGAGTACCTCGTGCTGGTCTTCGACGTCGGGAAGTTGGGACAGGAAGGCAAGGATCACCATAAACCGCCCCAGGTCGCTGACATCTCCGCCCGAAGCGCTGCGAAGCCGTTGCTGAAGGTCTTCCCGGCCCTTAGGGGTGAGTTCGAGTGTGTGGCGCTGGGCCGCGCGCCCGTTCTCGATGCGCTGCACAATGGCACCCGCTTTGATGAGCCTTTGAATGGCGGGATACAGGCTCCCGTCACTGATCTCCTTTGCGAAACCGTAGAGTTCATTCATCTTGCGCCGGAGTTGGTAACCATGGAGGGGGCCTTCGGCGAGGAAGCCCAGGATCATCAGTTCGAGCACGACAACAATGCTAGCGGATGGGAATACATCGAAACGAGGTAACGTTCCCTGATGCATACCTCGTTTAGAGGTATTGCTCCGTTTTCGCCGTCGAAGGATCCTCCCATGCCGTCTTCGCCCATGCCCCTTGTGGCTCAAGCCACCGTTCCCCGGGGCCGGCTCGCTATCGCTGTTGTCTCCACCGTGGTGGAATGGTACGACTTCACGTTGTTCCTTTACCTCAGCGCCGTCCTTTCACGGGTGTTCTTCGGTGACAGCCCCACGGGGGTCCTTATGACACTTGCAACGTTTGCCGTTTCCTACCTCCTCCGGCCGATAGGCGGCCTCGTCTTTGGATACGTGGGGGACCGTTGGGGCCGCCGGCCCGTTCTGCTGGCATCCATGGCGTTGATGCTGCTGGCCACACTGGGCACTGCTGTCCTGCCGACCTACGCGCAGATTGGTGAATCCGCCGCGGCCTGGCTTCTCGCACTGAGATGCCTGATGTCATTTTCGGTGGGTGGTGAATACACGGGCGTCATGACCTATCTCCTGGAAAGCAGCAGCCCGGGAAAGCGTGGGCTCGTCACCTCACTGGCCGCCGCGGCGAGCGAAATCGGAGCGCTGCTCGCTGCCGGTGTCGCAGCGGCCACCATCGCTGCCCTTCCTGCGGCACAGATGGATGCGTGGGGTTGGCGGATTCCATTCATTGTCGGCGGTCTACTCGCTGCCTTGATCCTCTTGCTGCGCACCGGCCTCCACGAAACCCCGCTCTTTGCGCAGAGCCGCGCAGAGGAAACCCGGGAATCGATTCCACAGGTTGTGGGGCGGCAATGGCGGGCCATTATCCGCACCTTCGTCATCTCCGGGCTTGTTTCCGCAACGTACTACGTAGGCATTGTCTACCTGCCCACATACCTGGTTTCCGTTCAGGGCTGGGCCGAATCTTCCGCGCTTGCCCTGGCAACGCTTTCCGCCGCCGTCGTGGTTGTTGCCTCGCCGGCCGCCGGCTGGTTGTCCGACCGATACGGGCGTCGCCGGACCCTGCTCGTCCTAGCGGTGGCGGCCGTTCTTCTGCCCGTTCCCATGTTCGCTGCCGCCGGTTACCCCACCGCACCCTTGGCCATTGCCGCCGTCGTGGTTCTTTCGTGCCTGGCCGGCAGCCTGAGTGCAGTGGGCGCATCAGCAATTCCGGAGCAGTTTGTCGTCAGGGGCCGCCTCACCGCGCTGGCAATCGGCGGGACCATTGCCACCACCATATTCGGCGGCATCGCGCCCTATGTGGTTCAGTCGCTGACTGAAACCAGCGCGTGGCCACTGGTACCCGGAGTACTGATTGCAGCCGTCGGCGTTGCCGCGATACCCGCAATTCGCCGCGGGCCTGAAACCGCGGGAGGGCATTCCGACATGTCGGCGGCGGACAGTTCACCTGAGCTGGGTGACCTGCAAACCGAATCAAAGGGAGCACACAACCATGCCTGAGCACATGCACGCAATCGTCCTTGACGGCCCGGGAGCGCCCGAAGCTCTCAAGATCCGGGTAGTGCCCCGGCCTGTTGCCAGGCCTGGTTGGGTGCTGATCAAAGTCCACGCTTTTGGCCTTAACCGCTCGGAGCTTCATTTCCGCAGGGGACTGGGCTCATTCGGATCCTTCCCGCGCATCCCCGGGCTTGAAGCAACCGGTGTTGTAGTAGAGGCTCCGGGCGGTGAGGTGGCCGAAGGCACTCAGGTCGCCGCGCTGATGGGCGGCATGGGCAGAACTTTCGACGGCGGCTATGCCGAGTACGTGAGCGTGCCGGCCTCCAGCGTGGTCCCGTTTAGAAGCAGCCTTGACTGGTCCACTTTGGGTGCCGTGCCTGAGATGCTGCAAACCGCACACGGCTCCCTGACAGTCGGCGTAAACGCCGCCCCTGGCAGCAGCCTGCTGATCCGCGGCGGCACTTCATCCATAGGGATGGCCCTGGCCGTCCTCGCCAAACGCCAAGGCATCACCGTGGTGGCCACCACTAGGAATCCAGCCAAAACGCAGGCGCTCCTGGACGCAGGCACGGATCACGTGGTGATTGATTCCGGTTCGATTGCCGAACAGGTACGCGGAATCTTCCCGGGCGGGGTCGGCGGCGCAGTGGAGCTGGTCGGGACACCGACACTTCAAGACACGCTAAGGGCCACCGCCGTCCACGGGACTGTCTGCTTCACCGGAATGCTTTCAGACGAATGGACGGTCAAGGACTTCTATCCGATTGATTTCATTCCGAACGGGGTGCGGTTGACCGCCTACTCCGGTGGCGCCAGCGACCTTCCTGCACCTGTCCTGCAGGAATTCCTGGATGCCGTGGAAGCCGGACGCGTCTCAGTCCCCATCGGCAAGGTTTACAGGTTCGACGAGATCGTCCAAGCGCACCAGGACATGGAGGATGGGTCCGTATCCGGCAAGCTTGTGGTCACAGTGGAGGGACATATTCATGACTGACGTCAACGCGGGCAGCACTTTTCTGCCTTTGGACAGACTGCCAGGGGGAGCTTCGCTGAGATCCGTTACGGCATTTGCCGGCGAGATCGAGGGCCGCAAGGGCCTCCGGGTGGGACTGACCGGCGAGGCGGCAGCGGGGGTCCCCGGAGTCGATTACATCGACCAGCCCACCTTTGTCCTGCTGCCGGCTGCATTTGAGAACGGTGTCATTGAGGTCGACATATTGAGCCGCCTGACTGCGGACGCCCCCGACTACGCGCGTGCCTTCGCCGGTATCGCCTACCGAATTTCCGACGACGCCGACCGCTTTGAGTCTGTCTATGTCCGACCGCTAAATGGCGCGAAGCTCAATCCACCAGGTCCACGTGTGAATCGCGGCGTGCAGTATTTCGCCTATCCCGAATGGGACTTCGAACGCCTTCGCGTTGAATACCCCGATGGCCGCTATGAGGCTCGGGCCGACATCGGCCCGGACGAGTGGATGCACCTGCGCGTCGAAGTGGAGGACCAGCGCCTTCGCGTCGGCATCAATGGGGTGGAGGCCCTGGCTGGGGCTGAAACCAAGGCCATGCCGGCCAGCGGGAAGATTGGCCTGTGGGTCGACATTGGAACCGAGGCGTTCTTCTCCAATCTGAGCATCACGCGCGGCTGATCTGGGGACGGTATCGGCACCCCAAAGCCCGGGCCCCCTGTTCTACGCGAACAGGATGGACGTTGCGGCAGTGTCGCTGGCCAGGTAGTGGGCGACGGTGCGCGCGTAGGGGAGTTCCTGGCCAGCCTGGCGGGGGAGGTCGATGCGGAGCGTGGCTCCGATGCTGTCTTCGTTCAGGGTGATGCAGACCAGGCTTTCCCTTGGCCAAAAGCCTAGGGTATGCCCAATGAAGCTGAGTACGTCTGGCGGTGCATTGATCGTGAGCTTTTCCATGATCCCGGGTTTCCCTTCACGCTGTGTGCGGCCGTGACTTTTGCGGTTGTTGGTTTGTGGGCGTCGTTCTGATAGGGGACCAGCCGCTGGGTTGTGGGGCCGTAGTGCAACTTGGGGGACCGGCAACGGAGGCGAAAACTTCATCCGTGGGGACTCCATCCATGCGGTGTCTTGCCGAAGTTTTTGTTTTCGGGGCCGGCGCGTTAGCGCCCTGGTTACGCGAAGGACCCGCCCAGCGATCATGGGCCATGTCAGAATGACAAGCAGCGGTGGAACGTTTACCTCTCCATCGGAGTCAGCAAGGCAAACGGCATGATTTTCCGCGTGCGCCCAGGGGTGAGGGACTCCAGCAGCGTTGCAGGCCGCTCCATTGCTGCTGGAGTGGGAGTCTTGGTAGTTTCCGGGGCCGACGCGGATCCGGTTGCGCGATCGCGATTCCCTAAACTTCTCAGTATCACTGGCCCCGTCCAGCAGGGGCGAACAGCACTATAAAGAGGAGTCCTTCATGGCCCCGCCAGTTTACGCTTTTGGTGATGTTGTGCCCGTTGTGCACCCCACGGCATATGTCCACCCGACCGCGAGTCTCATCGGAGACATTATTGTGGGCCCCGGGTGTTATGTCGGTCCACAAGCTTCCTTAAGGGGAGATCTCGGGCGGTTCGTTATGAAGGAAGGGGCAAACCTGCAAGACGGGTGTATTGTCCATACTTTTCCAGGACGCCTAACGGAACTAGGCATGAACGGGCACGTGGGACATGGTGCCGTCCTGCACGGCTGCCACGTGGGCGATGATGTCCTCATCGGTATTGGCGCTATTGTCCTTGATGGCGCGGTCATCGGCAGACAAGCGTTTGTGGGCGCTGGATCGTTGGTTACCTCGAACATAGAGATCCCAGCCCGACACCTCGCTCATGGTAGTCCCGCACGTGTGGTCCGTGAACTGACTCGGGCCGAGTTGGCCTGGAAGGCTGATGGAACCGCGACGTACCACTGGCTCACGCATGTCTCAGGCGATCAGCTCACTGAAACAGAGCCGCTACGCGAGGAAGAGCCCATGCGTCCGGCCCTGTTGCGGTCCCCGGGTAGTGCAAAGACGCTTCATGAGACGAGGGCAGGTACTGAGCCCGGTTCCGCACCGACAACGAAGAGCCGATAGGCGCAAACCTGCTGCTGGTAGGGCTTTCGGTGCCGAACCCGTGATATAGCCGCGCACCCCTATAACGGAGTCTCATGCAGTGTTCAGGCACGTCCATCGACGCACGGGTTGCGCGGTAAGCCTATGACTGACGCATTGCCTTGGGTCCATGGTTCACTAATCCGGTGTCCGGGGAAATTCCTGCCGCAGCGGATTTTCGAAACTCCGAAGGGGTCAAGCCGAACTCGGTCTTGAACGCTTTGGCGAGCCATTGGGCGTCGTGAATACACCATTTTGCCCCCGCCTCGGTGATGGTGAGATGCGCAGTGCCGTAATCAGCAAGGTCACGATGGACAGCCCGCAAATGGGCCTTCCGGATCAGGCCGGTAAGCCCGTGTCCCGTTCCTGCGAACAGGCGCTGAACTGTTTGCACGGATACGTGGTGGATGGAAGCAATCTGCTTCCATCCGAGGCCTGGGTTCTGCAGGTTTCGATTAATATGGGCTTCGAATTCATGCCGAAGCACCTCAGCCATATCCTCGGAGTCGGGCTCATAGTCCTGGAGGAGGCTGGCCAACAGGGCTCCGCCTACTGTGGCCAAATGGTTCGATGCCGCGGTCGCCGGGGCAGCCATGGAAGTGCAGGCGCTGATGAACTGGGCCAGGAGCGGCTCGGCCCCAGAGGTAGTCAACCAAGGATGCGCCCTTCGTCTGTGGCCGCCCGCGGGGGGCCAAGACAGTCGCGGTGCGGTCATGACGGGCGGTGGCTGGAGAAGTTGGCTGCCGAGGAACACACGTCCAAGTCTGCGCTTCTGTTGCAGGGGGCCGAGTTGGTTCTGCAGCGCCACGCGCGCCGCCGTGAGATCAGCGAGGGCCTCGACTTTGTTATGAGCCGTGATGCTGAGTTGCTGAGGCGCCTTGAGGACGCGTGACAGCGTACCTGGACATTGCCGGTGCGCTTCAAGTTGTCGATCGGTACGGGTTTCATAGCCGCGATGTCGGCTTGTTGGCCTCGGCACTGGCCAGGCCGGAAACAACTGACATGGGTTCGGAGGCTTATCCGGAGCTAGCAGTGAAGGCGGTCGTATTATGGATTCGGTCGCCCCGGTTCCATCTACTCATTGATGGAAACAAACGGACGTGCCCGGGGGCGTCAGGTCCCGCGTCAGCGTGGGGGAAAACCCCGTGCTGGTCGTCCCCGCGTCGCACCCTCTTGCCTCGCGAGAGGGCATCCATGTGGAGGAATCTGCTGGTGGACCTTTCGTGGCGCTACCCCCGCACGAAGACTCAGTCCTGAGTGACCCCCAGCGCCGATTAAGCCTAGGCGCCGCTTCGATCCTGATATCGTGCAAAGGGCGCCGGATCCTGGACCACACTGGCCCTGGTCGGAGCCGAAGTCGCGTATTCGCTAACGGATTCTGTTGCAGAGAATGTTACTGACCCCCATGTGCGGTTCGTACGGGTGCTTGATGGGACCCTGCCGATATAGCTGCCGATGGGTCTTGCCCGGAGACTCGAACAACCCTGCCCTACCTCCGGTCTTCTCGCTTGCCAAACAGGTCCGGCCGGGCTCGGCCCACAGCGCCGGCGCGGAGCACTAGCGCAACCAGCATTAGGCCATACCCTGCCCTAATTCCTTTTCACCCAAAAGTAAGGTCTCACCATGGAATCCTCCGACATATCCTTCCGCACCCGAAAGTGGGTTCGGCCAGAAGACCTCAATGCCAACGGAACCTTGTTCGGTGGGAGTCTCCTCAAGTGGATCGATGAAGAAGCAGCAATCTATGCGATCCTCCAGCTCGGCAATGGCAGGGCGGTTACAAAGTACATATCGGAAATCAACTTTGTCAGCTCTGCAGTCCAAGGCGACCTCATCGAGATGGGCCTGACAGCAACTAAATTTGGCCGAACCTCACTGACCATGCGAGCGGAAGTGCGAAACATGATCACTCGGCAAAGCATCCTCACAATCGAGGAGATTGTGTTTGTGAACCTGAACGGCGAGGGCAGGCCCGAGCCCCACGGCTACACGGAAATCACCTACGACAGAGACAGAATTCCCACGCACCACCTGACGGAAACGCCAAACACTTAGGGACGCCAAACTCGGCCCTTCGAACGTGCGCGGCGTGCCCCCGATAACAAGAAGGCTGCGCGTTTTCGGCGCAAGCGCTCGTTTGCAGCTGATAAATTCATTGGAACAAATCTATTTCTTTTCGCATCCAGGAGTTCTCCTTGGCCATCAATCTGTCCAAAGCCATTGTTCACGAGGTGCCGAAGGGTAAACATTCGACGAAAACCGACGTCGATGCCACCCTAAGCACGGAACTTACACCGCTTGCGCCAGAGACGCGTCGATTCATCCTCGACAACATGGTCAAGTTTGCGCTGAAGCACCCCCGCGACATCAAAGCGGATGACAGCCTTGCTTCGAAAACTACTAGTCTCGTGGAAAGAATAATCAAGGACAGCGATGACGGTCCTTTTGTAGAGGCGTCACAGGAGCTGGCGAAGGCACTATTTCGCAGTCAGACAGCAACTAGCCCTTCGGGGATCCTCGTCATCGCTCGCGTCGAGAGGGATGGTCGGGACTCCGTCCTTCTGATGAAGGCTGAACACCAGGAAGGAATGAGACTGCAACGGGACCCTGTTTCAGGCCGTTTGGATCTTGAACATCTTAATGAGCTGATTGTCGGCCAAAATTCCCGGATCTACAAGGTCGCACTCATGGAGCTTGCCGACGACGGAACAGTGATCGGACAGATGGTAGATCAGCAGAACGGTGCGATGTATGCAGACTTCTTTCTGGCAGACTTTCTTGGGTGTCAGCTTGCGGACCGCTCGGAAATCCAGACGAAAGTCTTCATGGATTCCGCTATGGCCTTCTTTAATGAGACGCTGGCTGACACCGTAAAGGGCGCAAGATATGCGGGTGCTCTAACGGCCTACATGAATGCTCCTGGCGAAGACTTCCAGCCGAGTGTTTTCGCAGATGAGTTCCTTGAGGCACGAGATCGGGACGACTTTCTGGATGCAATACCTGACACGGTTGGCGACGCGGTAATCCGCAAAGACATGAAGCTGATCGCCGGAGGCGGTTCCGGGGTGAGGTTCATCGGCCAAGGATTTACCGTCACCGCAAGCAACGAGGCCTTTGAATCGGGGAATATTGATGTCTCCAGAGATGAGAATGGGGCAACTGTCATACGGCTTAGCGGAGACTTGCGGCAGATTCGATTCGGTTCCGTGCCTAAGGCAGCGGCACTTGACTAACGTGAACGTCCTCAGCGATCGCTATATGGAGGAGCTGCCCCACCTTCAGGTCGGGTTGGAACGGTGGAAGGAAAACCTTCTGAAACTGGCCCACGAAATCGACCCAAATGCTCATGTCGACGGCCGAGTCAAGAAGTTGCCGAGTCTTCTGACCAAGGCCTATAAGAATGGACCGGAGAATGCGCGACCTTGGGAGGCATTCGGTGATCTGGTTGCACTTAAGGCTATATTTCCTACTGTCGGAGGCGCCGCAGCCTTCTCGGACCTGCTGGAGTCAGAGTGTCAGACCCGGAGCATATCCTGTGAACTAGATCGGAGGAGACCCTCGCCCGAGAAACTGGAGTACAGTTCAGACCAGTTTGATCTGTGCGATCCCGAGATCTGTGATGGTCAAGGCAACGGTCTAAAGGTGGAGGTACAGGTTCGAACAGTCGCCGGTGACGCCTGGTATATGATCGACCACCGGCTGAGATATAAAAATGCGACCAAGTTGCCGAGTGACCTGCAGCGCCGGGTCCTCCGTTTGATCGTATTAACCGAGTTGTTCGATTCGGAGGTGGCTTCGTTGATCAAAGATGTAAACAAATTTGAATCCGAAACGTCCGCCGGCCTGTTCAACAAGGTGCGAAAGATCTTCACGGATTTCACCCAATCTCATGCTCCTGCTCTCAAACCTGAAGGCTTGTTCGAGATACTGCTCAGCGTCTATAGCGAAGACGACCGGAAGACTTTAGACGCCAAGATACAAGACCTCGTTAACCAAGACGGGGACCGGATCCGGAAGGTCTTTAGCGAGCATGCGTACGGAGCTGAAGACTACGTGGAAAAGTACGACTGGCTCTACATGCAACCGGAGGCGCTTCTCGTCGCCGACCTAGCGCGGAAACCCAGACTGCTTGCAAGCGCCGTGGCAAACACCGACTTCGACCTCATTGTTAACAACATGGCCGACGAGCTGAACCCGCGCTGATCAAAGCCCGCTGGAGTGCGGCCTGAGACGTCACGTCGACGCCGAGCCTCGAAGGGCGCTTAAAATTGCGGATGGAATGTCCGGAAACTGGCGCGACCATTGGGACAACACGTTGCCCTAAGAACTCAAAAGCTTGTCACGCCATCACCAGCCGCCCACGTTGGCGAGACAGAATCCGGGTCTCTTTCGTGACTTCTCCCCTGCCATTTTCCAAGGCCGATAACGTACTTTCGTAAAGCTGCAGAGGTCGCGCGGGCACAGTGTCGAACCAGTCCTGTGGGGTCAAATCCTCTAGCCTCAGTGTTCGTTAATCGAATGGCAGTGCTTTGTAGGCGGTTTCTTTGTTCATGTTCCAGCTCGCGACGAGGCCGGAGCCGATCATCTGGTCACTGAGGCGGGCGAGGCGGTAGGCGGGGTCGGTGTCGAGGGCGAGTTGGAGGAATTGGTGTGCTTTGCTTCCTCGGCCTTCCCACCAGTTGATGTAGCCGATGGTGGTTAGGACGGGTGCTGCGTGTTGCGGGCTGGTGCGGGTGTAGGCATGCAGGAGCAGTTGCTGTGCCCACTCGATACGCGACCACTTCGGAGCGCCGTCCGTTTGCGCGAAGAGGATGTGCTGCATTGGCTCTTCCAAGTCCGGGATGTCGGCAATGAGGCGGTCGCGGATGGCCGGGAACTGAAGGTTGGCTACCAGGGCATGAGAGTCGTCGTCGCTGGGGAAGGAACCAGTGTCCAGCATGCCGCCCCAGAGTTCCCGGGCTTGCCTTGTTGCAGTGTTGGGGGACATGGATCGGATGGCGTCCATGTGGTGTTCGACGGCGGCTGCATTGGCGAGCGCCTCACTGGTGACGGGGAGGGTGACCTGGTCGGTGGGTTGGACAGCGCTGCCGCGGTAGATGAATTCGGCGTTGATGGCGCTGGTCTGGGTGGCGCTGACGGGCAGGGCGAGTTCGTGATCGGGTTCGCCGTCGTAGGGGGAGAAGGTGTCGTCGCCGACGAAGAGTCCGTCGCGGATGGTGATGCCTTGTTCTGCGAGGACTCCGGTGAGGGCTGCGATGGTCGCGGCGTGGGGTTTCGGCTGTCCGGATTGGCAAAGTTCGCTGGTGTAGATGGCGAAGAGCAGGGACGTGGCCGTGGTGTCGCTGGTGAGGTAGTGGGCGACGGTGCGTGCGTAGGGGAGTTCCTGACCTGGTTGCCGGGGAAGGTCGATCCGCAGGGTAGCGCCAACGCTGTTCTCGTTCAGGGTGATGCAGACCAGGCTCTCCTTCGGCCAGAAGCCCAGTGTGTGTCCGATGAAGCTGAGGACATCCGGGGGTGTCTTGATGGTGAGTTTTTCCATGATCCCTGTTCTCCTTGGCCCTTTATGGCCTTGTCTCTCCGGTTGTTGGTGGTGGGCGTCGTTCTGGTAGGGGACCATCCGCTGGGTCGAGGGGCCGGAGTGCAACTTGGGGAACCGGCGCCGGGGGCGAAAACTTCACCCGCAGGGACTGATTCCACTGCGACTATGGAGAAGTTTTCGGTTCCGGGGTCGGCGCGGTAGCGCCCTGGTTGCGCGGAGGACCCGCCCAGCGATCATGGGACATATCAGAATGACAAGCAGCGATACAGCTTCCACTCATCCATCGGACAAGGCAGACCAAACAGCATGACTACTCCACGTGGCGGAGCTGCAAGCAGTTCGCGGACCCTTAGGAACGGCAAAGGGAGCGGCGCGGCTGGGGGTTTGTGGCGTCAGCGATGTTCTGGGCGCATGGCTTCGATGTCGAGTTCGAGCGCAATCTTCTGGTCCAGGGAGAGGGGACGGACGGCCGCTTCGTAGAGGGCGAGCCCCGCAGTCCAGCTCTCCCAATGGCCGTCGCTGCGCAGTATCCCCGGGTGGCGGAGGGCGGCGGCGGTGAGGATTGCGGTGACGACGAGGTCGTAGGGTTTGTTCTCTGTTTTGCAGAACCAAGCATGGTTTCCACGGCCGGCAGCGTTTGCGCTAGGGAGGGAGAAAGTTTCGTAGGCTTCGCCTGCTGCGGCGAAGCCGTTCAGCTTGATCCCGTGGGTTTCGCTGAGGAGCGGCAGCCCTTCACCCTGGGGTCCGCAGATTGTGACACCGGAAGCTTCGATGATTTTCGTGGCATCGGCGACGACTTGGGACGTGGCGGTGAGGCCATGGAAGTAGTGGGTGTAGCCCATGCGCTGCTCCTTCGTAGTCAAGAGCGACTCTAATCCCTCAACAAGTAGAAGGGGGAAGGCGGCGGAACGTAGCGACCTGGTTTCCTGCTATCGGGGATATCGGTGCGCTCGAAGTTGGCCGGCGTGGCTGTTCGGATAAGGGGGTAGAAGTTGGGTGTGGACAATGTCCACACTTTTCGTCTCGGACTGCTTCGTAGAGCTCTCGGACTGCTCCGGATTCCGCATGTTTTCGTGGCTTCCCAGTCTTTTCAAGGCAGAGAATGTAGTTTCGAGTCCCACCTCGGGCACAGTGTTTCCGCAGGTCAGGGGCTTTTTGTCTCTTTTGTGTTGACAAAGCTTGACATTTTCGGCGTTCGGTTGAAGCCCGAAGCGCCTGTGAGCAACCCTATATGCGTTCGTCGGCCAGCAAGCAGGGTTTCGAAATATCGTCAGCTAAGTCTTATGGCTACCCGCCAGCACGGCCGGGGATAGGAAAAGTCGTGCACGCCATCCCCGTATTCGACTCACCGGGATCAGCCTGGCAATGGCCATTAGCCGACATGACTGCACCCGCGTCTACCAAGTATGAGGGCATGCCCTAAGTTTCGTGGCTCCAAGTAGAGTGGCCGGCCGGACTTGGGTGGCCTAGGGAGGTAAAGCCCTGCGTCAACGATGGTTTCGAACTCGGCCATCTTGCGTTCGTCGGCGTTTTCGATCTCGAGCATCACGATGTTCTGGCCAGCGTCGACACGTTGGAGCTAGCTAGGTATGCCCAGCAGGTTGCGGTAGGTGTCCCCGGTGGCCCTCAGGATAACCTGCGGGTCCGTCTGGGTTGTTAGGAACGGCCACCGACTCGGTACTTTGATGTTTACCTCGAAGATGGCGGGTTCCCCGCCGGGGGTGGGTAAGTTCTCATCGCAGCCATGTGTGCGGACCGCGGGGCCCAGCTTCCCGCCGCGCTACTTCGACTCTGGTCCGCCTCGAAGATGAGCGAGTAGAGCGGCCAGAACGACGTCCCCCAGGGAGGGCTTGTCAGGCGGTTCTGGGTCTTCTGGCGGGTCGGGCGGTGGCGGGTCCTCGGGCTGCCCTGGGTCGACTGGAGCAAGAACGGGAGGCGAGGTTCTCAAGCAGTACGCCATCCCAAGGGCGGCACCCCAGAAGTCCTCGTTGCTGGACGCTGAATCCATGCCTTTGTCGGATGCAGAGATGCAGTCGGCGTTTGGGCTGTTGGGGTCTGGGTCGTTGTCGAGGGCCGCTGCCCCGAGGAGTCCCTTATAGCCCTCCCGCTCGACGACCTTCACGAGATCGCCAACGATCGTCGCATAGGAGTCCATGGCCTTCCTCCACTCTTGCCTTGCGGACGGGCCACCCTGCAGCCCCTGGTTGGCATCAGAGTACGCGGCCAAAGATGTGCGCGGTATAGGGGGAGCTACCCTCTCAGATCCCCATGTCGTGATGCAGTCCGACGGTGGCGAACACAATCCGGCCGTCGGTGCCGCCCCAGAGCTGTATGCGCCGGGCTGAAGCGGTTTTGACCTGGAGCGCGACCCGCCAAGCGGTCCTGAGCTGGGGTCCTCCACTCAGGTGGAGGTGCCGGTGACACGGCCGCGGAGGGGGTGCATTTTCCCGGTCGGGCATGGAGACTGCCAGCCCTGTGAGCACTTCGACGGCCACGGCGACGATCTTGGCCGGCCGACACCCCTGAAGGTCGGATTCCGAGGCAAGGAAGCCGTCGGCGAAGCCATAATCGGCCAGGGGAGTGGTGCTCTTGGCCTTGAGGGAGCCGTAGTAGAGGGGGCTGGCCCTCTTTGCCCTTGGCGGTGCTGACACCGGTCTGGATGCCCGCGATGTCGTCCTCGGTGAGGGAGAACAGATCCCCGACGTCCTTGTCCAATCGGGCACCGTATGGATCAACAAACACGGCGCCGTCGACCCCCGCATCCCCTTCGGCAGAGCCAAACAGTCCGGCTACGGCCTCGAGTTCGGCGTCGACGGATTCAAAGCCCTCGGCGTCCCCCAGGTCATCAACGGCTAAGCCCCTTAAGTAGCCCGTGCTTGCCTGCCGTCGGCCAAGCACGGGCTATCCCCTTTGTCTGCCCTTTAATGGGAAGAGCGCGATCAAGAAATAGCTCGATGCCACACGGAGCCCAATGTTGGTCGCCCCGGACTCAGGCTGGATCTGGCAGACAGACATAAGCATTCATCGGTTCCGAGCTGCGCGAGCGATATGGTCCCCGGAGGCGGCCCAGTCCTGGGCCAAATGTCACTATAAAAGAGGGTCACCCGCTGAACACGGCTCCGCCGGTTCAGCTTCAGTGGAGAAGAAGCGATAAGCCAAGCAGTCAACACCGTCGATCGGTTACATGCCAATACGCGGCGCGTCGGCCCCTGGAGGGGTCCGGATGCCGCCGGTTGCCCTGTGATGATGCGACTTCGTTGTCGCAACGGTGGCAGTCGGGACAGCACGGCCTCGTATTGAGGCCGATTGCCTACCCCCAGGCAGTGATTGAACCGTCGTGAAGACTTGGGCAACTTCGAGGCCCAGGCGGCTTCATCTCTGGCCGGGGTGGAGTTCCAGCTGGAAGACATTGCCTTCAGCGCGGACGTTATGGCCTACAACGGCGGAGACGCAAGCCTTCAATACGTGCGGGTCAAGTCGGACGGCTCGTTCCGTGGCCCGCTCGTCACCAATAAGAAGACCCTAGTGGAGGCCTTGCAGTTCCACGCCCGGCATTGATCTTAGGAATCGATGCGGAGCAGGGCTGGGAGCTTGGCGCGGCTGGCCGAACCTACTACTGGCCCCGGTGGATGGCTACATAGCTGGAGGTTGGCAGCCTGAGTGTGGTGTCATCCGTGCAGTCAAACAGCACGTACCGGTTCGAGTCCCCGCCGAGCAGCAGGAGGTTCCGTTCCGGGAACCGGGGGCTCAGCGTTGTGCTGTCGAGCAGTTCCACTTTGGTGCCGCTATAGTTCATCCCGGGAACGGTATCCGGGGTCTGGCAATCCTTGACGGAGAGTGCTTCTTCGTTCGCCAGCAGCGGCAGTCCGACCGCCATGATCGCAAGAGTCCAGAAGAGGAACAGTGCGAGAAGCCGGTACCTCTTTTCATTCGCCTCGTAGACAAAGCCAAGGAGAGGGCGGCTGACGATCGCAGCGATGCCGTAGTAGAGTCTGCGGCGCTCTTTGACCTCATCCCGGTCCAGGATGTCCTTCCGGTCCAGTTCGCGGAGCCGGGATTGGCGGCGGAGCGCGTAGGCCATCAGCTTGCGGCCGAAAAATCTCGACTCATTAGCGGCTTGTGCGGCAACCACGTATGCATCGAATTCAGAATCGGTCATTCGCGCCAGAGCTGCGCGTCCGCCGCCGTTCCACTTACGGTAGCTGGCTCCAATGTTTACAGCGGTGGGGACGGGGCCAAAGAGCAGGTAGAAGGAAAGGATGCTTGCTGCCGCTGCGACGACGACGACCAGCACCGAAGACTGGGCGAGGAGCTGCGCGTATCCCAGTCCAACTTCCTCAGGGGAGGTTCCTAGATGCTCGTAAAAGATTGCAAATGGAATGCGCAGGAAGACGTACAGCGCTACTCCGGCTGCACCCAGCCAGGCAACATCCACCCGCAGAGCTCGACGCTTGTTCTGCGGTGAAGTTGCGATCTGGCCGTCACTGTTCCCTTGCGCGTCGCCAGCGGAGCTCCCTGTCATCACTGCAGTATGCACCGGCGCAGAATGAAGTTCGGGACCGACTCGCGTACCGCTCAGCCGTCAGTATTCGATGCGCAGGCGTGGCGGGAGTCTGGCGCGGGCGCCGCTGCCCGACCGGGAGGCCCCTGACCAACTCGGGCGGGAGCGGCGCCGGGTGCGGGACGCCGGTGCCGGATCGCCCTAACGGCGATCCGATCAGGTGGGTGTGGTCGCCGGTGCGCAACCAGTGCGGGCTCGCAGCGAGCAGCGGAGCGTCGTCCCCGACGGCAATCGGGTCGAACGTTTCCCATGGGGTGAAGTCGTAGTCGGAGAGCAGGTGGCGCTGGACCCAGCGGTCAGGGCCGGTGCCGGCACCCAGGGCGAAGGCGGCGGTCAGGTTGAGGAACTCCTCGGAGAGGACGTGCTCGGCCGTGCCAGCGGTGTTGCCCGAATCAGCTTCCAGCACCCGTCACACGGCTTCTTCGTGGTGGTGAGCAGTGAGCCGTCCATGTCCGTCCAGCTGTCACGGATGATGGCGTTGGCCTCGGCGTGTACGCTGATGCAGGCACCCGGACCTGTGTCGTAGGAGCTGGGGTAATCTTTGCCGACCGTGGCCCGCGGGCAGGCGCCGCTGGTCAGGCAGCCGGGCGTGCCCGACGGAGCCCCTTGAAGCCGGTCGCGACGATCCGCATGTCGGCGGTCATGATGACGGCGCCGGCGTGGGCACGCGAGCAGTCGGCGCGGGCAGCGACGGCCGTCGCTAGGCCCATGGCCCATTCACTCCAGTTCAGTCGGGGATCCGCGGCCGGGGCACCGTCTGCCAGGGTGGCAAGCTGGTCTGTTATGGACGTCATGTGTGCGGACGCTATCCCAGCCCTCAACGCGGAGAAGGCATTAGGGCTCGTGAGCCAGTACCCCCTCATACCGATTTTGTCGGGGTCAGCAGAACCAGCCGATTTCGGCGATGACCTGTTCAACGGCCTGGTGAAGCGTCATGGGCCCCCATGTGTTCGACAACGTCCGCATAGTTCTGGGGGTGAGTCTGTGCCATTGAGCCGAGGCAGGACTGCCTACACCTGGTTTTGCTTATGGTGCTCGTTCTTACAGACCACCGTCACTCGGTCATCAATTCGGACCACTGTGCATACTTTGTTGTCTTTCGATTTCGTGCTGTCAGCGGATGAAGGGCCTGCTGCCAGTACAATTCCGCCGAGGACCAGACCGACAGTGAGTGCAGCAGAGGCAAGAAGACGAGATGCCTTGTTCATGGAATTTCCTCATGTGATCAAAGGATGAAGAATCGTCTGGAGGACCAGGAAAAGAGGCAGGCTACGGCTCTGCTCTTTGACGAGAGTGGGACCAACGATACGGAGCCTAGTCCGATGGGGCAACAGCTTGTACACCCCCACTGGCCCCCTTCAAATCTCGAGCATTAGGTATTCGCGACCCAGTTAATTAGGTAGTGCCAAGGCTCCCCTCGTAGTGGAGGAACCCGCCGCCAGTCAAAGGCTATACGGCCGATTTTGAGGACGCCTGCTCTTGGAAATCCCTTTTTTGGACTGGCCGGCTCCCCCCTGATAAGCGTGAACGTCGGCTCGGCTCCGATCTTTGCGAAGTGGGGCAGCAGTTCGGTGGAGCTGGATTCGCCCTCATCCAACGGGTACTCCTGCCAATAGTTCATCCCGTCCATCCGGCTTAAAGGAGTGCGGAGCTGGCCGCCGTCGCTCGCGCATGGCGTCCTGTGGGCGCCCACTGAGGTCTGCTGTGTACTCCAAGGGCTCGGTTGCCTGCCGGATCCCCTCCAGCTGTTCGCCCGGGCGTAACTGCGGAGGTAGAGCTCGCGGCCGTGCTCGAACCGGCGGATGGCTGGTCCTCCAGCGGTGTGATCTCGGGGAGCGTGATGTGAGTAGTCGTGGTGGCCCTAGATTCCGCCGATGTCGCGGACGGCCGCTTCGCCGCCGTCATCGTTGGCCCGAGGAACCAGAGCGACATTCGGCATGCTTGGGCGATGATCGCCTTGTTGACAAAGTCGGCCTTGGCCCAGAGCTCCAACAGCTTGGTCGTGAAGCCGCCCGGTTCGATGCCGACCTTGTTCAGGTAGTCGAGCAGGTCCCGCGCCTAGGTGTACTCAGTCAGTAGGTTGGTTGCACCTGCTGATTGGTGGCTTGCCTCTGAGGCTGCCGTGGTGCCGGTGGTTGTTGTAGAAGTCTAGCCATGGTTGCAGGGCATCTGTCCGGGCTTGGTTGGATGTGAAGGGTTGACGGTAGGCCCAGCCTTCTTGGAGGGTGCGGTTGAAGCGTTCTGCTTTGCCGTTCTGCCAGGGATGCCTGGGCTTGATGAGGATGTGTGTGGCCCCCAAAGCTGTCAAGGCGGTTTGGAAGTCGCGGGAGAGCCGATAGGCGAAAGCGTTGTCCGTCATGACCCGTACCACCGGTGCGCCCTGGGCTGCCATGGCGGCGGCTGACCGGGTGAGGAACCCGGCGCAGGTCGGGCCTTTCTCGTCCACAAGACCTCGGCGTAAGCGAAGCGGGAGTGGTCATCGACAGCGACATGGACGTAGTCAAAGCCCAGGTTTTTGCCGGAGGAGCGGTGATTGGCCGGGCTCTGCGAAGGGTCGGCCCGCCAGCCGCCACCGTCGGGGATACGGCCAAGTTTCTTGACCTCAATGTGGATCATGTCGCCGGGAACGTCGCGTTCGTAGCGGCGGTCGGTGGCCCGGGAAGCCTGGATCCGTTCCCCGGTGACCGGGTCAAGGTCCCACAACCTGGGCATCCCGACCCTAGCCAGGATCCGGGAGACCGTCCTGGCGCTCGTGCCGCAGCGCAAGGCCAGGTCCGTTGGGCCTTCGCGGTGTTTCATGCGCTGGGTCAGGACATCGTCAACGACTTCCGCGGAGGTCGCATGCGGGCACGACCTCGGACGGGAGCTGCGGTCCTCAAGGCCGGCCCAGCCGTGGGTCCGGTACCTGCTGATCCAGCGGTGCGCGCAGGTCCTTGAGATGCCCAGTTCTTTGGCCACGTGAGCTACTGGACGGCCGGCGAGGACGCGCTCGACGATGATCCACCTACCATCCGGAGTCAAACGGGCATTACGGTGGACCATGAAGACCTCTTAGTCGTTGGCTGTGTGTGGTAACCACCAACCTAAGAGGTCTTCACCTATTCACGATGTAACCAACGTCCTGACTCAGTACACCCTAGGAGCGGACAGTGTCGATGTACGCGCTCTTCTGGTTCGGATCAGTTTCCATGCGCCCTATGTGTGGGGCACAGGTCAAACCGTCACCACGGAAGCCCTTGGTTGATCTTGAGCCAATGTTGCGGGGGCTGTGTGTATTATCTCGCAACCGCTCGGGAGGGCGGTTTCTCACGATCACCTGGGGGAGACAATGACGATGCCCGAGATACCCAACCGGCCACCAGTGCAGCCAGCAACACCTGCGGAGGAGGTACGGGCTCGCCTGCTGCCAGGCAGGTCCCGAAAGCCGCAACGGAAGACAGCAATCGCAGCCACCGCCGCCCTGGTTGCCGGGGTCGTACTCGGCGCAGCCGGAACCCTCCTGGCTGGGTCCATGGTTGGGTCTAATGCAACCGCTGCTGCCGAATCGTCGGCCACCCCGATAACCACCGTCGCAGCCGCATATATCCTCAAGGAGGCCGCCACCCACTGCGGCGTACCGCACGATGCTGATGCCAAGCTCGGCGACAATGACACCAGCCTCACCCTTAATGGAAAAGGCAAGGAGGACCTTCTCACCGGCCTGCCGGACAGTATGTTCGACTGCATTCTGAAGGCCGCCAAGACACCGGATTACGTACGGTCACAAATGGGCAGCACCCGGGCTCTGGACGGCACCCAACACGCAAGCTGGGACAAGATCAGTGCCAGCTGGACCTACCACCCGAATACCGGGCTGGACGTGGTCCTGAACGAGGCGAAATAGGCGTCCGGCCCTAACAGGAGGGCTGGAACCGTTTCGCGCGCGGGGTCGGCTTGAACCGTGGCCCGGCCGCGACCCAGGACTGGATTGACGCATCGAATCGATCCGTGCCCTGCCCGGGATCTGCCGGAGTCGGTTCAACCCTTCCTCAGTGTCGACGCGGGCGCCGTCCTGCGGGGGTAGAGCAGAGTGATCTTGCTAGCGGGGTTGTACTTGCAGTCGGGGGACAGGAAGTATGGGACGCCGATGAAGACATCGCATGGGTCTTGCCCGAGGTCAAACGGTCGCGGCGTTCCTGAGGATGTAGCGCGAGGCCAGATGGATGAGGGTGGCCGGGCCATCAGCCACCGTCCTTCCCGGCGTCGAACAGGCGCCAAAGCTTCGCTGCCACCGCCTCGGGCTTCTCGTTGCTTTGTAGCCGGGTGAGGGGGAAAAGTTTTACTTCTCTCCGCACCTGTCACGTGAGGGGCTACCGGTATGCCGTCTTGACATCGATTCTCCTGGCCGCGGTGGTGTCTCCGTTGGCGGTTGCGACCTGCCAATAACCATCGGCTGTCACGGGCGGGTAGAGCGCATAGTGCCTCAGATCGTTATTCCAGAGCTCCGGTTCACCGACCCGCCAGACACCCCCGGAGGGGCCGAAGCAGGACCCGGCCCAGTACGGGTATCCGGGGATTCCTTGGGGCCCTGCACCGGAGGCTCTCACGCAGACCGTCCCGTCAACCAGTTCGACCCGAACGGGGCTGCTCTGGTCGGGTGCGCCGGTATTTTGCCTAAAGCCAAAGTTGTCACCCAACTGCATGTTCTTGAGCAGCGTGGTGAGGGCTTTCCCGTCCTGCGTGACGCCTATGCACAGGAAATCGTGCGCGGCCGAGGGGTTCTGGAAGCACGGGTCGAAGATCCCCGGCCAGTAGCAGCGGAAGCCGTCCTTGCGGGGTGCGATCTCGGAGCCATTGCAGCCGGATCCGGAATTGTTGGTTGACCCGTCGTACGTTTTGTTGACGGCTTTCAGCGTGCCGTCTTTCCAGGGGTCCAGGGTCACGAAGCGCGTAGCACCCTCCATGGTGCCGCTGGTGGACGCCGCCGACGCGGTGATGGTCGACTCGAAGTTCGCCCCGCCCATGAACTCGTTGTAGATGCCTATTGCAGAGGCCGCCAGGAACTGCGGGCCGGCGGTGATGATCGCGAGCAGTATTTGGGCCGCTGGGGAGAGCTTGATGGCTGTGCCGACGCAACCAAAGAAGGACTTGACGATGCCGCCGGCATACGCGACGGTAAGCGGGCTGCCCGCGTCCGCGGTGTCAACGATGTTCTGCATGCACCCGGCCTTGGCGAGGTCGTCGAGTGCCTTCGACTTCACGAAGCTTCCGAGGGCCGTGTCGAAGACCTTCGACAGGATCGACATGAGCAGCATCACCGGGTACTGCTTGAAGCCGATCCGCACAGACCCGGGTGTTCCATTGAACGTGTACTGGGCGTCCGCGCCGGGCATCATGATGCTCTGGTGGTTCTTGATGAAGCCGGAGTTCTGGGCCAGTGCGACGGAAAAGGCCGTCGCCGCCGAAATCTCGACCTTGTTGGACGCAGCGGCGGCAGGCGACGTCGTACTGAGGAACGGGATGGGGGAGTTGGGCGAGGCCGTAACCGTCAGCGAGCCGTTCGACTCGCCGACACACAGCCAGGCCTGCGCCGGGGACACTGCCTTGTAGGTGGAGCCGGCGATCGTAACCGGCTTGTCCACGCAGTCCGGTTTCGGGAACTTGATGCCAAAGCCTTGGTCCATGATTTCGCCCACTTTTCTCATCACGGCACCAAGGTCGAGCTGCACAGGCCACACCCAGGACAGGTGGGGCACTTGGGCGGTGATCGTCCCGGCCGCAGGGTCCAGCGCGGCCTGGACGAGATCAAGTTCCGAAGCGCCTTCGGACTGGATCATCATGGCGACCGTCTGTGCGGTGTCCGCATGGTCCCAGGATGCCAGCCTGTTCTTGTCCACCGGCACGGTCACGGTGAGCGGCTTTGACGGCTGCAGGCCGTCCCCGAGCCTGATCTTGAAGGCTTTGGCAAGCAGCTGCAGGCTGTCCCCGTCGGTGCCCGTCGGGTTCCGGTCTTCAAAGGATGCCTCGACCTTTGTTCCAACCGGTGCCGCGCCAGCCGGAACAACGATATGGACACCGGCTATATTCAGGTCGGCCCCGTTGTCGCCGACCACGCTCTCGGACGGCGGAGCCCCCTTTTGGGCGAACAGGTTGCAGGAGGTCAGCGCCAAGCACATAATCACTAAAGCTGCCAGCAGCGGGATGGCCCGCACCCTACGAAACACCCGCATTTGATCCCCCACTTCGACGGCCGTGGCTACAGCATACGGACGCCTGCCGGTCACCGGGCCAAGGGCGCTGAATGTGACGGCGAAGAGCTTTACGACGACGCCGCACACATGAGGTGGAAGGCAGCAGCGAGTTTCGTTCGGGATGAGGGATGAAGCCGGCGCGCGGTTCGGTATTTACCTTCAAGCCCCGCATAATTGGGTGCTGCGGGCCATACCGGGAGGAGTCCCGATGGGTGTGAGCCTCAACGTTGAGGCCGGCCACTTGTTCGAACTCGACTGCTGGAAGGTGGACTTTTACCCTACCGGGACTTTGCCTAGCGCTGCGGGGAAATCCGGGACGGCCAGCGGTCATGGAATTGGCTCAAGTAACTCCGGCACGGGCGCCCGCTATGTCGGGCCTGCTGCTATAGATCCTGTTACGGGGACAGAAGGTCCAGTTGCCTGCAAAGTTCCGCATGAAGGGCTCTGGCTTCCCCGACGGTGTAGCCCAGGCGCGTCTGAACCTCCCAGTCCTCGACCGCTTCCATGGCCTCGTTCATGCACGAAGCCAGAAGTAGCAGCTCGTCACGGGAGGCCCTGAAGACTACGTGTTCTGGCGGCAATCAGCGCGGCGAGGTCCTCCATCTCAGGGTCGTGTTCATTGCCGGGCGCCCCGTGGTCCATGACGTCTGCCAGGTCGTGGGCGTTCAGAAGCTCGGTGATGACGCTGCGGAGCATGGGGGACTTCGGGCTGATGGTGTTTATTGGCGCCAGTCTAAGATTTTCGCGGGCGGTCGAGTGAGAGACCGGGTCAGGGCCTAGCCGGCTTCAGTCCTATCGCAGGTGACGGAGATGACGGTAGTGTGGGTTGGTATGAAGCGTCATTCAGGCGAGCCTGGCGGAATCGGGGTCACCAACTCCAACGCCTCGAAGGTGACCGCGGCAGCCGCAGCACGAAGTGTGTCCGTTGCCGGTAAGAAGAAGGTGCGGAGATCGCAGTCTTCGAAAACGGTGTATGTCACCGTCGACCAGAAGACCGGCCGGTGGAAGGTGACGCGGCAGGGTCCCCAGGCCAAGCCGAAGGCCGTCCGCGCCGCCGAGGACCGCCTGCGCGAAGACCAGCTGCAGCTGCGCCGGACTGCGCGTGCCCTTGCAGAAGTCCTGGAGCGCACCGGCCAGGGGCTCGAGGCGACCCCTGAAGTGGCGCGCTCCGTGCAGGCTTCCGAGAACCGCTGGCGCACCCTGGCCCGCGAATACGGGCTGCTGGACAGCCGTGCGGTCGCTACGCTGCTTGGCGGTAGCGGGACGAACAGGAACAGGGCCCACCAGCTGGCCAAGGAGGGCAAAATTATCGGGGTGAAACGGGGGAGGGGCACGCTGTACCCGGGCTTCGAGTTCGACCACGGCGAGGTCAGGCCCGTCATCGCGGAGGTCGCCGCCATGGGCCGGCGCAATCACTGGACGGACCCGCACCTGCTCTTGTGGCTGGCCTCCCCGAACGGGTACCTGGAAGGCCGTGTCCCGGCGCAGATGATGGATGAACCGGACAAGATCCTCGAGGCAGCACGCCAGGATATGGCCGAACGTTGGTAGGGCCGGTCCCGGCTCCTCCGACCCCGTTTGATCCCGCCCGGATCGTCCTCCCCGAGGGGACCGTCCTGCACCGCGTCTACGGGGCAGGACCCGACGGCAAACGCCTCCCCACCTCGTTCAATCCAGGGCTGGGGGAGCCGACCAGGTTCGCTTTCTTCGATGATGACCATGGGCCGCCGGTTCCGGTCCTGTACGCCGCGGACAACGTCGAAATCGCCGTATGTGAGTCCGTTCTTCATCATCTGCCGGCCGCCGGCGGGACTCTCTTCCCCCGGCAGTACGCCGACCGGATCGCTGCCGGCGTCACGACACTGCGGCCCCTGAACCTGGCCTCCTTCCGGGGCGTGGGCCTGCGGCACTTCGGGCTGGACCGGTCGCAGCTGACCGACACGGATTCGGCCTGGTATGCCGATACGGTCAAATGGGCAGAGGCTGCCTGGAAGGCGGGCCTGGACGGGTGCGTGTGGACCAGCCGCCGGCTGGACTCCGGAGCCGCCTACGTCTTCTTCGGCCGGGCCGCTGACGCCTTCGCGATCTCGGCTGGCGTTGCCCCGAAGGTCTTCCTTAACGGCCCGGACCTGGACTGGCTCATCGACTTCTGCGCGTTCATCAACATCGACGTCGAGCTCTGACTCCTGGCGGGCTTCGGTGCGTCAAATTCCACTGGTCCTGACCCCGGCGCCCTGGACTCGATGATCAGCTCGTCAGCAGGTTGCTCCGGCAGTATGGGCAGGGTGTGTCCGGGCAGCACTCCCTTAGCGGGGCGCAGATGCAGTCGGCCGGGTCCGTGCTCGGCGGCATCGAGGCGACGAGCGCCAGCCGGATCTCCTGCGGGGACGGCAGCTGGGGGATGTCCCGGAATTCGTTGACCTTTGCGGAGGTCGTCCTCCGTAGGCTGGCCCCTCATCGGTCCCGTAGATCGCCTGGTAAGTGGCGCAGGGTCAGCCGGAAGCTGTCATCGACACTCTCTGCCGTCCTGCTGGTCGTCGATCTCGTCGCCGTAGCCGTTGACGGTCTCCGCGAAGGCGTTCTCCATGCGCGAGCACTCCGCGCACACCTCCATGAACGGGACGTCCTCCGGGGTGGCCATAACCAGGGCCTGGTAGCCGCGCAGCGAATTTCGGGCGTTGACCTGGACGGCACGCTCGGCGGTCGGGTACCTGTGTTGGTTTAGGCGCGTGGCAGCCTGGTGGCGGCGGACCGGGGTATGCAGAGCCAGGACGGCGGCCACCGCGGAGGATGCCACTTAATCTACGGTTTTGACCGTTACGACGGCTTCGTGCAAGTCGCAGGCGCTGGGCTTCTCGGTCGGCGTCTTGACCCGGTCACGGCCGGAGTCGGGGCTGCGATGGCTTTGGCGGCGGCCACGACGCGCCCTCGCGGACGAAGGTCGTGGTGGTCATTGGGTGTCTCTCCTGCGGTAGCGGGGACCTGCATCCGGGCGAATGGGTCGTCCGGGTCCACTGCGGTTTTGGTGTTTTTGGGGTAGCCGGGCGGCTGGGCAGACTCCTCATAGTCGCGGGCGTGAACCATCCCACCGAGTCGTTGTCCACGTCGTCGTTACGGCGCCGCCTTGCGAAGCGGATCAGGGCGGTTATCACGGCCGCAGTGGCGCCATCCATGGCGGAGGCGCCGCCGGCACCGCGGCCAGCTCCTGAGTTCATCCGTACCGTCCCTCTGTCCGAGAAGGCTGGAACGGGCGAAAGCCACGCAAGGAGGACGAGAACCAACAAGGAGCCCGACGACAACCAAAGCGAGTGCAACAATTCCCGCCAAAATGGCGTTTCGTCGGGCCATGCGGCTCCCCAATCTCCGGAGCGCCCCGGCTGACATCAATAAGCTGTCCGGAATGTAGCACTCCTGACGCGCTTTTCCCATGACACGAACTACGGCGTCTCCCAAACGACCCACAGGAAGTGAATACAAGGGGTGCCACAGAAAATTACGGGCAAATTAGCACAAAGGGCTGAGTGGGCTGCGATTTCTTTCCCTGAAACGTCAAAGTGCAATCGAGGTTTCCCGCGACAGCCACTGCCGGCATCAGGGCCGACTGCGGGCGAAATCCTCCAGATACTCCACCCTAAATCCTGTTCTCGACAATCGATCGGTGGTGAGATGACAGAAGTCACTGGGGCTCGCTTTGGGCGGCCGTGGGTCCATTAAAACGTCTTCAACTGGATTATCACGTCTGATGCTGCCGGAAGGCCTGAATTTTGGAAAAGTCAAGGGTGCAATTTGATGTCTACACATTCAGCCGCAGAAACAACGCCCAAAGTAATGGACAGGCTATGACTCACTAGGTTGCTTGACCTGCACCGGGGCCGCCCATAGCATGAGTCCACTATCGCCGATCCGGTGCGATGAGGGGCGTTTGGGGTGTCGGTGAATCGCAATATTGTCGGCGGGTTGTATGGCCGTGACGCAGAGCTAGCGTTAATCAATCGGACACTCGAGCGTGTAAGCAGACGAGAAGTCGGGCCAGCCGGGGCAGTGATTATGCTGAGCGGCGCTAGCGGAGCGGGAAAGTCGGCATTGGCGGAGTCAGTGTTGGTTGCCGCGGAGCAACTGGGGTACGAATGCGTGCGCACGGCATGCGAGCCCTTCCATGAGGGTATGAGTTACTTCCCGGTGCGAGAACTCGTCCGGCAGATGGCTGACGGCCGCCCCGTAGGAGAAGTTGTCGCGGAGCAGTTTGGACCCGGTTCGTCCGAAGTCGAAATGGCTGCCGTGAGCGAATCCATTTCTGCTGATCCTGCAAGCAGAAGAGAAGCTATAGTCGCTACCTTCACGAACGTGATCATGGGTGCCTATCGCAAAGGCAACTCCTCGCCAAAGCTGCTGTTTATCGACGACCTCGAACACTTGGACGTCGGCAGCGCCGACGCCCTCATCTGCCTTGTCTCGCGCCTGAACGAAGGTCCGGTCGTCATTCTGGGGGCCTTTCGTTCCGACCGAGTGGCAGAGCAGGCGCACCCTGTCCGTCCCGTCATCGCTTCCGCACGACGAATGGAAGGAATCTACCAGAATCACGAAATCCGCGGCTTTGACATCACGGGCTTCGGCGCGCTGGTCGAGTCGTTGTTGGGCGGTCCGACTAACCTGCCGGAGCCGGTTACCAAGAAACTTTACGAAGAGACTGAAGGCAATCCGCTCTTTACCCGCGAATTGATCAGGATGCTCTGCTCGCCCGATCCGAGGTCCGGCCGGGTCTCGCTGAGCCGAGTTGAAGATGTCTGGTTATTTGACGGCGACATCGGGTCCTGGGACATCCCCGACTCCGTGGAAGAAGTTATCGCCTCCCGACTGAACCTTCTTGACGTCGCGGAACGGCACGAACTCGAACTTGCTGCTGTGGTTGGCCGGCGGTTCGCGTTCGGCGTTCTTCACGGACTGATGGAGGCGGGTGAAGACGAGCTCCTACGAGACATGGAGAAATTTCTCGACATCGATTTGATCCGCGAGTTGCAGACTAGTGACGAGTCCTTTGAATTCTCACACGGCAAGATCCGCGACGTGCTCTACTCACAGCTGAGTGGATTGCGTAAGCGTCGGCTTCACGCTCAGGTTGCTGACGTGATTTCCAACCTGCGCGCGAGTTCGAACGAGGATTGGGACGCCTTGATCGGGGAGCACCTATACTTGGCCGCAAAGCACGCGGATGCCTTCCCATACCTCCTTCGGGCTGCACGAAACGCGCAGGCCATGGGAGCCTCTTCAGAGGCCGCTGCCCTGTTCGTCAAAGTGCTGGAGTCTTCGAACGGAGTCGTTTTCGACGGGGACGACTCACGAGCTTCGATCCAGCTTGAGCTAGTTAACTCCTATATAAGCGCGAGTGAGGTTGCAGAAGCCGGTCGTTTATTGGCGCAGCTTACCGGTGGGGAGAATCCGCCTTCCGTGCGGACCGTGGCGCTCAATTTGCTCGGCGATGTGCTCCTGTATGAGGGAGAGATTGACCAGGCCCTCGAAGCCTACGAAGAAAGTCGCAGGCTCGCGGAAGCACTCGACGACACCGTTGCCATGTGCGAGGTGCATTGTGATTTAGCCGAACTTCACGGGCGCCAGTACGAACGGCAGGCGGGTATCGCGCCAGACAGTGCTGAAAACCATCGCGTCCAGTATGTGGCACACGTTGATAAAGCGTTTGCAATGCGCGGCGACCTCGCTCCTGGCCCTCTACGGGCACGGGCACTACGGAACAAGGCCAAACTGTCACGTGTCTCCGGAGATTTATCGGTGGCCGAAAGCCTTTACCGTCAGGCGATCGACACTGTTGATAGCCGCGTGGCCAGCCACAGGTTTCTCATTCCGTACGCAAAGACGCTTCGAAGGGCGGGTAAGGCAGCTGAGGCGCTCGACCATATCGAGCGCGTCATCTCGTGGAGCACACAGGTTGGTTCTGTCCGGTCCCAAGCAATCGGCTGGCAGTACAAGGCGACGTTCCTAATGACTCTCGCCGAAGATAACAGATCTTTTTCTGAGGCGAATGCCTCGGCCGAGCGAGCCTTGCACGGACATCAATCAATAGGCTACGCCCAGGGTATTCGTGAGACTCAAATCGTACTCGGGGAGATCGCCCTTAGAACAGGTGATCTAAAACGCGCTCTTGAGTGGTTTGCGTCGGCCGCGGACTCCATAAAGCTTGAGTCTGGCCACTTATTGGAAGCCATTGCAATTGAACTCGACGCTAACGGAGAGGAAGATCGTGCGGCCCTGATCCGCGATGCAATCCAAGCCGAGGCAGCTACAGCATGAGGCGGCTATGGTCAAAGCTCAAATCGACGAGCCTTCCTGCCTTAATACTAATTGCCTTCATTTTCGTGGTTGGTATGACAATGTGGGTCCTCGGACCCACGGAAGGTAACAAGTTTTCAGATTTAGGGATCAATCTGGGTGTTGGCGCTGTGATCGGCGTAGCCATCCTGTATGTCGAAGCGCTGCTCGGTCGGGCGGAGGCGGAACGTGAGCGCCGTCTTGCTGAGGAGCATCGGTTCGTGCAGACGCTCATCGCCGCTCCTGACTTAACGGAGATCCGCATAGCGGGGAGGAGTTTGGCGGGGATCATACTCGCCTCGCGCGACCTGAGTGGCAGCGACCTCTCTCTTAGTGACCTGACCCGCGCAGACCTCCGAAAGTCGAATCTCTCGAGGGCCGACCTGAGCGGTTCAGGTGCCGTGGGGCTAAACCTGCACGGCGCGACCGTTGATGCACTAAAGGTACGGAACGTGGAGTGGACGGCGGCCAGCCTCTCGCGCCTCGCTGGGTCGGATGTCGACTTCACCGACGCTCGCATTGTTGATTCGTTCCTGGCGGATGTCCGGCTTCCACGGGCCGTGCTGGACAGGGCAGATTTGGAGCGAGCGGATCTGCGCCGCGCCGATTTATCGGACTGCAGGGGCACCAATGTCGTTCTCCGCGCCGCAGATCTCCGGGCAGCGAGTCTGCGTGGAGGTCGGCTGAAAGACGCCGATCTGCGCGATGCTGACCTGCGCGCTGCTGATCTGCGGAACGCCACGATCGAGACGCCGGACCTGCGGGGTGCTGACCTTCGCGACTGCAACGTCGAGGGGCTCGTCCTACGGGATCCGCTAGTCGACGATCGCACGCGAATGCCTGTTCTGGCTCATACCTGACTAAATCGGTTCCAATCAGCTTAAGGAGATCAAATCCATGGCCATGTTCTGCACAGATATCGACGGTACGTTGCTCAACCCTGATCGAACATTGTCCTTACGTACGATCGATGCTGTCCGGGCAATCCGTGCCGCAGGTCACGCATTCGTGCTTTGTTCTTCGCGCATGCCAGAGTCCATGCGGATCCTCGAACGGCTGTACGGCGGTGCGGATGAGCCGCTCATCGCCTACAACGGAGGGCTCGTGCTGTCCCGATCGGGCTCGGTTGTCCACGACGTCGCAATCGCACCGGAGCACGCCCGAACGGTCGCCGAATATTGTACCGATGTCGAGTTGCACGCCAGCTTCTTCGCCGGTGAGAACTGGCACGTCTGGGGCAACGATTCGTGGACCGCTCGTGAAATCAACAACACCGGGGTCTCACCCCACTCGATGTCCTCAAAGCAATACATCTCCTCCGGTCGGGTTGACGCGCATCCCCCGCATAAGATCATGTGCATGGGGGAGGAGACGCTTGTGGATGGAATCGAAGCACTGTTAAGTTCCGTGCCTGGTGTCGTCACCTACCGGTCGAAAGACACTTACCTCGAAATTGCCAACTCGGCATGCTCGAAAGGCCTAGGCGTGGAGGCCGCCGCAGAAGAGCTTGGCTACGACAAAGGGGACTGCTACTTCTTCGGCGACAACTACAACGACATACCTGCTTTCGCTGCCGTGGGAACCTCCATCGCAGTCGCGAACAGCAAGCAGGCAGTGCTCGATGCGGCGACAGTCACTACAGGTCGCCACCATGATGACGGGGTCGCGGCATTCCTCGAGACATGGCTCGCTGAAGCTGAAAGGTGATAGCTATGCTCTACGTGTCCGTGCATTCTCACACGAGTACGCGGACACCCGGGAGTCAACATGGCGGCGCGAGCGCGTGATCCGTACAGTAACCCTTAGCCCCGGCTTTGACCACGAAGTCCATGTCGACCGCATCGATCCCGGTAAGGTCGGCCACGTGATGTCTTGGCGGGTTCGCGCTGCGGGCAAGGGAATGAATGTCGCACGCTTTGCGAGGTCGCTTGAAGCGGAAGTTCAAGCCTACTCACTTGTCGGCACCCTCGACGAGGAGAGGTTCCGCAGCGCTGCGGCGGCTGACGGTGTTGATGTCGACACGATCGCCGTTCCCGGGTCGACACGCAACAATTTGACTCTCACAAGTGACGCTATAGGTCCCATGGCAGGCCATGCCAGTGGGCCCCGGCTCGGGGCTGTCCCTGTTGAAGCGGTTGACCGACTGATTAGGAAACTGCTTCGTGACATACGTCCCCGGGACATCGTGGTCTTAAGTGGCGCAGTCCCTGACGGTATTGGTGCCGTCACCTGGGCTCTCGCGGCGGAATCCATCGTAGCTGCCGGTGGCGACGTCGTTGTCGATGGGCAGGGGGCTGCGCTTGTAGAGGCCGTATGCACTGGTGCCGTGACCATGACAAAGCCAAATGAGAATGAGGTTAATGTGCTCCCGGGTGTGCGGCCCTATGAGCCGGTGCTGTCCCGTGCGGTCGCGGGGCTCCGCTGGATGCTGTCACAGGGCGTCGACGAGCCTGTTGTATCGCTCGGCGCACGAGGGATTGTCCACTGCCTGGACGACGTGATTATGCTAACCAGCTGTCCGGTCGCCGAAGCTCGTATAGCTGTTGCGGCCGGTGATGCCTTCGTCGCCGGCTATTGCGTTGGAGCGTCAGTACAATCAACAAGCAAAGTGCTGCCCGTCGATCTTGCTGTCGCCTCAGCAGCCGCTCATGTAGCCGGTGACGTAGGGCTGAAGACGGTACGCGCGCGTATCTCATCGATCGAAAAAACCGTGCTCGAGCCGCTTTAAACTTTGAGGCCGTTTCATCAACGGCTCGAGGGCCGAGCGCATGTGGCCTTGGTTGCCGCGGCGAAAATATATCGGTCGGACCAGTCGGAGCAGGGCTCGTTGACTGATCAGATCCCGGGAATTGGGCAAAAAGAGTGTGGACAATGTCCACACTTTTCGTATCGGAGCGCCTCATATTGCCTTCTAACTGCTCCGGATCCAGCATGTTCTCGCGGCTTCCCAGAGTTCGCAAGGGCTGGAAAACAGTTCGAGTCCCACCTCGGGCACAGTGTTTCCGCAGCTCAGAAGCGTTTTTTCTCCTTCCTGTTGACAAAGCTTGACATTTCGAATTTGGCCAGAGTGAGGAGTCCTCTGCACGCAGAAGGGTCAGTTGATCTTTCCAGGGGTCAACACGATTCCTCCGCGGTGCGATCTGGAAACAAGGGCTCGAGTCATCTAAGTCTTATAGGCCTGTACTTGCGCCTCACCCAGAGGGGGGACCATTGAACGCAAACGCTACCGCACCGCGGAGTGCTGTTCCTTGACGAGGCGTCAAATCTATGGCACACCGCGCCAGCTGGTCAACGCCGGCGCTGCAGTATCGCTCGGCGACCCTATGTTTTCCATGAGGTGGCGCCTATACTCCCAGTTCTGGGGTGGTTTGTCTTGGATAGCCGATATGAAAGGGACAACCATTGCCAAAAACCCAGAGACATCGCAACGTGGCAGTATTCATCGATCTGGAAAATCTGTTTAGCGGCTATAGCGGGACAGTCCACGGTGTACCAATCACCAAGATTATGAATGGCATCAAAGCCGAGGTGCATGCATTGGGTCATAAGCGATCGGCCGCAACGACGAGGGCATACGCGAACTGGACCTATGAGGGGATGGCGACCTACCGGAGGGAAACGATCGAAAATGGTGTGGAGCCGATACAGGTTTGGTCGTCTGAACCCTATGAGAAGAAGAGAAAAGACACGCCTCCGACTGAACCCGACGCTGATGATGGCGGTGATCAGCAGCGGAGGAACCGCAAGAAAAATGCCGCCGACATCCAGTTAGTGGTCGATGCACTAACTGTGGCTCAAGAAGCACCGTGGATCGACGTATTTGTGATCGTGACAGGTGATGGCGACTTCATACCCCTTATCCGCAGACTGCAATTTCTAGGTAAGTTCACGATCGGTGTCGATACCGGATACAGCGGCGCTGGCGGCATTAGCGGTGACCTTCGAGCCGCGGTTGACCATTTTGTTTCTCTGCCCGACGAGGGTCTGGTGCCCCGACTAGAGCTCGAAGTGACGGGGGGAACCACCAACGGAATCACAAGGATGTCGGACATCGTTCCCTCTGATGTTGTACCTGATAAGGCGCAGTACGTAACTGCGGTCAAATCGTTTACAGAGCAATTCCCGGCCGTAATGAAGGACGGTGCGGTTGATGGTGCCTTTATGAGCACGCTACTACGCAAGAAGTGGCCTCGCGCTTCGTATAAGACGTACAGCTACAGATCCTTCGGCGCTTTCATCGAAGAGGGCTGCGGCATGCAAATTTTTCATCCTCTGACGACGGCTGCAGCTCAAGCAGTTCGCCTCCCGGAAACTGTTCCCGGAGGAGAACGCAAAGCGCAGCTCCATGCTGGTCTGGAATCCGTGGTGCCTGCAGTTGTCTACCCAACTCGTGAGGCTGTAAAGAAGGTACTGGAGGAACTAACCCTTCAATTGACTCCGATGAGTGAGAACGAACTGCTTGATTTCCTGGGTTACCAGATCCCCGAAGTACCGGCTGAACAAGTCCGTCTTGCTTTCAATATCCTGATCACAGTTGGCGGATATAAACGTGATGCCGCTGATGGCAGACTAACTCTGAGTTCATCGATAAAAACGGTCCAGCAGGGCATCGATCTAATCATCGACGACGCCAAACGCCGGGCGGATTCGATGGGGTGGGATGTAAACCGCGACGAGCTGGAGGACGCCATCTTTAACGGTGCGAAGTAGGCACCATGACGGCTCATCTGATGCCACTAAGAAAGGAGAGCGAAGGAAAGCAGTGACCTTCGTCCCCAAGACGGCGGTGCCTCGTCCATCGAACGCCGGGGGAGTGACCCGCTCTGCTCGTACGACCCCGAGACTGGACTCACGTTGAACCCGAGCATCGTCGAGGAGCTCCGCCGGTACGCATACTTGGACAATCCAGAACTGGAAGTGCCCTCTGGCGAGTAGTCGTCAGTCTCGGGTCGTCGGTTCTATCTTCCATCGGGTGGCCGCTGCAGAGCCTCCATCTCCATTCAGCCATAGCGCTTTCGGGGCAAGTACCCGGTCGAAGCCACGTGGCAACGCGACCACGGCTCCGAACCGATATTCGTACCTCTCCATCCAGTCTCGAATCTTCGCTAGTCACCCTCTTCGTCTTTGGACTTGTACTCATTCTTGAACTCGGCAACAAGCAGGTTGTTTTGCGCTCCCCACTCACCACGCCGGTGAATGAGGAGGTCTGGTGTGCCAAAGTCCTGACCTGGCACGTTGTGGAGCTTCTTAGGCGATCCCTCCTGTCCTTCTCTGTTCCACTCCGTGTCGACGTTCCACGGTTTGGGTACTCTTCCCCGTAAAGCAAAACGGATCTCGACTACGCGGGCTCGTTCGCCCACCTTCCAATTCCAGAGTTCGGGCTGATCAAGAAACACTTTGCGAATGGAAGTCGTCAGCCATTATTGGACGTTCTCTTGCGCCAATTGATTGAACACACGGTGATCTTAGGCGGACATGCCAGGGGTTGCTAGAGTCCGACCATGACGACTGAGCTCGCCGTGGAGGCGGAAAAGCTGACGGACGCTTGCCGGGTGATTTTCGGCGACCCAACAACCTGGATGACAGCAGACGGCTACCCCAGCAGCCTGGCACTCTGCATCATCGACTCGCTCTGGTCCACGGGGCCGTCGTATGGCGCCGTACAGAAGGTCGTGGCGCGCTATTCAGCACATCGCCGGCTCATTGGTCATGACGCAAGCCAGGATGGCACTGACGAGCTCCTACACGTCTTCAAGGACGTTGGCGGCAGCGGTGCCTTTGCTGATCTGGTCGGCAACCACAACCGGGCCTATGCCGACCGCAGGGCTCCGCTGAAGGCCGAGGTGGTCTACCAAGCGGCCCTGTCCCTACACGCCCTGGGGATCAGGACGATGAAAGACCTGCGCGAGCGGTATGAAGCAGACGAGCACCTCACGGATCTGAAGAAGGTCTGGCTGAGACTGCCCAGCCAATCGTCGGGTGTCACCTTCAATTACTTCTTGATTCTGGCCGGCTACCCATCGGTGAAGCCCGACCGCATGATCATCCGCTTCGTGAAGGAACACGGCGCCATCGTGCGGGAGCTGACACCGATGCAGACGGGGGACCTTATCAAGCAGGTGGCGACGCTGTATCCAGTCGCAGCAAATCGGCTCGATCATGTCGTGTGGCGCTATGCGTCAGGGCGAAAGGTCTTTCGAGACAAGGAATAGCGGCAGGCGCTGAAGTACTTACTTTCGACTAGTTGCCTCTGTAAACTACTCGCCCTGGGGGTTCTACTGCTCGACTGGTCTCAACGAGGAGACATGTTGTGAACTGGTGGTGGTCCGCAAAAGACGTACAGAAGCAGTTGTCTGCTGACGAACGGCTCGAGCTCCTGGAAAGCATGAGGGAAGGCCAAAAGGAGTATGCAAAAGAGTCGGCGTACCGCATAGGTCTCCTAGTGGTCGGGACAATCCTGGCCTTGGAGCTAGGGGGCAACTTCCCCCAGTTCTCGAGAGACTACTTTTCGGTGATGTCTAACACCTTTGATACTGATTCATTTTCGGGCTGGAGCTGGACTGCGCATGTCCGTCCGGAAGATGTCACCGTGCTCGTCACAGCGCTCCTGGTATTCAACGCCACGTTCGCAGTTGCCTTCGTCGCCACCTTCCTAGAACGAAAGTTGGGCGACGTTGAAACAGAGATGTTCCGCACAGACTGGGCTAACCGAGTTCGATTAGTCACAGGTGGGGCCGCAGCGCTAGCAATTACCCTGACCCTAACACGCCTAGTGGACGACGTCGGGCTGTTCACCGTCTTGATATTTGTCTCCTCGTTCACTGTCTTCGCAGCACTTCTGATCAACAGCAGATATTTTGCTGAACTCAATGACTCCGTGAAGCTTCTCGAGGCGGCGCTTAGAGTACGTGATGCTGACAAGACGAAGCAGGACCTGTTGGACAGCCTGCAACCACAAGTGGCTAAACGGTTGCGTAAGAAGGTGAGCCCCAGGGACACGCTGTCTGCTAGGAAGCAACTTAATCGCAAGCAAATCGCTATCGGCTTGTACTGCTGCCTTCTCGTTTTTGTTGAAGCCACTGTGCTGTTGGCCATCTTTCCACTGATCGGTCTGAGAGGGGCAGGCGATTTTTTGGGCTGGCTGGTCTCCGTCACCTATTTCTTTTTGGTGCTGCTGATTTTTGTGGCTATTCCGTTGGGCCTAATCACCTTCGGTCAATCGTTCTTGTGGGTACGATACGCGCGGCGTTGGTGGACTGCTCAGCTAATGCAAGTGGTCAGCATCATCGCGATCATCGCCTTGACGTTGGGTTTCTACATCCCTTACATCGGTAGCGAGCAGTGGGCGTCTGGTCTATTGCTACTCGCCTTGAATATGGCAAGTGTCGCTGTCGCCGCCGCAGCCGTGTATGTCGGCAAGCGCTACGGTCGGGGCCCGGGCAAGCACGTGGTTATGTTGTCGTTGGCAACGGTCCATCATGAGGCCTTCTTAGCTGAAGACGCCTACGAGCATCTCTTGAAGAAATCAAAGGAACGAAGTGGGAAGACTGAAACCCTGATTGTGACTCAAAAGCTAGGAATGCCGGAGCAGAGCAGCAACGGCCATAAGAGCGGCGTCATTTTCAACACGAAGGGGGACCGAACTTGATTCGGTAAGTTTCTTCAAATACCGCTTGAGTTGAAAGACCTGCATTTATATCTTAATCATATCGCACATATTGACATAATTTTGAGCTTCATTCTTACTCAGGACAGGAATACCGCAAAAGGCAGTATTCGCACCGAAACCCCAGGAGGGGGTATGGCATGGGTAAGCAAGAAGGCCAGCGACCTGACGGGCGTTGATCCAGGTCTTTTCCAGAAGAACGAATACGGCGATGACAACCATCCAGGCCAGGTTTGATAGGCCGACTGCCGTCAGGACGACGCACGCGCGGCAGCCACTCGAAGGCAGCATCGTCGCGCCATCATTGATGCTGCAACGGCGCTGGAGACCGTTTTGACCCGCGTGCTGGAGAAGAAGGGTGATGAGATCCCGGAGAAGCAGCGCAAACGGATGGTGAACGGACCGACCTTGGGCACCCTGATCAGTGTTGCAGAGAATTCCAAGATCCAATTGGCTGTGCCTTTCGAGAATCTGTGGAGCCTGAGCAAAGTCGCAACGACGCTGCTTACTTCGGCCAAGATCCTGGATAACAAGAGACGTGGCGGCTGTTGCGTGTCTCACCGGACTTCCTAGGTGCTCATGGCCACATGGTTTGCAGCGGAGAACCGGAGCCAGACGGATCCGAATTGGTAGTCCACGACTAGTGTCGCTGAGAGGTGATTGCAGCAAAGGCCAAATAATGAGGGCAACGGTGTCTCGGTCACGAGGCTGGGAGATGCTGGCAGCTACGGCAGCCGGCAGCCTGCCGTAGCTGGCCCTGGTGGATTTACAGTCATTTTTGCGCGGGCCATCGTGGCAAAGGGTGAACGCTAGTTCTGGTTAGTAGCCTAGGCAGCAGGAACAACGCACACGGTGGCCGCATTGGAAAGTTGGGGGAGAAAATGGAAAACCATGAGAGGGACATGGGGGACCTTCGAGTCCTGATGGACACGAATATTGTTGTTGCCATCGAGGGTGATGAAGATGCAGACCACCTCAACCACAAGTCGGCGTCGACCGTTTATCGCCTTGTTCAAGACGCCGGCGGTCAGATGTCCATCCTGGAGAACCAATTTGATGACATCTCCCGGATTCAGGATCGCCTCCTGAGGGACCGTCGGCGCCGCCAGTTGGAGAAATATCCAAGGTTGGGACGTGTTGAACTCCCACCACAGTTCTTAGACAAAGCACGCTACGCACCGAATCTAAGGGCCCAAAGCAACGACGGAGTGGACGCTGCACTGCTACTCACACTGCAACGTAATGCCGCTACATGGTTGATAACCGAGGACCGGAAACTCCACGCGCATGCTCGTCACGCTGGGCTCCAGGAGCGCGTCATGATGCTCGACGACGCCCAAGGGGTGTTGACGGCACTATCGGGGCAGCTGCCAGTTCATTATTCCGTCGATGACGTCCAGCCGCACACGCTAGATCCAGTCCAGCCGTTCTTCGATTCCCTTCGGTCAGACTATGGAGACTTCTCCAAGTGGTGGGACAAAGTCGTTACAGAGCGAAGGACTTGTCTGGTCATCGGGGGCGGCAATGACCTCCGCGGACTGGCGGTGTTGGACCGGCAAGAGCCGGAAGTGCCCGGATTGAGCGCAAACAGCGTGAAGATTTGTACATTCAAGATTGCCGAGGCGAACCAGGGCAAGAAACTGGGGGAGACACTACTGGAAGCCGTCATAGCTCGCCTCCGGTCCATGCGTGCTGACACCTGCTTCATCGAGGCCTCCCTGGACAAAGAGTCCTTGCTCGCGATGCTGAGGGAATTCGGGTTTTTCGATTTGGGCCCCAAGCCCGGGGCGCCCGACCAAATCGTTCTGGGCAAGATCTTGGAGCCTCGCGTGGACCAAGAACCGCCTATGCACCCCCTTGATTACAACAGACGCTACGGCCCGGGAAAGCGGCGCGTCGACAGGGCTTTCCTCGTCCCCATCCTTCCCGCATTCCACAGCATGCTCTTCCCTGCGTCCGAACCACAGCAGTCTTTCTTTGATTCGACCTATGGGAATGCGATCCGTAAGGTTTACATCTGCCACTCGGGCATCAAAGCGTTGAAGCCCGGCGACACTCTGTTCTTCCTCCGAACGCACGAAAGGCGGGCTGTTCATGCTGTTGGTGTCGTCGAGGAAACACTCCGGACCAGCATCTTGGCTGAGGTGCTGAACTTTGCCGGTGCGCGTACTGTGTACCGAGCTGAGGAACTCCAGGAGATGTGTGCGAAGGAAGTTCTGGCGGTCAAATTCAGGCTTGACCAAGTACTGGATGCGCCAGTGTCCCGCGAAAACCTGAAGATGCTGGGAGTCATGGAAGAGTCCCCGCAATCCATCGCCCAAATCAAATCAGAGGAAGGAATTCGGTGGGCAAGAACTCTCCAGGACGTATAGCCCTGATGTCTATTCGGCCGGAGTTTGCCAATGCAATTCTCTCCGGCGAGAAGGTTGTTGAGTTCCGTAAGCGGCCCGTCGCCGATGACGTAAGCCATGTTTTGATCTATGCCACGATGCCCGTTGGCGCGCTTGTTGGTTGGTTTGCCGTCCGGGGGCAGAAGACTATGTCGCCGAAGGGGCTTTGGGCTACATTCCGTGCAGTTGGGGGAATCTCAAAGAGCAGGTTTTTTGAGTACTACGACCAGCGGGAGCACGGAACAGGGATCCTGGTCGAGGCAGCCGCCCGATTCCCCGAACCGATCCCTCTGGCTGAACTGGGGACCTGCGTCCGTCCCCCACAGAGCTTTCAGTATCTGACTGAAGAGCAAGTAGTAACTTTCTTCAGGTTGGTGCGGACCGAGCCGAGCAAGCCGTACTCCGAGCTGAATCCGCTGGCCAGCGTTGGCTGATGCTTCGTGAGAAGTGCGACCATCGATGGCGTTGAGGCGGCATAGGATCAGCAGCCATGAGAAAGAATGAGACGGCACTCGTTTGGCATTACACAGACGGTGCGGCTTTGATAAACATCCTTGCGAAGAATGAGCTGTGGGCAGGTTCGGCGGCGTTCATGAACGACACCAACGAACTGCTGAGCGGCAGCATCCAGCTTCGACAGCATTTTGAGGATCAGCGGGCAGTACTGTCGAAGGATGTTATCGAGGGGCTGGAAGAGTACATTCCCGAAGTGAAGGAGAGATCGCGGCATTCCTACGTGCTATCCGCCTCGTCGGATGGCGACAGTCTGACCATGTGGCGCTACTACGGCCGCGATCAAGTCAGCTTTGCACTCGGGCTCGACCGAAACGTGCCCTTGGTTCCGCTGGCACGTCTGAAAGAGGACGTTCATCCGAACCCTCCGGCGGGGTACCTCGACGACATGTACGACAGGGACGAGGATGGGCAGATTGTCACCTATCCCGACGGAAGTCCGATAGTCATTTTTGACCCGGATTCAATAATTATCGAGGGCGGTAACTGGAAGCCCGTGATCTACGATCCCGAGGAACAGGCCGAGATCATCGTCGAGATATATAACAAACTCCGTGAGGGCGTTGAAAAGCGTAATTCGACTGCTGAGTCTAGTCGTCCCTCGTTCTGGCTCTATCCCTACCTCATAAATGAGTCTCTTGATCTCATCAAGAATGAAGGCTTTCGCGATGAACGTGAAGAGCGAATCATCGTGTGGCTCAACCCAGACTGGAAGTTTGTTTTCCACCGTCCCGGCGCCTTCGGGTTAGTGCCCTACGTGAAACTCACCGGTCTGGGCGGCGTCAATGATGATGTGTATGAGGAGCGCTTTGCCATGGGACCGGGGCGCCTACCAATACGCGAAATTCGTATAGGTCCAACACCATATAGTTCTCAGGCCGCCGACAGCCTGAAACAGCTGCTCAACTTCCACGGCTTGCACGACGTCAGAGTCTCATACAGCGAGATCCCATTCCGCCAGTAGGAACTCGTTCTAGAAAAGCTTCTTTCGCGAGCTCGTCAGCTCACCCATGCAGAGCTACCTACCACTGGCAAATTGGACACGGGCTCGGCTCTGGCCCTCGTGGAGCAGTTGCTGGTTGATGCCCGTGATGAAGCCCGAACTTTGTCGCTGAAATCCGAGTACGGAGAACCAGCTCAGGACCAATGGCACAACGCGTGGTAAGTCGGAAGCCCTGCCAAGGGCCGCCCAAGCATCAGACCAAGAGATCTGGTCATCATCTGCGTCCAGACCCGGGACTGCTATGCCGTCGTGGAAGTGACATCAGAGCCGTTACTCCTTCCCGATGATTACCGTGCCGAAAGAGGCGAAGAGGCAGATCGTTGGCCCTGGGTGAGTCGAACTTCTCCGCGCTTTGTGCCTGATGAATTGCTCGAGCTCAAGGCGAATGAACTCGTTCGAAGCACGGGCGGCCTGCACAACGGTCACATCAAGCTGAAGTTCGACCAGTTCACCAATGGTGTTCGTTCCCTTGCAAGGCTCGTGACGCTGAAGGGTGGGTGATCGACGTCTGACGCTTCGGTGAGGACATGACTCGTGCGGCATCCCAATATCCTGCTTCAACGACCGGTTTCGCTTCTTCAACTCCCGCATCTCAGCGGACTGCCCCGAATCTTTTTGACTCTCGCGGTTGGGTGTTGGGGCGAACTGGCCCCCCAACGGGGATGCCGATTGCGGCTTGGATGAACTTCCTCTTCGTTGTGGGCGCCGTCGGCTGCCTCATCACCCATGGCGTCATCATGGCGCCACTATCTTGAAGTTCTAACGACTCAGCCCCGCTGTGTGTTTCCATGGGTGAATCAGCATGGGAGGACGGAGGGGCACATGCCTTTGGTCGCTACACTAGCCGGAGAGCGTGTCGTATCCATCGACCTGACCCAGGACGAGTGGGAGTCCCTCAAGAAGCGCTACCGCGCTGGCGAGCCCCTGCTGATGTCGTGCGGCCAGCCGGGATCGGCCAGAGTCTCCTCTCGGGGCCTGAAGTTCTTCGCCCACAAGAAGGGTGCAGACTGCGACATGCACGAGGGCGGGGAAACTGCCGAGCATCTCGAACTGAAATCCCTTCTCGTCAAGGCTGCGAAGGCCGCCGGCTGGGAGGCTGAACTTGAGGTGCCATCGCCGCAGCGCGACTGGATCGCCGACGTCATGGTCACCAAGGGGGAGCGCCGGATCGCGTTGGAGGTGCAATGGTCGCGCCAAGGCAGCGAGGACTTCGTTCGCCGCCAGGAACGCTACGAGGCGGACGGGGTGGAATGCATCTGGTTTGTGGCGCCGAAGAACTCTGACGACGCAGGGACCGTCCCCTCTCACACCATCGGGGGAGCTCCTGGCGCATGGCACATTCCCATGCGTACGACGCTGGACCGTTACAGCAGGACCGAGTTGCCCTTCGAGGACGCGGTCGTGCACATCCTCCGAGGGGACTACCGCGTCCACAGTGAACCCTACGTCCAGGCGTATTCCATGGACGTTGCCATGACGAAGTGCTGGCGGGAGGCCTGCGGGAAATGGTTCACGCTCTGGCGCCTTGAAGACCTGCAGGTCAAGACGCGCTGCGGCCTGGAAGGAACAATCGAAGGGGTGTACCACCTCGCATCCCGGATGTTCCTGCAGGACCGGATTGAACGCATCATCGCCGACCAGGTCCTGCCGTGGCTTGAGCACGAGCAGGTGGATCTTCCCCCCGCAGCGAAGCTGATCACCCGCAAGAGCAAGACAGCGGAGAAGACCTACCTGGCCTATTGCTGCCCCCACTGCGGGGTCATTTCGGGAGATAACCCGATTGCCTACGGAGGTACGCGCTGGAGGACCTTTGTTGTTCACCGCCGTCTTGCCGTGCCGTTCCGGGCGGACGCCCGTGGAGCTCTGCATCTGTGCATTGATCGCGGTAAGGGCCAGTGCAGCCAAGAGGTGCCAACGGTTGACAGGCCGGCGTTCCCGGACGGGACGGGCAGCTACTTTGGCTTCAGTTCCGAGCTGCTCGTAGACCGCCTGGATCGGCTCCCGCGAAAAGGCGAGAGGTCCACCATCCGGCGGCGGTAAAGTTCGCTGAATCAGTTCGCCAGCTAGCACTCGGGGCGCATTCCGCCGGGGTCTCCGCGGTCATCTGCAACAAGTACGGGAACCTGAGGGGCCTGGACTTCACGGGCCGCGGCTGGACCCTCGTGGAGGATCGCATCGCCACCTTCTCTGACGGGGAAGACATCGCCGCCCTGTTCGAGGAGTTCGGCGGCACCTTCTAGCCAATGGCCGCGAGACAATGGATGGGTGCCCGTGGTGGGCACACATCCACTTCTTGAGGAGGAGCATTGGCGCTGCAAGGTCCGCTCGATTGCATCGAGGTCCATCCGGAGCACGTCTTCCGGAGCGTCTACAACTCGCCATTTGAGAGCAGCCCGGACTTCACGGAGGGCTGGTGGAGTGACATCCCGTACTCCTATGGCAGCACCGGTGGTATCGAGTTCTTGTCATTCCGGATCACTGGTGTTGAGGTTGCACGCGCGCAGATCCTGTTAGATAAGCTCCCGGGATCCGACTATGGTGTCCCCAGGCTTGCGTCAAAGTACGTGGAGTTGTCGTTCCTCGAGGTCGCCGCTCGCTGCCAACGGCAAGGGCTCGGGATCGGCACCCGCGCGGTCCAGTGTGTCGTCGATCGTTACCCCAGCGTGGGACTCCTGGCTTACTCGGAAGAAGCTGACGGATTCTGGGACTCACTTGGATGGCGGAAATTCGTCCATCCCCGGGGAATGCCGAGCTATCGCCCTCTGTACGTGTGGGTCCCGGAGAGCTGACGAGGAGGGGCGCCGCCCCGACCGCGCACATCCTGGCCATAGAAACCATCATCCGGGTTAGCTTCGACGACACCCTGCCCGTCCCGCCCCCACGAGCCGTTTCGCGCTACCCCGCGAATCGGTCACGCTTCTATCCGTCCCTTCTGATATCTGTTTCCCGTGCTGCTGCATAGGAGTTCGGGAACTATCCTGGCGTCTGGCTTGTGAATGCTCTCCGGTGCGCGGTAGTCCGAGTGCGGCACGCGGTGACGCTCCACATCGCACCGACTCGGTCGGTACCATCCTTCATGCGTTCCTACGATAACGCGAGGCAAATTTTCTCGGGTCTGCATGTGGAAGCAGCCGTTATGCAAATGGGTGGCACAGCCTTGAATTCTAAATCGGGTAAGTCGTTGCCCGGGCGTGGCAATGACTGATACATAATGGCAGCTTGCATAGTCCTAGGCATCCTTGAGCGAAAATTGTGCTTCAACGACTTTTGTGGTTCGTGGGTGCAAAATATTATGAATGAATGTGTGAAGCATTGGCTACGGACCCCCGAACTACTTGGGCTTGGAGCGAGTATCTAAATACGTTCGATCCCCTTCAGGTTACAGAGGAGGAAGCGCAGCAGATTCTTTCAGCAATCCCAACTGGCGACCACGTGGAGGTTTTTGCTGACGGGGGCCTAGGGACTGTCTGGAGCCCGTCCGTGACCGAGGGTGTTAAACGGCGCTCCCGGCGACTACTTGCGAGGACTCTCCGATGCTGGATCGGCGCCCGTCCCGATCGTCCGGAAGCAGACGTTCTCGAGGGACCTGGCGAAGGAGGTTTCTCGACGTGGACAAATAAGCCAGGAACCAGGAGGACCGCCTGGGAGACGTCTTTTAGTAGTGGTTGGGTGAAGGTCTTCCTCGACGACATTGATTCTGAAGTTCGACAGAGGATCAAATGCGGCGCAGGTACCGAAATTCTTCGCCTTCCGGAATACGGGGACGTTCCCGCACCGCCCGTCATCGATGGTGGCGGCTATTCGGTAGCAGCTCCGGAATCCATTTTGATGGGAGAACGATCATTCGTGACGGACTGGAGAGCAGCGGAACATGTCGCGCTGGAACACATGAAAGCCATTGGCTTCACTGTTGCACGCCTAACAGGAGGGTCCCGTGATAATGGGATAGACATTATCCATCCAGACGCGGTGGCTCAGGTTAAAATGCAAGGCGTTTCTGTGAGTGCGCCGCTGATTCAGCAGTTGCGTGGCACTCGTGCCGAGGTAGCAAACCATATCTTTTATTCAACCTCAGGATATACAGCGGCGGCTAAAGTGGAAGCCGAACAGTCAGGTGTTGCATTGTTCCTTATGGATTCCGGGGGCGGAATATTGCCGACGGGTAGCCATGCACGGAATTTACTATCTGAGTTCACTGGTATCAAAGAGGGACCCAAAGCGATGGTGGCGGGATATGTTCAGGAAGTTGAGGAACGAGTCAGACAGGCTTTCCGAAACTATACGTATAAGGGCTGGGCTAAGTGGGCAGTGGCTAACCAGCCGCGTCCCGGCGTAGCTCGAAGGGCGATTTATTACCTCATCGAAGCGGGTGACAAGATCAACGCCGCTCCGGAGTTGGGGGACACTTCTCTAAGGAATATTTTGAACTATTATCGGCATACGGATCCTTTGGCCGCGGTCTATTGCCGCGAGTTGAACCTAGATTACCCCGGGAATGGTTATCGCGGTCCGAAAACAATTCATGACTTTTATTAGGCTTTTCGAGTCGGAATGACCTGCAAGACTATTTCAGCCGCCTGAAGCACGTTGTAGCATGGTCTCACATTGTCCCCTTTGGAGCCTCCTAGTGTGGTCCTTTTATGTGGGCCATTTGATCACTGTTTGAGCTGATCAAGGAATGGAGGCGGAACAAAGTAGGTGCGAGGTCATGAGCTTTCCCAAGCTACAAGTCCTCCCCATCATCTTCTGGCTCATGTGGGAGCTGTATCAGCTCACCATGCGCCTCGTGAATACAAGACGATGAGTTCTAGTAGCGGCACTGCTCCATCTTGTTGAGCTGATTCGACACGACACCTCAGCTGGTGCCTAGAATAGCCACAGGGAGCGACTAGGCCCCCTTTTCTTCGTCCTCGTCTTCTTCGCCTTCTTCCTCGTCAGCGTTGAGGGCTTTCTTGGCGCTGTTATAAGCAATAGCAACAATCGTGGAGTCAGTCACCACGTCTTTGACGAAATCGACGTTTCCGTCTACCTTCGCCCACCCGACGAACAGGGCAACTCCAAAAAGGACGATGATTGCCCACTGCCATGCAAGCATCTTCTTCTGGCCAGGGTTTAGGGCGGAAATGCCAGGGTCGTTATAAAACTTCGTTGCTAGGTCTGGATGTGCTAAAAAAAATCAGCCGTCATTTGGTCGAGTTCTTGCTCAGCAAGGACTTCCGGCTGGATGTCGCCAACATCTTCCGGTGACTCTGTCTCTTCAACTTCAGCGGCTACGGTTTGAGCCATGCCGTTGTAATCGATTGAAGAAACAACATCCTGAGCTATGTCGTCGCCCAACTGAATTTGCCGAAGTGTCTTGAGGGTGAGGTCGAACGTGGTCATTTGAATGGCAGGGAGCACGGCTTGGCTGATTGACCTAGTTGCCTCCGCACTGATGGCAGCAATGTTGGGTTTTAACGACTCGTTGATCTTTGCGACGCTGGCCGCGTGAGCCTGCCTGATCACCTCCACGGCCGGCGCGGTGCTCTGGCGAACCATCTCTTGGATAGCCCGCATGGCTGGGCTGTTGCGGAAGTACTCGTCATCGAAAGAGCCAGCGATCGTCATGTCATGAGCCTACAGGGCAGCGCACTAGGTGTACTGAGTCAGGACGTTGGTTACATCGTGAATGGGTGAAGACCTCTTAGGTTGGTGGTTACCACACACAGCCAACGACTAAGAGGTCTTCATGTCCCACCGTAATGCCCACCTGACTCCGAACGGTAGGCGGATTATCATCGAACGCGTCCTCGCCGGCCGTCCCGTCGCCCACGTGGCCAAGGAATTGGGCATCTCCAGGACCTGCGCCCACCGCTGGATCAGCAGATACCGGACCCACGGCTGGGCTGGTTTGCAGGACCGCAGCTCGCGTCCGAGGTCGTGCCCGCACGCGACCTCCGCGGAAGTCGTTGCAAATGTTCTTACCCAGCGCATCGAGCACCGCGAGGGCCCAGCGGACCTGGCCCTGCGTTGCGGGACGAGCGCCCGGACGGTCTCCCGCATTCTGGCCTCGGCCGGGATGCCCAGGTTGTGGGACCTGGACCCGGTGACCGGGGCGCGGATTCGGGCTTCACGGGCGACCGACCGCCGCTACGAACGCGACGCTCCCGGCGACATGATCCACATCGACGTCAAGAAGCTCGGCAGGATCCCGGACGGCGGGGGCTGGCGGGCAGACCCGAAGCAATCCGCCCGCAACCATTCAACCGGCCACACAAAGGTCGGTTTTGATTACGTCCACGTGGCTGTCGATGATCATTCCCGCTTCGCTTACGCCGAGGTCCTGCCCGACGAGAAAGGCCCGACCTGCGCGGGGTTCCTCACCCGGGCGGCAGCCGCCATGGCAGCCAACGGCGCACCCGTGAAGCGGGTCATGACTGACAACGCGTTCGCCTACCGGCTCTCCCGCGACTTCCAGAACGCCCTGGCCGCACTTGGTGCCAAACACATCCTGATCAAACCCCGCCACCCCTGGCAGAACGGCAAAGCAGAACGCTTCAACCGCACCCTCCAAGAAGGCTGGGCCTACCGGCAACCCTTCACCTCAAACCAGGCCCGCACCGACGCTCTGCAGCCATGGCTAAACTTCTACAACAACCACCGGCCACACGGCAGCCTCGGAGGCAAACCACCCATCAGCAGGTGCAACGAACCTACTGACTGAGTACAACTAGGCCCGCGGCTTAGAGTCCGCTCGGCCCTTTCCACTCCTCCTTGGTCACTCGCTTGATGCTGGAAGAGTGGGCCCAGCCGATGTGGTACCTGCCGGAAGAAACGTCCAGCCACTCGATCACGCCGTAGGTGTGCGTCCAGGCAACAGCTTTGCCGTAGATGCCACTCACGTAGACCAGCGGCCGACCGTACTTGGGGAGTCCCTGATCGGACCAGTATTGTCGATGGTGGGGTCGCTCCGGCATCCGTCCGGGCCATCATCCGCTCTACATCCTCGGGTCCCCCCCCTTGATGACCAGACCATCTTAGAACGTACGTTTGAATGCGTGGCGTGGGGCTAGATCATCACGACCCGCCCAGGAAGTGCGTAATGATCAGCCCCAGAATTGACACGAAGGCCGATATGCCAGCGCCAAAGATGGACACATGTGCGTTCTCGTTGAGCACCTTGGACTTGAACTTATCCAGACCACTCCTGGCGGCAGGAATGAGCCAGATCAAGATTGCAGCGACGGAGATGACTGCCACGATGCTGAGCAGCGTCACGATGGCAGCCTTTAGATCGACGAGACCAGTGAGGAGTGCGGCGACTACGGCACCGGCAGCAACTATCGCTGTGGACAAGGTGCTAGCAGTCACGCCTTGCCAGAAGAGCGGATCTCTGAACCACGCGCCGATGATGCTGGCGGGCATGGGCTTCACAGGGGCTGGGTCTCTGGATTCATTTTCTACAGTCACGGGATAAACCTAGCGCAGACAGGCGCTACGGGCGGGAATTGTCACACCTCATAGCTAGAGTGGGGAGCACTTAGTTCGCAGACTCCAGGGGGACACATTGTCAGAAGTTGAATCACTCATTCAGTCCGAGACTGGACTGCGGCACTTGCAGCTCATCGCAACGCTCGTCGACTTCGAGCACCTTGATGGCAATCGCCAGGTCGGGGTTGGGGAGCTCTATGAAGATGCCGTGTCCCGCGGTCTTCCTCGACAGAGCGTGACCGGCGATCTCCAAGAGCTCCAGACGCGTGGGTGGTTGTGGTTCGAACCTTCACTAGCCGGCATCCAGACGGTCACGCTGAACCAAGCGGGCGTAGACGTGGCCGAAGAGTTCAAAGCACTGCGTTCAGATCCAAGACGTCGTACACGGCAGATCCGCGAAGACGTTCGCAGCTGGCTCTACGATCTTTATGTTCGTGGAGAAGAGGCCTCCGGTATCACCGACTTCCTCACCAGCCCCGCCAACCAACACTTTGGAGATCCGTACACCGAAGCCGAGCTGGACCGCGCAGCTGAGTGGCTGCTGGATGAGAAGCACATTGAAGGCATCCTTACTTTTAGTGGCGACCTGGCGAGGCCGACGATAACAAATAAGGGGATATCGATCGTGGATAACGGCACACCTGCTGGAGATAGTGGCAGGGGACATATCACTATCCATAACTCCGGGGCCTTCAACTGGTCACACAATAGTTCAAATGTCACCCAGTCGAATAATCTAACGCAGGGGCAGGTTGACCAGGTTTCCGAGATGCTGAAGACGGTAATCCCGTTGATCGCGTCCGACCTCGTGCGTGTCTCATCTGAAACTGTCGCAGAAGCCGAAGCAGTGGCTGACGAAATACAGCAAGAAATTCAGTCCGCGTCTGCGCAACCAAGCCGGATTAAGGAGCTGGCCTACAAGCTCGTCGAACTTGCCGGAACTGGTGGCGTTCAAGTTGGTATGAGCGCTGTCAATTCGGTCGTGCAGCAGGGCATCGCTGGCATGTGATGTAGCGCTGCAACGAAAAGACCCCTGCCAGTCCGCTTGGATCGCAGGGGTCTTTTGTGCATTGCTCAGTCGTCCAGGAGCAGGCCCTCGTGGGTGTAGCGGTGAATCACGGATTGTGGCCACCCGGAGCAGTTGTTCGGATCATCAAGGTAAGCATCAGGCTCTGCCTGATGGTCCGACCCCTGGTCAGTGATGCCGATGGTGGCCACCGTGTCCTTCCACCCGCCCATCCCGGCGATCTGCTGAGGCACCCACACGTTCTTCGCTCCGTTAACCAAGTCTCACGCCTTCGGGTTGGCGTTCTCGGAAAGATCGATGCCGCCATGTGGCGCCCGTCGAACCAGGTCCGGCAGCGGCAGCACGCCCATCAGCTCAGCCGACTCTTCTTCCGTCATCACCGAGGGTACGTGCTCGACCTAGTCCAGGATGCCGCGCAGACACCGTAGAGTTGTGGCGCGAACTGCGCGTAGTTGAGGTAGGGCTTTGGCGCGCTTGGGGGGACAGGGTATAGCTGAGCTCGTGGGCAAGCCCCGCTTCCAGGCCCTTCCGAACCGCGTTCTGCTCAGGATAGAGGAAGATGTTCTTCATCAGCTGCTGGGGGCACTCGAGTTCAATTTGTAGAGTGGCAGTAGTTGGGGGTGCTCCACAAATTCTTCGACACACAGGGCGCCGCCGAACATTGTCTTCCACCGAGGGGCCGTGAGTACGTGGATACGCTCGAAGCTCGGGGGTGGGTGTCGCGAAAGTCTTCGTTACTAACGGAGTCGGAGGCCAGCTACTTCAACTTCTTGTTGAACAAGACTGAGTTTAGTAACGGGCCGGAGCTTCGAAACAAGTACTTGCATGGCTCGCAGCCGCCTTCAGCCAGTGAAGCTGAACATTTCCGCACCGACCTCACAGCACTGAAGCTTCTCATCGCACTGATAATCAAAATCAGCGATGTTTCTGCCTGTTCAAGCCGGAAAAGGCTGCGGATTCGTAGTCAGTCCACGGAGGCTTTCTGCCGGGAGGCCCCAATGTCCTCGAAAAATGACTCCGGGCTGCTGTTGGGATAGGAAACAAAAAGGTGTTGACAGTGTCAACACCTTTGGCTTTGGAACGGGGAGTAGATCGGTCGGATCGGGTCGAACTGCTGATGTTTTCGGGAGATCCCAGTATTGGCAGGCCTTCGAATGTAGTTCGAGTCCCACCTCGGGCACGGCATATCCCCTCGTCAGAGGGTTTTCTGCTTACGTGTTGACATGGCTTGTGGTGGCGTCCCTCTGACGGGTTAGGTTCCGCTTAGCGCCTTGAGGAGCCGTTCGCCCCGTGCCCGACGGCGCGGACTCACTCCGCGGCAGCGACCCCGAGGTCTGCGGCGTGGCCGCTGATGGTGCGGGCCAGGTCGATGTCGCGGCTGGTGATCCCGCCGACATCGTGGCTCGAGAGCGTGACGCCGACCTCGGGATAGGTGAGCGTGAGGTCGGGGTGGTGGTTGGCCTCCTGGGCGGAGGCGCCGATGCGGTTCACGAGCTCCAGGCCGGTGGAGAACTTCCGGGTCCGGAAGGTGGCGGCGAGGGCCTCGCCGGTCACGCGCCAGCCAGTGAGCCCGGCCTCTGCGAGCTCGGCGGCGGACAGCTTCCGTTGGGGATCAGTCATAGTGCCATCATGGCTCCGGATGGCCGCCGTGGGCTACCCCTGAGGCACCACCCCTTCCCAAGGGTGATGGCGCATGGCAGGCGCCGGCGACTGAGGGTAAAACGTCGGCACTGCGCGGGGATAACGCTGACACCCGCTGGCAAGTGAGAGAAAAGCCTGGGCGCGTCCTTGTCCGAGCCTTCCCCCGGCCAAATTCAGCTGGCAAGCGCGGGTATTCATGAGACGGGAGTAGTGGCTGCAACGTTCACGCTTAGGAGGAATTTGGTGCTTGGAAGCACCTAAACTCTGGCTCGTAAACCATGGGGAGGGGCCGCGACTGGGGAGTTGCGCATGGTCTGACGACGCGCCTTCCCTTGGCCGGCTCCGCTGACGAAAGTTTCCATTGGGCGAAAGTGGTTCTCCAAAGGGTTGCCGACGACGGTAAGACTGGTGTCGGCGCACGGACCAGGCCGGGCACCGACGCGGTGAGCCGCCAAGCCGACGAAGGGAACGCATATGCCCGTTGAACAACTCCGCCTTGAGGACATTCGGATGCGTGATCCGTTCATCCTGGAGCCGTTTCCAGGTGATTTCGTCCTTTTCGGGACCACCGACGAGAACGTTTGGGGTGGCCCCGCGACCGGTTTCGACTGCTACATTAGCGACGATCTCGAGCGCTGGAACGGCCCCATCGCCGCGTTCCGCCCTCCGCAAGGCTTCTGGGCGGACACCCAGTACTGGGCGCCGGAAGTCCACTGCGTTAACGGGCGGTTCTTCATGCTTGCCACATTCGCCACCTCCACCGGCTCGCGCCCCCGCGGAGTCGCAGTCCTGGTCGCGGACCACCCCACAGGCCCCTACGAACCGTGGAGCGATGGGCCCGTGACGCCGGCATCTGAGCCAAGCCTCGACGGAACACTCTTCATTGCGGAGGACTCTGCCCCGTGGCTGGTTTACAGCCGCGGCGCGGAGGGGACAGCCGACAAACCAGGGATCTCCGACGGCGAGATGTGCGCGCTCCGCCTGACACAGGACCTGAAAGCTGGCATCGGTGAGCCAATCCTGCTGTTCCCAGCTTCATCGGCAGCTTGGAGCAGGCCACTGCAGTTCCCGAATGGGATCGAACCACCGGAGGGCCTGAACCTTGCCAAGGACCCCATGTTCACCGACGGTCCATTTCTTCTCCGATCGCCCGAGGAGTCACTGCTGATGCTGTGGTCGAGCCACGGCGAGGAAGGATACGCGATGGGCATCGCCGAATCAGAAAGTGGAACCATCACGGGCCCCTGGATTCAGCACGACCGGCCCCTGTGGTCCAGCAACGGCGGCCACGGCATGATCCTCCGCACCTCCAAAGGACAGGACTACCTGGTCTTCCACTGGCCAAACAACACCCCGGACGAACGCGTCAAGCTCACCGAAGTGGAAATCAAGGGGACGCGGGTCCGGATCCTGTCATGAATTGCGCGCGGGTCTCGCACCAAGCTCCAGGTTCCCAAACTGATTCAGTGGTCCCTGCTCTTAACCACACGTTGGGCTTTTGGCCTGTGCGCGCCAGCCACGCAGCCTGGGCCGTGAAAGTCAGCTAATCGACGTTCTGCAAAGCTTTTCGTCATAATCCGAGGGCCCTGCTCTCAGGGCGACAAGGGCCGGGAGTACCGTTCCGAGACAACGAATAGGCCGCCGTACTGCGATTTCTGATTACCAAGTCACTGGCAGCGCCAGTGCACCACTGGTAAAACCAAAAGAATCTCGGCAAAACTCAAGGGCCTGAGGACGGTTCAATACCGTACTCAGGCCCTTGCGGCTTAGGCTCCTATTTGGCCAGTCCAACTTTCGGGGACCAGTTCAATGCGGGGTGTGACATTTCTCAATGCGCTCTTGGCTCGTCACTTCAAGGTGCCGGGCTAGGCAGTGAGGCGGGGCGCGGTCCTGCTGGGCGATACGGTTGCGGCAGCGAGGGCGGCCGTTTCTCGCTCGCTCTGCTGCACCTCGTCCAGCTCCTTGAGCGTGTATTTCTTAGTCTCCTTGGCGGTGAGGGCTGAGATTCCTGCCAGGACCATGAATCCGAGCGCGACCATGGACGGCCCAACCCAATCTTTCAGGTCGGGGCCAGCGAGTGCCGTGGAGAGAACGGGGCCGATGACGCCCGAGATGGCGAAGCCGATCTGGGTGCCAAGGGCGAGTCCGGAGACGCGCAGCCGGCCGGGGAACATCTCTGCGAAGAACGAGGGCCAGGACGCGTTAACCATTGAGTAGAAGAGGGAGTAGTTGATGATGCCAAACAGGAAGATCAGCGACCAGTTGCCGGTCGTGATTGACCACAGGTAGGGCACCATGGTGATGCCTACGCCGCCTGTTGCGATGAGGAACATCGTTTTACGGCCGATCTTGTCCACAAGGAATCCTGCCAGGGGGGTGATTCCGAGGGCGATCACTGCCGAGACGGTGGTCGTCAGGAGCATGGTCGGCTTGTCCAGTTTGTATCCGGCGGTCCCGAATGCGACCGAGAAGGTTTGCATCATGTAGCTCGTGCCCGCAATGAGCGCACAGAATACGATCCGCAGCACCGCGCGCCAGTGGAAGCGCAGAAGGTGCCTGAGGGGGGCGACGTTCACCTTGGCGGCCTGGAGCTTTACGAACTCGGGCGGCTCCTGGATGTGGCGGCGGATCAGGTATGCAGCGACGACTACGACGGCGGAGGCCCAGAACGGAAGCCGCCAACCCCAGGTCAGCAACTGCTCCGAAGGCATAGCTGCGATCGGGATGAAGACCAGCAGTGTGAGCAGCGTCCCGGAGGAGGATCCCAACGTGGTGAAGCTCGCGAGGAACCCGCGTCGGCCCTCGGAAGCATGCTCCAGGCTCATAGTGATGGCACTGGGCTGCTCGCCGGAAAGGCACAGTCCTTGGATGACGCGGATCAGCACGAGCAGGATCGGAGCAAGAGGACCGATTTGGGCGTACGTGGGCAGGCACCCGATCAGGAAGGTACAGCCGCCGATGCCGAACAGTGTGATCATCATGACGAACTTGCGGCCGCGGCGATCACCCAGCGGCCCCAGGATGAGAGAGCCGAGCGGACGTACCGCGTAGCCGACCGCAAAGGTGATCATTGCGAGCAGCACGCTGATGCCCTGGGGGAGCTCGGGCGAGAAGAAGAGGACGTTCAGGATCAACGCGGACGAGGTGCCGTACACGGCGAAGTCGTAGTACTCCAGCGTCGTGCCGATCCAGGCCGCCACTGCGGCCCTGACCGGGGTCTTCTTCGGAAGTAAGGTTTCAGTCATTTCGTCTCCGTTGGTGATTGGGTGAACACCGGCTGCCGCTACACCTGGGCTCTGGGAAAGAGATTTCGAGTGGAATATCCGGTTGGTCCTGCTGTGAGCTCTCTCGCAAGTCGTCTTTACGGCTTTGCGGACCGGCCCCAGACATCAAGTTAACGTTTGCGGTGTGGGTCACACAAAGTCCGCTTTTATGTACCTACATAGCGATTCGTTATGGCATGGAGGCGAAGAACAGGAGGTCTTGGACACCACGAAGCTCGACGTGGTTCCCTAACGAAGAGGGTTTGATCTGGGGCGACTACTTCCACGACGCCGCACCGCTTCCTCAACCAGTTCCGACATCCACGGTCGGTGTCCCCGGTGAAGGGCCATCTCCGGGGGTAGTCCTTGGATGGACGGGACGGAGCCGACGATGTCGATGGTGATGCGGCCGCTGCCAAGCGGGGCGTTGGAGATGTGCAGGTCCCCGAAGGACTGGGGGAGGACGGGATCGAGCCACACGCCGCCAGCAGACACGACCGGGTCGTAGCGCATAAGGCTGGACACGATCTGGATGGGCGCGGTGGCTGCCCACGCCTGGGGCGAGCAGGCGGTGGGGTACGGAACGGGAGTGGCGAGGTGGTCACGGCTGAAGCCGCAGAACAGTTCCGGGAGTCGGCCGTCGGAGAACTCTGCCGCGTCCATCATCCCGGTGGCGATTCTTTGCGCTTCGGCGACGAAGCCGTACCGGAGGAGCCCGGCCGTGATGATGGCGTTGTCGTGGGGCCAGACGGACCCGTTGTGGTAGCTGGCAGGGTTGTAGGCGCCCATGTTGCTGGCCAGGGTGCGTACGCCCCAGCCGCTAAACATTTCCGGTGACATCAGGTGCGCGGCGACTTGCGGGGCTTTGTCTTCGTCGATCAGACCTTGAAGCAGGCAGTGCCCCATGTTCGAGGCACAGGCATCCACCTGCCGTTTCCTGCCGTCGAGCGCGATGGCGTAGTATCCGCGCTCCGGGATCCAGAATTGCTCGTTGAACTGCTTCTTCAGCCGGGCAGCGCGACCGGTAAGGTCGTCGCCCAAGGCCATGTCACCGGCGTCGTAGGCCAGCCATGCCCGTGACAGGTAAGCGACGTATACGTAGGCCTGGACCTCGCAGAGCGCGATTGGCGGCTCGGCCAGGGTGCCGTCGGCAGAGTTGATGCCGTCCCAGGAGTCTTTCCAGCCCTGGTTGAGCAGCCCCTGGTCGTTCAGCCGCTGGTACTCAACGAAGCCGTCACCGTCCTTGTCGCCGTAGTTCACGATCCAGTCGAGTGCGCGGTCGGCGTGGGGCAGCAGGGCCTTGATGGTGTCCGCGGCGAATCCCCAACGGCTGACGGCTCCGAGCACCATCAGGAACAGGGGCGTGGCGTCCACGCTTCCGTAGTAGTTCGACTTGCCGCCCAGGGACAGGCCGCTGGAGACATCAAGCCGGACCTCGTGGAGGATCTTGCCGGGTTCCTCTTCCGTCATGGGGTCCACCACGTTGCCTTGGCGGTCCGCCAGGGTCTGGAGTGTGCCCAAGGCGAGCGACGGGTCTACCGGCATCGCCATCACCGAGGCCCACAAGGAATCCCTTCCGAACAGGGTCATGAACCAGGGTGCACCGGCGGCGACGACAACGCGCTCCGGATGGTGTGGGTCCTCGATTCGAAGAGCACCGAGGTCGTCGTAACTGCGGCGCAGGGTCCGTTCTACGGACCGGTTGGCCACCTGCAGTACGGGGATTTTCGCCACCCACTCCCGGCGGCGACGGTCCCGCGGGGACAGGCTATCCCCCTCGGAATGGGTGAAAGCCGGTGCGTGGACTCCATCGTTGGTGGGCAGAACGGTCAGGACTGTGCTCCACTGCCCATGAGCGGGTACGGACACCCGATATTGGACGGTGTTACCGGAAATGTCGGCACCAGGAGCGTGGATAGCCGTGCCCTTGCGGACGTCCTGCCAGCTGCCACGAATGGTGAGCATTCCGTCGTCGGCTTCTCGTGTTTCCGCCCACCGTCGCCGGATCCGTGCCTCCTTCACCTCGAAGAGGTCCGCGAAGTCGCCCCCTGTTTCCAGGACGATGAGGCACTCAGCAGGCTCCTGCGAGTAGTTGTGGACGGTGATCTGCTCCTGAAGGCCGGCCCCCACTTCCCGCAGCCGTTCCACAATAAGTGGGCTGTCCGCGTAACCGTCGGACCGGGGGATCCTTGCAACAAAGGCGGCACGGAACGGCTCCTTGGTCTCCGCTGTGAGTGGTTCAAGCGCCTGTCCATCCACTGTCAGGCGCCAGATTGACAGGATCCTGACGTCGGCCACGAAGAGGCCATGCGGACGATCGGCTTGAATATCCCCGTTGGATGACGAAATACAGAAGGATGAGCCCTCGACCAACGTCACAGAGCCAGCCCCTAGTGGACCGGCCGCCGTATCGGCATTCCACCCAGCCATTCCGGCCTCCTCCGCGCCTTACCGAAGCGCCGTGCAGGCAGACATCATGCTTGCGGCGGCCTCTTCGAAAAGACGCTACGCTTGCTTGCCGGTCGCCGCCAGAGCGGGGGCGTGAAGCTAAGCCGGACTCGTCTACGCCGGCCTCCGCAAGGGACAACGGGGTGAAAGACGGCGGGCCGCGGATCATATCCGCCGGGACGGATCATCCGGGCTAGGCCACACGCAAACCCACGCCCCTGGTCATCTTGCGGATCTCGTCGGACTTCAGTCCGCTTGCGCCGGCAAGTTGGTAGTCATCAAGGAGTCGGGACTTCCTAGCCATGGCCAGTACCTGCGTGCGTTCTTCTTCCGCGGCATTCCGGGCGCCTCCGGCCGCCGCCAACTCCGCAGATAATCCTGCAATGAGGTCAAGATGCCCGTTCCAGGTTTGGCCCGTCGGGTACAGCTCGCCGCGTGCCAGCGCGGCAGAGCGGATACTGGCGGCTGGCAGGCCGGCGGCCTTTGCGACGGCGGCGACCTTCACGCCGTCGCACAGGGCCTGGGCAACGCAGTCACCCAGCTCGGCGGTGAGGGCACGCACCCTGCTGGAGCGGAGCGCGATGGTCGTCCGCAGTTGGGCCAGCATGGCCAGGGCTTGTTCCGCGCGGGCAGTGGCGGGGTCCGCTTTCGGCCCGCCCCGGTACCGGTAGGCGGCCGCCGAGGTTCCGCCCGTCCCGGTGCCGGTTGTACGGGGAAGCATCCGTTCCTGAATCTCTCTACCCGGCAACTCTGCTCCTTATCTCCGTGGTGTTTCAATGTCAGCGCGGCGCCCCGTGGGTAGGGGACTTAGCCATTGTTCGCCCCGCAGGGCCTGAGAGGACCGAGGCCGGGGCCGGCGCTGATCCGGCTTTGGGTCCGCTGTCCACCCTGCAGGTTACGCGGCAGGCAAGCCCGGCAGGCAATACCGAAAGTGCGTGGAGCAATACGCGGAAGTTCTGGCTGCTCCTGTCATAAGGGCTGCTTATCTGTCCACGCACTTTAGGTCTTATCCAAGTGGGCTGCGCGTTCCCTAGGCTCGAATCAACCACCCTCATCCGTACCGGAAGCCTGGAAGAGAACATGCCTGAATTCGTGCCCGCATCACGCGTAACCCGTATCAAATCCTCACCCAGCGTTGCCGCGGCGGCCCGTGTGCGGGAGCTCAAGGCCGAGGGCCGCCGCATCCTGGACCTGACGGTCGGAGAACCGGATTTCGATACGCCGCAGCACATCAAGGACGCTGCCATCGCAGCCATCGGCCGCGGTGAAACCAAGTACACGTCGGTTACCGGAACGCCCGAATTGCAAAAGGCCATCCTGCAGACGCTGCAGCGCAAAACCGGGCAGCAGTACACCCCGGCTGAGATCACCATCGGCGGCGGCGGGAAGCAGGTCATTTTCACCGCATTCATGGCCACCCTGGACCAGGGCGACGAGGTGGTCATCCCCGCACCGTACTGGGTCTCCTACCCGGACATGGTGCTCGCCAATGAAGGAACCCCCGTCATCGTTTCCTGTGGCGGAGAAACCGGCTTCAAACTGACCCCTGCGGCCTTGGCAGGGGCACTGACGGAGCGCACCAAATGGGTTATCCTCAACACGCCCTCCAACCCCACAGGAGCTGTCTACTCCCGCGAGGAATTGGCCGGCCTGGCCGCCGTCCTTCAGGACCATCCGGCCGTCTACGTCCTTACTGATGAGATCTACGACGAGATCCACTTCGGCGAGGAGCCGATCACCAGCCTGGTGGCAGTTGCCCCTGGGCTCAAGGACCGGGTGCTGGTCACCAACGGCGTTTCCAAGGCCTATGCCATGACGGGCTGGCGCCTGGGCTATGCCGGTGGTCCGGCGCCCATTGTGGCTGCCATCAACAAACTGCAGTCCCAGATGTCCTCCTGCCCGTCCTCCATCAGCCAGGCCGCTGCCGCCGAGGCACTCACCGGAGACCAGGCATTCGTCCGCGAAAGCGTGGACGTGTACCGCGAACGGCGGGATGCGGCTATCACCGGGCTGAACGCAGTCAAGGGCCTGCAGTGCACGACGCCGGATGGCGCCTTTTACGCCTACGTCAACTGCGCCGGGGTCATCGGCAAGACGACGCCCGATGGCAGGCAAATCACCAACGACGAGGACTTCACGCTGTACCTGCTGGAAGCAGGATCTGTTGCCGTCATCCAGGGTTCGGCCTACGGGCTGAGCCCTTATTTCCGGATCTCCTACGCCACCGGGCTGCCGGTGATCGAGGAATCCATTGCCGCCATCGAAAAGGCCGTCACGGCGCTGGCCTGACCCAACCATCCAATTGCCTACTCTTTCCAACAACAGGAGCACCCCATGATCCACGTCAAAACGAAATTCGACAGGCCCTCTGAGGACGCCATTCAGCGCCTTTCCAAGTTCTCCTCCGCTACAGTGCATGAAGCGCAGGGCCGCAAAGGTGCCCTGAGCTCCAGGATTAAGCCCATCGAGCGCAGCATGACGTTCTGCGGACCCGCCGTCACCGTGGTCTGTGCACCCCGGGACAACCTCATGCTCCAGGTGGCGATCCATTATGCGCAGAAGGGTGACGTTGTCCTGGTAGCAGCGGGCGAGTACGAGGAAGCCGGGACGTTCGGCGATGTGCTGGGCAACGCCATGAAGGCGAAAGGCCTGGCCGGCATGGTCACGGACTCCGGTGTCCGCGACACCAAGGACCTGATCGAACTCGGCCTGCCGGTGTTCTCCGGCAGCGTCTGCATCAAGGGGACCGTCAAGGAAACCATTGGCCCCATCAACCATCCCCTGGTCTTCGGTGACGAAATTATCTACCCCGGGGACGTCCTGCTGGGTGACGCCGACGGTGTGGTGGTGGTCCGGAAAGATGAGATCGAGGAGGTCATCCGCCTGTCCCAGGCACGGGTGGACGCCGAGGACGACCTCATCCGCCGGTACAAGGAAGGCGGCACCACCATCGAGTTGTGCAAACTGACAGATGTGCTGAAGGCGAAGGGCCTGCTGGTGGAGGACGCCGAACTGGAGCCGGCCCTGTAGTCACGTATCCCCACCGATTGCTGGGTACTTGTCGTTGTGACCACGTAAAACGGCAAATACCCAGCATTCGACACGGTTAAGCCAAGAGGCCCGGGATTCCTTCGGAACTCCGGGCCTTTCCTCTTGCCGCTTTAGAGCCGATGAGCCGGTCAGTTCATGCCGGGCAGGAGGTAGGCGGGCGGTCCCGCCTGCGCGTCCTCCAGATACCACATGGTGGTGCCGCGCCTGCCCGGGGGCATCATGCTTCCCTCGAACACGAAGACGGGCTCGGTGGCGCCCCCGTCCTCGGGACGCCAAAAACCGTTGGCGGGGCAATGTGAACCGGTGCTGGCTTTCAGCTGGATTCTTCTTTCAGCTGTCTTCCGGTACTGCAGGCTGGTGATCTTCTTCATGGCTGGGCTCCAGGGAATTTATTGCCGCGGTATCGCCTTCGGCGAAACCTTTATGGCTTTTATCCTAGAACGCACGCAATTCCATGAATAAGACTAAAGCGGCGTGACCTGATAAGGCCCGCTTATGATGCCTCGAACGGTGCGGCGGGGAGCGGGGAATATTTACTCCGGAGCATTTCCTGCAGCATTTCCTTAAGTACCAGCAGGACGGCGGACGCGGCTTCCGACAAAGGTTCATGGTCGGGCGTGCACAACGCAATTTTGCACTGCAGTCCAGGCTCGATGATCCTCAGGACCCGGAAGTCCTCCTCATGGAACAGGGCGTCCGCCGCTGACTTGGGCAGGATGGTCGCTCCGAGGTCGGTGCGAAGCAGCCGGGTAAGGGAGGGGACCGATTCCACCTCGCCCACCAGCTTCAGCTTCAAGCCCCTGCTGTCGATGCCCGCCTGAACCACCTGCCGAAGGGTGTGGATCTGTTCCGGCAGGAAGAGCCCCACGGCAGCCACCTCGTCCAGCGTGATGGTGTTCGCCGTGGACGCTACCGGGAGCTCCCGGCGGGAGTTCACAATCAGGTACAGGTCCTCGACGATGAGGGTGGTGAACTGCACCCCGCGGATGGGCCCTGGTTCATAGATGAGCGCCATGTCCAACCGTCCGTTTTTAATGGCCTCGCTGAGCACACCGCCGTAGATCTCGGTCAGATGCAGCACGATGTCCGGGTAGCGGCGTCCCACTTCGCTGATGATCCGGGGAGTGAGGCTTGAGGCCATGCTGTAGGGGGCGATCGCTATGGAGACGCGGCCCGAAGGCGCCGCTCCTGACGCTGCCACATCGATCCTGGCCTGCTCCACGAGCCGCAGGATGGTCTGCGCGTGCCGGTACAGGGTATGGCCGGCCGCTGTAGGCTCCACCCCCTGCTTGCTCCGGATCAGGAGCCGCTGTTTCAGCTCCGTTTCAAGGGCGGACACCTGCTGGCTCAGCGCGGGCTGGGCCACGTGGAGGGCGGCGGCCGCCTTGGTGATGCTTCCTGAGTCGACGATCTTGACGAAGTACGCCAGCTTCCGGGTGTCCATAGCGCTCCTCTTTTCCGGCGGGACGGCACAGCATGCGGGGTCATACGTTGGCGCTATGGCGGGACAGGCATTACGTCTTTGTGTGATCCGAGTCTCGGGCATAGGTTAATTGCAGATGACTTTCCAATGACCAAGTCATTCTATCCCCGCCCAGCCATCACTGATTTTGATGGCGGCATATTTTTTTTGCATAAGCAGGGAAAGAGCTTATTGGCCGCACCATTTTTACAGTTACGAAACACGAGCCGCGTACATTCCTTAAGGTTGGTGCCAATAGCGCCGGTGAAGGTCATAACCGCTTCCTATAGGGAGATACCGCATTCGTCTTTGTGTGGCTCGAATTCCGATGCCACACTCATTTACATACCGCAGTACCAGGCAGAGAAAGGCCCGTAATGCCCACAGTCGATCTCGTAGCGGATCTTGGTGAAGGTTTTGGTGCCTACTCGATCGGTGACGACAAAGCCCTGCTGGAGATCGTGTCCAGCGCCAACATTGCCTGCGGCTTCCACGCAGGGGACCCTGACATCATGGACGCCACGGTGGCTGAATGTGTCAGGACGGGAGTTGGCATCGGCGCCCATCCGAGCTTCCCGGATCTCCGCGGCTTTGGCCGGCGGGCCATGGACCTCACAGCTGACGAAGTCCGCACCGACGTCATCTACCAGCTGGGAGCCCTGTCAGCGTTTGCCGCCTACCACGGCGGTTCCGTCTCCCACCTTGCCCCGCATGGCCGGCTGGGAAACCTGGTGGCAACGCGGGCCGACTACGCCGGAGCCGTAGCGGATGCCGCCGTGCGGGTGGATCCCGCCCTGATCATCCTGGCGCAGGATGGTGAACTCGCCACCGCTGCTGCGCAGCGCGGCCTCCGGGTGGCCATCGTCGGCATCGCGGACCGCGCCTACCAGGATGACGGCACACTGGTGCCGCGCAGCCAGCCCGGCGCTGTGATCCACGACCCCTCCGTCATCGTCGAGCGCACTGTGCGGATGGTCTGTGGAGGATTGATCGAGACTGCCTCCGGCAGGGACATCGCCATCCAGGCAGACACGGTGCTGCTGCACGGCGACAACCCGGACGCCGTCGAACTGGCCCGCCTGATACGCAGCGAACTTATTGCTGCAGGCGTCACCATCGCCCCATTGGCAGAGGTGCTCGCCGCAAAGCAAAAGGTGTCCTGACAATGACCACTACGACAACGCCAACAGCATTGGATATTTTCGAATCCGGTGACGCTGCCCTGCGCGTGGTGGTACGGTCCGGTGAGGCGGAAGCGAACTGGTCTACCGTCCACTCGTTGGCCGGTTGGCTGGCCACCGCCGGCGTCGACGGCATCTATGGTGCCGTTCCCACCTACGACTCGGTCCTGGTGGAATTCGACCCCTACGTCACGTCGGCGCGCCAGGTCCGGGCGTTCGTCCTCCTGGGAATGCGCCAGCTGGACTTCATCGGCACCGCCATGCGGGAACCGCGCCGTTTCGAGGTGCCCGTGGTTTACGGCGGAGACTATGGGCCCGACTTGGACCGCGTGGCGGATCACCAGGGCCTGGACGTTGAGGACGTGATTGCCAGGCACACCGCAAAGACTTACGTCATCCGTTGCCTCGGGGCGCCGGCAGGCTCTCCGATGATGGATGGGCCGGACTTCCCGGTGCCCGTCCCCAGGCTCAAGGACCCGCGGCTGTCCGTTCCCGCCGGTGCCGTATCCGTGGCTGGACGCCAGGCCGTGATCGCGCCCGCAGTGGCACCGGGTGGCTGGTGCGTCATCGGGCAGACACCCCTGACAGTCCTGGACGCAGCACGCGAACCTCTGGTGCCTTACGTCCCCGGCGACAAACTTCGCTTCTACCGGATTTCTGCGGAGGACTTCGGAAATTTCGCGGGGCAGTTCCTGGAGGCCCGGCCATGACCGGTTCCCTGGCCATCCTGCAACCGGGCCACTCCGTGGTCACCGACCTCGGCCGGACGAAGGGGCCAGCGTATGGCCTCCCCGTCAACGGCGCCCTGGACCAGTATTCCGCCAAGGCCGCAAACATCCTTGCCGGCAACGAAGACAACGACCCCCTGCTGGAACTGACTGCGCTGGACTTCCGGATGCGCGCCACCACCGACCTGCTGATCGCCGTCACCGGTGCGCCCCTGGACTTCACGGTGGGTGGACGGGACTGCCCCCAGTGGGAACCGGTGTCCGTCCGGGCCGGCGAAGTCGTGGCCGTACGGGGAATCCGGACCGGACTGCGCGCCTACATCGCCGTCCACGGATCCTTCACGGTCCCCACCCTGTTGGGAAGCTGCGCCCCTGACACTGTGGTGGGCTTCGGGTTGAAGCTCGTGGAGGGCTTCCGCCTCGAAACGCGGAAGACCACGGCGCCCATCACCCAGCCGTACTTTGGTCTGCCGCTGTTCCGGCTGGGCCTTACCAAACCTGTCTTCACCACCAACCCGGTCATTGATGTCACCGACGGGCCGGACGTGGCGGAATTCGGGGACACGGCAGACCTGCTGTTCACCACGCAGTACACCGTGAGCCCCCGCAGCAACCACATCGGGCTGCGGCTCGGTGGTGCCCTTCCTGAGCGTCAGCTCACGTCCGAGGTGCTCTCCCGCGGCGTTCCGGTCGGGGCCATCGAGGTCCCGTCCCGGGAGGAGCTGTTGGTGCTGCACCGGGGGCGAGGCGTGACGGCGGGCTACCCGGTCCTTGCAGTTGTCACGAGCCGCTCACTGGACGTCCTGGCGCAAGCCAGGCCCGGACACACCATCACCTTTCGAAAGACAACCGTGGCTGAAGCAACGGCCATGCACCGCACAGCCTGCCTGGAACTGGACAGGCTCCGGAACACCATCAACACGGTCTTCGGGCTCCTCGGTATCGGCGCCGGCCAGCGCTGGCACGAACTCAGCCCAGCGTCAGGAGCCTGAACATCGTGAATGCTTTTCCCACCGCCAACGACCGCGCCCACGAACCGCTGCGCGATCCCTAACCCCTGCCAACCCGAGGCTCCTGCGTCCAACCCCTTGCCGGACGCAAGAGCCTGCCCGAATTCCACCACTTTGGAGTACCAATGCCTTTTTCCGACTACACCACCGCCCTCGTCACCGGAGCTTCCACCGGCATGGGCGCCGCCATCGCCGAACGGCTGGCCAAGCGCGGCCTCACCGTCCATGCGGTGGCCCGCAACGAGGAACGCCTCACCGAGCTTGCCGACCGCACCGGAGCAGTCCCGCATGTGGTGGACCTGACCGACACCGCCGCGCTGACCGCCGTCGTCAATGACCTGAAAGTGGACGTCCTGGTCAACTGCGCCGGCGTCTCCAGGCCGGGCAACATCCTGGATTCCTCCGAGCAGGACATTGATGAACTCATCGACGTCAACCTCCGCGGGCTCCTGCAGCTCACCCGGCTGGTCCTGCCCGGCATGGTGGAACGGGACCTCGGCCACGTGGTCAACATCAGCTCCATCGCGGGCATCTACAACTTCTACGGCCACACCGTCTACCACGCCACCAAGGCCGCAGTGCACCAAATTTCCCGGCAGCTCCGCAACGACACCGTGGGCAAGCGGATCCGCGTCACCGAAATCTGCCCCGGCCGCGTGGAAACCGAGATCTTTGGCCGCAACATGGGTGGCAGCCCCGAGGCCATGGAAGAAGCCTGGCAAACGTACTACGAGGGCTACGAGTCGCTGACCACCGACGACATCGTCAACGCCCTGGACTACGCCATCGAAACCCCGCGCCACGTCAACGTTGGCATGCTGGAACTCATGCCTACCTTCCAGGTCCCCGGCGGCCTCACCTTCGACCGGCGCGGGGACTCCGACTAAAGCCGCCCCCGCGACGCCCAAACCCGGGAACTACCTTTCCACCGCCCAACCGATAGGCCCACAAGATGCAGTTAGTACGAACCGTCAGTTTCCCCGAACCCCAGCTCCTGGCTGACCTCTCGCCACTCCCCGAAGGCCTGCGGGGCGTGGTGTGGGACATGAAGGACGAACCGGGGGAGGAGCTGGGTGGCATCGACGGCGTCATCCTGCCCTACATCGACGCGGGGGCAGTGATGGGTTCCCTGGCCAAGGTCCCGAACCTTAAGTTCGTGCAGACCCAGTCAACAGGGTACGACGGCGTCCGCGAGGCTGCCGGGCAGGGCGCCGCAGTGGCAAACGCCTCAGGCGTCCACGCAGCTGCCACGGCCGAGCTGGCTGTGGGGCTCATCCTGGCCAAGCTGCGCGGCATTGACCAGGCCGTCAAGGACCAGCAGGCCGAAAGCTGGAACCCCCAGCGCCGCCAGTCCCTGGCCGACCGGAAGGTCCTGTTGCTGGGCATCGGCGGTATCGGTAAGGAACTGGCCCGCCGCCTGGAACCCTTCGAAGTCACCATCACCCGGGTGGGAAGCTCAGCCCGCACCGACGCCGACGGACAGGTCCACGGCCCGGAAGAACTGGTGGAGCTCGCCGCAGGCCACGACATCCTGGTCTCGGTCCTGCCGCTGAACGACAAGACCCACCACCTGGTGGGCCGGGATGTCCTGGCCGCCCTGCCGCACGGCGCCCTCGTGGTGAACGTGGGCCGCGGCGCCGTGGTGGACACCGACAGCCTGACCCGGGAAGTGGTGTCCGGCCGCCTGCAGTGCGCCCTCGACGTCGTCGATCCCGAACCGCTGCCCGCAGGCCATCTTTTGTGGTCCGCGGAGAACGCACTCATCACCCCTCACATTGGCGGTAATGCATCAGCCTTTGAGCCGCGGATCCTCAAGCTCCTCAAGCGCCAGCTTGAGGCCCTGGCCGCCGGTGAACCCCCGGCCAACCTAGTTCAGGAAGGCCCGTTCGCATGAGCGCGCTTTTTGACTTGACCGGCCGGGTTGCCCTGGTGACGGGCTCCAGCAGGGGAATCGGTTCGGCGCTTGCAAGGGCGTTGGCCGACGCCGGAGCAACAGTAGTGCTCAACGGCGTCAATGAGGAGCGGCTGAAGGACGCCGCCGCGGCAATGGCCGCGGACTTCCCGCCGGGCCGCGTCCACAGCATCGCATTCGATGTGACCGACGACGACGCGGCCGCCCGCAGCATCCGATGGATCGAGGAGAACGTGGGCCCGCTGGAAATCCTGGTGAACAACGCGGGGATCCAGCACCGGGTGCCCATGCTGGACCTGGACGTCGCGGACTGGGAACGAGTACTCTCCACGGACCTCACCAGCGCGTTCCTTGTGGGGAGGGAAGCCGCGCGGCACATGATCACCCGCGGCCGGGGCAAGATCATCAACATCTGTTCCGTCCAGACGGACCTGGCCCGTCCGACCATCGCCCCGTATATTGCGGCAAAGGGCGGGCTGCGGAACCTCACGCGCGCCATGACGGCAGAGTGGGCCGCCTCCGGGCTGCAGATCAACGCGGTTGCACCCGGCTACATCCATACCGAGATGACCCAGAACCTCGTTGATGATGAGGCCTTCAACTCCTGGATCCTGGGCCGGACGCCCGCCCACCGGTGGGGCACCGTGGAGGACCTCGCCGGTCCCGTGGTGTGGCTTGCCTCAGATGGCTCGAACTTCGTGAACGGACAAACCATCTTCATTGATGGTGGAATGACAGTGGTGGTGTGATGACTCTGAATACGCACTTGGGGGCAGGCCTGGAAGAACTGCCTGCCACGGGCCCGGCCCTGGTGGCGCACGCCGCAGATGACCTGCGCATCGACGAGGTCCTGTTGCCGCAGCCCGCACCTGACGAAGCGGTGGTGGAAGTTCTGTACGGTGGGATCTGCGGTTCGGACCTGCACTACTGGCTGCACGGTGCCGCGGGGGAGTCCATCCTCAAGGCCCCGCTGGTGCTGGGCCACGAAATCTCCGGTGTGGTGGTGCGCCCGGCAGCCAACGGTGCAGGACCACAGGCCGGGACCGCCGTGGCCGTCCACCCCGCAACGCCCGGCCCTGGCGCGGCTAAGTATCCCGCAGACCGGCCCAACCTCTCACCCGGGTGCACGTACCTGGGCAGCGCTGCCCGTTACCCCCACACGGACGGCGCCTTCAGCAGGTACGTGAACCTGCCCGTCCGGATGCTCCGCGCCTTGCCAAAGGACCTTGACCTTCGGACGGCGGCCCTGATCGAACCCGCAAGCGTTGCCTGGCATGCAGTCTCGCGCGCCGGCGACGTCCGGGGAAAGACGGCGCTCGTCATCGGTTCAGGGCCCATCGGCGCCCTGGCCGTTGCCGTCCTCAAACGTGCCGGCGCCGCCCGGATCACCGCCGTCGACCTCCACCCCAAACCGCTTGAGATCGCCATGGCCGTCGGCGCTGACCAGGTGATCAATGCAGCGGACGCCACAGCGATCGCCGCGGTGGAAGCCGACGTCGTCATCGAGTCCTCCGGCAGCCACCACGGCCTGGCATCAGCCATCCAGGGCGCGGTGCGCGGCGGAACCGTGGTGATGGTGGGCCTGCTGCCCACCGGCATGCAGCCAGTGCCCATTTCGCTGGCCATCACCCGCGAACTGGACCTCAAAGGCTCCTTCCGGTTCAACGACGAGATCGACCAGGTGATCACCGCCCTTGCGGACGGATCCCTGCACATCAGCCCCGTCATCACCCACGAATTCCCGCTGGCCGACGCCCTGCACGCGTTCGAGGTAGCAAAAGACTCCACATCGTCCGGCAAAGTCCTCCTCAGCTTCGGGGAACCCGGGGACGTCCGATGAGCGGCCACTTGCCTCCATTGGTGGTGATGGGCGTTTCCGGCTGCGGTAAGTCCACCGTCGGAACCCTGCTGGGTCAACGACTGGGGATGCCATTCTTCGACGGGGATGACTTCCACCCGCCCGCCAACAAGCAAAAGATGGCCGCCGGGGTTGCGCTCACGGACGCCGACCGGGAGCCGTGGTTGGGCCGGTTGGGGGAGTTGCTTGCAGGAAAGGGCGACGGCGGCACATCAGTTCCGCCTATCGTCGCCTGCTCCGCGCTGAAGCGCCGGTACCGGGACCTCCTGCGCAGTTATGCACCGGATGTTGTCTTCGTCCACCTCGCCGGCGACGCAGACACCATCGGGGCGAGGATGGACGCCCGTTCCCACGAGTTCATGCCGCGCACGCTGCTGGACTCCCAGTTCGCCGCGCTCGAGAGTCTCGGCATGGACGAACCACATATCCTCGGAGACATCACCCAGCCGCTTGACAGTCTTGTGGACTCGCTATGCGCGAATCTCGGCGTCATGCCAGCCGTTGCGCACAGTGAGGGTGAATAAGTGTGGTTATCACTCACGCATGACGTACCGCGCTAACTGGTAACTACGGCGATTTATAGGCGGGTCGCGGGTGAGGACTGCGCTTCGTCGTTGCTTGTCCGAAAGTCGCGAGAGAAGGCCCGCCGCTCTCAGTAAAACCTCCTGGAACGGGCCAAGAGCCACACATCCATGGCCGGGATCTGAAGTGATCCGAAGCCGCCACCAGCGGTGTTGGCGCCATAGGAGCCAACCTCCCGAAGCGGCACTGCCAAGGGGTAGGGTGTGCCCTAGCCGACGAAGGAGTCACGATGAGCTACAAATATCGAACTGTTCGGGTTCGCGGTACCGAGCTGGTTGGAACAATTGCCAGGAAGCACGGGAGTGCGGCTGAAATTTACGAAACGTCCAAAGACCTGAGCACCTCGGTCGTTCCGGTGTTCTTTGAGGCAACGGGCGAGATCCGTTTCTTCGACAGGTCAGTGTTGGAGGACGTTGTGGCACCAGCCACTTAACCCGGCTAGGCATACCAGGGCGGCCACGCCGGCCTCGGGCGTGGAACCCGTTTCAGGGGCAGAGGGGGTGTGGACCATGTATGCCGATCGTGCCCTGGGGCAGGGCTGCTGGCAGCTTACCCTCTGCAAGATGCAGTGACGTGTGAAGCCCTGACACCGGTCAAGCAACCAAGACATAAGGAAGCCCGGAGATCAAACACTGGCCTGATCTCTGGGCTTTACTTGTACCTTGACCCATACGGATACCGGTTTACAACGATCTGTACCTGGTGGGTATGGGCGTCCATCACCGAGTCAGTGATGTTGATACGAACGTCCCAGGCATCAATGACTCCTGCGGCCAAGCAGTTCAGTCCGCCTGAGTTGAAGCGTGGGTTCCTGACGCAGGGATCATACTCGAGAGGCTTGAGCCCCACCTGCTGAATATACCGCTCCAGCTCACCCTCTTGGTACTTTTGGTGAGTCTCCCAGCGGTAGGAGTACTGGGAGCAGGGTCCGTCGATGGGGATGCAAATCGCGCCGCCCACCGGAGGCTGGTGTGGCAAGTCGGTCCACCCCTCACCCTTCTGAAGTCGGTCGGCGATCAACTTCATCTCTGCGATGGTCTGCTGATTCTTCCACGCTTCCCATCCGGAGCAACCTCCGAAGAGAAGCACGACGCCTGCGAGAATGCCAAGACCTACCTTGGGGCCCTGGCTCATCTCCCTCTTGTTCTCCACATCACAGGGTCCGGGTTTTCCTGCGGGTCAAATGGCATGCAGCCACTCTACGCACCGGTTGCGAAATTAGATTCGGCGTGCGCCCGGATTGTGGTGAACGGAAGGTAAAAATTAAGCTGCTTCTGCAACTATTCAGCCTAGTTACTTGATATCGCTGACGTGCGACTCGAGAGGCCGCCCGACGGGTCGAAAGCGAAAGGGGGCCGTTTCCGGAACGGGGCCAAGAGTCATAGACCGGGCTGGATCTTTTGGAGCGGTGCCGGCGTCGGACGTGGCGCCCGAAGTCCTTACCGACGTCGAGAAGCGCCCTTAGATGCTTGCCGCCTGACGGTCTGCGGAGACCTTCGTGAGGAAGTCCTCGACAACGGCCGCGAACTCGTCAGGCCGTTCGATCTGCGGCATGTGCCCGGTCTTGGCGAAGACGTGCGACTCGGCGCGGGGCAGCGCCGCGGCGGCCGCTTCAAGGTGGCTGAACGGCAGGATGTGGTCGTGGTCGCCCCACACCACCAGCGCCGGAACCTCGGACTTGGCGAGCGCCTCGATCAGAGCGGTGCGCCACTCGGCCCGGACACCGGAGATCGTTCCCAGGTCGCGGGCGACGTCGAGCAGCGTCCGGCGGTGCGCCTCCCGCTGCGACAGGGCGAGCGCGTGGCCGATGCGGTCGTCCGTGACCAGCGTTTTGTCGTAGAAGAGCGACTGGACGGTCCGCCGTGATGCTTTCTCGTCGGGCCGCAGGAGCAGGGCCGCGAGTGGGCGGACCGCAAGGAGGCGAAGGACCAGTGCCACTTCCTTGCCGAATCCGGCGCTGTTGGCCAGCACGAGCGCGGAGACGCGGTCCGGATGGTCGGCGGCCAGCTTCATGGCCATGGCACCGCCGAGCGAGTTGCCCATCACAGGCAGCGGCCCGGAAACCCCGACGGCGTCCAGGAAGGCCGGCAGGATCCCGGCCAGCTTCGCGAGCGTCGTCGTGCCGGGGAGCCGTTCGGAGTACGCGAAGCCGGGCAGGTCGATGCTGTAGACCGTGTGGCGGTCCGAGAGCCGCCCGTGCTGTTCGTTCCAGTCCTCGAGGCTCTGGCCGATGCCGTGCAGCAGCAGGACCGGATCCCCGCTGCCGGTCTTCCGGTAGCGCAGGCGTGTCCCCGCGACGGTGACATGGCCCGTTCCCGGCAGCGCGAGGGGATCCCGGGCCGGGGCCGCGGGTTGCCGGACGGTTTCCCGCACCGGCTGCCCGCGCCGGCCGAACCGGACGTGGTCGGTCAGCCTGCCGGCCCGGAGCAGGGCGAAGTCGCGGAAGTAGTTCTGGTGCAGCCGCCACGGCGAGCCTGCGCCCTGCCGGGGCAACTGGTCGGCGCCGCGGAAAATGTAGCCGGCCTTCAGGTCGATCAGCGAGGACAGCGTGCCGTGGGCGACGTCGGCGGGTGCCACGGGTACCACCCATTGGAGGTTCCGGCGGTCGAGCTGCTTGATCAGCCTGCAGATGTAGCCAGCGACCAGGTCTGCCTTCAGGGTCCAGGACGCGTTGGTGTAGCCGATGGTGAGGGCGAAATTCGGGACCCCCTCCAGCATCATGCCCTTGTAGGTGAGGGTTCTGCCGACGTCTACGGGCTCGCCGTCGACGGAGAGCTTTATGCCGCCGATCACCAGCAAGTTCAATCCTGTGGCCGTGACAATGACGTCGGCGGGCAGCGATGTGCCGGAGGCCAGGTCAATCCCATCCGGGGTGATCCGGGAGATCGTGTCGGTCACGATCTCGGCAGTGCCGGCACTGATGGCCCGGTACAGGTCCCCGTTGGGGATCGCGCAGACCCGCTGGTCCCACGGCTGGTACGACGGGGCAAGGTGCGTGTCCACCGGGAAGCCCGCCGGCAGTTTGGCTACTGCCGACTTGCGCAGGATCGCCTTCATCGTCTCGGGCCGCCGTCGGCTGAGCTGGTAGGTGAACATGGAGAAGAAAATGTTCTTGGTGCGTACGACGTCGTACGCCAGTTGCGCGGGCAGCTTGCCCCGGAGGCGGTCGGCCAGGTGGTCCCGCGCGGGCACGGGGGCGATGTAGGTGGGGGAACGCTGCAGCATCGTCACCTTGGCCGCCGACTTTGCCATGGACGGCACCAGCGTCACGGCCGTGGCACCGCTGCCGATGACCACCACCTGCTTTCCCTCATAGTCCAGATCGGCCGGCCAGTGCTGCGGGTGGACGATCGTTCCGTCAAAGGTGTCGGCCCCGTCGATGGCCGGGGTGAAGCCCTCGTCATAGCGGTAGTAGCCGGAACAGACGGACAGGAACGAGCAGGTGAAGGTGACCGGCTCGGGGGAGGAGGCGGTGTCGCCGGACCGGAACTCGCCGCCGGAGGTGTGGACCGCCGTCACGGTCCACAGTGCGGTTTCGCTTGACCATGCGGCGGAAATGACCCGGGTGTTCAGCCGTATCCGCGGCGCGAGGCCCTCGTCGGCGACCGTTGCCTCGATGTACTCGCGGATGGACTCGCCATCCGCGATCGCCTTGGCGCCGGCCCAGGGCCGGAAGGAGTAGCCGAGCGTGTACATGTCGCTGTCGGACCGGATCCCGGGGTACCGGAACAGGTCCCAGGTCCCCCCTACGGCGTTCCGCGACTCCAGTACGGTGAAGGTTTTTCCGGATACCTCGCGCTTAAGCCGGCTGGCGAAACCCACGCCGCTCAGCCCGGCGCCGACAATCAACACATCTACGTGCTCACTCATGCCGACAAGTTATCGACTTAGTGTTGAGATAGTCAACACCGTGTTGAGAACCGGGGCTAGGATGGGCGCATGGCTCAAAGAGGAAGACGCGGCGCGAGGGTCTCGGGCGATGAGCGACAGGACGCAATCCTGGTCACCGCGGAGGCCCTCCTGTCCAGCCGTGCCTTTGACGACGTCTCCATCGAGGATCTGGCCCAGGGTGCCGGCATTTCGCGCCCCACGTTCTACTTCTACTTCCCCTCGAAAGATGCCGTGCTGCTGGCCCTGCTGGACCGGGTTATCACCGAGGTCGAGCACCGGGTGGGGCACCTGCCGCGCGATTTCGAGAGCGACCCCGCGGGTGCGTGGACCCGTTCCATCGGAATGTTCGTTGAGGTGTTTGTCTCGCACCGCGGTGTGTCGACCGCCGCCATCGCGGCGCGCGCCCGCAACGACGAGGTGCGCGGGCTGTGGTCCAAATCGATGCAGTCCTGGGTCGACTTCTCAAGCGACGTCATCCGTGCCGAGCAGGCCCGCGGGGCCGCGCCGGCGGGCATCGACGCGCACGACCTCGCGGTGAGCCTGAACCTGATGAACGAACGGGTCATTACTGCTGCCCTCAACCGGGAGAGTCCCGCCATCGCGGAGACCGCCGCCCTGGACGTCCTGTCAACCATCTGGATCCGCAGTATTTATGGGTCCGACAACCCCGGCGGCCGCTAAGGCCCGCGCCGAAAGGAAACCATAATGCCCTCCATCAAGACGCTCACTGTGCTCGGCACCGGAGTGCTCGGCTCCCAGATCGCCTTCCAGGCCGCGTTCCACGGTTTCGCGGTCACCGCCTACGACGTCGACGAGGACGCGCTTGCCAAGGCGCGGGACCGTTTCACCCGCCTCGCCGGCATCTACCGGGCACAGGTAGGCGGCGCCTCCGAGGGCAAGACCGAAGCAGCCCTGGCAAACCTCCGCCTCACCGCAGACCTCGGGGACGCCGTCGTCGACGCGGACCTCGTGATCGAAGCCGTTCCCGAACTGCTGGAACTCAAACGCGACGTCTACCGCAAGCTCGCGGAGCTGGCGCCGGCCAAGGCCATCTTCGCGACCAACTCGTCCACCCTGCTGCCCAGTGACCTGAAAGACTTCACCGGACGCGCGGACCGCTTCCTCGCGCTCCATTACGCCAACAACATCTGGGCGCAGAACATCGCCGAGGTCATGGGCACCGCGGAGACGGACCGGGCTGTGTACGCCGCTGTCGCCGACTTTGCCCGGAACAGCGGACTGGAACCGATCGAGATCAAGAAGGAGAAGGCCGGCTACGTCCTGAACTCGATGCTGGTTCCGCTGCTGAACGCAGCCGCCGGACTGCTGCTGCAGGGCGTCGCCGACCCCCACACGATTGACAAGACCTGGCGCATCGCCACGGGGGCCCCGAGCGGACCGTTCCAGATCTACGACGTCGTTGGCCTCACCACGGCATACAACATCGCCTCGGCCTCGCCGGATGCCGGTTCCCAGGCGTTCGCCCAGTACCTGAAGGAGCACTACATCGACCAGGGCAAGCTGGGCGTCGCCTCGGGGGAGGGCTTCTACAAGTACTGAGCCGGGACGCTCATGGTGCTGCTGCTGTGGATCAACGGTTACCGGCATGGCTTCACCACGGATGAGGGCTTCGACCTCGTCGTCGGAGTCGCCGCGGGCACTGTCGACTTGCTGGACTCTGCCGCCGAGATTTCCTGACCGTCCGCATATGATCTTTGGATACCACGAGAGATTGGATGCGCATGGGCCGCAGTTATGTCATCGATGCGATTCCCGGCGACGGCATTGGCGTGGATGTCACCGACGTCGCGATGCAGTGCGTTGACGCCGTCGCCGGAATCTACGACTTCGACGTCCAGTGGCGGGTCCGCGACTGGAACAGCGATCTATACCGCAAGGCGGGCCGCATGATGCCCGTCGACGGCATCGAGCAGCTGGGCAGCGGCGACGGCATCTACCTGGGAGCCGTCGGGACACCCGATGTGCCCGACGACGTTACCCTCTGGGGGCTCCTCATCCCCATCCGCCGGGAGTTCGACCAGTACATCAACCTCCGGCCCATGAGCTTGCTGCCCGGCGTTGTCGGTGCCATGCCCGGCATCGAGGACCTGGACATCGTGGTGGTGCGGGAGAACGTCGAAGGGGAATACTCCAAGATCGGCGGAAGGTTCGGCACCGGAACCGACGGCGAGTTCGCCGTCCAGGAGAGCGTCTTCACCAGGAGCGGTATCGCCCGGGCTGCGCGCTATGCCGCCAATGTTGCCACCGGCCGCGGCGGACAGCTGGTCTCCGCAACAAAGTCCAACGGCATCATCCACACCATGCCCTTCTGGGATGAAGTGGTGGCGGAGACGGTCAAGGCATTCCCCGGCGTCGTCGTCGAAAAGGTGCTCATTGACGCGCTGGCGGCACGGCTGGTGATGAAGCCGACGAGCATCCGGACCATCGTTGCGTCCAACCTGTTCGGGGACATTCTCTCGGACCTGGTAGCCGGTATTGCCGGGTCCATCGGCATTGCCCCCAGCGCCAACCTCAACCCCGAGCGGCGGCACCCCTCGATGTTCGAACCCGTGCACGGCTCTGCTCCGGATATTGCGGGCAAGGGTATCGCCAACCCGGTGGGCGCCTTGTGGGCCGCGGCAATGATGCTGGACCATCTCGGTGAGACGGAGGCCGCCCGGTCCCTGACCTTGGCCTTCGAGGGCGCACTCGCGGATGGTACTGCGACGCCGGACCTGAAGGGCACCGCGACCACAACTGAGTTTGCCGCCGCAGTGCTGTCGCGCCTGTCCTAGGCAACTAGTCCTCGGCGACCAGCCCGGGCGGCAGCTAACTGTCGCGCAAACGCTTCTCCAGACGGAACGCCACCAGCGAGGCCGCCGCCCCGGCTGCTGCCACCACCGCTGCAAGCGTCCACCCAACGGCCGGACTGAACCGGGAGAAAACGATCCCGAACAGCAGCGGCCCCAGGGTTCCGCCGATGTAGGTTCCGCTCTGGGTGATGCCTGTGGCCTGGATGGTGAACCGATGCGCCGTGCGTGAGACCACGTAATGGGCCAGGCCGTTCCACCCCCAGCCCAGGCCGAACGCAACCACGGCTCCGGCTGCATAGGCGATGGGGAAAGCGGACGCCATGCCCAGCAGCCCCAGGCTCCCGGCCCCCATCATCAGGGCAACTGTGGCCATCGAGCCCCCGATCCCGCGGTCCCCGGCGATACCCACCAGCGGGCGGGCCAGGATCCCGGCCACACTGGCAGCGCCCAGCAGCAGGCCCGCGCCGGCGGCAGAAAACCCCGCCTGAACAGCCATCGCGACAGTGAAAGCACCTACCACATTGGCCTGCCCGGCTCCCAGGGCGCTGGCCACGGCTGTGGCAAAAAGGAAGTGTTTCAGCCTCATGGGGAGCGGCTCCCTGGCAGCCTTACCTGAGCGCCGGTGGAGGGGAGCGGTGCGCGGGAGGGTGCTAAGGAGCGCCGGAATCAGGGCGGCCGCCAGCAGTGCAGCTACGGCAAAGGTCCAGTTCCACCCCACGGTGAGGGCGAATACCGGAACGGACAGGCCCGCGGTGAGTGTCGCCGTCGGAATGGCCGCCTGCTTGAGGCCAAACGAGAAGGCGCGGTTGCGGACCGCCACCTGGTCCACGATCAGGCCGTTGGAGAGCGGGTGGATCAGGGCGTTCGCGGCACCGGCGAAACTGAGCCACACGATCAGCCACGCCCAGTGCGGGGTGACAAAGGCGATGCCGGCCAGTGCAACAAAGCCCAGCCCGACGGCGAGCGGAACCCCGCGGCGGAGCCCCAGTCCGCTCGCCACATACCCGGCCGGGGCGGACAGCAGTGCTGAGACAGCCCAGAAGGCGGCCACCGCCACGCCGAGTGCTGACGGAGTCATGCCCAGGTCCTGCTCGAGCTGGACAGCCAGCCCGCCGACCAGGAAGACCGGCAGCACGGCCACCACCGTTGTCAGCGCCGCGATGGCGGTGGCCCGCTGTCCGGGCCGGCGCGGCAGTGTTGGGACGGGTCCGATGGCGGCCGGCCTCACCGTGCGGATCGGCTCTGTGAAACGCCTGCAGCGTCGTCCTGAACGACGGCGTCGCCCACCAACATGGAGCGCCCGCCGCTCCGCACCTGCGCCAGCAGGCCGCCGGCAGTGAGGACGGCGCGTTCGGCCGGGGAGAAGTCGAGCCCGAGTGTCAGCTCAAAGTCCCCGTCCACGCGGGCGGTGATGGAGCGGCGCCCCTTGGTCAGGGCGTCGGCAAGCCCCTCAATGACCCACCGCTGCCCGGTTGAGCTTTGCGCGTCGGCGGGGAGGATCAGGGGCACGATTCCGGCCGCGATGAGGTTGCGGCGGTGGATCCGGGCGTAGCTGCGGGCAGCCACCACCCGGATCCCCAGGTACAGCGGGATCAGGGCGGCGTGCTCCCGCGACGAACCCTGCCCGTAGTTTTCCCCGCCCACAATGATCCCGCCGCCCCATTCGAGGGCACGATCGTGAAAACCGGGGTCCAGGCGGCGGAACATGAAGCGCGCACAGACAGCGATGTTGGACCAGACGGACATGGCGATGGCGCCGTCTGGAGCCATATCACCGGTGGAGATGTCATCCCCGACGGCGATCAGCACCCTCGCGTCCAGGTCAACCGGCAGCGGGGTTGGCTGTGGCGGCGGGACGAGGTTGCTGCCCCGCTCGATCTCGATGGTGCGGCGGGTCTCGAGGGGCAGGACGCCGGCGATGTGCAGCTCGTGGACTTCCGGATGTGGCGGAGTGGCAGGGCGGAGCTCACCGCGGCTGACGGTGGAGGCGTCCACGATGGCGCCTTCCAGTGCGCTGGCAGCAGCGGTCGACGGCGAACACAGGTACACGGAGTCCTCCGCGGTACCGCTGCGGCCCGGGAAGTTGCGGTTGAACGTGCGTAACGACGGCGCACCCTCCGTGGGTGCCTGCCCGATGCCCACGCAGGGGCCGCATACCGGCTCGAGCATTCGCGCCCCTGCCTCCATGAGGTCCTCATAGACACCGGAGGCGATGATCGTCTGCAGGATCTGCCGTGATCCCGGCGTCACCGTGAGCTGGACGGACGGATGGACGGTGTGTCCCTTGAGGATGGCAGCCACGGTGGCCAGGTCCTCGTAGGAACTGTTCACGGAGGAACCGACGCAGACCTGGACCACCTCCGTGCGCGGCAGTTCGGACACGGGACGGACGTTGCCCGGCGAGTGCGGCAGCGCCACAAGCGGAACGATGCTTGAGAGATCAAGCTGCTCGTCGTCGTCGTACGTGGCGCCGGCGTCGGCCGTCAGCGGGACAAACTGGTCCTCGCGGCGCTGGGCCCGCAGCCACGCGCGGGTCTGGTCATCGGAGGGAAAGATGGCGGTGGCGGCACCTGTTTCGATGATCATGTTGCAGATAGTGGCGCGCGCCGGGACTGACAGGGAAGACACCCCCTCGCCGTAGAACTCGAAGACCTTCCCGCGGCCGCCCCGCACGCCGTGGCGGCGCAGCAGCTCCAGCACCACGTCCTTCGCTTCGGCGTTGGGCCCGAGTGTGCCGGTCAGTTCCACACCCACAACGGCGGGGCACACAAAGTCGAACCCGTAGCCGGCCATCGCCACGGCCACCTCCAGCCCGCCGGCACCGAGGGCGAACATGCCCAGGGCGCCCGCCGTGGAGGTGTGGGAATCCGCGCCCACCAGGACCTGGCCCGGCCGGGAGAAGTGCTCCAGGTGGATGTAGTGGGAGATGCCGTGCCCGGCAGGGGAGTAGCGCAGCCCGTAGCGGGCGGAGAACGTCCGGAGGTAGTGGTGGTCCTGCATATTCTTGTCATCGATCTGCAGGACATTGTGATCGACATACATGACTGCCAGCGGCACCGCGATGGAATCCACGCCGAGCATTTCGAACTGCATGGCGGTCATGGTTCCGGTGGCGTCCTCAATGAGGATTTGGTCGACGGCGATGGTGACATCGGAGCCGGGGGTCGGTTCGCCGGAAGTGAGATGGCTGGCGAGGAGCTTCTGGGTCAGGTTCTGGGCCACGGGAATCCTTGGACGCTGGGGGCTGCAGACAACTGCGGCCCGCCGAAGGAGATCGGCGGGCCGCAGGGAGGTGCATTATTTTACAAATTCGTTCGTGTAGGTGTCGGCCAGCTTGATGTCCTTGTTCCCGACCTCCGGGTTGGCCACCTGCTGTGTCTTCAGGACTGCCTTGACGCCGTCCTCGGTAAAGGATCCGTCCTTGCTGATCGTCTTCTTCAGGTCCTCAATGACCTTGGCGTAGAGGACCTTGTCCCCGCCGGCGAACTTCTCAGGCATTTTCGCGGCAATCTCCTCACCGGAATGGCCGTTGATGAATTCCAGGGTGCGCTTGATCGCCTTGGCGAGCTTGCCTGCGGTTTCCTTGTTCTGGTCCAGCCATTCAGTCTTGGCGTAGAGGGAGGCCGACGGCCATGAGCCGGTGTCGAACACTTCCTTCAGCCCCTCCACGGTCCGGACGTCTTCCAGCACCACCGGATCGTGGCCAAGGCGTTTTGCGAGTACGGAGACGTCAGGTTCGAGCATCACCGCGGCGTCCACCTGGTTCTGCTCTACTGCGGCAACGGCAGAGGATCCGGCGCCGATGGCTGATACGGCGGCATCTGCCTGCTGCATGCCGTTCTTGGCCAGCAGGAACTTAACGAACATGTCCGTGGAGGACCCTGGTGAGGTCACGCCGACGTTCTTGCCCTTGAGGTCCGCAATGGACTTGATCTGGCCCTCATTCTTGGGCGCCACGAGGAGGGCAAGCCCTGACGACTGGCCCATGTCAACGAACGCCTTGATGGGCTGGTTCTTGGCCTGCATCTGGATGGTGTGCTCGTAGTACCCGCTGGTGACATTCGTGCTGCCGCCAATCATTGCAGTGAGCGCTTTTGAGCCGCCCTGCAGGTCCTGGAGCTCGACGTTCAGGCCCTCGTCCTTGTAGTAGCCCAGTTCCTGGGCCAGCGTGGTTGGAAGGTAGGTCAGGAGTGTCTGGCCGCCGACGCCGATGATCACCTTGGTGCCGTCGCCGCCGGCAGCACCTGTCCCGGTCTGGCCGGGAGGTGCAGCCGAAGGGGCGCCGCAGGCGGAGAGGGCCAGGGCAACGGAGGCAAGCAGGGTCAGGGGGCGGAAGGGGCCCCGGCGCCGGTGCCGGGTTTCGTTCTGGGTCATGGGAATTCCCTTTCAGGAGGTGATGGTGATGGGCTACGAGGACCGGACCGGGCGCCACCTGAGGAGGTGCCGTTCGAGGCGGTTGACGAGGAGGTCGATGATCAGGACCACGAACATCAGGATGAACATGCCGGCGAAGACCCCCTTGGTATCGAAGACACCCTGGGCCTGGGCGATGGCGTAACCCACACCGGCGGAAGCTCCGAGGTATTCACCCACCACCGCGCCGGTGATGGCAAAACCTACGCTGATGTGCAGGCTGGAGAAGATCCAGGTCAGGGCGCTCGGAATGAAAACGTGGCGGAGGAGCTGCTTCTCCGACGCGCCCAGCATGCGTGCGTTGTCAACGAGGACCCGGTCCACGCTCTTGACGCCCTCGAGGGTGTTGAAGAAGACGATGAAAAACACCAGGGTGAAGCCGAAGGCAACCTTTGACCAGATTCCCAGGCCGAACCACAACAGGAAGATCGGGGCCAGCACCACGCGGGGAAGTGCATTGAACATCTGCAGGAACGGGTCCAGGAGCCGTTCCAGGAAACGGACCCTGGCCAGGAGGAAGCCCAGGACCAGGCCGGCCGCCGCACCGGTCAGGAATGCGAGGATCGATTCCTGCAGGGTGATCCACAGGTGCGGGAAGACGAAGCCGCTGGAGACCCAGAGCCACACCGTCATCAGGATGTCGGAGGGGAGGGGGAAGAAGAACGGGTCGATCACGCCAACGCGTCCCAGCATTTCCCATGCGCCGAGGACGATGACCGCGAGGGCCAGCTGTCCCAGCCGGATGGAGAAGTTGGACGCTTCACCCCGCTTGCGCCTGGGTCGCTGGACCGCCGCCTGGCTCCGCTCCTTCCCGAGGGGAAAGCGTTGTGTTTTCTTGGAAACTGGTGCCACGGTCATGCTGCGTCGCTCTCTTCCTCTTCCCGTGCTGATTCGTAGGTCTTGGAAACCTCGACCTTGAGGCGCCCCCAGATTTCCCTGTGGAGCTCCACGAACTTGGGATCGTCCCGGATATCGAGGAGGTCCCGGGGGCGGGGGATGTCGATCTCGTAGCTGCCGACGACCGTGCTGCCCGGTCCGGCCCCCAGGATGACCACGTCGTCGGACAAGGCAATTGCCTCGTCCAGGTCGTGGGTGATGAACACCACGGCCTTGTTCGATTCCTGCCAGAGCTGGAGGAGTTCGTTCTCCATGATTTGCCGGGTCTGTACGTCGAGCGCGGAGAACGGCTCGTCCATTAGCAGGATGTCCGGGTTGACGATCCATGCCTGGGCAACTGCGGTACGCTTGCGCATGCCACCGGAGAGCTGGTGGGGGTACCGGTCGGCGAAGTTCTTCAATCCCACCTTCTCGAGCCAGCGGCGTGACTCGTCGTAGGCCTCGGCCTTGGAAACACCGGCCATGGTGAGTCCGAGGCTGACGTTGTCGATGACGGACTTCCACGGGAGCAGGGCGTCCTGCTGGAACATATAGGACGCGCGGCGGTTCACCCCGAGGACGGGCTCGCCGAAGCTATGGACAGTGCCCGACGACGGATTCAAGAGTCCCGCTGCCATGTTGAGGATGGTGGACTTACCCGATCCCGTGGGCCCAACGATTGAGACGAACCGTCCGGGCTCAACCTTGAGGTCGATGTCCCGGACAGCGAAGTACGATCCACCGCCGGGAGTTGCGAACTCCTTGGTGCACCCATTGAGTTCAACCGCGTACGTCGAAGATTCAGGCTGTGAGGGTTGCGTCATTGCTATTCTCCCGCTCACCACATTGTGGGTTGATGGTCATATAGTGGACACTACGCTAACAGTAACGTCTGTCACACTACAAGGGGAGCTTGAAGAGCCGCCGGCCCCCGCCCAGAGAACAGAAGGAATCCGGAATCGAGCATGAGCGCAATCGAAAACGCCGCCTCCCCCTTGCTGGTGCTGAAGAAGATCACGTCCATTCTGGATGCCTTCTCGCTGGTGCGGCCTGAAATGAGCCTCGCCGAAATACGGGCTGAGACCGGGCTGCCGCACTCCACGGTGCAGCGCCTGGTCACCAACATGGTGAATGAGGGACTGCTGGACCGGCGTGAGGACCAGTTCCGGATCGGGATACGCATGACCCACTGGGCGGCGCCCGCACGTCAGGGCCTGGACTTCCTGGAGCTGCTGACACCCGTGATTCGGCGGTTGCGGGATGAGCTGGGTGAAACCGTGTGCATCTTCAGGGAATCGCAGGGAAGCAGGGTCTGCGTCGCATTGGCCGAGACCCGGCGGGTTCTTCGAAGGGCGGTGGACGTTGGCACCATCATGCCGATTCACGCCGGTTCGGCAGGCCGTGTATTGCTCGCCTGGAACCCCGAACTGGCGGAAAGGGTCTACGGCTCAGGGCTCCGGTCCATCACCGACCAGACCATCACGGATGCAGCCAGCCTTGATGCCGCCGTCGCGAAGACCCGTGCGGACGGTTTTGCCATCACCACCGGGGAGCGGGTTTCCGGCGCCAGCGGGTTGTCAGTTCCGATCTTCGGCCCGCAGGCTGAGCTCTACGGTGCCCTTACCGTCATGGGTCCCACCATGAGGATGCCCTACGACGTGTGTGCTTCCTGGATAGAGCCGGTCATCGCCGCGGCAGCTGAAGGAACCCGGCTGATCGGTGGAAGCCTTCCGTCGGAGGTTGTGCCCATATCGTGATTTTATGTTCACAATATGAAGAGTTCTGTGCATACTGGTTTCTGTACGACGGGGGGCTCACGGAGCTTCACGTGTGTACGGCGCCCACTGGGTCCGCATCAGGAATCAGGAGTTGAGATTTGATGAAGGTTTTCGAAACCGGCATAGCGAAGAGCGGCAAGGACGCCGCGGACGAGGGCGGCCACGGGATCGCTGAAGAAAGGCGATCGGACACTGCAAACCGTCACGAAACCGCGGGCCAGGGTACCGGTCCGCTGTCCGGAGTGCGCGTCCTCGAATTGGGATCACTGATCGCGGGCCCTTTCGCGGGACGGCAGATGGCAGACTTCGGTGCCGAAGTCATCAAGGTGGAATCGCCCAACAGGCCGGACCCCATGCGCGAATGGGGCCGCGCGAGGGTCAATGACCACACCCTGTGGTGGTCGGTGCAGTCCCGCGGCAAGAAGTGCGTCACCTTGGACCTGAAAGCCCCGCGCGGCCGGGAGCTCTTTCTTGAACTCTGCAAGGAAGCGGACGTCATCCTGGAGAACTTCCGGCCGGGCACCATGGAAAAGCTTGGCCTGGGCCCTGAAGAGCTGTGGAAGATCAACCCCGGCCTCATCATCGCCCGGGTCTCCGGCTACGGGCAGACCGGTCCGGAAGCGTCAAAACCGGGGTATGCCTCCGTCGCCGAGGCGCGGAGCGGATTGCGGCACCTGAACGGCTACCCGGATCAGCCGCCACCCCGTACAGGTATCTCCCTGGGGGACAGCCTCGGCTCGCTGTATGCGCTGCAGGGGATCCTGCTGGCGCTGTACTGGCGGGATGCCCGCGGCGGCACCGGCCAAGTGGTGGATGTATCGCTCGTTGAGGCGTGCTTCTCGCTGCTGGAGAGTACGGTGCCGGACTACGCCGCCACCGGTATTGTTCCCGGACCCAGCGGCTCGGGACTCAAGGGGATCGCGCCGTCGAACATCTTCCGGTCCAGCGATGGCAAGTGGGTGGTCATAGCGGCAAACCAGGACTCGGTCTTCGTCCGCCTGGCCAGGGCGATGGGCATGCCCGGCATCGCCGAGGACCCGAAATACCGTGATCATGCGCAGCGGGGCCGCAACCAGGAGGAGCTTGAAGGCATCATCGCCGACTGGGCGGTGCACTACTCCGCCGGCGAGCTGGTCAGCCTGCTGGATGAACATGGTGTTCCTAACAGCACGGTGAGCACGGTTGAAGACATTTTCGAGGATCCCCAGCTCAAAGCCCGGGACATGCTCGTGGAAGTGGCTGACGACGAGTTGGGCACCGTGGTCCAGCCGGGAATCGTCCCCAAGCTCACGCGCTCCACCGGCCGGATCGGCTGGAACGGGCCCCTGGTGCATGGATCCCACAATGGTGATGTGTACCAGGGGCTCCTGAACCTCACCGAAGAAGAGTTGCAGAACGCGCGTAACGAAGGAGCAATCTGATGGCGTTTGCCCAGGGAACCAGGCCCGTCTCGATCGTGGACGTCAGCCCGCGCGACGGCCTGCAGAACGAGAAGACTCCCGTGAGTACGGAGGACAAGGTCCGGCTCATCGAAGAGCTGATCGGATTGGGTGCGAAGCGCATCGAAGCCGTTAGCTTCGTGAATCCCAAAGCGGTTCCCCAGATGGCCGACGCCGCCGCCGTGATGGCCGCGGTCCCGCGCACCGACGCCGTTAGCTACATCGGCCTGGTGCTGAATACCAGGGGTGCCCAACGCGCCGTCGACGCCGGGGTGGACGAGATGAACTACGTGCTCCCGGTGACCAACGCGTTCGCCGCAGCCAACCAGAACACCACGGTTGATGCGGCCCTCGCGGCCCTGGAGGAAGTCTCGGACATCGCTGCCTCGGCATCCATTCCCCTCAGCGTCACGGCGGCTGTCGCTTTCGGCTGCCCCTACCAGGGTGACGTTCCCCTCGACCAGACCCTCGACGTCGTCCGCAGTGCCATGGGCCGTGCGAACCTGGCGGAGGTGGCGCTGGCGGATACGATCGGCTGCGCCGTGCCGTGGCAGGTGGGCGAGGCCTTCGCCACGCTGCGCGGGGAAACGGACCTGCAGTTGAGGGCGCACCTTCACGAGACCCGCCACACTGCGCTGGCCAACACGTATGCGGCGATGGCATCGGGTGTCGATGTGTTCGACAGCAGCGTCGGTGGCCTCGGCGGATGCCCCTTTGCTCCCGGCGCAGCGGGAAACATCTCCACGGAGGACCTTGCATGGATGCTCGGGCGTGCCGGCTTCCTGACGGGCATCGACGTGCAGAAGGCAACGGAACTGGGCCGCTGGATTTGCGGACGCGTCGGTACGAATCCGCGTTCCGGACTGGCAGGGGCAGGAGTATTCCCCGCGGCCGCCTAAGGCGCAGTGCTTGTATGAAGTACGTGACGTTCCGGAACTTGCGTGTCCAGGGCAAGTCTCTGTTTATGGGATCTTCCCCTGAGGTGGTTGATATGGGTATCGAGAGGGCCGGGAGGGTATATGGCGCGGAAGGATTTTGATCCGGCCCAGATGCCGTCGAGGGATTTCTATCAGTTGTTGACGGCGGTGGTTGTTCCGAGACCCATCGCCTGGGTGTCCACTACATCCGTGGAGGGTGTGGACAATCTTGCGCCGCATTCTTTCTACACTGTCGCGTCCGTGGATCCGCCGATTGTTCAGTTCACTTCCGTGGGTGAGAAGGACTCGTTGCGCAACATCCAGGCGCGGGGTGAATTCGTCGTGAATCTCACCCCGGCTTCGCTGTTTGAAGAGGTCAATGCCACAGGGACGGACTTTCCGGCGGCTGTGAGCGAGTTCGATGCAGTGGGACTGTCCCGGGAATCGAGCACAGTGGTGAGTCCTCCACGGGTAAAGGATTCGCCTGTGGCATTGGAGTGCCAATTGCATAGCATCTTGGAGGTGGGTAACTGCACGCTGGTGTTGGGCAGGGTGGTTTACGCGGTTGTGTCTACAAAGGTGCTTGACGGTGATCATCCGCAGATCGACCTTTTGGAACCCTTGTCCCGATTGGGCCGTAATGAGTGGGGGAGGCTCGGTGAGATCCAGGAGCTCCGCCGCATCCGGGCAAAGGATTGGCCCGGGCACTTCGGCCGAGCGAGGTAGGTCCTGGCTGTCTCGCCTCGCAGGCCTTTCTGCGGACCATAGCCCTGGTCCGCAGAAAGGCCTGCCCCGACAGTCAGGGCCTGGGCTAACGTATCTCCTTGATTTCGCGAATGGTCAGGTTCCGGAAAGTTGCGGTTCCCTCATGGGCGTAGAGGCGGATTCCGTTGTCGCCTTCAAGCGGGAACACCCGGTGCGAGTGCACCACCCGACCGTCTCCGACGAACATTTCCACGCTCGTAAGGTCCACGAGGATGCGGACGCTGAGACGTCCTGTCGAGGGGCCGATGGGAGTCTGGGTTTCGCCGCCGGTTGGGTTGACGGTCGGCCGTCTGTTGACATACACGAAGGGGCCCCGCAAGTATGCTCCGGCGGCCACGTGCCTGCCGCCGCCTGGTGCGCGGCACAGCTCAAGACCTACGTTGGCAGGTGGGGAAGACGGGTCCCACACGAGCTCACAGGTCAGGTCATAAGCGGCTGCGCGGACGTCGAGGTCGCGGGTGCCCCGTACAACTACATCACCCAGGACGTGGTCGCGCTTCACATAGTTTTCCAGCGCTGAGGTGGGGGCGGAAACGAGGTGATAAACACCGTCCGTCTGTTTGAGGCGGAGGTCGCGCACGATCATGTCATCGCCGTTGTAGGCGTCCGTCTCCAGGGTGGGCGTGTTGTGGGGGTAGTCCCAAAAGTTCGCCCAGCCAATTGCCCGGCGGAGCGTGCCGTCTTCCGCACCTGAGGTGTCGTGATGCGGATAGGTGACTGCTCCATAAAAGTCATAGCCGTAATCGAGCCATTCGGGCTCGGCCCGGTCCGGCGTGAATGAGGTTCCGTCGAAGGCGCCCGTCCAGTAGGCGTAGGTTGCGGGCAGGCCGCGGCCTTTGCCGTTGGCACTCGTGCCGAGGATCCAGTGGGAGGTGCCGTCGCCAGCGGTCATCCGGAAGATATCAGGGCATTCCAGCAGCCCCAGATCCGTGCGCACGAACTCGCCGACGCGCTGCCAGGACCGCAGGTCCGCGGAGGTGTAGAAGCCGAGCTTCTGCCCCTCGGCGTTCGCCATGAACCACCGCCCCCGGTCAGCGTCCCAGATCACTTTGGGATCGCGGAAGTCCTGCACCCCGGGGTTCGGCAGCACCGGGGCTGAACTGGCCGCCTGGAACGAACGCCCGCGGTCGGTTGAGTACCAGAGGTACTGCGCTTGACGGCCTTCGGGTGCCTGAGTGACCAGGGCGATCACCGCACCCTCGCCGAACCCGGCAGTGTTCCGCTCGTCGACCACAAGGGATCCCGACCAGCAGTCGCCGTTGTTGTTGCTGAATTTCGGGATCGCGACGCCGCGGTCAGTGAACGTGACGTGATCCGTGGTGGTCGCGCGGCGCCACGATGTGCCTCCGCCGCCCTGCAGGTAGTCGCCGTTGTACAGGTAGTAGTAGTGGTATTCCCCGTCGATGTAGATGGGTCGCTGGGGGTCGTTCTTCCAGTTGTCGGGGACGCTGAAGTGATAGGTCGGGCGCATCCGGCGTGATCCTTTTGACATTGGGCCTTTTGAGCCGGGGTCAGGTGTCTTGGCCGTTACGGCAGCGGCGGGCCCGGCGAACGTTGCTGACAGTGCGAGCGAGCCGCTGAGCGCAGCCGCCCCGCTTCCGGTAATTAGTGACCGACGGGAGACCGTGGGTGAACCTTCCATGAGTTCCTTCTTGTTTTTGGGCAGCGTCGATGCTGCGGTGTGGGTGGTTTTTGATGTACAGCCCGGCGTGGTCAGGGAAAGAGGCTCCGGGTACCGTCAAAGATGCCGGCCATGGTCCATGCGTCCAGGGACAGTATTTGGGCCGTGCCCTCGGCGGCAAGGCTGACGTGTTCCCCGCCCAGTGTGGGGTAGACGCGCGCTGTCAGCGGTACTCCGTTGGCGAAAATTTCGACGGCGGACCGGTCCAGGATGACGCGCAGGTGCACCCGGCCTTCGGGCATGGGTACGGGCCCGGACTTTTCTTCCACATCAACGGCTGGATCGAGGCTGCTTTGGGTGCGGTCCAAGCGGAGCGTGCCATCGCCGGCGCCGTCAGCCGACCTGCGGAGCTCAATGACCGTTTCCTCGGCGGGGCGGCCGGAGGTGCCCCCGTCCGTGGAGCCCAGGACACCGAGCTGCAGCAGAGCGCCGGGCGCGAGCTGGAGGTCCAGTTCGAGGTCGAGTTGGCTGCCGTACAAGCCGGTTTCCACGGGCGCCAGGGCGCCGGTCAACACCAGTCCGGGCAGGTTGGAGTGGTCACGGCGCAGCTTCTTGATCTCCGGGACGGGTGCGAAGCGGAGAGAGCCGTCGTCCGCCGCAGTGACGGTACGCGGCAGGCTCATGACGCCGGACCAGCCGGCCTCCACCATGGCGGCATCACTTCGGCCTTCCTGCATCCAGCCGAACATGACACGCCGGCCGGCCTCATCCTGGAACGATTGCGGTGCGTAGAAAAAGCGGCCTCCGTAGTCGAGCCGGTGCAGCGCCGCAGGCTCGAAGGTATCCCCGGCGTACCGGCCGGTCCAGTACAGCGGGTGGCGGGTGTCGCCGTCGTTCCAGGCCGAGAAGACCAGCACGTCCGGTGAGCCGTCAGAAGGTGCAGACCCCAGCGAACCCGGTCCGGCCCGGAAAAGGTCCACGCATTCCCACATGGTTCCCGTCCAGTCAGCGTCAGCAGGATCGCCATCCGAGGCATCGCCGATGAACAACGGCCCGATGTAGTCCCACGCCCGCAGATCTGCGGACTCGTACAGGAACGCCGTACCGCCGCGCCCACGAATGCCTGAACCCACCAACTGCCGCCACTTGGACCCTTCACGCCAAACGCAGTGATCGCGGTAGGCCGTAATGTCCTCGCCAACGGGTGGTGCTGCAATTACGGGGTTTCCGGGGTCCTTGGTCCAGCTCAAAAGGTCCGGGGATCCTACGGCGACGCATGGCAGCTCCTTGCCCTCGGAGCGCCCCGAATACACCAGGGTGGGCGTGCCGCCGTCATTCACCAATACCCCCGACCAACAGCCCTCGGCGTCCGGCCCCTCGGACGGTTCCAGGGCAACTGGCTGGTCCGTCCACGTGACCAGGTCAGTGCTGGTGGCATGGCCCCACTGGATGCGGTGGTGGAAAGCGCCCTCCGGGTTGTACTGGTAGAAGAGGTGGTAGCTGCCGTTCCATTGGCTGACGCCGTTGGGATCGTTGAGCCAGCCGGCCGGTGACACGAAATGGAAGCGCGGCCGGAGGGGATCGGCCTCGGCGCGGGCGGTCAGCTCATCCTGGGGAACGGTGGCCAGCGGGTGGGTCAGGTCAGTCATGCGGAGGCCTTTTCTTGAGCGTTCGACGCCGGGAGGTTGGGTTGCGCCGGTTCGCCCGCCAGGGCATGGCCGTCGCTGCCGGCCCACGGCCGGTAAAGGTGGCAGCGCACCCAATGGCGGTTTCCAGGGTTTCCAACCTGATGCCGCACGGGTTCTTCGGCCGAACAGCGCTGGTCCGGGTCGCCGTCGTAAGCGCAGCTCGTCGAAGCCATGACCGCTTGCCGCAGTTCGGCCCGGCGGACAGGATCATACGAGCCCGCGCGGGCGGGATCCGGGACAGCCGATACCAGAAGTTGGGTGTAGGGGTGCGCCGGGTTGGACAGCAGATCCATGGACTCTCCTTCCTCAACCAGTTCACCGGCGAACATGACTGCCGTCCGGTCCGCAAGGTAGCGGGCGGATGCGAGGTCGTGGGTGATGTAGAGCATGGAGATGCCCTGCTCGTCGCGGAGCTTGCGCATCAGGTTCAGCACGCCGATCCGGACGGAAACATCCAGCATGGAGGTGGGCTCATCGGCCAGGATGACCTGGGGTTCAACGGCGAGGGCCCGGGCAATCGCAACCCGCTGGCGCTGGCCGCCGGAGAGCTCGTGCGGATACGAATCCAGCATGTCAGCCTGCAGGCCAACAGTGGTCATGAGCTCTTCGAGCCGGAGCCGGGTTTCATCCCCGGAACCGCCACCCTTGCCGTGGATCGCCAGGGAACGGCGCAGGAAATGCTCGATCCTGTGTGCCGGGTTCAGTGAACCGAAGGGGTCCTGGAAGACCATCTGCAGTTGGGACCGGAACGCACGCGACGCCTGGAACCGATCGCGCTTGAGGATGTCGACCCCGTCGATCAGGATCGCGCCGGAGCTCGGCTTCTCGAGCCGGGCAACACAGCGCGCCAGGGTGCTCTTGCCGGAACCGGATTCCCCCACGAGCGCCACGATCTCGCCGCGGTTAATAGTCAGGTCGACACCGTGCAGGGCGCGGACCGATCCCCGGGAGAACAGCCCGCCAATAGGGAAGGACTTGCCCAGACCACGGATTTCAAGGGCGGGGGTGGGGGTGGTGGAATCGGCCGCGGGGGAACCAGCGGCCGGGGACGTCAGGGAGTGGTTCATCGTGCGGCTCCTGCCAGGTTTGCGGAATCAATCACTGACGCGTCGGGACCAAGCGGGGCCACGAAATGGCCGGGTGCCGCCTCGGTGAGGTCCGCTATGTTCCGGAACTTCACGCCGTCGGGCAGTCCCGTCAGCGGAACCCGCGGGCCGGTGAGGGGTGGAAACGCGCCCATCAGAGCCTGGGTGTAGGGGTGGCGGGGGTTGGCGTAGACGTCCTGGGCCTTCGCGGTCTCCACGATCCTGCCGCCGTACATCACGGCCATTCGGTGCGAGAGTTCCACCATGAGCGACATGTCGTGCGTGATGAACAGGACGGAGAAGCCGAGTTCGCGCTGAAGCTCCCTGATCTGTGCCATGATCTCCTGCTGCACCACCACGTCCAGCGCGGTGGTGGGTTCGTCAAGGATCAGCAGCGACGGCTTGAGCGCCACGGCCATGGCTATCACGGCGCGTTGACGCATGCCGCCTGAGAGCTGGTGCGGGTAGGACTTCAGGCGTGCGGGGTCGATCCTCACGAGTTCGAGCAGTTCACCCGCGCGCCGCAGGGATTCCTTCCGTGAATAACCGGCGTGGGTGGTGAAGATGTCCACGATTTGTTCGCCGATGGTCAACACCGGATTGAGCGAGTTCATGGCTGACTGGAAGACCATGGCCACGTCCTGCCAGCGGAAGCGCCGCAGTTCCTCGGGGCTCATGGCCAGGACGTCCTTGCCGCCGAAGGAAATGCTGCCGCCTGCGATCTTCGCGGGATCCTTCAGGAGCCGCATGATCGAGTTGGCGATGGTGGACTTCCCGCAGCCGGACTCTCCTGCGAGGCCGAACACCTCACCGGTGCCGATGCTGAAGGAAACGCGGTCGACGGCGGTGGTGGAGCGGGTGTCGCCGATGTACTTGACGGTGAGGTCCTTGACGTCCAGGACGGGTTCGTGGGAGCCGAAGGACACTTGGGAGATGGTCATTTGACGGCGCTCCTTTCGGTATCTTTCGGGGTTTTGATCTTCCGCAGCCGCGGATTGGTGACCTCGTCCACTGCGTAGTTGATGAGGGCAAGGGCGAAGGCGACCAGTGCGATGCAGACGCCCGAGGGCACGAACACCCACCAGCTGCCGGTCAGCAGGGCGCCTTCGTTGCCTGCCCAGAAGAGGTTGTTTCCCCAGGAGACCGTGCTGGCATCGCCCAGGCCCAGGAACTCCAAGCCGGCCTGCGCGCCGATGCCGTATATGACGCAGGCCAGCAGGGTGCCCATGACGATCGAGGCCATGTTGGGCAGGATTTCGCGGAACATGATCCTTCCGGCCCGTTCGCCGGACACCACGGCCGCAGCCACAAAGTCCTTGGAACGGATGGAGAGGGCCTGTGAGCGCAGGACGCGGGCTGAGCCTGCCCAGCCGGTAACCACGAGCACAAGAATCACCGTGCCCAGCCCCGGAGGCAGGAACGCGGCCAGGATGACCAGCAGCGGCAGGCCGGGAAGGAGCAGGAAGACGTTGGTTACCAGGGACAGCGCTTCGTCGATGAACTTCCCGAAGTACGCCGAGGCAAGTCCCACCAGGATGCCGATGAAGGTGGACGCGAAGCCCACGGTCAGCCCCACGAACAGCGAACTCCGGGAGCCGTGGATCGTCAGTGCGAGCACATCCTGTCCCTTGGCCGTAGTTCCCAGCCAGTGCTCGGCTGACGGTTCCAGCGAGGCCATGGCGGTGATCCGCGACGGGTCGCCGGGGAAAAGCAGCGGTGCCAGCAGGGCCAGTGCGATGAAGACGAGCATCACGGCCATGCCTGTCAGGGCTTTTTTGTTGGTGATGAGGCCGTGGACGAAGCTGCGGTTGGGCTTGCGGGCCGCCGGGGTCTTGTCGGCTGTTTTGCCGGGTTGCTGCAGGATTGCGGTTGTCATGATTTGTTCCCCTAGTTGCTGCGCACGCGCGGGTCGAGGCGGACGTAGAGGATGTCCACCAGGAAGTTCGCCAGCAGAACGGCGGCGGTGATGGTCAGGAACAGGCCCTGCATGAGCGGGTAGTCGAGGCCCTGGACGGCGTTGAGGAGTTGGTAGCCGACGCCGGGGTAGGCGAACACCACCTCGGTGAGCAGCGCACCGCCCACCACGAATCCCAGTCCCATGCCGAAGCTTGTGACTGACGGGAGCATGGCGTTTCGCGCCGCATACCGGAGCATGATGCGGCCCGGACGGAGTCCCTTGGCTTCGGCCATGGTGATGTAGTCCTCGGAATTGGTGGCGATCATGGTGTTCCGCATGCCCAACATCCAGCCGCCGATGGAAACCAGCACGATGGTCAGTGCCGGTAGCACCAGGTGGGCGCCGACGTCGCCGATGAACTCCCAGGTGAACCCGGGCTCCAGGCCGGCGGTGAAGGCGTGCCGGATGGGGAACCAGTTCAGTACTACGCCGAACAGGTACAGGGCACCCATCGCGAGCCAGAAGTAGGGGAACGAGCCAATGAATACCAGCAGCGGTGGAAGTGCGGAGTCGACCGCGCCGCCGCGGCGCCAGGCTGCCAGGACGCCCAGCAGGTTACCCACGACGGCGGCAATCACCAGGGCGGTTCCGCCGAGCAGGAGGGTCCAGCCGATCTGGGACGAAATGACCTCGGTGACCGGGGTGGGGAACCGGGAGATGGAAACGCCCATTTGCCCGGTGAAGATGTTGGTCAGGTAGCCGATGTACTGCTCCCAGAGGGGCCGGTCGTCAACGCCGAGCAGCTTGCGCAGGGCCTCGATCTGTTCAGGCTGCATTCTGTCCTGGGAACGGGCAAACATGCGGGAGACGGGATCCCCCGGCATGAAGCGCGGGAGCAGGAAATTCAGGGTGATGGATGCCCAGAAGGCGATCAGGTAGAAACCCAGGCGGCGCAGGATGAAGCGCACGGTTTCCCTCCATTCGGGAATTGCGGAAAGTTTTGGTTGCACGCCCGGCGGGGATGTCCGTCCATACGGCGAGGTGCCGCCGGGCGTGCAGTTCAGGGCTGGCCGCCGGGGATGCCGGCGGCCAGCTGGTGTGGGCGGGTGGGCCCACGCCGCCAGGGTTCCCTAGCCGAAGCGGAGCGAGGCCAGGGAGGCGGTGGGGATTACTTGCGCGGTTCCAGCGTGGTCAGCACCAGCACCGTGGTGGGCGACTTCACCGAGAGGGTTGCGTAGGGGTTGCCCTCGGTGGGCCAGCCGGTGAAGCGGGTGTCGTTGAAGGCGCCCCATTCCGGGCCGGAGAACAGCGGCACCAGCGGTGCGGCGTCGTTGTACTCTTCCTGCAGCTTGTTGGCGATGTCCTTTTGCTTGGACTCGTCGGCCTCTGCAGCGAATTCCGCCAGCAGGGCGTCAGCTTTGGGGTCGCCGAAGCGGTGGTAGTTGTCGAACGCCTTGGTGCCCACCGGCTTCACTGTGGCTGTGCCCATGGAGGCGTTGAAGTACTTGTACGGGCTCGGGTCGTTGGCGCTCCAGACGATGCCGGAGTCGAAGTCGCCGGTCTCGTAGCCGGCAACCACGGCGGCCCAGTCGGGGGATTCCACCTTGGCCGTAACGCCAACCTCTGCCAGGTTTTGGGAGATCACGTTGGCAACCGACAGCCAGTCGGAAGAAGTCGCGCCCACGGAGATCTTGAATTCGAAGGGCTTGCCGTCCTTGAGGGTGCGTTTGCCGCCGGCACCCTTGGGGTAACCCGCTTTGTCCAGCAGGTCATTGGCTTTCTGGACGTCATGGTTGGTCCAGGTGCAGTTGTCCTTGACCTCGGTGTTCTTCCAGGTCTCGTAGTTGCCGGAGAGTCCGGTGCAGTCTGCAGGCTTGGCGTAGCCGCTCATGCCGATCTTGGTCACCTGCTCCCGGTCAACGGCCATGCTCAGGGCCTTGCGGACATCAACATCGTTGAAGGGGGCCTTGGTGGTGTTGAGCTGCCAGTTGATCATGGCACCCGTGGCCGGGAACCAGTACTGCCGGTGCTCCTTGTCCTTGGAAACGAACGTCTTTTCGATGTTCGGGATGTACTGCGGAGCCCAGTCCACGTCGCCGTTCGCGGCGGCGAGGTTGGCGCCGTCGTTACCTGCAAAGGCAAGCATCTTTATACCGGCGATCTTCTGCTTTTCCGGCTGCCAGTAGTTGGGGTTCTTCTTCAGCACGAAGGACTGGGCCTGAAAGCTGTCCACCTCGGTGTAAGGGCCTGTGCCGACCGGTTTGGCGTTGGCGTCCTTTTCCGGATCGGCCAGCGCGGACCAGATGTGCTTGGGCAGGATGCTCAGCTGCCCGACGTCGTAGAGGGCGGGGGACCAGGGCTTGTTGAAGTTGAACGTGACTTTGTTGCCTTCTGCGGCCACGCCGTCAAGGTACTCGTAGCCGCCCTTGAGTTTTTTCTGAAGCTCGAAGGTGTACGCGACGTCGTCGGCAACCAACGGTTGTCCGTCGGACCACTTCACGCCGTCCCGGAGGGTGAAACTGATGGACTTGCCGTCGTCGGCGGCCTTCCATTCAGTGGCGAGCCACGGCACCGTGTCTCCCTTGGCGGGGTTGAAGATCAGCAGCGACTCGTAGATGGACTGCTGGACCATCGGGTTGACGGTGGGCGCGAACGGGTTGAAGTTTTGGACGAACGTGCCCATGTCCTCACGCGGGATGGTGAGAAAGGCACTGGCGTTCGCCGCGGCGTCGGTGCCGGCAGGCTTGTTGGCTGCACAGCCGGTCAGCAGGAGTGCGCCTACGGCAAGTCCGGCTGCCGTTACGCGGGCAGCCCTCAGGAATCGGGGTTGTGTCATGATGGGTATCTCTTTCCTATCTTCATCAGCAAGGTGAAGGGGTGGGGGAGGGTTGCTCTTCGCTATTGATTTCGCGGTCAGACCGAAGAGCGTTCTAGCAGCGGACAGCCGACTAATTGCTGGTCGGCAATTATCGGCTGTCCTGCTGTCAGGGCTGCGAGCGTCTGGACTCCCAGGGCGCCCATTTTTTCGAACGGCAACGCAACCGTGGTCAGCTTGGGCCTGAGGTAGGCCGCAATCAGTTCCTGGTTGTCGAAGCCAATCACGGCGATGTCTCCGGGGATGGTCAGGCCCCGTTCTTTGATGGCGTCGTAAGCGCCCATCGCCATGCGGTCATTGAGGCAGAACAGCGCGGTTGGCCTGTCCTCCTGCGGGTAGCGGTCCAGGATGCGGCACGCGGCCTCATACCCGCCGTCCGCCGTTGCATATCCGGGCACCACGAGCCCGGGGTCCAGCTCCAGTCCGGCTTCGGCGAGTGCTTCGCGTGCACCCGCCAAACGCCCGATTGCCGCGGGAATGTCCGGATCCAGGTTGATGACTCCGATCCTGCGGTGGCCGGCCTGGAGCAAGCGTTCGACGGCGACGCGGCCCCCCGCACGCTCGTCCGGGACGATCGAGGGAAGCTTCCCGTCGGCGTCGAAGCAGTTGATCAGGACGGTGGGTACTTCCTTGGTGCTTTCCGGCACGTGCACGCCACGGTGGAACGTGGCTGCGTAGAGAAGTCCTTCCACCCGCTGCTCCAGCAGCTTCTCGGTTGCTGCGTCCTCCAGGCCCTGGTTGGGTCCTACGGCATCGGCCTGGTCGGAGGGCGCGATGAGCAGGAACTTGCGGTCCAGCCAGGCCTGGTCTTGTGCACCTTTGATGATGTCGACGGCGAACGGTGCCGTCACGATCTCGGTGACAATCCCGTACCAGTCACTGCGCTGGGATGCCAGCGCACGTGCTCCGGCGTTCGGGCGGTAGCCCAAGGCCTGAACGGCTTCGTTGATCCGGGCGCGGGTTTCCTCGGAGATGCTGGCATTTTCGCGGTTGCTCAGCACGAACGAAACCGCAGTCCGGGAAACCCCGGCGTGCTTGGCAACATCATTCATGGTGACACCCCGCTGCCGTGCAGCCGCGGCAGGTTTCGAGGTAGTGGTCTTCGCCATTGAATGCTCCGTGGTGGTGGTGATGCTGCCAGGATAGGTAACGCGCGTTACTTGGTGCGTGTGATAGAGGTTACGCGCGTTACTGGAACGGTGTCAAGGGGTCGCGTTGACTCATTGAAAACCTCCGCGTAGCCGGATTCGTTGCCTCATTTGAAAACCTTCGCTTCGGCGGCGTGGTGTTCGGGTGCGGCGATGGACGCGGGCTATGCCCGTTTTCATGGAGCTAACGATGGCCCAG
>NZ_JBPFDM010000005.1:0-250136 GCF_059414945.1 Arthrobacter sp. SAFR-179
AAGCTAAGACCCACAGCGCCGATGGTACTGCACCCGGGAGGGTGTGGGAGAGTAGGTCACCGCCGGACACACATTAATGGTCGAGGCCCCAACCAGCACATGGTTGGGGCTTCCCACATTTAACAAGCCCAGGACCTGGACGGCTACCCCGGGTAAACCTGCCAGAAGCAGTGCACCTTCCGCCGAGGGCTGAAAACGGCCCTGAGAATCGGTGATTAACCTCAAAAAGTCGCGGAAACACGCGGAATTTGCGGACCAGAAGCGCCCAAGCTGGTAAGTTTTCGGACAGTGGCTTGTACGCATGCCGCGTGCAGGCTTCAGAATCAAAATCGTCCAGGAGGACATAAATGGCTAAGAACCGTAGTGAACTTGTTGCAGAGGTAGCAGGCAAGGCCGGCACCAGCCAGGCTGCCGTCAACTCCGTCCTCGACGCACTGTTCGAGGTTTTCGAGACTTCTGTCGCCGCGGGCGAGAAGATCACCATCCCGGGCTGGCTCGCCGTGGAGCGCACCGACCGTGCAGCCCGCACCGGCCGCAACCCGCAGACCGGCGAAACCATCCAGATTGCAGCAGGCCACAGCGTCAAGCTGACCGCCGGCTCCAAGCTGAAGGCTGCAGTCTCCAAGAAGTAAGGCTTGTCCCTTCCGGCACTCAGCCGGCTGGAACAAGGAGCGGCAACCCCCTGGGTTGCCGCTCCTTCGCTTTAACAGCCCACTGGCATTTACTCCCGGATTCGCGGCCCGGGCAGGCGTAGCGGACAATGGAATGGTGTCTTCTGCCGCAAAACCACGTTCCACCGCGCCCCAGTCCGATCCTGGCAAGGGAGCTGCGGTCCGGGACGCCGGAAGCCGGGGGATCCCCGTGCCCTGGCAGCTTGCAGGCCTGGCAGCACTCTTCCTGGGCCTCGCAGCGGCGCTGCTGCTCTCCGGTGCTGCAGCGGCCCGCAGCGTGTCCGACCCCGGCGCCTTGGTGCGCTGGGGCCTGCCCGTCAGCAAGGCCGTCCATAACGTCTCCCTGGCGACGGTCGTCGGTGGCCTGATCTTCGCCGTCGGCATTCTTCCCAAAGGCCTCAACGCCCGCGGCCGCGACCGGGACGCGCAAGGGAACGATGCACCCGAACATCCCGCCTTTACCCGCGTCCTGGCTGTGGCCGCCGTCGCCGGTGCCGTGTGGACCCTGTCCGCCATCGCAGTCCTGGTGCTCACCTACGCCGACGTTGCGGGGCAGGGGCTGTCCGGTGACCCGGCGTTCACCCAGGCCCTGGTGTATTTCATGACGGACATCGAAACGGGCCGGGCCTGGCTTGCCGTCATCATCATCGCCGCAGTGGTGACCACGGCGCTGTTCGGCGTCAGGTCCCTGGGCGGCCTGGCCCTGACCCTCATCCTGGCCCTCATCGGCCTGGTCCCCACGGCCCTGATCGGCCACTCGTCGAGCTCCTCGGACCACGAGGGCGCCATCAACTCGCTCGGCCTGCACCTGGTGGGCGTGAGCACCTGGGTGGGAGGCATCATCATCCTGGCCCTGCTGTCCGGGATCCTCACCGGGACCAAGGCCGGGGCAGTCACGGACATCACCGAACCCACGCTCCGGCGGTTCTCCGCCCTGGCCGGGTTTGCATTCGTGCTGGTCTTCGCCTCGGGCATCATCAACGCCAGCATCCGCGTCACCAGCTGGTCTGATCTCTTCGGCTCCGCCTATGGCCAGCTGATCCTGGCCAAAAGCGCAGCTGCGGTGGTGCTGGGCGGCATCGGCTTCATGCACCGGCAGTGGGTCATCCCGCAGCTGGGCCGCAAGGGCTCCACCCTGTCCTCGCGGCGCGTCCTCTGGCAGCTGGTGCTGGCCGAGCTGCTGATCATGGGCGCCACCTCCGGCATTGCCGTGGCGCTGGGCCGCTCCGCCCCGCCGCAGCCCAGCGAACCGGCGCCCAATGCCTCGCCCGCCTTCATCCTCAGCGGCTATGACCTGCCGCCGGAGCTGACGCCCGAACGCTGGTTGACTGAATGGCGCCTGGACTGGCTCTGGGTTGGCGTGGCCCTCTTCGGCCTGGTGACCTACTTCCTGGGCGTGGCCAAGGTCCGCCGCCGCGGCGACTCCTGGCAGTGGTTCCGGTCCCTGAACTGGGTCATCGGCCTGCTGGTCCTGACCTACATCACGTCCGGGCCGCCGTCGGTCTATGGCCGCGTCCTGTTCTCCGCGCACATGGTGGACCACATGGCCCTGACCATGGTGGCCCCGATCTTCCTGGTGCTGGGCGCCCCGGTGACCCTTGCCCTGCGTGCGCTGCCCGCCCGCGGCGACGGCTCACGCGGCACGCGGGAATGGCTCCTGGTCTTCGTGCACTCGAAGTTCTCGCAGCTGGTCACCCACCCGCTGTTCGCGGCCGCGAACTTCGCCGGCTCGATCGTGCTGTTCTACTACTCGGACCTGTTCGGCTTCGCCATGCGCGAGCATGTGGGCCACGAACTGATGAACCTGCACTTCCTGCTCACCGGATACATCTTCGTGCTGAGCATGATCGGCACCGACCCCCTGCCGCTCCGTGCGCCGTACCCCATGCGGCTGCTCCTGCTGCTGGCCACCATGGGCTTCCACGCTTTCTTCGGCGTCTCCATCATGGGCGGCACGGGGCTGCTGGCTGCGGATTACTTTGGCAACCTTGGCCGCGCCTGGGGACCGTCGGCCCTGGTTGACCAGCAGACCGGCGGCGCGGTGGCCTGGGGCATCGGCGAGGTGCCAACACTGCTGGTGGCGATCGGCGTCGCCATCATGTGGTCCAGGTCAGACCAGCGGGAGACCAAACGGGTGGACCGCGCGGCGGACAGGAATAATGACGCCGATCTGACCGCTTACAACGATATGTTTGCCAAATTGGCCGAACGCGACGCCAAGCTGGCTGAACGCAACAAGCTGGAAGGACGCTGATGAGCGAAACCGTACGCACGCATGCCCGGGTCCGGGCCTCCGAACTGGTGGGCCGCAACTGGTTGAACACCGGCGGGAAGACCCTGGACCTCGAGGCCCTGCGCGGCAAGATCGTGCTGCTCGATTTCTGGACCTTCTGCTGCATCAACTGCCTGCACGTCCTGGATGAGCTTCGGCCGCTGGAAGAGCAGTACTCGGACGTCCTGGTGACGGTGGGGGTCCACTCGCCCAAGTTCGAGCACGAGGCCGATCCGGTGGCGCTGGCCGCAGCCGTGGAGCGCTACGAGATCCACCACCCCGTGCTGGACGATCCGGAGCTGGACACCTGGAAGGCCTACACCGCCCGCGCCTGGCCCACCCTGGTGGTCATCGACCCCGAGGGCTACATCGTGGCCCACCTCTCCGGTGAGGGCCACGCGGACGGGCTCGCCGTGCTGATCCCCGAGCTCATCGCCGAACACGAGGCCAAGGGCACCCTGCACCGCGGCTCCGGCCCGTACGTGGCCCCCGAGGCGACCTCCGGCACCCTCCGCTTCCCCGGCAAGGCCTTGTTCCTGCCGGCGGGACGCGGTTCCACGGCATTGGCTGGAACGTCCGACGACGGCTCTTCCGCAGGTGCCACGGCCGGCGGCGCCGCGGACAAGGGTTCCTGGCTGGTCACCGACACCGGCCACCACCGCCTGGTGGAACTGGGCACCGATTTCCAGACCGTCCTGGCTACCTTCGGTTCCGGTGTCAAGGGCTATGCCGACGGGCCTGCCGCAGGGGACACCGCCAGTGCCCAGTTCAACGAGCCCCAGGGCCTGGTCCTGCTCCCGGAAGATGTGGCAGCCAAGGCGGGTTACGACGTCGTCATTGCCGACTCCGTCAACCACCGCCTCCGCGGACTCTCGCTCACGGACGGAAAGGCCTCCACCCTGGCCGGCAACGGCATCCAGCGCCTGCTGGAGACCGGTCCGGCGCGTGTGGACGAGGAAGGCGCCGGGTTCAGCGGCTCCCTGGGCAGCGATCCGCTGGAGGTTGCCCTGAGCTCGCCGTGGGACGTGGTGTGGTCGCGCAAGCTGAACGCGGTGGTGGTGGCCATGGCCGGCACCCACCAGATTTTCAGCTTCGATCCCATTACGGGCGCCGTGGCCATCATTGCCGGCAACGGGCTCGAAGGCCTGCTCGACGGGCCCGCCCATGAGGCCTGGTTCGCGCAGTCGTCCGGCCTGGCCGAGGACGCCGACGGCAACATCTGGGCTGCGGACTCCGAAACCTCCGCCCTGCGCAAGCTGGTCATTGCCGATGACGGCACCATCACCGTGGAATCCGCGGTGGGCAAAGGCCTGTTCGACTTCGGCTTCCGCGACGGCCCCGCGGCAGAAGCACGCCTGCAGCACCCGCTGGGAGTAACCGTTCTCCCCGACGGCTCGGTGGCGATCGCGGATACCTACAACGGGGCAGTGCGCCGCTACGATCCCGCATCGGGCACCGTGTCCACGCTGGCCCGCGGCCTCGCAGAACCCTCCGACGTGATCGTGGATCATACACAGTCAGCCGGTTCGGAGCCCCTGCTGGTGGTGGTGGAGGCGAATAAGCACCAGCTGGTGTACGTTCCCATTCCCAAGGAAGCACAGCAGGTGGATGAGGGCGCGTCCCAGACCCACCGGCCCAAGAGCCCCGTGGCTCCCGGACCGCTGGACCTGACCGTCCGCTTCACCGCGCCCACCGGGCAGAAGCTCGACGACCGCTGGGGCGACCCCACCCAGCTGAAGATCTCCTCCACCCCGCCGGAACTGCTGGTGTCCGGCGGCGGAACCTCCGTGGGACTGCTGCGCACCCTGGAGCTGTCCGCGGACGTTCCCGAGGGCGTGCTGCACATTACCGCCCGGGCCGCGGCCTGCGACGGCCCGGAGACCGAGGACGGCGAGATCCCGGACCACGCCGCCTGCCACCTGTACCAGCAGGACTGGGGCATCCCCGTGGTCCTGCAGGCCGACGGCGACACCGAACTGGTGTTGGACCTCCGCGGCATGGACTGACCCGCTCGGCCGCTGTGCTGAAAGGCTGTTCCTTGTGACCCTGCGTCACGGGGAGCAGCCTTTCGCGTTTCCGGTTTCATGGCAACCGCGGAATTCCGGGGTTTCCGGTATCCGAGGGCCCTGAAAGCGTGCTTGGCGTGACGCGGACCGAGTCCGTTGCTGTCCACATAGGCCTGGGGCAGGCTGTCGGCCACCTTCAGGAGCTGGGCAGCATGGCCGCATGGATGCCCTCAAAGCCCTGGAAGTCTGCGGTGGAGCCGCGCGGAGGCCAGCCCTGGCAAGGCTGGGAGTGGAGGACGCCGCGCTTCGGCGGGCGGTAAGGGCCGGGGTGCTGCAACCGGACCGAGGGCTTTATGCGCTTCCGACGGCGCCTCCGGACTTGGTTGCCGTGCTGCGGAACCGGGAGCTGCTGACGTGTTCCAGCGCTGCGGCTGCCTACAGCCTTTGGTCGCTGCCCTCGGACGGAAGGCGCCACGTTTATCACCGCCGGCAAGACGCTGTGTGTGGCGACGCCGTCCACCACAGCGGACTTCTCCTGCCGCCGTCCCGGCTTCAGCCTGTGGCCGCTCTGGCAGATGTGCTGATCCACGCACTGCGATGCCTGTCCTTTGCGGAATCGCTGGTCATGGTGGAGTGCGCCGTAACCCGGGGCGACATGACTGTGGATTTCCTGCGCCAGCGTTTACCGGGACATCGCAACGGAAGGGCCAGGGCCGTCCTGGACTGGGTGGACAGTGGGGCGGATTCGCTCCTCGAAACGCTGGCCCGCACGTACTTCCGGCAGGCAGGAATCCACGTGCAGGCGCAGGTGTACCTGGAACGGGTGGGGTATGTGGACCTGCTGCTGGACGGGTGGCTGGTGGTGGAACTGGACGGGAGGCATCACGCGGAGTGGAAACAGGTTCAAAAGGACCATCGTCGGAACAATGAGTCGGTCCTGCAGGGGTACACGGCACTCCGCTACTACTACACCGACGTGGTGTTCCGGCCGCAGGAGATGGTCGCGGAGGTGCTTGCCGTCCTGAAACGGCGGCGGTAACCAGCCGGCGGCGTCGCGCGGAGCAGGTTTTCACCTCGGTGGAGTTGCAGGAGCCCTGCAAAATCAAGGGCGGCGGCATGCACCAGGGCTGAAAGCGTGCTTGGCGTGACGCGGACTGACCGGAGGGGCTAGAAGCTGAGCATCGGGGTGACTTTGACGGTGTCCCCGGCGACGTCCAGGCGGGTGGTGAAGCTGAAGTCCACCTCCTGGTCCAGCGGGTACCAGGCCCCGGTGAACGAGTTCTGCTGGAGCGCCTCCACCTTGGCCTTGCCGTCCAGGGGTGCCACCACCCAGCGGCCGTCGAACGGCTCCACCGATACGCCGGGGTACTCGGTCACGGTCCACTTGATGCTGCCGTCCCGGACCCTGTTGTTGCTGGTGTAGTAGAAGGGGCAGTCGGGCTGGAGCTTCTGTTCCTTGACGGCTTCCGCCGCGCAGCTGTCCAGGAATTCACGGATCTTGGCTGCGACATCGTTCTTCAGCTTGTCCGTGGCCTGGGTCAGCAGGTTGAGCGGCGCCACCGGGGTGTCCTTGGAGGTGACGGTGGCCCGGCTGGCCGGTGCCGAGAAATACTGCCCGTCGAGGGATGCCTCGTACTCTCCGGGGTAGAACACGGCAAAGGAGTTGCGGCCGTTGGGCATGTTGACCGGGACGCCGTTGACGGTGGCCTCGCTGCTGTTGACCACGGTGATGTCAACCGTGGGCAGCCGGGACGGGACGAACGCCCAGGTGTTGAAAAACAGCCACTCGGTGCCGGTCTTCTGCAGCAGGAATTCCGTGTGCAGGCGGCTGCCGTCGATGGTGTACTCGAGGGGCACCATCACCTGGTTGTTCGGACGTTCCTGGGGGTCGCCGATGGCCACATTGGCAACGCGGGACGCTGACGTCTGCAACCCGGGGCCATCCAGCATGGCGGCGTTGCTGGGCGGAACGGCGGCCTTCAGGAGCCCCAGCGCACGCCCCCCGTCGCCGCTCTTCAGGGCATCCAGATACTCCCTGACGGGCTGCTGCGGGCTGGCCACGGTATTGTTCACCACATTGATGGCCACCACGGCTCCGGCGACGGCAAGCATGAGGCCCAGCAGCCATCCGGCCGCAATCCTCACCAACGCTTGACTCATCTGCACGTTCCTTACAGTAACGGCAGTGCGGACACACACTAAAGTTAGGGTCCCCCCTAATCTGCCGGGCGACGGCGGGTTAACGCCCGACGCCGGGCCGCCGGGACAGCGTCAACAGGAAACCTTGGGCAGGTCCCCGGGACACCCGGTGCAGGGCTGTGAGGTGCAGGGCAGGGAGCGGCAGGGCCGGGGTGTCAGGGTCGCGAACGGCAGGGCCGGGAGCGGCAGCCTCAGCGGCGGCGGCGCCGGGACGACGTGCCGAACACTCCGCGGAGCAGTTCGCGCCCCAGCTGCGTGCCCATGGACCGCGCCATGCTCTTGAGCCCGCCGCCCAGGGCACCCCCGAGTACGCCGCCGAGGTCACCCATCATGCCGCCGGGCTGTGCCTGCGGCTCCCGGGGCTGGCGCGTCCGGGGTGCCCGCGGGGCTTTTGCCCGGGGCTTGGATGCCGCCGGCTCGCTGTACTGGGGTTCAGAGTATTGGGGCCCACCGTACTGGGGTTCCGGATCCTGCGGCACCGGCACCTGCGGCGGCCTGCTGCTGGGCCGGCCCAGGATCTCCTCCTCGATCCGCCGGGCTTCGGCATCCACGTCGTACCCGCCGGACGCCTCGGATGCGGCGGCAGGAGACCCAGCCGCCGGACCAGTGGGTGCGGCGGCCTTGCCGGAAAGCTTCTCGTACGCTGACGGGTTGTCCACGGCGGTTCCGTACTTGCCCAGAAGCGCCGAACCGGCCACCGTGCTGCGGACCAGCGCCTCGTCGCTGGGGCCCATGAGGGACTCGGGAGCGCGGAGCCGGGTGAGGGCCACCGGCGTGGGCGCACCCTTTTCGTTCATGACGGTGATGACGGCCTCGCCGATGCCGGCGGACGTGAGCGTCTCTTCGAGGTCGTAGTCGCTGAGCGGGAACGTGGACACCGTGGCCTTGAGCGCCTTGGCGTCCTCGGGGGTAAATGCGCGCAGGGCGTGCTGCACCCGGTTGGCCAGCTGGCCTAGGACGTCGGCGGGGACATCCTTGGGCGTCTGGGTGACAAAGAAGATGCCCACGCCCTTGGACCGGATCAGCCGGACGGTGGTGGTGATCGCCTCGAGGAAGGCCTTGGACGCGCCGTTGAACAACAGGTGGGCCTCGTCCAGGAAGAACACCAGCTTGGGCTTGTCCAGGTCGCCCGCTTCGGGCAGGTCCTCGAACAAATCCGCCAGCAGCCACATCAGGAACGTGGAGAACAGCATGGGCTTGGTCTGCAGGGTGGGCAGCTCCAGGCAGGTGACCACGCCGCGCCCGTCCGGGGCGGTGCGCAGCAGTTCGGCAGTATCGAACTCCGGCTCGCCAAAGAACTTTTCCAGCCCCTGCGCTTCCAGAGTCACGATCTCCCGCAGGATCACGCCCGCGGTCGCTTTGGACAGGCCGCCGAGTTCCTCGAGCTGGTCCTTGCCTTCGTCCGAGGTGAGGAACTGGATGACGGCGCGGAGGTCCTTGAGGTCGATCAGCTCCAGGCCGTTCTTGTCCGCGAAGTAGAACACCAGCTGCAGACTCGATTCCTGCGTGTCGTTCAGCTCCATGATCCGCGAGAGCAGGATGGGCCCGAACGAGGTCACCGTGGCGCGCACCGGGACGCCGTTGCCGTCGCCGCCCAGCGCCAGGAACTCCACGGGGAAGGTCTTGCCCTGCCACGGTTGGCCGATGCTTTGCGTGCGCGCGGTGAGTTTGTCGCTGCCGGCGGCGGCAGTCGCCAGGCCGGAGAGGTCGCCTTTGATGTCGGCCAGGAAGACGGGGACGCCGGCGGTGGACAGCTGTTCGGCCATCATGTGCAGGGTGACGGTCTTGCCCGTACCCGTGGCACCGGCCACCAGCCCGTGCCGGTTCATCATGGCCAGCGGCAGCCGCACCGGCGCGTCCTTGTGGAGCTCGCCGTCGATGATGGCGGCCCCCAGCTCAATCGTGGGGCCTTCCAGCGTGTAGCCCTTCTGGATGGTGGCAAGCTTCTCTGCTGTGGTTTTGGTGGCCATGGCGCCAGCTTAGCGGCGGATGCCCCGGATGCGGCGGTGCCCGGGCGGTCAGTCCTTCGGCGCGGTGGCCAGTTGCTTGGTGAAGGCCAGCGGCCCGATGGTTTCGGGGTCGGCGTCCAGGTCGAACTGCGCCTCGTAGCCAGTGGTGAGGTAGAGGTGCCTGGCTTCGGGCTGCCGCGGGCCGGTGGTGAGGTACAGCCTGGTGTAGCCGCGGGCGGCAGCCAGGGCTTCCAGCTCGGCCAGCACCAGCCGGCCCAAACCACGACGGCGGTGGGCCGAGTGCGTCCAGATCCGCTTCAGTTCCGCGGTGGTGTCGTCATACCGGCGGAACGCGCCTCCCGCAATTGACTCACCATCCTCCTGGATGATCAGCAGGGCGCCGTGCGGTTCCTCGAATTCCGCTGCCGGGTATCGGTTCAGTTCCTCCGTGGCAGCGGAGCGTCCGAACAGGTCCCCGTAGCGGGTGTCGTATTCGACGGCGAGTTCGTCCAGGAGCGGCCGGACGCGCGGATCGTGCATGGGCAGGCTGAGGACGGCCAGCCTGGCAGGGTCAAGCGGCCTGGGACGAAGGTGGGGTTCTGCGGTCACTGGTCATTCCTTGTCACTGGTCGTTTATTGTTGCCGGTCAGTTCTTTCCGGCGGCGGCTGGTTCTGGAGTAATTGTGGCCCGGCCGGACAGGTCACGGACAGCAGGGTCTTGGGCAGTCAGGTCACGGGCAAGGCCGAGGATGGTCCGGGCCAGGGCATCGTTCTCCCGGAACGGCGCGGCGTTGGTGTTGGGCCGGGCGAAGGCGCCCGCGCCCCAACCGGAGGTTCCCGGGCCGATGCCAAAGAGGGTGCGCCGCGGTTTCCCGTCGGCTCCCACCAGCTGGTGCTGCGCGGAGACCAGGAGTTTCCCGGTGGAGTGGATGCCGTCGGAGGTCAGCAGCTGCTGCTCGCTGCCGAGGCCGCTCGCGTACAGCGAGGCAAGCACCGGGTTGAGCGAGCGGGCCACCGAGGTGGACGGCAGCCGGGCCTCGATCAGGGCCGTGGCCGTGACGGTCACCCCCGACTGCGCGGACGAGGCAACAAACAACCCGGTGGCGTCGTCGGCGGACACCTGCAGGCCCGGACCCAGGAACTGCAGCAGGCCCGCCCGGTGCAGTGCCAGCATCTGGCGGAGCCGGTGGGGCGGCGGACCGGAGTCCACGAAGCTGAAGAAGCCGTGCCACCCGCCGTGGATCATCTGCTGCGAGCGGGCGTTCAGCCGCTCCGGCGGAACCACCCGCCCCACCTCCATATAGACGTGCAGCAGGGCCAAAAACAGGGCAAGGGTCTCCGGGTGGTCCGGGCTGTCCCGCAGCGCCAGGTCATTCTCGATGTAATGAGCCACGGCTTCCTGCACGTCCCGGTGGCCCGCGAAGCGGCGGCCCTCGAAGGGACGGTCCAGCCGCTCCAGGTCCAGGTGCAGGCCGGAATCCGGGACGGCAGCGGCAACCAGGTCCGCACGCTCAGCGCTGTACCAGTCCAGTCCGGCGTAGGCTGCGGCAAACTCGTCCCAGCCCATGGCGGCGCGTTCCGGGCTTCCAGTCAGCAGCTCCCGGTAGTAGTAGTGGCCGGCTTCCTTGGCGATCAGTGGCCACAGGTGCCGGCGGAAGTCCAGCTCGCCGTGCTGCTGCAGCAAGGAGTCCACCGCGGCTTTCGTGAAGAACTGCAGCGGCCCGGGAGCCTGCCCGCGCAGCACCGCGGAGATCTTGGAGTGGTAGGGCACGCCCCGCCGCGACCCGGCCCACAGCACCGGTTCCCGTCCGGACGGAAGGTAGCGCAGCCCGCCGTCGTCCGTCTCCTGGAACCTGCCGCCGCGCCCTTCCATGAGGAGGACCAGCAGGTCAACGAACGCCAGGCCCATCCCCGCCACGATCACGTCCTGCCCGGGGGCAATGGGGGAGTAGTCGACGTCGTTGGTGTAGCTGGGTGCCGCGTGGTATCCGCCGTGCCGGGCGGCGAAGTCCGTGAAACCGGCGGAGACGGCGTCCGGGCGGGAGTCGGTGTGCCCTAGCGCGGTCACCACGATGCCCGCGTGCAGGCTGCGGCCGTTGGCCAGTTCCACCTGGTGGCCGCCGGCTGCCAGCTCAGTGATGCCGACGGTGGTGCTCCGGTGGACTGTGACGCTGCGCCCCAGGGACCTGGCCGTGCGGCGGAAGAACCACTCCAGGTACTGGCTCTGCAGCTGGCGGGTGGGAAAGGTGGTGCCGGTCAGGGCCCGCAGCTGGTCCCACAGCGGCTGCGGGAAGTCCGGTACGTCGATGATGGAGGCGTCCAGCACGCCGGCGGCCCACTCGGCCAGCCCCGGGCCGGGCGCGGCAGGACCTTCGCAGTCCACGGACGCGTCCGTGAACATGGTGATGTCCGCGGCCATCGAGTTCAGGAGGAGCCCCGGGTCCTGGTCGTACCGCCAGATGCGGCCCGACCCCGGGATGTGCGGCTCCACCACGTGGATCTGCAGCGGGCCGGCGAAGACCTCCGGCCGGTTGGCCGCAATCCGTTCCAGCACACCCGCCGTGCGCGGTCCGCCGCCGATGAAGACGATGGCCGGGATGGTGGCTGGCATGGGCTCTCCTGACGGGTGCTTGGGGTGCAGGGACGGTGCGGAAGCCGCCGTCGGAGTGCCCATGCTAGGCAGCCGTGACGACGGCGGTCGAGCGCATGGTCACGGCCGTTAACCGCGCGTCACAGCGGGTTAAAAGACGCAAAAAACCGACTCATGACGCCGTGCGAAGCCCCGTGAAGTATTGCAACCCGGCGCCTTGCTGGCCCGTTCCGGCCGGTCCTAGATTTGCAGCCAGCACCCGGGGCCAGCCGCCCCGACGCCGGGCAACCCGGCTCCAGTCCAGGAATGAGAAGTGAGGTGGCCCGTGAGTTCAGCAACCAGGGTGGCGCAGTCAAACCAGCAGCAACCTGCCCAGCCGCAATCGGAACAGGCGCTGCCGGAACAAGCCGCGGCAGTGCCGCCGGCAGCGCCACCGGACAAAACTGGTGTCTCCGCCCGGATCCCGGCGGATTACTCGTCCTACCGGGTGGTGGCAGCCAGGCATCCGTGGCGCTGGGTGGGGACGGCCGTCGTCGCGCTCGGTGTCCTTGCGGTGGCGTGGTCCCTGGCCACCAACCCGCGCTGGGAGTGGGGCGTGGTGGCGCAGTGGTTCACCGCCCAGTCCGTGGTCAACGGACTGGTGGAAACCCTGAAGCTGACTGCCATCTCGGGCGTCCTCGGGTTTGTGCTCGGCTTCATCCTGGCGCTGATGCGGCTCTCCGCGTCGCCGCTGCTGGTCTCGGTGTCCTGGACGTTCTCCTGGATCTTCCGGTCCACGCCTCTGCTGGTCCAGATGCTCCTTTGGTACAACCTGGGCTACCTCTACGAGAAAATCAGCCTGGGCATCCCCTTCACCGACGTCCGGTTCTTCGAGGTCCAGACCACCACACTGATCAGCCAGTTTGCGGCAGCAGTGCTGGGACTGACCCTGAACCAGGCCGCCTATTCGGCCGAGATCATCCGCGGCGGCATCCTGTCCGTGGACCAGGGCCAGCTGGAGGCGGCGGCCGCGCTGGGCATCCCCGCGTGGCGCCGCTCCACGAGGATCGTGCTGCCGCAGGCCATGCGGGCCATCCTGCCCACCGCGTTCAACGAGATCATCGGCCTGGTCAAGGGCACCTCGATTGTCTACGTCCTGGCCTACTCCGAGCTGTTCTACACGGTCCAGGTCATTTACAACCGCACCCAGCAGGTCCTGCCGCTGCTGCTGGTGGCCACGCTCTGGTACATCGTGATCACGTCCGTGCTGAGCGTCTTCCAGTACTACATCGAACGGCACTACTCCAAGGGCGCGGTGCGGAACCTGCCGCTGACGCCCCTGCAGAAGGCCCGCAAATTCTTCGCCACCCACGCGGCGGTCCCCAACCGGAGGAACTTCTGATGACTGAGACCCTTACCGCCCCTCCAGCCACCCGCGGCCTGGTGGAAATCACCGGCGTCCGCAAGTCGTTCGGCGCTACGGAAGTCCTCAAAGGCGTGAGTCTCACCGTCGAGCCGGGCGGGGTTGCCGTGATCGTGGGCCCCTCCGGCTCCGGCAAATCCACCCTGCTGCGCACCATCAACCACCTGGAAAAGGTGGACGGCGGGCACATCACCATCGACGGGCAGCTGGTGGGCTACGAAATCCGCGGCGACCGGCTGCACGAGCTGCGCGAAAAGGAGATCCTGAAGCAGCGCACCGAGATCGGCATGGTGTTCCAGAACTTCAACCTGTTCCCGCACCTCACCGCGCTGGAAAACGTGGCCGAAGCACCCGTCGTCGCCCATCAGCCTGGCAAGGCGCGCCGCTCCAAGGAGGAGGCCCGCCGCCGCGGCCTGGAACTCCTGGACCGCGTGGGGCTCAAGGACCGGGCGGACGCCTACCCGCGCCAGCTCTCCGGCGGCCAGCAGCAGCGCGTGGCCATCGCCCGCGCCCTGGCCCTGGACCCCAAGATCCTGCTGTTCGACGAACCCACCTCCGCCCTGGACCCCGAGCTGGTCAACGAGGTGCTGGACGTGATCCGCGAACTGGCAACGTCCGGCACCACGCTGATCATCGTCACGCACGAGATGGGCTTCGCCCGCGACGTGGCGGACACCGTGGTGTTCATGGACCAGGGCCAGATCGTGGAACGGGGCACCCCCAAGGACATTTTCAGCAACCCGCAGGAACCACGCACCCGGAGCTTCTTCTCCAAGGTGCTGGAACCGGCGTTCAACATCTAAGGACCACCCATGGCATTCCCAACCCGCAGCCGCGCACTCGCGGTGCTTCCCGCCGTCGTCCTCCTGGGCACGGCCGCGCTCGCCGGGTGCGCCGACCCCGGTGCATCAGCCGCCGGCAACCCCAGTGGAGGAGCGCAGACGACGGCGGCCCGCAACGGCGTCGTCTACAACACCTCCCCGGACCAGCAGCGGATCCGGGCGGAGAAGGATGCGGCGCTCGCCGCCAAGGTCCCCGCGCTGATCGGGAAGGACGGCAAGCTGACCGTGGCCACCACGGCCGGGTCCATTCCGCTGTCCTTCCACGCCACGGACGACAAGACGCCCATCGGCTCCGAACTGGACATCGCCCAGCTGGTGGCGGACAAGCTGGGCCTGGAGCTCGACGTGCGGGTCACGTCGTGGGAGAACTGGCCGCTGAAGACGCAGTCCGGCGATTTTGAGGCAGTGTTTTCCAACGTGGGCGTGAACAAGGACCGGGTGAAGCTGTTCGACTTCGCCACCTACCGGGCCGCGTACATGGGTTTCGAGGCGAAGAAGTCGGCCACGTATGACATCAAGGGTGCGGACGACATCTCCGGCCTGAAGGTCTCCGTGGGGTCCGGGACCAACCAGGAGAAGATCCTGCTGGCGTGGAACAAGGAGCTCGAGTCCAAGGGCAAGGCGCCGGCCACGCTGCAGTACTACTCGTCCGATGCCGACACCATCCTGGCGCTGTCCTCCGGCCGGACGGACCTGAACATTGCGCCGTACCCGTCCACCGTGTACCGCGAGAACACCCGCGACGACCTGAAGGTGGTGGGCAAGGTCAACGCCGGCTGGCCGTCGGAAACCCTGGTGGCCGCCACGACCCTGCGCGGCAACGGCCTGGCGCCGGTCATCTCCGAGGCGCTCAACTCAGTCATCAAGGACGGCTCCTACGGGAAGATCCTGGAGCGCTGGGGCCTGTCCGAGGAAGCGCTGCCGGAATCCAAGACCATCACCGAAGAGAACTTCGCGGCCACGCAGGCCACTCCGTCTGCCACACCGTCAGGGAAGGCATCATGAACGCGATACACCCTTCAAACAGGCAAGGCTTCCTCGCCATCGAGCTCGACGGTGCCGGCTGGGACGGCGCGGACATCACCCGGGCCGTGCTGGCAGCGGAGTCGGCAGGCTTCCACGCCGCTACCTTCACCGACGCGCCGGCGCCGGGCCGGGCCAACGCGATGCAGCGGGCGGCCTTCGCCGGGCCCGTCACGCGCACCATCGCCCTGGTCCCCGAGGTGGACACCGTCTACACCGAGCCGTTCCACGTCTCCACCCAGCTGGCCAGCCTGGACTACGTGTCCGGCGGCCGGGCCGGGTGGATCGCGACGGCGGCCGAATCACCGGAGGCTGCTGCCGCCGTCGGCCGCACTTCCGCGACCGGTGCTGCCCTGGGGCAGGAGGCCGCCGCGTCCATCGAGGTATCCCGGCGGCTGTGGGATTCATGGGAGGACGACGCCGTGATCCGCGATGTGGCCACCGGGCGGTACATCGATGTGGACAAGCTGCACTATGCCGATTTTGAGACGCCTGCCGGTTTTTCGGGTCCCGCGTATTCCGTCAAGGGGCCGTCCATCATTCCGCGGCCGCTGCAGGGGCAGTTGCCGGTGCTGGTGCCGGCGTCGCTGATTGGCGAAGTTCCGGCGCATGCCGTGGATGCCGTGCTGGTGTCCGCGCCCACGGCGGAACTGCTGGCGGCCGAGATCCGCGACGTCCGGGCCCGGGTGGGTGCGTCCGTTGCGGTTGTCGCCGAGCTCGACGTCGTCCTGGACGCCCGCGGGCAGGCTGCGGGCGGGCGGGCGGCTGGCTTTGATTCCGGCCGTGCTGTTTACGCGGGGTCTGCTGCCGGTCTCACCGACTTTCTGACGGACCTCCTGACGGAGGCCGACGGCGTGCGGCTGCACCCGGCGTCGCTCTTTGTTGACCTGGAAGAACTGGCCCGGCTGGTCCTGCCGGACCTGCGCCGCCGCGGAGCTCTCCGCCCGGTGGTCCAGGACGGCACGTTCCGGGACCTGCTGGGGCTTCCGCACCCGGTGAGCCGCTATGCAACCGCCTCCGCCGCGCATGCCAGCGCCGGAAAGTAAGGGGAACACCATGACACAGCACATCCGTGCTAAATCCGACACCTTTGTGCCGGACGTTTTCAAACCCAGTGGCCAGATCCAGTTCGGTGTCTTCTTCCAGGGCGTGAACTCCGGCACCATCTGGAAGGCGGCGGAATCTGGTTCGCAGACGGACTTCGAATCGTTCCGCCGTATTGCGCAGACCGCGGAGCGGGGGCTGTTCGCCGCGTTCTTCCTGGGCGAGGGACTGCGCCTGCGGGAGCACCTGGGGCGGCCGCACGCGCTGGACGTGGTGGGCCGGCCTGACGCGCAGACCATGCTTGCTGCGCTGGCGTCGGTGACCAAGAACATCGGCCTGGTGGCGACCCAGAACACCACCTACAACGATCCCGCAGACCTGGCGCACCGGCTGGCCTCGCTGGACCTGATCTCCGGCGGTCGTGCGGCCTGGAACATCGTGACCACGGACAACGCCTGGACCGGGGCGAACTTCCGCCGCGGCGGGTACCTGGACCACGCCGACCGCTACAAGCATGCCGAGGCCTTCGTGGAGACGGCCAAGCGGATCTGGGATTCGTTGGAAACGCCGGACGGTCCCGCCCGCCGGGTGCTCCACGAGGGCCAGCATTACACGGTGGACGTGACGCCGCGGCTGCCGCGCAGCGCCCAGTACCGGCCGGTGCTGTTCCAGGCCGGCGACTCGCCGGAAGGCCGCAACTTCGCGGCCCGTCAGGCGGACGTGATCTTCTCAGCACACCCCAAGTTCGACGACGCCGTGGAGTTCCGGAAGGACCTGGTGGAGCGGTCCGTGGCCGCAGGACGCGGCGCGAATGCCGTGCAGATCATGCCGGCCAGCGAGTTCATCCTGGCGCCCACTGATGCCGAGGCGGCGGAAAAGAAGGAGTGGGTGCGGAGCCTGCAGATCGGCCCGCAGCAGGCCATCGCCTACCTGGAGCAGTTCTGGGGCCGAGAGCTGTCCGGGTACGATCCGGACGGGCCGTTGCCGGAGATCGATCCCGTGGTGGAGAAGACGTCCGAGACCCGCGGCAGCGGCTTCCACGGTGCCAAGGCGCGGCAGCTGGCGGACCAGTGGCGGGCCGAGGCCAAGGACAAGGGGCTGTCCATCCGGCAGTTCGTCACCTCGAAGACCGCGCGGATCGATGCCACCTTCACCGGCTCCTACACCGCTGTGGCGGACCAGTTGGCCGAGTACGCGCGGGTGGGTGCGGTGGACGGATTCAACATCTCGCCGTGGCTGATCCCCACCGGCCTGGACGACATCGTGAACCACCTGGTGCCGCAGCTGCAGGAACGCGGCGTGTACCCCACCGAATACCGCGGCAGTACGCTGCGTGAGCACCTCGGGCTGGAGACGCCGGTGCGTACTGCGGAAACGGCTGCCCAGGCGGTCACCGCCTGATGCACTGGGCTGGATTCGCCGGAAGGGCCGGGTTTGCTGGAAGGGCCGGCTTTGCCGGCGGGGCCGGGTTCGCTGGGAGGAGCGACGACGGCGGCAACGTGAGCGCCGTCGTCCACCCTTCCGTGGAAGGTGCTTGGCTTGGAACCGTCAGGCTGCAGCTGACGGTGTGGGAGCAGTGGGCGTAGTTCCTAGGCCGGGCCGGAGGTGCAGGACTAAACTTTAATGATGAAACTGAGCCATATTCCCCTCCGCTTGGCCACCGGAACATTCATTCTTAACGCCGGCTACAGCAAGCGGAACCTGGACAAGGACAGCGCCGCCCAGATGCAGGGCATGGGGGCCAAGGTGTACCCGCAGCTGGCCTGGATGGAGCCGGAAACGTTCGGAAAGCTGCTCAGCTACGCCGAGATGACCCTGGGTGCAACGCTCCTGGCGCCGTTCGTGCCGAGCCGGCTGGCCGGGCTGGGCCTGGGACTCTTCTCCGGATCCCTTCTCACCATGTACCGAAGGATTCCGGAAATGACCCTGGAGGACGGGATCCGGCCAAGCCAGCAGGGCACCGCGCTGGCAAAGGACGTCTGGATGTTCGGAATTGCCCTCGCGCTGATCCTGGACCGGAACCGCGCAATGAAAACCTCCCCGAGCCGGACCTCAGCGGGCGCTTGACACGATAAGGTACCAACATGACTGTCATCGTCACCGCAGTATTCACGCCCAAAGACGGCGCCCGCGGCCAAGTTGTTGCAGCCCTAGAGCCAGCTATCGCCGAGGTCCACGAAGAACCGGGGTGCCTCCTGTATGCCATCCATGATGCGCCGAACGGCCAAATCATCATGATTGAAAAATGGGAGAGCGCCAAGCTGCTCGACGCCCACGGCGCCGGGAAAGCCGTCAAACGGCTCAACGCCTCCCTCGAAGGACTCCTGGCCGAACCCGTCGAGGTCACCCGCCTGACCCCCATCCCCGCAGGTACCGCTCATCAGGGCGCACTGTAACGGCCCAGTGCATCGTGGTTATCGGCGTCTCGTGTGCAGGGAGACCCCCGGGGGCCAGGCTCTAGCAACCCAGCTCGGCGCCCATTTCATCGATGGCGAGACCCTGGAACCAGCAGCGGTCTGATTTTCCAGTGACGGTGCCATGCGACAATGGCCGCATGATTGACGAATCCCAAGCGTCTGCTGCTGCACCAGCGAACCTGGACCCTGCCTTCGAAGCCGCGTACCAGGCTGCCCAGAAGAGCCTCAAAGAGGGTGGCATCCCGATCGGGGCAGCACTCGCCCGTGACGGTGTGGTCATCGCGAGCGGACACAACGAACGCGTCCAGAACGGCGACCCGATAGCGCACGGGGAAATGTCCGCACTCCGCGCGGCTGGCCGGCAGAAGAGCTACCGGGACACCACGCTTTACACCACGCTGGCCCCGTGTGCCATGTGCACGGGAACGATCATCCAGTTCAAGATCCCTCGGGTGGTGGTGGGGGAGGCGCGAACGTTCGACGGCGAGTTCGACCTTTTGCGCTCACGCGGTGTTGAGGTGGTGGTCCTGGATGATCCGCGGTGCGTGGAGATGATGCGTGCGTTCCAGGAGGACAACCCGGACTTGTGGGCGGAGGACATCGCTGAGGACGCCGCCTAGCAGCCCACTGAGCCGGCCGCCGCTGGCCGGCTTTGCTGGAAGGGACGACGACGGCGGCAAGCTGAGTGCCGTCGTCGACCCTTCCGTTGGGCTGCTTTCCTCCGGGGCCGTCAGGCTGTAGCTGACGGTGCTGGCGACTCCTGCCGCTGGTGCGAGACCCGCTGGATGAACTCAACCGTCTCGCGCTCCGTTTCGGCGCGGGTGGTGGGTTCGTTGTGCACCTCGTGGCGTACGCCGGGGAAGACGCGGGTGCGGACGTCCGCGTGGCCGGAATCAGCCAGGCGGTTGGCCACGTGGTAGGCGCCTTCGCCGTAGTTGGTCACGGGGTCCTGGTCGCCGGCGAGGATCAGGACGGGGAGTTCCGCGGGGAGCTGTTTGTACCAGTCGTCGGAGGTGACCTGGTCGTAGAGGTCCACGAAGCCCTGCAGGAACCGCGCACTCAGGGGTGCGCCGAAGTTGTTGAAGGGGTCCCTGCCGTGGTCGGCAACGACGTCAACGTCCAGCGCTACCCAGGCGGTGGGGCCGGCGTTTTCGCCGAAGCGGCCCAGGAAACCGTCGAACAACTGGCCCACCAGTTCCGGGGGTGCGGGCTCCGTGGCGCGCTCGCCGGAGGCAAGCCGGGCGAGTTCGGGCCGGTTGATCATTTTCTCGATGCCCCGCATTTGGGCGGCGATTCCGCAGAGGATCAGGCCGGAAAGCTGTGTTCTCGGATCGACGGCCATGCCGCGGGCGATCATGGATCCCCAGCTGTGGCCGAACACCACGTACGGAAGGTGGGGGAGCGCCTCCCTGGCCTTGGCCTGGAGGGTGACCTCATCCGCGACCACCACGCTGGCGGCATCCTCGCCGGCGTCGCCCCAGGTGCCCTGCTGCATCGCCGTGCGCCCGTGCCCGGAGTGGTCGCCTGCCACCACGATGAATCCCGCGTCCACCAGGGTGGAGATGAGGTGGAGGTAGCGGCGGGAGTGCTCGCCGAGCCCGTGGATCAGCTGCACGATCGCCTTGGGCTGACCGATTGGTTCGTAGACCCACGCCTGGATTTTGTCGCGGCCGTTGGCGGACGTGAACTCGATTTCCTGCAATGACATGTATTCCTCCTGTGGCGGCGCCGTCGCCCGCTCGAGGTGAGCCTAACCTTGGGATGGACGGTGCCGTCAAGGATGTAGGTGTTTCTTGTGTGGAGGCTCCGGGTCCGTGGGAATGTTGGTTCATGGGATGGCCCACCGCCTAGTCTGAAAATCAGCCACGTCCCTGCGTTTGAAGGAAGCCGATGCCGCATCCCACCCGTCCCCTGCGGAAGCTGGGGTTCCTCACGATTGGCCTGTTCGATCCCACTGATCCCGCAGCGGGCCACGAGTCCACATTGCAAATCATCGAGCTGGGCGAGCGGCTGGGCTTCGACAGTGCTTGGCTGCGCCACCGGCATCTGCAGTTCGGCATCTCATCTCCTGTGGCGGTGATGGCAGCTGCCAGTCAGCGCACCTCCCGGATTGAGCTTGGCACGGCCGTGACGCCGCTGGGCTGGGAGAACCCGCTGCGCCTGGCGGAGGACCTGGCCACCGTGGACCTGCTCGCCGGCGGGCGCATCAACCCCGGCGTGAGTGTGGGGGAGCCGATGCAGTACGACACGGTGAAGCACGAGCTCTACCCGGATACGGCCGACGTGGAGGACTTCAGCTACGCCCGGGTGGAGCGGTTTGCCCGCTTGGTGGCGGGGGAGTCGGTGCGGGAGTTTTCCGGCAAGCAAGGGGTGGTGGAGGAGTTCTCCAACCGCGTGGAGCCGCACTCGCCCGGCCTGCGCGATCGCCTTTGGTATGGGGCCGGCAGCACGAAGTCAGCTGTCTGGGCCGGTGCGAACGGCCTCAACCTGCTCTCCAGCAGCGTGATTTTCCCGGACAAGGACCAAGAAGTGGACTTTGCCCTCGTCCAGCAGTCGCAGATCCGGGCGTTCAGGGAGGCGGCAGCAGAGGCAGGGCATGGCGGGGTGAGGGTTTCGCAGGGCCTGGTGGTCATCCCCACCGATTCGGCATCGCCTGCCCAGCGGGCGAAGTACCAGCGGTATGTCAACGAACGCACGCCCCGCACTGCTACGCCGCAGGGGCCGAGGGGCATGATGTTCGCTAGGGACCTGATCGGCACCAGTGACGAGATCGCGGAGCAGTTGTACGCCCACGCTGGCTTTCAGGAAGTGGACGAGGTGGCGTTCGCCCTGCCCTTCAGCTTCGACCACGCGGACTACGTCCAGATCCTGACCGATATTGCGGGAAAGCTGGGTCCGGCTTTGGGCTGGGCTACCGGTAAAGGCGACTAGCCTCCTTCTTAGTACGTGGGGATCGCCGTGGTGGGCGGTCTGCAGATGGCGTCCGGGGCGATGCAGCTGGGCGACGCGCAGGCGTTCATCCAGTACTCGCGGCAGTTCACCATGCCTCTGGCGCAGCTGGGATCCATGGTCAACCTGCTGCAGTCCGGGGCGGCGTCGGCCGAGCGGGTGTTCTCGCTGCTGGATGAGGACGAGGAGGCGGCGGGAGCCTGCCCCGTCTGCCGGTCCTGTGTTTGGGCGGGGGCGGGCTGGTGTTCGAGGACGTGTCGTTTTTCCTATTCGCCGGACAAACCGCCGATTTCCGGGCGGTCGTTGGTGGCGGAGCCGGGGCAGGCGGTGGCGATTGTGGGCCCCATCGGGGCGGGCAAGTCCACCCTGGTGAACCTGATGATGCGGTTTTACGAGCTGGTCGCGGGGCGGATAACGCTCGACGGCGTGGACGTCACCTCGGTGCCGCGGCGCGAGCTGCGCTCGCGGCTGGGGATGGAGCTGTAGGATACGTGGCTGTTCGGCGGGACCATCCGGGACAAAATTGCGTACGGCCGGCCTGGGGCTGCCGAAGCCGAGATCCTGGAGGCTGCCGGGCGACCTACGTGGACCGGTTTGTGCGGTCACTGCCAGGGGGTACCACACCGTGTTGGAGGACGAAGGTGGCAACGTGTCCGCGGGGGAGAAGCAGCTGCTGACGATTGTGCGGGCGTTCCTGGCCCGGCCGTCGGTGTTGATCCTGGACGAGGCGACGTCTTCGGTGGACACCCGGACCGAGGTGGTGCAGAAGGCGATAAGTGCTTTGCGGTCCGACCGGACTTCTTTTGTGATTGCCCACAGGCTGTTCACGATCCGCGACGCCGACCTGATTTTAGTGATGGAAGCCGTCCAGATCGTGGAGCAGGGGACGCACGCCTCGTTGCTGGCTGCCGGCGGGGCTTACGCGCGGCTGTATGAGGCTCAGTTCGCGGCTCCAGCGGCGGAGGTTTGACTCGCCTCAAGGCTAAAATGGAACTCTTTCGCAGGAGTCCTTTAGCAAGACGGAACTGGCTTGTGGAATCATCCAATTTATGGATCTCGATGACGATGACCTTTCCCCTTCAGCCCTAGAACAGCTTCATTCACTCAGTAGGTTTGGCTTGAGTGAAAAGGCATTGGTTTTGTATGGCCGCTGGTGGCAGTTTGAAGACTGGCTCCGACAGCTCGCCTACGTAGAGCTCAGGGCAAGATACGGGAGGTCTTGGACGACCAAGCTCTCGGGATCCAACAACAATCAGCTGAAGGACGCCGAATGGACGCACATGTTGGGCCGTGATAGCGAAAATCCACTGGCCTATCTCGACTTTCCTAAGCTTTCGGACCTTCTTATCGACGAGTGGGAGTTGTTCAAATTTGCATTGCCGAGACTAGACACATGGAAAGGGCACGCAAGCGAACTGAATATGGTGCGAAGGAGAATCGCCCACTTGCGCCAGGCACATCCGGATGACCTTGCTCGGTTGGAACAGGCCCTACGAGACCTTGAGCGGGGCGCTTTCATAACTGTGGCAAGCTTCAACCGGCGGCGACGAGTGCTGCCCGCTGAGCACATGGATCCCGTGGCAGACGGCTGGGCCAACGGGAAACATTTGGATGCGATGCGGCTGCTGAGTCATGGCGAGAACCAGTATGACGTCTCGTTTCAACTCCACAAGAGTAGGCGACCTTGGGCGGCGCCCTCCGTTCTAGCGGACGGAGGCGCGGGGATGCTGTGGCACGCCGACTTCTACTCCAGGAAATCCACAATAGATATCGAAGCACTGTGGAGAAGCAGTTATTTTCCTCCTGTTAATGATTGTCTTTTGTACCTTGAGGCGGAGTCGCCGAATCACCTCACGTTCACCTTTTCTGCCGTGGAGGATCCCCATGCCGTAGCAGATGCGATCGGTAGCGCCTTTGATGCAGTGCTAAGTTCGCCCTCATACGGTGAACGTCCTCCAACGATGCAGTGGCTGCGGAATGCCAGGGAAATTAGCTACAAGATAACTTCAGGCTCGGCATGGACAGTGATAGACGAGTCGACACTGCCTGTCTCAATTTTCGGTACCGGGGGATCAGTTAGGACTCTCCCCGATTGGTAGGACCGCGCAACGGAAGGATTAGCCGACGGCGTGGAACAAGTCACGTTTGCTGTGTGTGCTGAACGTGCTTGGAGCTTGGAGGTAATCAATGTCGCCAACTCTGCTAGTTTCCTGCCGGATCGGGTCCTTTAGAAGTAACATAGGACACTGCCGCGGTAATGCTGCGGTAAGACAAGCTATTAACAGGAAAACCCTACGTTTCACGAGCCCGTAAGCGGGCGGTTATGCGAACCGATCAGGAGATATGTGAAGAATTTCGACACACGCGCCTATAGTATTTCTGATTTTGCAGAATGGAATGCTGCCGGACGCTTGGTGCTGGACCCAAATTTTCAAAGACGGTCAGTATGGAGTCGACAGGCCAAATCTTATCTTATAGACACCATACTGCGTGGGAAGCCAATGCCAAAGGTATTGATCACACAATCACTAGTAGATGGTAAGAGCGTTCGAACTGTTGTTGACGGTCAACAGCGGTTACGTGCAATTCTTGAATTTCTAGATAATACATTTTCCGTCCTGCGTGGTCATAACGAGGAGTTCGCCGGTCATGTGTATGATGATCTTCCCGATGAGGTGAAGAAGAGTTTCTGGCAATACGAGATTGGTGTAGATGTTCTTTTCGAAACCGAGCTAAGTGAATTACTGGACACTTTTGCTCGTCTCAACACCTATTCTGTGAAGCTGAACGAAACAGAACTCTTGAATGCCACCTATCTTGGCGGTTTCAAGACTACAGCTCATCAGATCGGTCATCGATTTGCTGCCTATTGGTTGGATGCAAGAGTTCTAACTCAGCCAAAGGTTGCCCGTATGGGTGAGGTCGAACTTTCCGCTGACCTGTTGGGTGCCCTGCTAGACGGTGTTTCTGCCAAGAAGCAGATACCTAGTTTGTACAAAAAGTACGATTCGGAGGAATATGAGCCGGATGTTGCTCGCGCTGCAAAGCGCTTTTCTGCGGTTATGGCATTTATTGGCGAAACATATGACCCTCAAGATCTGGCTCTAACAAATTTTAACCGGGTACACCTTTTCTATTCCCTATTTGTATCCCTTGCTCATATGCTTTTTCAGTCACCAGATCTCGATGTGAGCGAGTACCGGTCGTTGACTCCCAAGGAGGTGCGCCTAGTTCTGGACGGGATATCTGCGGAATATGATGAGTACGTTAGGGGCGATTTGCGTACTGGGGGGGAATCAATGGACCGGTTTGTTGAAGCTTCGCGACGCGCCACGACGGACCAAGATAAAAGGCTGCTGAGATCGCATTTCATCTCGCAACGCTTCGCTTCCTTCCACCCATGAATGACTATTCCGCACAGCTTGCATTTGATAGTTTCAATTCGGAGATCAATGACTGTCGGGACCTGAGAAGTGCAATCGACAACGCATCAGGTGTCCCACTGACAGGGCAGTTCTTGGTCTACGAGTCGATTCTCCTGCGTTCTTTTCGCGCCGTCGAAACCGCCCTTGGCGCTATCTTCACTTCGTACTTGTTGGGCGACAGTACATTGGCAGGAGCCAAAGTAGAGTCGTGCCTTGTGCCTCGCGATAAAGCCCATGTGGACCAGGTGCTCCTAGGGTCCGGCAGCAACTGGGTTGACTGGTCCGACGCTCGCACGGTCCGTGAGCGATCCGGGATCTTTTTCAAAGAGGACAATCCAATTGAATTGAGTTTAGGTAGTTTTGGTCAGCAACTAGGCTGGATGAAAATCCTGCGGAATCATGTAGCACACAACAGCACCGAGAGCATGAACAAGTACATACGTGCGCTTGAATCGATCTTGACCGCTCCCCCCGTTACCCCTCCGACAGTAGGTGAGTTTTTAGCGTCTCGACCGACTAAGGGTGCCATAAAAGGACGCGAAGTGTTGTCCTTCTTTCTGGATTACGCTGAGAAGGTGATTCACAGTTCACTCGAGTATTCAGCCTCTAGCGAGACTACGAGTAAAGCCCAATCCTGATCCGCCGAAGCACCGATGAGTCTCGACTACCGCATCGGATTCGGCCATGTGTAGTCCCCTCAAGGCATGAGCGTGGTTGGGGCGGGGCCGTGCTGGATTCGGCTACAAGGTCCCATGACGCCACCACCCCCCCGTCGTAGTACACGGACACACAACGCAACGCAGGCGCCCCCGCCCGTAACCTGTTTAGATGCCCCGTTTTGCACTGGATATTGAGTCCGTCCCCCGCCCCGCCCGTTCGCAGGAGCTGCTGGATGGCGTGAACCACCGCGTCGTCATCGCTGACGGCGCCATGGGCACCATGCTCCAGGGCCGGGACCTGCAGCTGGACACGGACTTCCAGAACCTCGAAGGCTGCAACGAGATCCTCAACGACACACGGCCGGACGTCATCGCTGACATCCACGACGCCTACTTCGCCACCGGCATCGACGCCGTGGAAACCAACACCTTCGGCGCCAACTGGTCCAACCTCTCCGACTACGGCATCGACGACCGCATCGAAGAGCTCGCCCGCAAGGGCGCGAAAATCGCCCGCGAACGCGCAGAAGCCGCGGAACAAACTGACGGACGCATGCGCTGGGTCCTCGGCTCCATGGGCCCCGGCACTAAGCTCCCCAGCCTGGGCCACACCAGCTACGACTACCTCAAACAGACCTTCGCCCTCCAGGCCCAGGGCCTGATCGACGGCGGCGCGGACGCCTTCCTCATCGAAACCAGCCAGGACCTCCTGCAGACCAAAGCCGCCGTCAACGGCTGCAAGCAGGCCATCGTGGACCGCGGCATCCGCCTCCCCATCTTCGTCGAGGTGACGGTCGAAACCACCGGAACCATGCTCATGGGCTCCGAAATCGGCGCCGCACTCACCGCCCTGGAACCACTCGGCGTGGACGCCATCGGCCTGAACTGCGCCACCGGTCCGGACGAGATGAGCGAGCACCTCCGGCACCTGTCCAAGCAGTCCTCCGTGGCCATCGCCTGCATGCCCAACGCCGGCCTCCCGGTGCTCGGCGCCAACGGCGCCCACTACCCGCTCTCACCCACCGAACTCGCCACCGCGCACGAACAGTTTGTGCGTGAATTCGGCCTGGGCCTGGTGGGCGGCTGCTGCGGTACGACGCCGGAGCACATGGCCGCCGTCGTCGAACGTCTTGCGCCCTTCCGCACCAAAGCCGTGGCCACCACCGAGGGCAAAACAGCACCGGCAAGAATCCCCGAAGAACGCGAAGCCGGCGTCGCCTCCCTCTACCAGCACGTGAACTTCGACCAGGAGTCCGCGTACCTGGCCATCGGTGAGCGCACCAATGCCAACGGCTCCAAGGCGTTCCGCCAGGCGATGCTCGAAGAACGCTGGGACGACTGCGTGGACATCGCCCGCGAGCAGATCCGCGTGGGCGCCCACCTGCTGGATGTCTGCATCGACTACGTGGGCCGCGACGGCGTCGCCGACATCAAGGAAGTCGTGAGCCGTTTCGCGTCCGCCTCCACCCTCCCGCTGGTCATCGACTCCACCGAACCGCCCGTCCTGCAGGCCGGCCTGGAACTCATCGGCGGCCGCCCTGTGGTCAACTCCGTCAACTACGAGGACGGTGACGGCCCCAACAGCCGCTTCGCGCGCATCATGCCGCTGGTGAAGGAACACGGCACCGCCGTCATCGCCCTCACCATCGACGAACAGGGCCAGGCCCGCACCACCGAGGGCAAGGTGGCCATCGCCTCCCGCCTGGTGGACGCCCTGGTGGGCGAATGGGGCATGCGCGTCGAGGACATCATCGTCGACTGCCTCACCTTCCCGGTCGCCACCGGTCAGGAGGAAACCCGCCGGGACGGCATCGAAACTATCGAGGCCATCCGCCAGATCACCGCCAAGTACCCCGGCATCAACACCACCCTCGGCGTCTCCAACGTCTCCTTCGGCCTCAACCCGGCAGCCCGCGTCGTCCTGAACTCCGTGTTCCTGCACGAGGCCGTCCAGGCGGGCCTGACCAGCGGCATCATCGACGCCGCCAAGATCGTCCCGCTCGCCTCCCTCCCGGAAGAGCAGCGCAAGGTGGCCCTGGACCTCGTCTGGGACCGCCGCGAATACGACGCCGACGGCAACACCACGTACGATCCCCTGGCCAGCATGCTCGACATGTTCGCCGGCGTCGACACCGCAGCGCTCAAGGACCAGCGCGCCGCCGAACTCGCGGCGCTGCCCACCGGCGCACGCCTGGAACGGCGCATCATCGACGGCGAAGGCAAGGGCCTCGAAGCGGACCTGGACCTGGCCCGCAGCGAAGGCATGACCCCGCTGGGCATCATCAACGACCACCTGCTCGAGGGCATGAAGGTGGTTGGCGAACGCTTCGGCGCCGGCGAAATGCAGCTGCCGTTCGTGCTGCAGTCCGCCGAGGTCATGAAGAACGCCGTGGCCCTGCTCGAGCCGCACATGGAGAAGTCCGATTCCTCCGGCAAGGGCACCATGGTGATCGCCACCGTCCGCGGCGACGTGCACGACATCGGCAAGAACCTGGTGGACATCATCCTCACCAACAACGGCTACAAGGTCATCAACATCGGCATCAAGCAGGGCATCGCCGAGATCATCGCCGCCGCCGAGGAGCACAACGCCGACGTGATCGGCATGTCCGGCCTGCTGGTGAAGTCCACGGTGGTGATGAAGGAGAACCTTGCCGAGCTGCAGTCCCGCGGCCTGGCCAAGAAGTGGCCGGTAATCCTCGGCGGCGCAGCCCTCACCCGCGCCTACGTGGAGCAGGACCTGGCCGAGCAGTTCGACGGCGTGGTCCGGTACGCAAAGGACGCCTTCGAGGGACTTTCCCTCATGGAGCCGCTGGTGCGCGTGGCCCGCGGCGAGTCGCCGGACGACGTCGGCCTGCCGCCTTTGAAGAAGCGCATCCACAAGGGCGGCGCGAAGTTCACGATTACCGAGCCGGAGGCCATGCCCGGCCGGTCCGACGTCGCCAGCGACAACCCCGTCCCCGTGCCGCCGTTCTGGGGCACCCGAATTGTGCGCGGCGTCTCGCTCCACGACTACGCCGCCTTCCTCGATGAGCGCGCCACCTTCATGGGGCAGTGGGGCCTGAAGCCCGGCCGCGGCGAGGACGGCGCCTCCTACGAGGAACTGGTGGAACGCGAAGGACGCCCGCGCCTGCGCTACTGGCTGGACCGCATCCTTGGCGAGGGAATGCTGGACGCGTCCGTCGCCTACGGCTACTTCCCGGTGGTTTCCGAGGGGGAGCAGGTGGTGGTGTTGCACCACGGAGAGGACCACGACGGCGTCCTGGGCCAGGCGGGCCTGCTCGCCCCCGATGGTGGTTCAGGCGGTCCGATCGGCACAGATCGCTTGCGATTCGACTTCCCGCGCCAGCGCCGCGACCGTCACCTGTGCCTGGCCGACTTCGTGAAGTCCCGCGAGTCCGGCCAGATCGACGTGCTGCCGGTCCAGCTGGTCACCGCTGGCTCCAAGATTGAAGAGTTCACGTCCAAGATGTTCGCGGCAAACCAGTACCGCGACTACTACGAGCTCAACGGCCTGGTCATGCAGCTCACCGAGGCGCTCGCCGAGTTCTGGCACGCCCGCATCCGCAAGGAGCTGGGTTTCGCGGCCGAGGAACCGAAGGACACGGCAGGGTATTTCAAGCTCGACTACCGCGGTGCCCGGTTCTCGCTCGGCTACCCAGCGTGCCCGGAAATGGAGGACCGCCGCAAGGTGACGGAGCTGCTGAAGCCCGAGCGGATGGGTGTTGTTTTGAGCGATGAGCTGATGCTGCACCCCGAGCAGTCCACCGACGCATTCGTCTTCCACCACCCGGAGGCGAAGTACTTCAAGGTGTGAGTTGAAGCCGGTCCTGGCGGAGCGGCCGGCTCAAACTCCGGTGCAGCCCCTCTCAGCGGCGGCCGAAGTCGCTGTCAACATACGAGCCCGGGCGCTTTTCGGCTGGATGCTGGCAATTGCAGCCACCATCAAGCTGCAGCCGAACGGTCACCGGACTCGATGCTTCGAGTCGGATGTCGACATGCTCCTGCCCGTTGCTGCTAAGGCGGAGGATTGATTCTTGGTCGGTGAGAAGGGTCATGTCATTGCCTTTGCTGGTATGTGGAGAGTGGATGCGCGCCGGTGGCACGGGCCCTGAAAGCCCGTGCCACCGGGCGGGTTGCTATGGTTCTACGCCGCGACGTATCCGTTCGGGTTCAGCACGAACTTGGTCGCCGAACCGGCGTCGAATTCGGCGTAACCGCGCGGTGCATCCTCAAGTGGGATCGCTGTGGCGTTTACCGCCTTGGCGATCTGGACCTTGTCGTGCAGGATCGCCATCATCAGCTGGCGGTTGTACGACATGACGGGGCACTGTCCAGTGGTAAAGGACAGGGACTTTGCCCATCCGGTGCCAAGGGACAGCGACAGGGAGCCATGCTTTGCTGCCTCGTCAATTCCACCGGGGTCGCCGGTGACATAGAGGCCGGGAATGCCAAGGGCGCCACCTGCAGCGGTGATGTCCATGAGCGAGTTCAGCACGGTGGCGGGGGCCTCGTGGGAGGCGTCCTTGCCGTGGCCGCGGGCTTCGAACCCTACGGCGTCCACGCCGCAATCCACCTCGGGGACGCCAAGGATTTGCTCGATCTGGTCCTTCGGATCGCCCTTGGTGACGTTCACCGTTTCGCAGCCGAAGGAGCGGGCCTGGGCCAGGCGGTCTTCATTCATGTCACCGACAATCACCACGGCTGCACCGAGCAGCTGCGCGCCGACGGCGGCCGCGAGGCCCACCGGGCCGGCACCGGCAATGTACACGGTGGATCCAACGCCCACTCCGGCGGTGACGGCACCGTGAAAGCCCGTGGGGAAGATATCGGAAAGCATGGTCAGGTCCATGATCTTTTCCAGGGCCTGGTCGCGATCCGGGAACCTGAGCAGGTTCCAGTCGGCATAGGGGACCAGCACGTATTCGGCTTGGCCGCCCACCCAGCCGCCCATATCCACGTAACCGTAGGCGCTGCCCGGGCGGTCAGGGTTGACGTTCAGGCAGATGCCCGTCTTGCGCTCCTTGCAGTTCCGGCAACGGCCGCAGGAGATGTTGAAAGGTACAGAGACAATGTCTCCCACCTTGATGAACTCAACGTCCGGACCCACCTCCACCACTTCGCCGGTGATTTCATGGCCAAGGACGAGGTCCTTGGGGGCCGTGGTCCGGCCCCTCACCATGTGCTGGTCCGAGCCGCAGATATTCGTGGTCACCGTGCGCAGGATGGCGCCGTGGGGTACTTTTCGGCCCACATTGGCGGGATTGACGCCAGGCCCATCCTTGAGTTCGAACGTCGGGTAGTCGGTGGTGATGATTTCGACGACGCCGGGTTCTTTGTAGGCAACGGCTCTGTTTCCTGACATGGACACTCCTTTTGGTAGGGGTACTTGGTGCCAGGCCTTCCATTCGGATGGCTTTGCACTGGTCCTGCAACGTTGCAGGCGCTGCCCCATGGCCCGAGAGCGGTGCTTCGATAGGGATACCTCCCCAGGTTTCAGGCCACCGAAGCACCCTTCACGGGCATGGGACGGCTCTTTCTGCCTCTGATGTTGGAAGAGCTTGTAAGGATGAGACTAGGGTCACAGGAGCTGCAACAAAAGCGCGAGATTTTGAAGATAACCCTGCAGAATCTATGCATGGTTTGTCACGCTCAAAACCTTTGCCACTAATTCTCGGCGGGGTCCTCAGACCCTGAGTTGCAGCCCGTCTTTGGCCTGTTCCGAGTGAGCCTTCGCTGCCTGCCCGCCCACGCCGGAGACGGGCTTCACCCGCCGGAGCGCGGCGAGGATGGCGCGGCCCACCACGGCAATGCCGATCACCGTGGTGGCGGCGCGCAGGGTGTCCCAGCCCGCCGTCGAGGTCAGCAGTGAGTAGAGCAGGAAGCTGCTGAGGTTGGTGGCCAGCGGCGCACCCGGCACGTAGGAAATGCCGGTGCCGGCACCCACGGCGAAGGGCCAGAACCACAGGTTGGTCAGCAGCCCGAACAAGTAAGACGCCACCACGCCGTAGCCGGCCAGCATCCACAGTTCCGCCCTGCCCCGCACCCGGCGGGGGAGCAGACCGGCCCCCGCGCCCACCCATGCACACGCAAAGATCTGGAACGGCGTCCACGGCCCAACGCCGCCCCACAGCACACTGGAGACGGCAATAGTGGCCGCGCCGAGGAGCAGGCCGAAACGCGCACCGAACGCCCGTCCGGCCAGGATCAGCAGGATGAAAACGGCTTCCACGCCGCCGACGCCGGTGCTCGCCACCCGGACAGCCGAACCGACGGCGGCCAACACGCCGAGCAGCGCCACCGTATGTGCCGAACGGACCGATCCGTCCAGGGATACGACGACGGCGACCGCCGCCACGGGTGCGATGGCCAGCGCCGCGTAGGGCAGGGCAGCGGTGGCGTCCTGCGGGAGCGCCGCGGCGAGCAGCGGCCAGCAGAATGCCGCGAGGGCCAGCAGGTTGGCGGCGGCGAGGACTGCCAGCTCGACCGGGCGCGGCATCCTGACGCGGTTGGGCTTCACGGTGTCGCGGGGGCCAGCCTGCTCGTTGAGGGTCGCTGGCTGGGGCCTCGCTGCGGGCCGGGGCGGGAGGACAAGCGGTTCGGGGCTGACGAGTGGTTCGGCTGCCGGCGCCACACCATCCCGCATGGGCAGGATATGGGCGCCAAGGTTGTGGGCGAATTCGAGGTCGTGGGTGGCGATCAGGACTGCCGTGCCGTCATCGGCCGCCGCGCGCAACGCCGCCGAGACGGCTGCCCGCGCCGTGGGATCCAGGCCGCGCGTGGGCTCATCGATCAGCACGACCTGCGGGCGGTCCATGGTCTGCAGCGCGATGGCAAGGATCCTGCGCTCGCCGGCCGACAGGTCCCGGGGATGTTCGTGGCCGATGGGAATCTGCACGCCTCCCCGCAACCAGGCCAGGCGTGAGGCGGCAAAGCCAGGGGCGATGTGTTCACCCTTCTTGCCCCGCGCCAGGCGTCGCTCGGCCGCGCGGAGCTCGCCGGAAACGGTATCCCTGGTGAAGAGGTCGTCCGAGGCGTCCGGCACCAGGGCAACCCTGCCGCCGTCAACCTTGCCTTCAACAGCTCCGTCGCCCAGGGCCAGTGCCACCAGGAAGGACGACTTCCCGGCACCGTTTGGCCCCACCAGGGCCACCACTTCACCGCGGTGCAGGGCCAGGGACGCGTTGCGCACCAGCGGCTTGCCCTTGCGGTGCACGGTGAGGTGTTCCGCGGTGAGCACCGGCGCGGAGTCCAGCACCTCCCGCGCAGGACCGGCATCGGGATGGCCAGGAGTCGCGGGTTCACTGCCCGGCACCAAGGCTCCGTCGTCGATGGTCCACCAGGAATCGGCAATAGGGGCGAGTGCTTCCGCGCGGTGCTCCGCCACGATGACGCAGACCCCTTCCTCCCGGGCCAGGGCGCTGAGCACGGTGATGACGCGCGCGCGTGCGGTGGCGTCAAGGTCGGCCAGGGGCTCGTCAGCCAGGAGCAGGGCCGGATGGTCCACGACGGCGGCGGCGATGGCCACGAGCGTCGCCTCACCGGCCGAGAGGGTGCTGACGTTCCGGTCCAGCAACGCGGTGACCCCGATCCGCTCCGCTACCTCATCCACCCGCGCCTTCACAGCAGGGGCGGGTACGCCGCGCAGCTCAAGCGCCAGGCCAATTTCGTCGCTGACCCGCGTGCTGGCGAAGGCGGCGCGGGGATTCTGCAGGACGACCCCAACAAGGCGGGCCGTATCCCGCGGCGGAATAGCAGCACGGTCCAGTCCGCCCACGCGCACCGTCCCGGAAACCTCCCCATCGTCAACATGGGAGAGCAGGCCCGCGATACCCCGCAGGACGGTGGACTTGCCGGAGCCCGTCGGCCCGGTGATGACCGTGACCGAGCCGCCCGGGGGCACGAACCCGTCAACCCTTATGCACGTGTCCCCAATCCGGAACCCGGCGTTCCGCACCAGGAGCGGCATGCCGCCGTCGAACCCTTGCGTCTGCGCCCCGCGGCTGCCGAAGCCGCGCAGCTCCAAGGCCGCGGCGACCCGGCCGGCGTGTTCCAGGGTGCGCTCCAGCACGGGCACCAGGGCGCGGGGTCCAAAGCGCTCGCCCCGCAAGCGGAACGCCAGGCGCACGGAGGCCGCGGCGTCGGCCAGTGCCGGGAGCGCCGCCCACGCCACCACCAGCATCCTGGCTACGCCCTGCAGGGGGCCGCCGCGGGCCAGCCGGACGAAGCCGCGGGAAACATCCACCCAAGCATTGAGCAGGCCGAAGCCGAGGATGGTCGCGGCGATGGGCAGGGCGGACAGGACTGCCGCCCAGAGGCCGGGCAAGGTGACCGGGCCGAGGAAGACCACGTGGGCATATGGGGCAGGAAGCCTTAGCGGCGGTAGGTCGAGCAGGATGGGGCTGCCGGTGCCCGCCCCGTTGAAAAGGACGCGGTAGACGACCCGCGCCGCGATGAACACAACGGCGAGGACTGCCGCTGCGCGCAACGGCGCGGGCCGGAAGGTCATGCCGCGGGGGCTGCGGGCTCGCCGTCCACCGTGAAGAGCAGTTCCAGGCTCTCTCCCGGCTTTACCTTCTGGGTGGAGAGGGCCTCCTGCGCGTATTCCCAGTTCCCGGACTCCGGCTTGATCCAGATTGACCAGTAGGCGGAGGCCGCGGGCATGCCCTTGCATTCCTCGCGGTAGGTGCCGTCCTTGTGCTTGACGTCGAAGTCGGCGGCGGGGACGCCGTTCACGCGGCATACGGCATCGGGGTACTGGGTGGTGCCCTCGGTCTTGATCTTTGCCTCGTCGAGCACCTTGGAAGCCACGGTGGGACCGTCCACGGACACGCAGGTGGAGGTGCTGGCGGCAGCCTGTTTCAGGGCACCGGAATCGACGATGACCTTCACTCCGGCGCATTCCCCGCTTGAGCTGCTGGAAGAAGCGCTGGCAGAAGCGGATGCCGGGGAGTCAGAGGCACTGGGCTGGTTGGCCGGCGTGGAACAGCCGGCGAGGGCAATCAGGAGACCGGCGGCGGCGAGTGAGCCCGCGGCGGCGGTACGAATCTTAGTCAAAGTCACCTGTCAAGGGTAGGGCGTTGCCGGTCCGGAGCAGGAGGCCGTCCCCTTGTGTGACGCCATCACTCAACATGGGCGGGGGCTGGTGACGCACAAGGGCCGACGGCGGCACTCGGGTGAGTGCCGCCGTCGGCCCTTTCTGCGGGAAGTGTTAGGCGGATTCCGTTGCCAGGGTCCCGTTGACCGCCAGCGCATCCTGCGGCGTGTCGTGGGGTGCCTGGTGCCGTCCGGCGCCTGACGACGGGTGGGCGGCGACGGCCGCGGCGTGCTCGGCCAGCACCCCAGTCTGGTGCCGGATCTTGAGGCGGTAGAGCAGCGTCCCGCCGATGACCACAGCGGCTACGAACATCACGCCGCCCCACTGCAGGTACCACTCAAAGGGCGGCACCGAGTTGTAGATCTCCGGGCGGGGCCAGATCAGGTTCAGGGTCATGGCACCGCCCCACAGGACCGCCAGGATGTTCACGGGAACACCCCACTTGCCCATGCTGAAACCGGGTTCGGAGCCGTCGTGCGCCAGGGGCCATTTCTTCAGGAAGCGGTTGCGCAGCATGGGCACCGTGACCAGGAGGTAGGACAGGTAGATCAGCACGATGCTGATGCTGGACAGGATGGTGAAGATCGCCGGCTGCATGACGTTGATGAGCAGCGGGACGACGGCCAGGACGCCCACCACGATGGCCGCGACGGTGGGGGTCCTGCGGACCGGATCCACCTTGCTGAGCTGCCGGCTGAACGGCAGGTTGTTGTCCCGGGCCATGGCAAACACCATGCGGATGGCTGCCGCGTGGACCGCCAGCGTGCAGACCACCACGGCCACCACGATGCACAGCAGGAAAGCCTTGCCGAAAGGCCCGCCCAGGACGGAGAGCACGATGTGCTGCAGGCCGCCGTCGGCAGATCCCACCTTGGGGTCGGTCAGGTCAGGTGCGGCCAGGATGCCGAACAGCAGGATCAGGCCGCCCAGCACGAACGAGGCCGTGACGGCGCGCAGGATGGCCTTGGGCGCCGTGCGCTTGGGGTCTTTCGTCTCCTCGCCCAGGGAGCTTGCGGTGTCAAAGCCGTACATCACGTAGCCGGAAGCCATGGCGCCGATGAGGAAGACGCCGAAGAAGCCCAGGTCATTGCCTTCCCCGAAGCCCGCGGTGTCGAAGAAGACCTCCGGCCCCCGCACCACGTGCCAGCCCAGTGCCAGGATGAGCAGCACGGCCGCGATCAGTTCCACGAAGACGCCGATGCTGTTGATCCGGGTCATCAGCTTTACGCCGAACGCGTTGATGAGGGTGGAGATGGTGATCATGATGGTGGCCAGCACCACGCCGTTCATGGCGAAGTCGTACGGGCCGGTGCCGTCACCAACGAACTGGAAGCCGGACCAGAGCTGCGGCAACGTCAGCTGCAGGGCCAGTGCCACGGCTCCCAGCGCCATGATGCTGGACAGCATCAGCAGCCAGCCGGCCAGCCACGCGGTGGTGCCGGATGCGAGCCGTTTGGCCCAGTTGTACACGGACCCGGCCACAGGGTAGCGGCCGGCCAGTTCGGCAAAACACAGCGCCACCATCAGCTGGCCGGCGAAGACGAGGGGCCAGGACCAGGCGTAGGCCGGGCCGGCCATGGAAAAACCAAAGTAGAACAGCTGGAAGACACCGGTGAGGATGGAGATGTAGCTGACGCCTGCGGCGAAGCTGGCAAACTTGCCGATGCTCCGGTCCAGGGTCTGGGTGTAGCCGAATTCGTCCATGCCGCTTGAATCAATACTCTTGCTGGGTTCCAATATGGACTCCTAGATCAGAAAAGCAGATGGTGGTTGCCTGGTCTCAGGCGAAGGAAGGGCTGAGCTCCGCTTCTTCAGTTGCAGCGCATCCGGTCTGGGCTGCGCGGATCAGATCGGCGCAGCGCTCGCCGATCATCATGACGGTGATGTTGGGGTTGACGGTGATGTGTTCGGGCATGACGGACGCATCGGCGACGCGGAGGCCGGTGACGCCCTTGACCCGCAGCTGGGGGTCCAGCGGCGACATGTCGTCGTCGTTCGGGCCCATGCGGACGGTGCCCACCGGGTGGTAGACGGTGTTGTGGGTCTTGCGGATGTAGTCCTGGAGTTCCTCGTCCGTCTGCGCTTCGACGCCGGGCGAGAGTTCGCGGCCGGTCCATTCCGCCATGGCGGGCTGGGCGGCGATTTCGCGGGCCTTCCGGATGCCGGCCACCATGACGCGCATGTCATGGCCTTCGGGGTCCGTGAAGTAGCGGGGGTCCACCATGGGCTTGTCGCGGAAGTCGCGGCTGCGCAGCCGGACGGTGCCGCGGGAGCGGGCGTGGGTGACGTTTGGGGTGAGGCTGAAGCCGTTTTCCGTGGTGGGGTAGCCGTGCCGCAGGGTGTTCATGTCGAACGGGACGGAGCCGTAGTGCATCATCAAGTCGGGGCGGTCCAGGCCCTCTTCGGTGGGCGTGAAGATCCCGATCTCCCACCACTGCGTTGAGGTCTGCACCATGGGCTGCCTGGCCTCGAACTGGACCACGCCTTCGGGGTGGTCCTGCAGGTGCTCGCCCACGCCGGGGGAGTCCACCAGGACCTCGATGCCGTGCTGGGCCAAGTGGGCCGCCGGGCCGATCCCGGAGAGCATGAGCAGCTTGGGGGAGTCGATGGCGCCGGTGGACAGGATGACCTCCTGGCGCGCGGTGAGCCGGTGGGTGCGGCCAAACGCCGAGTCAACCACGTCCACGCCGGTGCAGCGCTTGTCCGCGTCAAACACCAGCTGGCGGGCGCGGAGGCCGGTCAGCAGGGTGAAGTTTTCGCGTTCCATGATCGGGTGGATGTAGGACACGGAGCTGGAGGCGCGCGTGCCGTCCGCCTGGCGGTTGATCTGGAAGAAGTTGGCGCCGTTGACCACGGTGGTGCCGGTGTTGAACTTCGCCCGGGGAATCCCGGCCTGCTCGCAGGCGTCCAGAAGCGCGACGCCGGCAGGATCCGCCGGGGGCACGTTCATCAGGTGCACGGGGCCGGAGTCCCCGTGGTGGGGTGCGTCCGGGCCGGCGTCCTGGTTGGTTTCCAGCCGCTTGTACAGCGGCCAGGCGGCGTCGGCGTTCCAGCCCGTGGCGCCGTACTTGGATTCCCACTCGTCCAGGTCCTCCCTCGGCGCCCAGAACGCGATGCAGGAGTTGTGGCTGGAGCAGCCGCCCATGACCTTGGCGCGGGCGTGGCGCATGAAGGAGTTGCCGTTTTCCTGCGGTTCCACCGGGTAGTCCCAGTCGTAGCCGGATTCCAGCAACTCCATCCAGCGGTCCAGCTGCAGGATCTCGGGAATGTTGCGGTCATCCGGTCCGGCCTCCACTAGCGCCACGGTGACGTCCGGGTCCTCGCTCAGGCGTGCGGCCACTGCTGCGCCGGCCGATCCGCCGCCGATGACGATGTAATCGAACGAGCGCCCGCTGAGGTCCTCGATGTTGTCGACGTGCATCTAGTTCTCCTTGCCGTGGTCAGCGAACCAGCCGGTTACCTGGGGGTTGGTGTTCTGGTAGATGTGCTTGGCTTCCTGGTACTCCGCCAGGCCGGTGGGTCCCAGCTCGCGGCCGACGCCGGACTGGCCGAACCCGCCCCACTCGGCCTGCGGGAGGTAGGGGTGGTAGTCGTTGATCCAGATGGTGCCGTGCCGCAGCCGGTTCGCTATGCGCTGGGCCTTCCCGGCGTCCTGGGTCCACACCGCCCCGGCCAGCCCGTAGATGGTGTCGTTGGCGGTGGCTACGGCCTCGTCCTCGGCGCGGAAGGTTTCCACGGTGACCACGGGGCCGAACGCCTCGGCGGTGACCACGGACATGCCGCGCCGCACCTGGTCCAGGATGGTGGGCTGGTAGTAGAACCCGGCGTCGTATTTCTCTTCCGAAGGCGCGGCACCCCCGGTGCGGAGCCGCGCGCCTTCCTGGATGCCGCGCTGGACGTAGGCGTGCACCTTGTCGCGGTGGGCGGCGGAGATCAGCGGGCCGGTTTCGGCGGCGTCATCGAAGGGGCCGCCGAGCCGGATGGCCTCGGCGCGCCGGACCAGCTCGGCCACGAAGCGTTCGGCGATGGATTCCTCCACCAGCAGCCGGGCGCCGGCCGAGCAGACCTGGCCGGAATGCACGAAGGCGCCGTTGAGGGCGTTGTCCACGGCGGCGTCGAAGTCAGCGTCGGCGAACACCACGTTGGGGTTCTTGCCGCCCAGCTCCAGTGCCACTTTCTTGACGGTGCCGGCGGCGGCAGCGGCGATGCGCTTGCCCGTTTCCAGGCCGCCCGTGAAGGAGACGAGGTCGACGTCGGGATGTTCAGAGAGCGGTGCGCCCGCCTGGGCGCCGGCGCCGGTGACGAGGTTGGCCACCCCGTCCGGCAGGCCGAGGTCCTGCAGCAGCTGCATGGCCAGGATGCTGGTGGACGGCGTCAGCTCGGAAGGCTTGAGGACGAAGGTGCACCCGGCGGCCAGAGCGGGGGCGATCTTCCATGCCGCCTGAAGCAGGGGGTAGTTCCACGGCGTGATCAGGCCGCAGACGCCGACGGGTTCGTAGACGATCCTGCTCACGACGCCGGGGTCCCCGGCATCCACCACCCGCCCGGCCTGCTGCCCGGCCAGCCTGCCGAAGTATTCAAAGCAGGCGGCGATGTCGTCCATGTCGATGCGACTTTCGACCATCCGCTTGCCGGTGTCCAGGGACTCGGCCCGGGCGAACTTTTCCCTGCGTTCGCGAAGCCCCGCCGCGACCTTCAGGAGGAAGGATCCGCGCTCGGGTGCCGGAACGGAGGACCAGACGCCGGAGTCGAAGGCGGCACGGGCCGCTGCAATGGCGCGTTCGGCGTCTTCGCGGCCGGCCTCGGAGACGGTGGCCACCAGCTCGCCGTCTGCCGGGTTGTGGATCCGGCGCACGGCGCCGGACGCGGCCGGCTCCCAAACGCCGTTGATGAACAGGGAGGAAGCTGTCTCAGTTTCTTCGGTCGGGGCTGCATCCCGGACCGGTGTGGCGTAAGTCATAGGAAGGACAGTAATGCACGTTGAACAAGTGTTCAATACATTTCTTGAACACTTGTTCAATGAATTTGAAGGGGCTACCGTTGCCTTGCGGCAGCTCTCTTAGGCGAAAGCGATCTGCTCCGTGCGCTCGATGCTCCGCTGGATGGAGGCCTTGTCCACGCCGAGCAGCGCCGTCAGCCACATGCCGTTCTGGATGACCACGATGTCCGCCGCCCGCTCCCGGCATGCCTCCCATGACAAATCCGATTTGGCGCTGGACACCAGTGCCGCGAGTCCGTCGATGTACCGGTCGAAGGCCGCGGCGTTGATCTGTGCGTAGTCCTCGTCCGCCTGGGCGAGGGCCCAGAGGTGCAGGCGCAGGGACAGGTAGCGGGTGGTCAGCAGGTCGGTGGCGGCCACGCGCCGGAGGGCCTTGCGCAGCTGCTCATCCGGGGGCGACGACGGATCCGGGGCAACGAGCGCCAGGTCATGCTCATCCACCCGTCGCAGGGCTGCCCGGATCAGGGTGGTCTTGTCGTCGTAGTAGTAGTTGACCAGGCCCAGCGCCACGCCGGCTTCCCGGGCCACGGCCCGCATGCTCACACCGGAAATGCCGTGCCGGGAGAGCAGATCCATCGCCGCTTCGAGAATGCGGGTCTGTCTGTCAGTCTGTTCGCCGGAGTTCACGGCACTGGTCCCCATCTGGCCAGACTATTGCCTAACCGGGTGGGAGCGCACTTCCGGGCGGGCCGGGCAGTCGGCTGTTGATTCTTGTTTGAAGCCTTCTCCAGCAGGGCACCTTGCTTGTGCATCTGGATTTTGTCTGTACAGCTTTGGAGATAGATGGAAAGCGCAAGCCTCATGGCCCTGTTATTTGTGGGTGCCGCCGGGAGAGGCTGGAGCGCCCAGCCCAACGCCCGCGAAATCGTTGCCAGGCCTTCGCGGCTGCCGGCCCTCTGGATGGCGGCCCGGAGCAGGACGGCCACGTTCCTGCACCGGCTGGCGTGGGCAGTGGAGCCGGACCCGCGCTGACGCAGGAGAATCCCCGCCTTACCGAAGTGAGGCGGGGATTCATTCGTCGGCAGGCGCCTACTTTTTAGGCAGGCCCGCCGGGTTCAGCTCGGACTTCTGGATGGCCTCCGAGGAGAGGCCCCAGCGGTCCAGGATTTTGGCATACGTGCCGTCCTCGATCAGGTGGTTGAGTGCGGCCTGGGCGGCGACCGCCAGGCCGTTGCCCTTCTTGGTGGTGAAGGCGATCTGCGCGGTCAGCGGCCAGCCGCCGTTCAGCGTGCCCACCTGCTTCGTCTTCCCGTCCTGCGCTGCCTTGTAGGCGGCAGCCGCGTTGGGGCCGAACGTGAGGTCCGCACGGCCTGACTGAAGGGCCAGGCTCGAGGCCGAGTCGTCGTCGTAATACTGGAACTCCACCGGCGCCAGACCGTTCTTCTTGTTCTCCTCGTCCCAGCGCACCAAAATGGCTTCCTGGTTGGTGCCGGAGCCCACGATGATCTTCTTGCCCGCCACGTCCTTGGCTTCCTTGATCTCCCCGATGCTGGAACCGCTCTTGGTGTAGAAGCCCAGCAGGTCGTTGCGGTAGGTGGCGAAATCGAACTTCTCCTTCCGCGCCTCGGTGACGGTCACGTTGGAGAGGACGGCCTCGTACTTGGACGATTCGATGCCCAGCGGCCAGTCGGCCCACGCCACGGGCAGGACCTCCACGTCGAGGCCCAGCGCCCCGCCCACCGCGTAGGCGATGTCCACCTCGCTGCCGATCAGGGTTTTGTTGTCAGTGGCGAACAGGCTGAGCGGAACCGTGCCGCCGGTGGTCACCACGGTGAGCTTGCCGTCGGCCCTGATGGCTTCCGGGACCAGGGCCGCTGCGGCGTCATCCTTGGTCACCTTGAAGCGGTCCTGCTGCGGGGACAGGTTGAAGGTCTTGCCGCTGGAGTTGGTGGCGGACGACGACGGTGCTGTCGCCGCCGAGGCGCCGGGATCGGAGCAGGCAGCCAGTCCCAGCAGCGCTGAGACGGCCAGGGCAACGACGGCGGCCGGCTTGGGTTTGAAGGCCATGGTTCCTCCTTGGAAGGGGGCGGGGATGCAACGGAATGTGCGCGTTGCAGCAACTATCCGGCAGCCCCGGAACGGGAATCAAAGCCTCCGAAACCCTGGGATACAGGGAGTAACGGCGGTTAACGGGAGGACCGCGGCGGTCACATTTCCTTGGTCCCGCGCTGCAGCATTCCCAAGTGGCGGTCCGTCACAAATTCATCAGAAAACGAGTACTCGGGGAAGAAAGACAGGTGGTGATTACGCGTGTTCTCCCCGGATGCCGGAACTTACGGTGAATTACGTTGCGGCCCGGGGTGGGCCGCAAGCCATGAGGGAGGCATACAGATGAATCATTCGCCAAGCGGGAAGACTACTGCTGGAGGGACGGGCCTGCTTAGGCGAACCAGCACCAGGACAGCGGCTGCAGTTGCGGCGGGAAGCCTGCTGCTCGCGGGCGGCGGGGTGGCGTTCGCGGACGACATTTACAACAAGCTGGACGCCGACATCGATGCAACCGCTGAGATCATGCCACTCAATGTAGGCGGTGTCAGTGGCAGCACTACCCTGGCCGTAGACCCCACTAACGGGGATGGCAAGAGCGGCTGCAACCTGACAGGCTCAACGACGCTTACCCTGAACCTCGCCTCAAGCAATCCGGCCGTCGCCACGGTGTCCCCGTCCTCGGTCACCTTCACCTCGTGCGGTGACACAAAGTCCTTGACCATCAGCCCGGTCGGTGCTGGTTCAGCCACGGTGAGTGCAAGCCAGGCCAGCAACAATACCGGCGGAACCTTCAACCTTGCCCCGGCCACCTTTGCAGTTAACGTTGCAGCGCCGGCACCCTCGAATACCGCGCCAGTCCTGAACATCACGGGAGTGACAAACGGCGGCACCTACACCAAGGGTAAAGTCCCGGAAGCGGTTTGTGATGTGACGGATGCAGAGGACGGACACATCACGTTCGACCCTGACCTGAGCGACATCTCCGGCAATGATGCGGCAACCGGCATCGGTTCCCTCGAAGCAATCTGCAGTTACACCGACAAGGGCGGCCTCACGGCCACCAACTCCGTCACTTACAGCATTATTGACGGGTCCGCGCCCACCATCGGGTACACGCTCTCACCCTCCACTCCAGACGGAGATAACGGGTGGTACAAGACCGCCGTGAAACTTCACTGGATTGTCACCGAAGAGGATTCCCCCAGCACGCTCGACCTGACCGGCTGCGAGGACCAGGAAATCACCGCTGACCAGGTGGCCACCGACTACAGCTGCTCCGTCACCAGTTCCGGCGGAGACGCCCCGCAGCAGACCGTGAACCTTGGGAAGGACCAAACAGCCCCCACGGTCGCTGCCGATGGCGCCGACGGAGTCAAGGGCAGCAATGACTGGTACATCTCCGACGTGAAGGCCTCCTTCACAGGCACCGATGCCACCTCCGGACTGCTTGCCGCAACCCAGACGGTGACCTCCTCGGGTGAGAGCGCCAATGTGAAGGTAGACAGCCCGGCTTTCACGGACATCGCGGGCAACACCACCCTTGCGGGCGCTGCCTCGCAGACCTTCAAGATCGATAAGACGGCACCCGAGGTGAGCTACACCAGCGCAGCGGGAACCGAGGGCAACAACGGCTGGTACCGCAGCAACGTGACCGCCACGTTCACCGGCACGGACGCCACCTCCGGCCCTGCCACGCCCACGCAGACGGCAACGTCTGACGGTGAAGGCGCAGCAGTAACGGTCGAAAGCCCGGACTTCAGTGACAACGCCGGCAACACCACCCCCGCGGGCGCTGCCTCGCAGACCTTCAAGATCGACAAGACGGCACCCGCCGTTTCCTTCGACTCTGTCATCGCGGACGGCTACTTCGGCTCTACCGCCGCAAAGCCCACCTGCACCGCCTCCGATACGCTGTCCGGGGTTAGTGGGAGCTGCGTGGTCTCAGGCTATGACACCGGGGTTGGCCTGCACACGCTCACGGCAACGGCAACCGACCTGGCCGGTAACTCCACCACGGTGGAGCAGACCTACACGGTCAAGGCCTGGACCCTGAAGGGTTTCTACCAGCCGGTCGACATGAATGGTGTGCTGAACACGGTGAAGAACGGCAGCACGGTTCCGGCGAAGTTCGAGATCTTTGCCGGTGATACCGAGCTGACCGATCCGTCACTTGCCAAGTTCACCGCCAAGCAAGTGGCCTGCTCGCTCCTGAGCCCGATCGACGACATCGAAACCACCGCCACAGGCAACACGTCGCTGCGGTACGACGCCACGTCAGGCCAGTTCATCTACAACTGGAAGACGCCCGCCATGGCTGGCAGCTGCTACACGCTGACCATGACGGCGAACGACGGCAGCTCCATCAGTGCGAACTTCAAGCTGAAGTAGCGCAGCCGGGCCGGCGCCCAATGACGCGCGCCGCAAGGAGGGGACCAGTTCATTGCGAACTGGTCCCCTCTGCTATTGCCTGGAAAGCGGCCGCCGCTCAGCTGAGCGCAGCCAGGACTTCCTTGGCAACATCCTCGCTGGACTGGGGGTTCTGCCCGGTGATCAGGTTGCCGTCGCGCACCACGTTGGAGGACCAGGCAGCACCGTTCTCGATCACAGCGCCCTTTTCCTTGAGCGCATCCTCAACCAGCCACGGGGTGTTCTCGCCGGTCCCGCCGCCCAGCTCCTCCTCGTTGGTGAAGACCGTGAGGCGCCGGCCCTCGAAAGCGAACGTGCCGTCGTCGTCCGTTGCACTCAGCAGGCCTGCGGGACCGTGGCAGAACGGCGCAATGATCTTGCCGTCCCTGTTGGCTGCCACCAGCAGACGGCCCAGGTCGGCGTCCTTGTAGAGGTCGGCCATGGGGCCGTGGCCGCCGGGCATCACCACGGCGTCATAGGCGGCAACGTCGACGTCGGCAAGGACCAGCGGGTGCGCCAGCTCGCTGTCGATCTTCTCCAGGTAGTCGCGGAAGCCCTGCGCGCGTTCCTCGCCGCCTGCGGACTCGGCGGCCAGGCTCACCTGGTCCACGGTGGGCTTCTTCCCGCCGGGAGTTGCGATGTGCACTGTGTTGCCGGCCTCGGTCAGGGTCTGGTGGGATACCACCAGTTCCTCTGCCCAGTAGCCGGTGGGGTGTTCGCTGCCGTCCTTCATGGTGAGGGAATCGGCGGCCGATACGACCATCAGAATGTTTGCCATGGTGTAGCTCCTGTCTGTAATTCTTTACTTGCCGGCTGCTTCAAGCTCGGCGTACGTGTCGTCGTCGAGGGTGATGTTGGCGGCAGCCATGTTCTCTTCGAGGTGCTGCACGGAGCCGGTGCCGGGGATGGGCATCATGACGGGGGAGCGGCGCAGCAGCCAGGCCAGGGCCACCTGGGAGGTGGTGGCGTCCAGGCGCTTGGCGGCCTCGTCCAGCGGGCCTCCCGGCTGTGCCAGCTCGCCCGCGGAAATCGGCGCCCACGGGATGAAGCCGATGCCGTTCTCCTCCGAGTAGCGCAGCACGTCCTCCGAGCTGCGGTCCGTCAGGTTGTAACGGTTCTGCACGGTGGACACGGTGAAGTGCTTTCCGGCGGCTTCAAGCTCCGCCACGCTCACCTGGGAAAGGCCCAGTGCGCGGACCTTGCCCTCGTCCTGGAGCTCACGCAGCACGCCGAACTGCTCCTCGGCGTCCACCTTGGGATCAATCCGGTGCAGTTGCAGCAGGTCCAGCGTGTCCACCTTCAGCTTGCGCAGGCTCAGTTCCGTCTGCTGGCGCAGGTACTCCGGCCGGCCAACCGGAATCCACTTGTTGGGCCCGGTGCGGGTGAAGCCCACTTTGGTGGCGATCTTCAGCCCCTCCTTGTAGGGGTGGAGGGCCTCGGAGATGATTTCCTCGCTGATGTTGGGGCCGTAGGAATCGGCGGTGTCGATGAAATCCACGCCGAGTTCGACGGCGCGGCGCACCACGGCCAGGGCGGCCTTGCGGTCTGCGGGCTCACCCCAGACGCCGTCACCCACGATGCGCATGGCACCAAAACCGAGCCGGTGCACGGTTCCCAGGTCCTTGAGTTCAATCGTTGCGGACAGTTCCAGCTGGTTCGTTGAATCATGGCTCATAGGGGCGGCAACCTCATCAGTGTGCTGAGTATTCCGCAAATCACAGAAATAAGCCGGGCGCCGCCGTCGTTATGCCTCAAGTGCCCGCCGTAATCCGGCCGGCGCGCCCTACGAAACTTTTTTGAAAGGCCGGCACCTGACGTGACTCTTCCCCTCTCCATCCTTGACCTGGCAACCATTGGCAAAGGCCAGACGGCGGCGGAGAGCTTCGCGGGCAGTGTGGCCATGGCCCAGAGCGCCGAAAAGCTGGGCTACCGGCGGGTCTGGTACGCGGAGCACCACAACATGTCCTCCATCGCCTCCTCCGCCACCAGCGTGCTGATCGCCCACGTGGCCGCGCATACCGAAAGCATCCGGCTGGGCGCCGGCGGCGTCATGCTGCCCAACCACTCCCCGCTGACCATCGCCGAGCAGTTCGGCACCCTGGAAACCCTGCACCCCGGCCGGATCGACCTGGGCCTGGGCAGGGCCCCCGGCAGCGACCAGAACACCATGCGCGCGCTGCGCCGCGACCCCATGTCTGCCGACAGCTTCCCCCAGGACGTCCTGGAACTGCAGGGCTACCTGACCGGCCCCACCCGCATCCAGGGCGTCGAGGCCACGCCGGGCAAGGGGACCAACGTGCCGCTGTACATCCTGGGTTCGTCCCTGTTCGGTGCCCGCCTGGCTGCGCAGCTGGGCCTGCCCTACGCCTTTGCCTCACACTTCGCCCCCGCTGCACTGCAGGAGGCCGTGGCCATCTACCGCCGGGAGTTCAAGCCGTCCGCCCAGCTGGATGCCCCGCACGTGATCGCCGGCGTCAACGTCATCGCCGCTGATTCCGCCGCCGAGGCGCAGGAGATGTTGCAGGCCACCAAGCGTGCCCGCGTCTCCCTGTTCTTTGGCGGGGGCACCCGCGAATTCACCGACGACGAGGCGGACATGATCCTCGACTCGCCGCAGGGACGCCACATGGCCCAGATGATGACCTATTCAGCAGTGGGGACGCCCGACGCGGTCATCGAGTACCTGGACAGCTTCGGAAAGCACGCCGACGCCGACGAACTCATCGTGGCGCACCAGAGCCCGGGGACCCAGGAGCGGCTGCGGTCCGTGGAACTGCTGGCCGAGGCCGCCGGACTGGTCCGGGTCTGACATGGCGAACGCACAAGCGAACGCAAAGGACGGCGTAGGCTTCCGGTCCGACCGCGGGCCCATCCTCATCGCCCTCATGCTGTCCACCGGACTCGTGGCCATCGACTCCACCATTGTGGCCACGGCCGTGCCGTCGATCGTCCGTGACGTGGGCGGGTTCTCATCCTTTCCCTGGCTCTTCTCCGCCTACCTGCTGGCGCAGGCCGTGACCGTGCCCATCTATGGCAAGCTCTCCGACATGGCGGGCCGCAAACCCATCATCCTCACCGGCATTGGGCTGTTCCTGCTGGGCTCCGTGCTGTGCGGCCTGGCTTGGAGCATGCCATCGCTGATTGCCTTCCGCGCCCTGCAGGGACTGGGTGCCGGGGCAGTCCTGCCGGTGTCCATCACCATCGCGGGCGACATCTACACCCTGCAGGAGCGCGCCAAAGTCCAGGGCTACCTCGCCAGCGTGTGGGCTGTTTCCTCGGTAGTGGGCCCCAGCCTGGGCGGCGTATTCTCCGCACTGGGCATCTGGCGCGGCATTTTCCTGGTCAACGTGCCGCTCTGCCTGCTGGCCGGCTGGATGCTGGTGCGCACCCTCCACGAAAACGTGGAACGGGCAAAGCACAAGGTGGACTACGCCGGCGCCGTACTCCTGGCCGGCTCGCTGGGCCTGCTCATCCTCGGCGCCCTCCAGGGCGGCCAGGCCTGGGCATGGAACTCGCCCGTCAGCATTGGCGTCTTCGCAGTGGGCGCAGTCCTGCTGGCCGCGTTCCTCCTGGTGGAGCGCCGGGCGGCCGAACCCATCCTGCCCTCCTGGGTGGTCTCGCGGCGTCTGCTGGGCACCACCGCGCTGGTGTCCTTCGGGGTTGGCACGGTGATGATCGGCCTGACCTCCTACGTGCCCACCTTCCTTGAGGGGGCACTGTCCTCCTCGCCCCTGGTGGCCGGCCTGGCCCTGGCGGCCCTGACCCTCGGCTGGCCGCTCAGCGCATCGCAGGCCGGCAAGTTCTACCTGCGGATCGGCTTCAAGTCCACGGCCCTGATCGGCATCGCCATCTCCGTGGTGGGCCTGCTGATCCTGTCGCTGACCGCGGGCGCACCCAACGTGGCGCTGATCGCCGTCAGTTGCTTCGTCGTCGGGCTCGGCCTGGGCCTGCTGGCCACCCCCACCCTGATCGCCGCCCAGTCCAGTGTGCCCTGGCATGAGCGTGGCGTGGTGACCAGCACCAACATGTTCGCCCGCTCCATCGGCAGCGCCCTGGGTGTGGCAGTGTTCGGTGCGGTGGCCAACTCGATCTACGGCGGCAGCAGCGGCGGCGAAGCGGACCCCGCCACCGTTATCTCCGCGTCCGGTGCCGTGTTCCTGGCGGCGCTGGTGGCCGGGCTGCTGACCGTTGCGGCGGTGCTGGCCATGCCCGCGGTCAAGGCCGAGACGGCGGAATCTGCGGAACCGTCGGAGACCGGGGAATCTGCGGAACCTGGGGAACGTCCAGCGGAACCCGTGGAGGAATCCGTGCGCAGCGCGGAGGGCCGCGCCAGCTAACTGCCCGCCTTAGCGGGACGCGCGGAAGATCGACGGCGCGGGCCGGGTCCCGGTGGCAAGATCGGCCAGGATCCGTCCCACCACCGGTGTGAACTTGAAGCCGTGGCCGGAGAATCCTGCGCCGATCACCACAGGTCCCATGCGGTCCAGGATGAAGTCCTCGTCAGGGGTGGTGGTGTAGGTGCAGCTGATGGCCTCCAGGTCATCGGGGTCCACTCCCGGCAGCCACTGCCGCGCGTAGTCCTGCAGCGCTGCGAGCTGGGTCGGTTCGGGCCGGAAGTCGCGGTGGTCCGGATCCACCACGGGGCCCACCCCATGCCAGCCGGCCTTGATGCCCTCACCCGGAGTCTGCATGCCGTAGACGGGGGAGTACCAGCCCCGGTAGTCCGGGCCGGGGTAGTGGTTGAAGCCGGGCCACACTGCTCCGGCATCTGCCACCCGGAAATGCGCCGGCTGCTCCTGCGTGACCCTGAGCCGGGGAATCCGGATCGCGGCGCCGTCCTTGCCGGAAACCCTGCCGGAAGCCATCTCCAGCAGCTTCTCCGTCCAGCCGCCCGCCGTCACCACTGCCTGGGCTGCCGTGACCACCTCGGTGCCCGCAGCCGATTCGAGCGTCAGCCGCACGCCGTCGTCGAACACCTCGAAGTCCACCAGTTTGGTGTGGTGCCTGATCTCGGCGCCCCGGGCGGAGGCCAGCCGCTGGAAGGCGGGCAGCGCCGCTTCAGGGTTGAGCTGGCCGCCATCGGGCATATGCAGGACCTGCTGGTCGAAGCGGATGCCGCGCCACCGTTCATGCGCCTCCGCCGGGTCCAGGAACTCGGCGCGGATCCCGGCAGCGGTGAGGGCATCAGATACTCTCCGGAGGTCCCCGCCCGGGCCGTGGTTGACGATGCCGGTGCGCGCCAGCAGCTGCTTGCCGCTTTCCTGCTCCAGCTCATCCCACAGCGCCAGCCCCTCGGCCAGCATGGCCACGTACTCCGGCCGGTGGTAGCCGGGGTTCAGGTTCCGGGTTGCCCCGTGGGACGCGCCGATCTTGTGCCCGGGACCGAACTGCTCCACCAGCGTCACCTGCCGGCCCCGGCGGGACAGCGCCCATGCGGCGGCCGAGCCCATGGCGCCGCCGCCGATCACCACGGTGTCAAGAACAGTGTTCATCAGCCCTCCAAGCTGCGGTTATGGTCACATTGCAAGCACGCCTTACGCCAGCAACAGCGCGACGCCGATCATTGCCGGCACTGCCACCACGGTGGTGATCAGCACGGTGTCCTTGGCCACGGTAAGCCCGGTCTGGTAACGGCTGGCGGCCACGAACACGTTCTGGGCGGTGGGCAGGGCCGACGTAACCACCACCGCGAACAGTGCGTGCCCGTCCATCCCCAGCGCGAAGCGGGCGAAAACATAGGCAAGGGCCGGCTGGACTGCCAGCTTGAAGCCGCTCGCCAGCAGCGTGTCCACGCGCCGGCCGGCGGAAGCCTGCAGCGGGCGGGTGCCGTTCAGGCTCATCCCGAAAGCAATCAGCATGGCAGGAATCGCGGCGCCGCCAATCAGGTGGATGGGCTCCATGACCAGCGCCGGAACCTGGAAGCCGGTGCCGGCCACCAGCAGCCCCAGGCCCGAGCCTACGATCATGGGGTTCCGCAGGATCATCAGGAAGAACCCCAGGGCGGTGGTGCGGTGCGTGCTGGTGCTCGAGTCAAGGATCATCAGGAACATCGGGGTGAAGAACGCCAGCTGGAAGATCAGCAGCGGCGCCACGTAGCTTGCGTCGCCCAGAACATATACCGCAATAGGAATACCAAGGTTTGCCGAGTTCGCCAGCGACGCGGACATGGCGGACATCAGTGCTTCGGGGAGCGCCCGCTTCAGCCAGAACCTGGCCAGGGCGAAGAATGCGGCGGCGGTAATGATGGCGGCCACCGCTGTCACCAGCAGCGGTTCGGCGAACACTTCCTGCAGGCGGGCCTTGCTGAGGGTCTCGAACAGCAGTGCGGGGCTGGCGACGAAGAACGTAAGGCCGCTGAGCACGGGGCGGGCGTTATCGCCGAGGATTCTCCGCCGGCCCACGAACCATCCCACCAGGATGATGCACCAGACCACGAAGAACCCCGCCAGCACCCCTAGCAAGGATCAGCCTTTTGGGCACAGCGGAGGACAGGACCGGGACGCACGCTCCGGTTACAGGGTGGCGTTGTTAAGCGCGAAAGGGGGGCGCATCATCCCGGGGGTGAGGCCCTCTGCGGGATCGTTGCCCAGCTGGATGATCCGGTTGTTTGCGTCCACGTGGACCACGCGGGGCTGGTAGGCATGAGCCTCTTCGGTGGTCATCTGCGCGTAGGTAATCAGGATGACAATGTCGTTCTCGTGCATGAGGTGCGCCGCTGCACCGTTAATTCCGATCACGCCGGAGCCGCGCTCGCCGGCGATGGTGTAGGTCTCAAGCCGCGCGCCGTTGGTGACGTCCACGATGGACACCAGCTCGCCGGGCAGGATGTCGGCGGCCTCGAGCAGGTCAAGGTCCACGGTGACCGAGCCTACGTAGTGCAGGTCGGCGTGCGTGACGGTGGCCCGGTGGATTTTGGACTTGAACATTGTTCGATTCATAACGGCTCCAGTCTAGACCTGCGGCCCCTCACCCGCAGTGACGCAGGAAACACAACGCCTTGGTACTTGTACGACGGCGGCTGGTCACCCGGCGTCGTTCCTTGCCACTGCGGCGGCGGCAGCAGCGAGGGTCTCCCGGGCGGCCAGGATGGCGGGGCGCTGGGCGCTGGAGCGGCGGACCGAGGTGAAGATGGTGCGGTGCGGCGTGCCGGGAAGCTCCAGCAGCTGGGCCGTGGTGCCGCGGCCGGTCCACACCAGGTCCGGCATCAGGGCCACGGCGTTCCCCGACTCGATCAACCTGGCCTGGGCCTGCAAATCGGCGGTCTCAAAGCGCACATCCGGCTCAAAGCCGGCGCTGCGGCACGCCTGCTCCGCCCAGTGGCGGGACGCCGCACCCCGCGGTTCCATAACCCAGGCGCGCTCCGCGGTGTCCGCCAGTGAACGGATGGAGGGGCCGCCGTCGGACGCCGGGGGAACGGCCAGCCGGATGGCGTCGGTGGTCAGCTTCACCCGGTCCAGCTCCGGATAGCGCGGCGCCGCGTGCCCGGGATACTGCTCAGCGATCACCAGGTCGAAGTCGCGCGCCCACGTCTCATGCAGCGCGGTCTCGGGCTCACGCTGGATCATTTCGATGCGGACCTCGGGATAGGCGGCGGCCATCCGGGTCAGGGTGTCCGGCATCAGGGCCAGCGCCGCGGACTGGAACACCGCGATCCGCACCGTGCCGGTGACAGTGGTCAGGGAGGCGGCCAGGTCCGCCTCGGCCTGCTCCATGGTTTCGAGCAGCTGCGCCGTGTGCGCCACCAGCACCTCGGCCTGTGGCGTCAGCTGCACCCGCCGCCCCGTTTTCCGGAGCAGTTCAACGCCCACTTCCTTCTCCAGGAGGGCCAGTTGCTGCGATACCGACGACGGGCTGTACTGCAGTGCCTCCGCCACCTCGGCGAGCGTCCCCCGGATGCTTAACTCCCGGAGCAGCCGGAGCCTGCGAACGTCAAGCATGGCGGATTCCTAACTGAAACTAACGAATATAGGTTAGAAGTAGCCACTTTATCTAACGCAACCGCGCACGCATACTGTTGAAACCGAGTTACCCCCGTCACAGCCAGTTTCCTTGGCGTGCCGCGGCGGGGTCGCACCCCCGAGCAGGAGTTCCTGATGAGCAGTAAAGATTTGAGCCAATCGATCATGCGGCGCAAGTCCATCGATGACATCGAAGAAGAAAACAAGCACAGCGGACTGTTCAAGTCCCTTGGGCTGTGGCAGCTCACCGCCATCGGCGTTGGCGGAATTATCGGCGTCGGCATCTTTTCCCTTGCGGGACTGGTGGCCGCCGGCAGTGGAGGAACACCCGGGGTGGGGCCCGCGGTACTGATTTCCTTCCTCATCGCAGGCCTGGCCTCAGCGGCCGCGGCCCTGTCCTACGCAGAGTTCGCGGGCATGATCCCGCGCGCCGGCTCTGCCTACACCTACGGCTACGTAGCGCTTGGCGAGGTGATCGGCTGGTTCATCGGCTGGGACCTGCTGCTGGAATACATCGCCATTGTGGCCGTGGTGGCCATCGGCATCTCCGGCTACCTTGACGCCTTCCTGTCCGGCATCGGCATCCATTTGCCCACCTGGATGACGTCCACCGCAGACGAGGGCAAGGGCGGCATCGTCAACATCCCCGCCATTCTGGTCTGCCTGCTGGTCACCTGGATCCTCTCCCGCGGCACCAAGGCCTTCGGCCGGTTCGAACTCGTCGCCGTGGCCATCAAGGTGATCCTGATCCTCTTCATCATCGGGCTCGGCGTGTTCTACATCGACACCAACAACTACAACCCGTTCATGCCCAGCGGCTTCGGCCCAGTGGTTGCCGGCTCCGCCACCGTCTTCTTCGCAGTCTTCGGCTACGACGCCATGAGCACCGCGGCCGAGGAAGCCAAGGACGGCAAGAAGCACATGCCCAAGGCCATCGTGCTCTCGCTCATCATCGCCATGCTGCTCTACGTTGCCGCAACCCTGGTGCTGACCGGCATGCAGAACTACAAGGACATCGATCCCAAGGCAGGCTTCGCCTCCGCCTTCACCTCGGTGGGCCTGCCCGTGATCGCCACCATCATCTCCGTGTTCGCCGTGCTCTCCATCCTCACCGTGATGCTCACCTTCCTGCTGGGCGTCACCCGCGTCTGGTTCTCCATGAGCCGTGACGGCCTGCTGCCCGGCTGGTTCTCCAAGACCGACCGCCACGGCACCCCGCAGCGCGTCACCTGGATCGGCGGCATCGCCTCGGCTTTCCTGGCCGGTGTCTTCCCCATCAAGGCGGTCGCGGACCTCACCAACATCGGCATCCTGGCCGCGTTCGTCGTCGTCTGCCTGTCCGTGATCATCTTCCGCTACAAGCGCCCCGACGCGCCGCGCACGTTCCGCCTGCCGCTGATGCCCGTGGTCCCGGCGTTCGGTGTCCTGGCCTCGGCCTTCCTGATGCTGCAGCTGCACTGGGAAACCTGGCTGCGGTTCGGGGTATGGCTGGTCATCGGCCTGGTCATCTACTTCGGCTACGGCCGCAAGCACTCCCTGATGAACCCCAACAGCCCCCGGCACCAGGAGCTCGCGGAACTGCACCGCCCCCTGGCATAACCCACCTCCCGACGCCCGCTCACTTTTGGTGGCGTTTCCCGGAACGCGCGCTCACTTGTGGGCGCCTACTTGCAAACCCCCGCTCACCTCAGGTGAGCGGGGGTTTGCTGTTTGAGCGTCAAAGGTGAGCGGGCGTTGGCAGTGCGAAATGCATCGGTTTTACTAACCTGTATTGGTTGGGAAAGATCGCTTTATCTTATGTGAGCAGAAGCTCATACTGGTGGAAAGACCTCCTCCCACGGCAAGAAAGATCGGGAAAAACCATGACCCACGTTGCAATGGAACCAGCCACTTCCGCCGGTACCGCACAGCAGACCGTTGACGTCGACGTCCCCCAGGCAAAGGCCCTCGCCAATGACGCCGTGGCCCTGGTCCGGCGCTGGCTCACCGAGGCCGCAAAGGTCCCGGTGGACGCATCCGCCCAGCAGCTCGCCGGCGTTCTGAAGGACCCCAACGGCCTGGAATTCACGGTTGGCTTCGTGGACGGCGTGGTCCGCCCCGAGGACCTGGACGTTGCAGCCCGCAACCTCGCCGCCCTGGCCCCGAAGGTTCCGGCCTTCCTGCCCTGGTACATGCGCAGCGCTGTGGCGCTGGGCGGAACCATGGCCCCGGTGCTGCCGCAGGTGGTCATCCCCGTCGCCCGCAAGGTCCTCCGCGAGATGGTGGGCCACCTGATCGTTGACGCCACCGACGCCAAGCTGGGCCCGGCCATCGCCAAGATCCGCAAGGACGGCATCAAGCTCAACGTCAACCTCCTGGGCGAGGCAGTCCTGGGTGAGCACGAGGCCTCCCGCCGGCTCGAAGGCACCCACACCCTGCTGGCGCGCCCCGACGTCGACTACGTCTCCATCAAGGTCTCCTCCACCGTTGCCCCGCACTCGGCCTGGGCCTTCGACGAAGCCGTGGAACACGTCGTCGAAAAGCTCACCCCGCTCTTCCAGCGTGCCAACTCCTTCGCCGCCGCCGGAAGCAGCACCGGTGGGAAGGCCAAGTTCATCAACCTGGACATGGAGGAGTACAAGGACCTGGACATGACCATCGCGGTCTTCACCAGGATCCTGGACAAGCCCGAGTTCAAGGACCTTGAGGCCGGCATCGTGCTCCAGGCCTACCTCCCGGACGCGCTGTCCGCCATGATCCGCCTGCAGGACTGGGCCGCCGAGCGCCGCGCCAACGGCGGCGCAGGCATCAAGGTCCGCGTGGTCAAGGGCGCCAACCTGCCCATGGAGCAGGTGGAATCCTCGCTGCACGACTGGCCGCTGGCCACCTGGGGCTCCAAGCAGGACTCGGACACCAGCTACAAGAGCGTCATCAACTACTCACTGCACCCTGAGCGGATCAAGAACATCCGCATCGGCGTTGCCGGCCACAACCTGTTCGACATCGCCTTCGCCTGGCTCCTGGCCAAGCAGCGCGGCGTGGAATCCGGCATCGAGTTCGAGATGTTGCTGGGCATGGCGCAGGGCCAGGCCGAGGCCGTCAAGAAGGACGTGGGCTCCCTCCTGCTCTACACCCCCGTGGTGCACCCGTCCGAGTTCGACGTCGCCATCGCCTACCTGATCCGCCGCCTCGAAGAGGGGGCCAGCCAGGACAACTTCATGTCCGCCGTGTTCGAACTCAGCGAGAACGAGGGCCTGTTCGAGCGCGAGAAGCAGCGCTTCCTCGCCTCCCTTGAAACCCTGGACAACAACGTCCCGCTGCCCAACCGCCGCCAGGACCGCAGCCTTCCCCCGGAGCCTATGCCGCACAACGGTTTCCGGAACACCCCGGATACCGATCCCGCGCTGCCTGCCAACCGCACCTGGGGACGCGCCATCCTGGAGCGCGTCGCGACGTCGACGCTGGGCAACGACTCGGTGAAGGCCGCGTTCATTAACGACGAAGAGACGCTCAACTCGGCCATCGCCAATGCCGTGGACAAGGGCAAGGCCTGGGGTGAACTCTCCGGCAACGAACGCGCCGAAATCCTGCACCGGGCAGGCGAGATCCTCGAAGCCCGCCGGGCCGACCTCCTGGAGGTCATGGCCAGCGAAACCGGCAAGACCATCGACCAGGGCGATCCGGAAGTCAGTGAAGCCGTGGACTTCGCACACTACTACGCCGAGTCCGCCCGCAAGCTGGACGCGGTCGACGGCGCCACGTTCGTCCCAGCCAAGCTCACCGTTGTCACGCCGCCATGGAACTTCCCGGTCGCCATCCCGGCAGGATCCACCCTTGCGGCACTCGCCGCCGGCTCCGCCGTCGTGATCAAGCCCGCCAAGCAGGCCGCACGCAGCGGCGCCGTCATGGTGGAGGCGCTGTGGGAAGCCGGCGTCCCCAAGGGCGTGCTGACCATGGTGCAGTTGGGGGAGCGTGAGCTCGGCAAGCAGCTGATCAGCCACCCCGCCGTGGACAGGGTGATCCTCACCGGCGGCTACGAAACCGCCGAACTGTTCCGCTCCTTCCGCAAGGACCTGCCGCTGCTGGCCGAAACCAGCGGCAAGAACGCCATCATTGTGACCCCCAGCGCCGACCTGGACCTGGCAGCCAAGGACGTGGCCTACTCCGCGTTCGGCCACGCCGGCCAGAAGTGCTCCGCCGCCTCACTGGTGATCCTGGTGGGCTCGGTGGCCAAGTCCAAGCGGTTCCACAACCAGCTCATCGACGCCGTCACGTCGCTGAAGGTGGGCTACCCGGAGGACCCCACCAGCCAGATGGGACCCATCATCGAGCCCGCCAACGGCAAGCTCCTCAACGCCCTCACCACCCTGGGCGACGGCGAAAACTGGGCGGTGGAACCGAAGAAGCTGGACGACACCGGCCGGCTCTGGAGCCCGGGCGTGCGCTACGGCGTCAAGCGCGGCTCCTACTTCCACCTGACCGAGTTCTTCGGCCCGGTCCTGGGCGTCATGACCGCAGACACCCTGGAAGAGGCCATCGCCATCCAGAACCAGATCGAGTACGGCCTCACCGCAGGCCTGCACTCCCTCAACTCCGAGGAACTGGGCATCTGGCTGGACGGCATCCAGGCGGGCAACCTCTACGTGAACCGCGGCATCACCGGCGCCATCGTGCAGCGCCAGCCGTTCGGCGGCTGGAAGAAGTCCGCCGTCGGTGCCGGAACCAAGGCCGGCGGACCCAACTACCTGGCAGGCCTGGGCGACTGGACCCCTGCAACCAGCACCGCTACGGCATCCATCACGCACCCCGCGGTCAGCCGCATCCTCAACGCGGCCGGCCCCGCCCTGCAGCCCGCCGAGCTTGAGTCCGTCCAGCGTGCCCTGGCATCCGACGCGGAAGCATGGGCTGGGGAGTTCGGCACGGCAAAGGACGTCTCCGGACTGAGCGCCGAGCGCAACATCTTCCGCTACCGCAGCCTGCCGGTCACCATCCGGCTGTCCGAAGGCGAGCCGCTGGCTCACCTCGTCCGGACAGTGGCCGCCGGCGTTGTGGCGGGATCCGCACTCACCGTGTCCTCCGCCGTCGAACTTCCCGCCCAGCTGCGCTCCGTGCTCACCGCACAGGACATCGAAGTGACCGTGGAGTCCGACGCCGGCTGGCTGGCTTCGGCGGGGCACCTCGCCTCCGCGGGCAAGCTGTCCGGTGCCCGCATCCGCCTGATCGGCGGCGACGCCTCGGCGCTGGCTGAAGCCACCGGCGGACGGCCCGACCTGGCCATCTACGCCCACGCCGTCACCGAGGCAGGGCGGGTGGAACTGCTGCCGTTCCTGCACGAACAGGCCGTCAGCATCACCGCGCACCGGTTCGGCACCCCGAACCACCTGTCGGACGCGCTGATCTGATCTGAACCGGAACTGAAGCGTCCGGGCTAAGTTCCTGGCGCTAAAAAAGGCCGGGCAGCCACCTGATGCGTGGTTGCCCGGCCTTGTCGCTTTAGCCCGGAGACCAGATGGGTTTAGCCCAGATACCAGCCGGGCGGTGTCCAGGTAACGGGGACGTTGTGTGCTGAGAATTCCTCGCAGCGGGTGCAGGTGTAGGCCACTTCGCCCAGGGTGGCAACTGTTCCGTCACGCCGGTACGTGGGCGGAATGTACGACTCAAGGTAGACGAATTCGTCGGTACGGCATTTGTCGCAGGTGGGTTTTCCCACGTATCCGGAGTCTACGGAGGCGTGTCCGGTTCCGAGGGTGTTCTGGCGGGTAGACGGCCGTGCTGCGGAGTACGGGCGCGCGTGTGCAGAACTGAGATGGGTGTTCCTGGCTGTCGTCATTGGCTGCCTGTCCCAAGCGCGGCGTTCCGGCATGCGGATGCGCGCTTGTTTCGGTGAACTGGCCTGCTGCTTGACCCTGGAAGACAGCATAGGGGATGCCACTTCCCCTATCAATGGACACGGGCTCCCTAACTCCCCTAAATGCTGGAAATTGCGACGGCGGGGGGTTAAGTTTGGCGGTTAATGGTCCGGCCCACGATCGATTGGGTGAGGGCGTCGATGACTTCGGCGTTCGCCAGCGGGTTGCGGATCAGGGTGAAGTCCACGTCCCCCACGGCGGGAAGGTCGAAGCGCCGGGTGATGATCTTCAGGTCCTCGGGCACCAGCGACGTGGGCATGACGGCGACGCCGATGCCGGCGCGCACCGCTGCGAGCACGCCGCTGATCTGGCGGGTGGTGCAGGTGATCCGCCAGGTCCTGCCGTTGGCTTCCAGCGCATCGATGGCCAGCTTCCGGCTGAGGCTGGGGGCCGGGTAGGCGATCAGGGGCACGGGCGTCCCGGGCTCCAACACTGTCTGTTCCAGCCCCACCCAGGAGAAGGAGTCGTGCTGGACCACGGTGCCGTCCTTTGCCCCGGCCACCCATTTCACGAAGACAAGGTCCAGCTGGCCGGCGTTGAGCTTGCGGTACAGCTGGTCGCTTTGCCCCACGGTCAGTTCCAGGTTGATCTGGGGGTAGATCTGCCGGAATTCACGCAGGATCCTGGGCAGCCCGGTGATGGCGAGGTCGTCCGCGGTGCCGAACCGCAGGCGTCCCCGCATCGCGGAGCCGGAGAAGTAGCGCGCGGCGGCGTCGTGCGCGGACAGGATGTTCCGGGCAAAGCCTGCCATGGCATCGCCGTTGTCGGTGAGCCGGACGTCGCGGGTGTCCCGGGTGATCAGGCTGCGCTTGGCGGCGGCTTCGAGTTTGCGGATGTGCTGGCTGATGGTGGGCTGCGCCAGCCCCAGCCGCTCCGCGGCCTTGGTGAAGCTGAGGGTGTCCGCCACCGCGAGGAAGGAACGCAGCTGGGCTGGCTCGAACATAGGTGGCTCCCCGGCCTTCCGGTCTTGGTGCTTCATTGCGTTTTGCAATACGAGTTATAGGGACCATACGCCTCCATAATCTGCTCCGCCAGCCTAGCGTTAAGGGCATCCCAGACCGCCCGCAATTTTGAGGACACTCCTGTGGCACCCCCACCGCCTTCGTCGGCCTCCGTCTCCCAGCCAGTCATCGACGCGGCGGGCTCAGCGCCGCCGGACAGCCAGACCCAGCCGGTTCCCGTCGTGGCGGAGCGGCTCCCCTGGAAGCACACCTTCATCTCGCTGAAAGTGCCCAACTTCCGGATCTTCGCCGCCGGCCATTTCATTGCGGTCGTCGCCATCTGGATGCAGCGGATCGCCCAAGACTGGCTGGTGCTGCAGCTCTCGGGATCCGTGACCGCCGTGGGGATCACCGTGGCGCTGCAGTTCCTGCCCTCGCTGCTGCTGGGGCCATGGGGCGGCATGATCGCGGACCGGTTCGCCAAGCGGAAGATCCTCATCCTCTGCCAGGGCATGGCCGCCATCCTGGCCGCGACACTGGCCACGCTGGCCCTCGCCGGCGCCATCATGGTGTGGCATGTCTATGCCATCGCCCTGGTCCTGGGCCTGGTGACCGTCCTTGACCAGCCTGCCCGCCAGGTGTTCGTCAACGAGCTCGTTGGCCCCCGGTATTTGCGGAACGCCATCAGCGTCAACTCCACCACCTTCCAGCTGGGCGGTTTGATCGGTCCGGCGCTCGCAGGCCTGCTTCTCACCGCCGTGGGGGCGGGCTGGGCTTTCGCCGCCAATGCCGTGGCCTGCTGCTCCACGGTTGCCATGCTCCTGATCCTGCGGAAGGACCAGCTGCACGTCAGCGCCCCCGCACCCAAAAGCAAGGGCATGCTCCGTGAGGGTCTGCGCTACGCGTTAAGCAAACCGACCATCTACTGGCCGTGGCTCATGGCCGGCTTCATCGCGGTCTTCGCCATGAGCCTGCCCGTGGTGCTCGCCGCCTTCGCGGACCATGTCTTCCAGGTGGGGGCCGGCGGGTACGGCCTCCTTAATGCCCTGGTGGCGCTCGGTGCGCTGGCCGGCGCCGTGGCGTCCACCCGGCGTCGGCAGCTCCGGCTGCGTTCCGTGGTGTTCTGCGCCGGGATGTACGGCCTGATGCTCTGCCTCGCCGCCCTTGCCCCCTCCATGCCGTGGTTTGGGGCCGTCATGGTGCTCTCCGGTTTCTGGTGCCTGATGTTCCTCACCGGCTCCAACCAGCTGGTGCAGGTCAGCTCCAACATGGGCATCCGCGGGCGGGTGATGAGCCTGTACATCATGGTGCTGATCGGCGGCCAGGCACTGGGCGGGCCAATGCTGGGTTGGATCGCTGAACATGCCGATCCCCATGTTGCCCTGCTGGTCTCCGGCGGCGTCCCCGCCCTGGCGGCCATGACCGTGGGCGTCATCCTGGCGCGGAAGGGCGGATTGAAGCTCCGGATGGATCTGAAGGGCCGCCGCCCGGTGAGGATCGTCAGCCGCGCAGGAGCGTAGCCGCAGGAGCCTGGGCACGCAGATGCCCAGGTGCCCAGGCGCTGCGCGCAGGCGCGGTGCCTAGAGGGTTGCGAGGTGCAGTGGCCGGTGCGGATACTCCGCGCCCCGCTCCTGGAACTGGAGCACGGCCTCATTGCTGATAACACCGTCACGGATTTCGATTGCCCGCGCAATAGTGTCGTTCCCCTCCCACGCGGCCGGGCCGGCCATCACGGTTTCGAGGAACGGCTGCAGGGCCTGGCTGATCTCCCAGCTGGCGGAGTTCCAGAGGTAGGAGGGGCTGTGGTCCACCGCGTAGTAGTTGATGTGCTCGCCCACCGTGAACATGGGATCGGCAAATGTGGTGGACCGCGCCCAGCTGAATCCCATGCCGTCGTCGCAGGAGACATCGATGATGAGGCTGCCTGGACGGAACCCCGCCAGGTCCTCTGTCCGCAGGTACGTCAGGGGATTGTTCGGGTCCTGCAGGGTGCAGTTGACCACGATGTCGCTTTCGGCCAGGAACGGGGCCAGCGGAACCCGGCCACGCTCCGTGATGACCTGGCTCAGGAAGGGGGCCTCGGCGTCGTGGTCAAACTGCACGATGTTAACCGAGTGGATCGGTGCGCCAACTGCTGCCACGCCGCGGTTGGTGAGCACCTGGACGTCGTGGATGCCGTGCGCATTCAGTGCCGTCACGGCACCGCGCGCCGTGGCGCCGAAGCCGATCACGACGGCGCTCAGGCGGCGTCCGTAGTCTCCCGTGGAGCCGGTCAACGCCAGCGCGTGCAGGACCGAGCAGTATCCGGCCAGCTCGTTGTTCTTGTGGAACACGTGCAGGCCGAACCCGCCGTCGCTGGCCCAGTGGTTCATCGCCTCAAACGCGATGAGGGTGAGCTTCTTGTCGATCGCGAGCTGGGTGATGGCCCGGTCCTGGACGCAGTGCGGCCACCCCCAGAGGACTTGCCCGTCGCGCATGTCGGCAAGGTCTTCCGGCTGGGGTTTGGGCAGGAGTACGACGTCGGCCGCGGCCAACAGCTCTTCCCTGGCCGCCATTCGTCCCACCAAGGGTGAGAGGTGGCTGTCCGGGACGCCGAAGCGCTCGCCATAGCCCTGCTCCAGGATGATGCGCTGCCGCAGTGCGGGTTCGATCCGCTCGAAGTGCAGGGGGTGGATGGGAACACGGCGCTCGTCCGGTTTCCGCGTGGAGGCCAGGACGCCCAGGCTCAGCCGGGTCTGTTGGCCGCTCACTTCTTTTTAGCGGCCTTGCTGGACGTGGTGTCCAGGGAGCTGGCCGGCGCTGCGGCGGCCTTCTTGTCTGCGCGCTTTTCCTTGATGGACTTGCCGGACTTTTTTGATGCCGTTTGACGCGGGGACTTATCAGCCATTGATTGCTCCTGTAGCGGAACCGAAAAGGTTCCTGGCTACCGACACTACACCCGTGCACCTAATGGCTTCCGGGGAGGCTGATCTTTGGGGGAAGCGGGAGATGAGAGCGGCTGACGGGAATCGAACCCGCGTATCAAGCTTGGGAAGCTAGCGCTCTACCATTGAGCTACAGCCGCAGTGCCGCCACTCGCGCGGGGCAGAACTTAGCTTAGCGCAGATCCCCGGGCTCCCCGTCAACGCGGCAGGCGGCGGGTTCCGTGTCCCGGCACGCATGGCGTCATCCAGTAACTCTTCAATAACGTCGGTGCTGCCGGCTAGGTTTGGCCGTTGAGCGCTGGCTAACCTGATCCGGGTAGCGGCCGCGTTGGGGGAGGCAGCTATTGCGGCAGCCGACGTCAACCACAGGAAATATCTTCATGGCAATCGCAGAATACGAGGTCCTCATAGAGCGCGACGCCATGGCCGTCTACCAGTACCTCCTTGACGCCACCAATCTCCCCGCCTGGCGGAACGATGTCCGCAGCGTCAAGCTCGTGCACGGGCCGGCCGAAGCCGCCGGTGCCGCCTACCGCAAAATGGTGGCGGGGCGCTCCGGCCTGAGCATCCCCGCGGACCTGGAAATCACCAATGTCCGGCCCGGTGCAGAAATCGAGTTCCACGTTGTTTCCGGGCCTGCCACCCGCTGGGGCGGTTACTACCTGAGCACCGAGGACGCGGGGACGCGAGTCCGGTTCGCCATGGAAGCGAAACGCGAGGGCCGCTTCGGTTTCCTCAGCAGGCTGGGGTTCCTCAACGGAATGCTGCAGCGCCGCCTCAGCGCAGACGTGGCCCAACTGGACCGGCTGAAGCACGTGCTGGAACTTCAACCGGTCATCTGAGCCCCTGCCGGCGTTCCCGGCCTACTGGGCCAGCCGCTGTCCGGTCCATGGGCCGGCAATGGCCGACGCCGAGGCCAGGCTTCCCCCAGTCAGGTCCCAGTACTGCACGGTGTCGTTGGCCCGGCGGAGCGCTATACCCGTGGAGTTCAGCCCAGTGACACTGCGCAGCGCCTTGATTCCGGTGACATCCGTCCAGCCGGTGGCGACGGTAGGCCGCGCCTCCGCACGGAGGGCGGTGGTGCCCCACCCGCGGTAGAGCTGTACGCTTCCGTCGCCCTTCAGTCCCAGCAGGTCCTGGAAGCCGTCGGCGTCGTAGTCCACCATGGCGAGGCGGGAAGCGTAGACGCCGGTGGCAACGGTGGAACGCTCCGCGATATCGCCGGTGCCTTTGTTGCCGTAGAGGAACAGGTTCCCGGCGCCGTCCAGGGCCAGGATCTGGGGCATCCGGTTGTTGGCGCACCAGCCTCCAACCGCCAGGGTCAGCGTGTTCCATCCGCCTCTGCCGAGAGTGACGGCGGCCTGGAACCCGCCGCCGGAGTTGCCCCGGTGCAACGTCAGGTCACCGCCGGTCCACTGGGTCAGGACGTCATATGTGCCGTCACGGTCCCAGTCGGTGACGAAGACTTCCTTGGCTCCGCTGAAGCCTGAACCGATCACCTTGGCTGCGGCATAGGTGCGGGGCCCGGTGGATGCCCTGTCCAGCAGTTGCCCGGCGGAGTCAACCGACACGAGGTCTGCCGGGCCGGTGATCGCCGCGGCGGCGAGGTTAAGGGTGGGCGGCATGTGCTTGACGGGGGCGTCGCACAGGCTTGGCGGCGGTGCCGGGAAGGCACCGCTGGATCCTGCGCCGCCCGGGGAATCGAGAGTGCCCGCCGGCAGCGTGGTGTAGCCGAAGAAGTTCACCACGCCCCAGATCTGGTAGGTGGAGTTGGTGTAGGAGATTCCGGCGCCCATCACGTTGAAACGCGGGTCCAGGAGCATGGCGTTGTGGCCCGGCGATCCCTTCCACCATTCCACCAGCTGGGCAGCATCGCGGTCGGTACGGATGGCGATGACCTCGCCCGCACCGTTATTGGGGCTGAGGGCGCGGGGATCGGTCCAGAAGCTTGCCCGGTGCTCGATTACCTCGCGGCTGGCGATGTTGTCCGACCATTCCTGCGACAAGCCGGCCACCGTGGGGTGGTACTTGACCTTGTTCAGTCCGTTGGCCACCCGGTACTCGTTGATCCTGTTGAACACGGTAAGGACGGCCGCTGCGTTGGAGTCCGGGACCAGTGCCTCCGTGGAGGGAAGCGCGGTGGCGGATTCCGGGGCCGCCAGCCTGGTGGCGGGAGGGGAAGCCAGCTCCTGGTCCGGCGCCCACAGCGGGGGGAGCGCAACTGTTTGGGGGGCCGGCTCCGCCGACGCGACGGAGGGTGCCGGAGCCGGTGCCGTTTCCGTGGCGGTCGTGGGCCCAGCAGTGGAAGGTGAAGCTGTGCCGGCGGTTGCAGTGGGCGCGGAAGTTGCGGTGGGCGCGGCGATGACATTCGGCAGGGGTGAAGCGACCCGGATGTCCGGGTCCACGGCGGGGGTAAGGCTCCCGGCGGTGCCGTCACTCTGGGCGGATGTCCCGGCGTCGTGCACGACGGGAGCGGCCAGGGAGATGCCCGCTGCTCCTGCCTGACCCAACTGCAGCGGCGTGGGGGGCACCGCAACTGATGAAGAGACCAGTGCCCACGCGCAGAGAACGCCAATAAAAGAAGGCGCCACAAATTTATTCACAAACATCCCCAGCTCTGTTACGCCTCCGGGAGACCATTCCGGCGGCTATCATTCGCAACATTAGCCCCACAAGGCCACAGCAACAACGGGGAAATGTGGCTGTGGATAACCGATACGGTAATTTGGGACGGTGCTGATCTCTGACCGCGACATTCGTGCCGAAATTGATTCCCAGCGGATCGTGCTGGAACCATTTGATCCCGCGATGGTCCAGCCGTCGTCCGTCGATGTCCGGATCGACAAATTCTTCCGGTTGTTCGACAACCACAAGTACGCACACATCGACCCGGCGCAGGAGCAGCCTGAGCTGACGCGGCTGGTGGAAGTGGAGCAGGACGAAGCCTTCATCCTGCATCCGGGGGAGTTCGTCCTGGGTTCCACCTATGAAACCGTGACGCTGCCCGATGACATCGCGGCCCGCCTGGAAGGCAAGTCATCCCTGGGCCGCCTGGGCCTGCTGACGCACTCCACCGCCGGCTTCATCGACCCCGGCTTTTCGGGCCACGTCACCCTCGAGTTGTCCAACATGGCCACGTTGCCGATCAAACTGTGGCCGGGCATGAAGATCGGCCAGCTCTGCTTCTTCCGGCTGAGCTCGGCCGCGGAGTACCCCTACGGCCAGGGCGAGTACGGCAACCGGTACCAGGGCCAGCGCGGTCCTACCGCCAGCCGCAGCCACCTGAACTTCCACCGCACCAGCATTTAGCCAGAGCAGTAAACGGCTGCACCGGCATAGGCCAGTGCCGGGGGTGTGCTTGGAGCCGCCGGTGTGCCTAGAGCTGTGGGGCGACGGCCGGCCTGCGGAGGAACGGCCTGGCCAGCGCTTCCACGTAGCGCGCGGCCAGCGGGCCCAGTACTGCCATCAGCAGCACATACGCTGTGGCCAACGCCGCGAGCTCATGCGGGACCACTCCCGAAGCAACGGCCAGGCCGGCGATCACGATGGAGAATTCGCCGCGGGCCACGAGCGCGGCGCCGGCACGGAACCGGCCGGGCCGTGCAATGCCGGCGCGCTTGGCGGCCCAGATCCCGGTGGCCATTTTGGTGGCCGTGGTGGCTGCCGCCAGGACCAGGGCCCAGCCGAGGACCGGGGGAATGGATGAGGGGTCGGTGTTGAGCCCGAACGCCACGAAGAAGATGGCAGCGAAGAGATCCCGCAGCGGCTCAAGGATCCGGGTGGCGTTGTGGGCCGTGGCACCCGAGATGGCGATGCCCAGCATGAAGGCCCCCACCGCGGCTGAAACCTGCATGGCTGACGCGGCCCCCGCCACCAGCAGGGCGGCCCCGAGGACGTTGAGCAGGAAGACCTCGGAGTTCTCGCTGTGCACGGCCTTGGAGACGTGGTGTCCGTGCCGCAGCGCCACCATGAGCACCAGGCTGACCACGGCCAAGGCGATTCCCACCGTGGTGAGCCCGCCCAGGAAGCTCACTCCCGCGAGCGTGGCCGTGAGGATGGGCAGGTAGACGGCCATTGCCAGGTCCTCGAAGACCAGGATGGACAGCACCACCGGGGTCTCGCGGTTACCAAGCCGCCCGAGGTCGGTAATGACCTTGGCGGCGATGCCCGACGAGGAAATATACGTGACGCCGCCCATGACCATGGCTCCCACGCCGCCCCAGCCCAGGAGAAGGGCAAGCCCGGCTCCGGGCAGGAAGTTCAGGACCAGGTCCAGGACACCGGCCTGCCAGGACCGGCGCAGGCCGGTAAAAAGCTCGGACGCAGTATATTCCAGTCCGAGCATAAGCAGCAGGAGGATGACGCCAATCTCGCCGGAGAGATGTGCGAACTCGTGCATGCCTTCAAGCTTGACGATCCCGCCCGCGCCAAAAGCCAGCCCGCCCAGCAGGTAGAGCGGGATGGGGGACATTCCGATCCGTCCGGCCAGCCTGGCCAGCAGGCCCAGGCAGAACACAACGGCCCCCAGTTCAATGAGGGTCAGGGCCAACGGGTCCATACGAACTAACCGTGGCGCAGGATATCGGCCGCTGAGTCGAGGCCTTCCTGGGTGCCAACCGCCACCAGCAGGTCACCGGGGTGCAGCACGACGTCGGGCCCGGGCGACGGCAGCACCTCGCCCTCGCGCATGATGGCCACGATGGATACGCCGCACCGGGTGCGGATGCACGCCTTGCCCATGGGCTGGTTCTGGAACGGGGAATCCGCGGCGATGGAGAACTGCCGGGTGACGATGCCCGGAACGTCCTTGTGTTCCTCCGTGAGCTTCATGGCCAGGTGCGTGCCACCCAGGAGGTTGCCCAGGGTGGCGGCTTCATCGCTGGTGAGCGGAATGGAAGCCTGGCAGGTATCGGGATCGTCCCAAGTGGAAACGATCAGTTCCGTCTGGCCTTCCCGCCGCTCGACGACGCCGATGCGGCGTCCGGAAGCGGTCATGAAATCCTTCCTGCGGCCCAGGCCTGGAAGGTTGGTTTCGTCCACGTTCATACGTCCAGCCTAGTCTGCCTGGCAACCCTTGGCCCGGCCCTGGCAGAGGACCCGAGGGTGTTTTCAGCTGACGGGGACTACCGCGATGGATGCCTTCTCCGGGGACTTCACGGGCAGCAGCACCAGGAGCCCGGCCAGAAGGACCACCATGATGCCCAGGATGCCCCACCGCTGGGCTTCGCCGGCGGGCACCAGCGGAGTTGCCACCGTGATGCAGAGCGTGAACAGGGCCGGCGCCAGGAAGCTGACGGCGCGGCCCGTGGTGGCATAAAGGCCGAACAGTTCGCCGGATTCGCCATGCGGCGCGAGCCGGGCCAGGTAGGCTCGGGACGCGGACTGGGCGGGCCCGACGAACAGGCAGAGGAAGAGCCCGAACACCCAGAACGTGGTGCTGCCGGCCCATTGCATGCCGAAGAAGACATAGTCCCCGTTGCCCAGCGCCAGGATGGCCGTACCGGCGACCAGGAGCCCCACCAGGGAACCGGTGATGACGGCTTTCGGGCCCACCTTGTCATCCAGGAAACCGCCGATCACCGCACCCACGGCCGCCACCACGTTCCCGAAGATCGCGAAGAAGATGACTTGGGAGAGGGCAAAGCCAAAGGTGCCTGCGGCGATGATGCCGCCAAACGTGAAGACGGCGGCGAGGCCGTCACGGAACACGGCACTGGCCAGCAGGAAGTAGATGGTGTGCGGGCTGGTGGCGTAGATCGCCTTGATCCGCCGGAACAACAGTCCGTAGCTGGCGAAGAATCCGAGCCGGGCCGCCTGGGTGGACCGGGGCAGTTCGGGGACGGCAAACAGGACCGGGAGGGCGAAGACGAGGAACCACAGGGCAGAGAAGACGGCCACCAGCCGGATGTTCAGGCTGTCCTGGGTGGACGCGCCGAACCAGTCAAAGGCCGGCTGGACGAACAGCTGCAGGACGATCAGGAGGGCCACGATGCCGCCGAGGTAGCCTGCGCCCCAGCCGAAGCCACTGACTTTCCCGATGTTGTGCGGCGTGGAGACCTGGGCCAGCATGGCGTTGTAGTTGACGCCCGCGAATTCGAAGAACACGTTCCCCAGCGCGATCAGCGACACCCCGAGGAGCAGGAACTCCGGGCGCGGGAACACGAAGAAGCACAGGGCCGTAAGGATGGCGACGGCGGCCGAGTTCACTCCCAGCCAGAGTTTCCGCCGGCCGCCCGCATCAGAGCGCTGGCCGGTGACAGGCGCCAGCAACGCGATGGCAAACCCGGCAACAGCCAGTGCCGCGCCCAGCACCGCCGAGGCATTGTCCTCGCCGCCAAAAGCCTTGGACGTCAGATAAACAGTGAAGACGAACGTGGTCATCACGGCGTTGAAGGCCGCCGAACCCCAGTCCCAGGACGCCCAGGCCAGCACCCGGCCCTTGCTGGATTTCCCGGTCCCGGTTTCGAGTTCCGAGGCAGGCTGCATTGCTCCCGGAGCGCTGGCGCTGTTCATACGATGCATCGTATCCGCCTGTGGCGAACACCCCGGGGACGACGGGCCCTTGATGGCGGGGATTCCGTCTGCCCTGGAGCCGCGGAAGAGGAAGGGTACCGCAGGGCCCTTGGTAAACTGAACCCTCCCGGACCTTACTTTTTGCCGCCTGCTCCAACTTTTGACAATCGAATTCCTGACGTTGCGGAGAATACAGTGATCACAGTCCTTGCCGTGCACTTTTCGGTGGCTGTCATCGCGCCCTTCCTCTTCAGGCTGTGGGGCCGCAACGCCTTCTACGCGCTGGCCGCTGTTCCGGCGGTTTCCTTCGGCTGGCTGTTGTTCCAGCACAACCCCATCTACTCAGGGCCCGGGGCCGTCACGGAAGCCTTCGACTGGATCCCCAGCCTCCACCTGGAATTCGCCTTCCGCATGGACGCGCTGGCGTGGATGATGTCCCTGCTGGTGCTCGGCGTCGGCGCCCTGGTGCTGGTCTACTGCGCCCGGTACTTCAAAAGGGAAGACCAGGACCTGGGCGGGTTCGGCGCCCAGCTGCTGGCCTTCGCCGGGGCCATGTTCGGGCTGGTGGTGGCGGATGACCTGCTGCTGCTGTTCATCTTCTGGGAACTGACCACCATCCTGTCCTACCTGCTGATCGGCTTTGCCCGGACCAGGCTGGCGGCCCGCCGTTCCGCCCTCCAGGCGCTGATGGTGACCACCGCCGGCGGCCTGGCCATGCTGGTGGGCCTGATCATGCTGGGCTACACCGCCGGCACGTACCGTATCTCCGGCATCCTGGAACAGGCCCCCGCGCTGGTTTCCGGGACGTCCGCCGGCGTGGTGGGCGCCGCCGTCGTCCTCATCCTGGTGGGTGCCATCACCAAGTCCGCGCTGGTCCCGTTCCATTTCTGGCTGCCCGGCGCCATGGCCGCGCCCACCCCTGTCAGCGCGTACCTGCATGCTGCGGCGATGGTGAAGGCAGGCATTTACCTGGTGGCGCGGCTCGCCCCGGGGTTCTCGGAGACGGCGTACTGGCAGCCCGTGGTCCTGGGGCTGGGCCTGGCCACCATGCTGGTGGGCGGCTACCGGGCCCTGCGGCAGACCGACATCAAGCTGATCCTGGCGTACGGCACCGTCAGCCAGCTGGGCTTCCTCACCATGGTGGTGGGCCTGGGCACGCCCGACGCCGCGTTGGCGGGCCTGGCCATGCTGCTGGCGCACGGCCTGTTCAAGGCCACGCTCTTCCTGGTGGTGGGCATCATCGACCACCAGTCCGGGACCCGCGACGTGCGCAAACTGTCCGGCGTCTTCCGTTCCTCCCGTGCACTGGGCATCGTGGCCGGCATCGGCGCCGCCTCCATGGCGGGCGTTCCGCTGCTGGGCGGCTTCGTCGCCAAGGAATCCGTGCTGGAAGCGTTCGTCCACCATGCTGCGGACCCGCACTCCGGACCGTGGGGCATGGTGGTCCTGGCCGGGCTGGTGGTGGGGTCAGTCCTCACCTTCGCTTACAGCGCGCGTTTCATGTGGGGCGCGTTCGCGGCCAAACCTGGCGTGGCCCCCACCCCTTTCAAAGCGATCACGCCCTCCTTCCTCGCCGCGCCTGCGGTCCTCAGCGTCCTGACCATCGCCTACGGACTTTGGCCGGTGCCGGTGGACGCCTGGATCCAGCCGTACGCGGCGTTGTTCGCTTCCACAGCGCCCGACGCCGGCACTCCTGCCGAGCAGGCGGGCCACCTTGCGTTGTGGCACGGGTTGACCCCGGCCCTTGGGCTGACGGCGGTCACCTTCGTGCTGGGCGCGGCGATGTACTTTGGCCGCAACGCGGTGGCCCGTGTCCAGTCCCTGGTTCCGGCCTGGGTGGACGGCGACCGCGGTTACCAGCTGACCATCGGCGCCCTGGACGACGTGGCGGTGTGGATCACCGGCCGGACCCAGCGCGGCTCACTGTATTTCTACCTTGCGGTGATCCTCAGCGTGGCGTTCGTGCTGCCGCTGACGGCCATCCTCCTGGGCGGCAATGCCCTGCCGCGGGACGTCTACCTGGTGGACCCGAACTCCCCGCTCCAGCTCGTGGCGGGGGTGGGCATCGTGATCGGCGCCCTGGCCGCCGTCAAGGCCAACAAACGCTTCCTTGCCGTGCTGATGGTGTCCGTGACCGGCTACGGCATCGCGCTGGTGTTCGCCCTGCAGGGCGCGCCGGACCTGGCCCTGACCCAGATGCTGGTGGAAACCATCATCCTGGTGGCGTTCGTCCTGGCCATGCGCAGCCTGCCGCCCGAACTGCGGGACCGCACGGGCGGCAAATACCGCGTGGTGCGCGTCATCATCGGCCTGGGATTCGGCGTGACCATGGTGTTCGCGGCGATCTTTGCGATGGGCGCACGGACCGCACTTCCAGTATCGCTACAGTTCCCGCAGCTTGCCTACGAGGGCGGCGGCGGTCTGAATGTGGTCAACGTGACCCTGGTGGACATCCGCGCCTGGGACACCTTCGGTGAGATCAGCGTGCTGGCGCTCGCCGCCACCGGCGTGGCCAGCCTGATCTTCATCCGCGGCCGCGGCGACCGCCTCCAGACCTCCGCGTCCGTTGCCGAAGGCACGGTGGGCCGGCACCACGGCGTGGACCCGGGCTCCCGCGACGGCGCGGCCCTGGCCATCAGCCGTAAGTTCGCTGCCGCTGCCCGCGATCCCTGGATCGTGGCCGGCCGGACGCTCGCACCCGAACGGCGCTCCATCATCTTCGAAGTGGTCACCCGCCTGATCTTCCACTCGATGATCATCTTCTCGCTCTACCTGCTGCTGGCCGGGCACAACCTGCCCGGCGGCGGTTTCGCCGGTGGCCTCACCGCCGGGCTGGCGCTGACCATCCGCTACCTGGCAGGGGGACGGTTCGAGCTGCGGGAGGCCGCGCCGCTGAGCGCCGGCGCGCTGCTGGGCACCGGCCTGGCCCTGGCCGCCGTGTCCGGCGTGGTGCCCCTGCTGCTGGGCGGCCAGGTGTTCCAGTCCGCCATCATCCAGGTGTGGCTGCCCGTCTTCGGCGACATCAAGTTCGTCACTTCCACCATCTTCGACATTGGCGTGTACATCGTGGTGGTGGGCCTGGTGCTTGACGTGCTCCGCAGCCTGGGCGCCGAGATCGATGAGCACATGGAGGAGCGGTCCGCGGCTGCCGCACAGCAGGACGAGCCGGAGGAGGACCGTCCCGGGCAGCCGGAAGTGGAGGCTGAACGGGACCTTGAGCCGCCGCTGGAACCGGACACCGTTCCCGCCGAGACCACCGCAAAGGGCCACGCATGAGCGTCAACCTGACCCTGCTGATCGTCATGGGCGCCCTCTATGCCTGCGGCATCTACCTGATTCTGGAGCGCAGCCTCACCCGGGTGCTGCTGGGGCTGATGCTCCTGGCCAACGCCACCAACCTCCTGATCCTGGCCACCGGGGGATACGCGGGCCTGGCGCCGCTGTTCGCCAAGGACACGCCGGCCCAGGACTACAACGATCCGCTCCCGCAGGCCCTGATCCTGACCTCCATCGTCATTTCCTTCGCCGTCACGGCGTTCATGCTCGGCATCATCTACCGCACCTGGGTCCTGGCGCGGCAGGACGACATCCAGGACGACCTGGAAGACCGCCGTGTGGCCGCGACCCCCAGCTTCGATGCCGAGGACGACGCCGAGGTTCCGGCGGAAACCTCGGAGTTCCCGCTCACCATGCTGGGATCGGACGGCCGGGACGTCTCAAACCACCAAGCGTCCGGCAGGGATAGGGGCCCGGAAACAAGCCAGCCGGTGGCCACCGTCGTGGCCGGTGGCCGGGAGATGCCCGCCGAACATGCCGCCGCGGAGGAACAGCCCGGCTCACTCAACATCGACCCCAGCCCGGAAGGAGGCGGAAAGTGAACATCGCAAGCTTTGCCCCGCTCGCCGTCGTACTTCCCATCCTGGGCGCTGCCCTGACCTTCCTGCTGATCCGGCATACCCGGGCCCAGCGCGCGGTGAGCATCGCCCTGCTCTCGCTGACCCTGGGGCTCGAATGCCTCCTGCTGGCGTCCGCGTGGAACGGCGGGACGGCGGCAGTGACCATCGGCGGCTGGCTGCCGCCGTGGGGCATCGTGATGGTGGTGGACCAGTTCTCCTCGCTGATGCTGGTGGTGTCCTCCGCGATTAGCCTGGCCGTGCTGGTGTACGCCACCGGGCAGGGCATGGCCGACGGCGACCACGACGCCCCGGTCTCGATCTTCCACCCCACATACCTGATCCTGGTGGCCGGGGTGTCCAACGCGTTCCTGTCCGGGGACCTGTTCAACCTTTACGTCGGCTTCGAGATCCTGCTGACCGCGAGCTACGTACTGATGACCCTGGGCGGCACCGGGCCGCGCATCCGCGCGGGCGTCACCTACGTGGTGGTGTCCGTCGTGTCCTCGGTGCTGTTCCTGATCTCCATCGCCATGGTTTACGGGGCCACCGGAACGGTCAATATGGCGGACCTGGCCATCAAGCTTGGCGACCTGGACCAGGGCACCAAGACCCTGCTGCACGTCATGCTGCTGGTGGCGTTCGGCATCAAGGCAGCCGTCTTCCCGCTCTCCTTCTGGCTCCCTGACTCGTACCCCACGGCGCCGGCGCCCGTCACGGCCGTGTTCGCGGGCTTGCTCACCAAGGTGGGCGTGTACGCGATGGTCCGGACCGAAACCCTGCTGTTCCCGGGGGACACCCTGAATACGCCTTTGATGGTGGCCGCGCTGCTGACCATGGTGGTGGGCATCCTTGGCGCCCTGGCCCAAAGCGACATCAAGCGGCTCCTGTCCTTCACCCTGGTCAGCCACATCGGCTACATGGTGTTCGGGCTGGCCATGTCCTCCGCTGCCGGGCTGGCCGCGGCGGTGTTCTACGTGGCCCACCACATCACCATCCAGACCAGCCTCTTCCTGGTCACGGGCCTGATCGAGCGGCGCGGCGGCAGCTCCTCTGTGGACCGGCTGGGCGGGCTGGCCAAACTGTCGCCCCTGCTGGCGCTGCTCTTCTTCGTTCCCGGCATGAACCTGGCCGGCATCCCGCCCTTCTCCGGGTTCCTGGGCAAGGTGGGGCTGATGCAGGCGGGCATCGAGCTGGGCACGCCGCTGGCCTACGCGCTGGTGATCGGCGGGGTTGTTACCAGCCTCCTGACGCTGCTGGCCATCGCCAGGGTGTGGAACCGTGCGTTCTGGCGCAGGCCGACCGACGCCGAACATCCGGACCCGGTGCTGCTTGCCGCTCCTGCGGCGAGGCTTTCCGGGCCCGGAGCCAAAGCCAACAACACCGTGACGCTCCTGCCGCGCACCATGGTGGGCTCCACCCTGGGCCTGGTGGTGCTCGGCGTTGCCCTGACCGTCTTTGCCGGTCCGCTGTTCGGGCTTTCGGACCGGGCCGCCAGGGACATGCTGGACCGGGCCCCGTATATCCAGGCGGTCCTGGGCAGTGATGTTCCCATCCCGGCCACACCTGCCGTGGGAGGAGTGCGATGAGCCGCAAACGCATTTCCCTGCGCCAGGAGCTGCCCCTCCTGGTCTGGCTGGTGATTGTCTGGGGTGCCCTGTGGCAGGATTTCAGTGCCGCAAACCTCCTGTTCGGTGCGCTGCTGGCAGTGGGCGTGGCCCGGCTCTTCTACCTTCCCCCGGTGGAGCTCAGCGGCCGCTTCAACATCCTGTACGCCGTGCCCTTTGCGCTGGCCTTCGTGGGCAAGGTGGTGGTGGCCAGCGCCCAGGTCCTGTACCTGGCCACCGTCCGCGGCCCCAAGGTGACCAACGCCGTCGTCGCGGTGAAGCTGCGCAGCCACCAGGACCTGATCGTCACCGCCACCGGCCACGTAATCTCCCTGATCCCGGGGTCCCTGGTGGTGGAGGTGGACCGCTCCACATCCACCCTTTACCTGCACGCGCTCAACATCACCTCCAAGCAGGACGTGGAGGGCCTGCGGAACGAAGTGCGGTCCATCGAAGCCGGCCTGATCCGCATCATGGGCAGTCCTGAGGAACTCGAAGCTGTCCGAATGGAGGCCGCCGCATGATGCACGTTGTCCTGGCTGTTACAGCCGTCATCTTCTCGCTTGCTGCGGCAGGCGCCATCATGCGGATCTCCCGCGGACCGTCGTTGCTGGACCGGGTGCTGGCGGCCGATGTGCTGCTGGCCATCCTGGCCGGAGCCCTGTGCATCGACATGGCCGTGAACCGGCACCTGAACAACCTCATGCTGGTGGTGGCCATTTCCATCATCGGTTTCATCGGATCCGTGACCGTGGCCCGTTTTGTGGCGGACCGAAGGGTGAAGCCTGATGAATCCTGACCTGTCCGGTCCCGACGGCTGGATCGACGCCGTCTCAGCGGTGTTCATGGTGGTGGGGGCACTTATGTCCCTGGGCGCGGCCATTGGGCTGCTCCGCTTCCCTGACCTGCTGAGCCGCATGCACGCGGCCACCAAACCGCAGGTCCTGGGCCTGTTCCTGCTGCTGGCGGCCATTGGGCTGCAGATGCGGACGTGGTGGGTATGGCCGGTCCTGGCGGTGGCCTGGATCTTCCAGCTGCTCACCGTGCCGGTGTCCGCGCACATGGTGGGCCGCGCCGGGTACCGCACCAAGCACCTGCACCGGGAACTGCTCACGGCTGACGAGCTGGAGGCCGTGGTGCAAAAAGCCGCCGCCGAGGCTGCCCGGAAGGACAGCCCCGACGGCGGCGGGTAGCGCTTGGAGCTAGACGATGTCCTGCGACTTGGCGAACCGGGTGATGGCGCGCTGGGTGCCGCGGTTGGCCAGGACCTGGATGATGGCGCTCACCGACGCCGAGATCAGCGCGAAGGTCAACGCCGAACGCAGGCTGGTGGGGACGTCCTCGTTCTTGCCGGTGGGGGCCTTTTGCCCGGTGGTCTTTTCCCAGATGGTGTTGACGAGCTTGGTACCGACCAGGCCTGCACCCAGGCTCACCCCGGTCCCGAGCAGCTTGATGAAAAGGTTCATTCCTATTACTCCTTGCGGGCGGAAAACGGACTGCCTCCAGCCTAGCCGTACCCCCGTGCCGGTCCGGGCAAGGGCGTGGCGTGCTGCAGGCAGCTTGTTGGACTGACAGCTTGGCGGATTAAGCGGTTGTTGGACTAACCGGTGGGCGGCTCCGTGCGGAACTTGATCATCTTGTGCGTGCCGTCGCAGTAAGGCTTGATGGCCGAGGCCCCGCAGCGGCACAGGGCAACGGTCTTGCGGTCGCGGGGCACGGCGTCCCCGGACGGGGTGACGATCTCAAACTCGCCCCTGATAATCAGTGGCCCGTCCGGGCACACCACGATGGAGCTGGCTGCTTCCTGGTCCATGTGGGCTCCTGTTCCTTGCTGTCCGGGGTTCATTCCTGCACCGCTTTCATCGTCGCTTCCTGGTTGCCGGGCGCCCGGCGGAGCTTCCTGGCGTGGCGCTGCCGGAGTTCTGCCTCCGAATGCGCCGCCGTCCTGATCCTGCTGCCCGCGTAGGGGATCCCGCCCGCCAGCCTGAAGGCGGCCGCCAGCCAGACGCAGACGGCCCGCTCCAGTGCCCACAGCGGCGCAAACCAGGCTGCCGAGGCGGGAAAGACGGCGGTCCCGTTGTGCCGGCGTCGTCCAACTTCCGCGCAGGTGACGGCCGCCGCGGCAAGCGCCAGGAGGGCGGTCCGCCTTGTCCGGGCCGGAAAAAATGTGGCGCCGATGGTGGCCGGGAGCAGGGCAAGTTCGGCGGTAAGCCGTGGCGGCTGGGCAAAATCGTCGTAGGCCTGCCGTATACGTTGTCGCAGGAAGTGCCGGGTGGTTGGCGGCCGGCGGGCCACGAACAGGCCGGGCAGGATCCGTTCGCTGCCGCCGGCGGCCCTGATGGTGCGGATGAGCTCCAGGTTTTCGAACAGGACACCGTCATAGCCGCCGGTGGCCTGAAGGGCGCTGCGGCGGACGCCCAGCGTTCCGGGGTAGTCAGTGGACCAGGCGCGGTTGAGCAGCGTCCTGGCCGTGTCCCACCGGGCGTGCCACGGGCGGGGGTCGAAGTAGTTCTGCGGACGCACCAGATGGGCCGATCCGAGGTGATGCACGACGGCGGCGAGGGCCTCGCGCGTGTAGCGGACGTCGTCGTCGGCTATGACAAGGAACTCCGCGCCGGAGGCGCGCACGCCGGTCATGACCCCGGCCACCTTTCCGTTGTGGAGGCCGCCCCCGGGGCCCCGGTGGTCCGGGGACTGGTCAGGGTAACCGTCTGGGTCCGGGCGGAGGTGACGCACCGCCGCGGGGAACGCCACGCGGTGGCGTTCGAAGAAGTCGGGGGCGGAGCCGTCCACCACCGTCACCGGGATCCAGTCCGCGAGGCGCCGGAGGTAGTCCGACAGATCAGCCAGGCCGGAATCCTCATTCCAGCGCAGGGGAAGGATGTACTCCGCCCCGGCCAAGCAGGCGTGCCCGCCCTTGGACACTGTTAGGGCGGGCCGTCATGCTGCCGCCGGCACGGCCGCCCGCAGCGATGATGTCCCGGCTTCCCACGAGGACAGGAGGTGGGCGGAGAGCCGGCTGTCGATGGCCATGACGGCCGTCGCGCCAAACAGGACGTCCGCCAGGAGTTCCGGCTCGGCTTCGACGAGGCCGCCGGCGAGGTCACGGCCGGCGATCTGCTCGTGCACGGCGTCGGCCTCCACATGTTCGTCAAAGTAGTGCGTGACGTCCGCGCCGAACCCGTGCCGGCGAAATCCGTTGCCGTAGAACCGGTTGGGCTGGGAGGAGGTCATTTCGTAGATTGCCAGGTGGCCGGTGATGGCACCGCGGAGCCGCCGGTTCAGTCCGCAGAGGGACATGAGGTTTACCGATGCGAGGGAGACTGCGGGGACGGCATCAACGTAGGCGCCGTAGCTGTCGTCGAGGCCCAGGCCACGCATGGTCCGTGCGAACAGCGCGCTGTGCATCCGCTCGGGGCGGCCGCCGCCGTATTCGTCCGTCTGGATTTCCACGAGTGCGGCTTTGGGCCGTCCACTGAGGCGCGGGATGGCCCATGTGTGGGGATCGGCTTCCTTCAGCTGGTACACGGATTTGTGGACCAGGAATTCCTTGAGCTGCCCCAGGTCTGCCTTCCTGGCCACGTACCGGGAGACGCTGGGGCCGGTGTCCTTGCCGGCGAGGCCGAACAGGACATCGGCTACCTGGTCGCTGGTCATGGCACCGCCGGCGGGCAGTTCGAGGTCCCCGGCGGCCTGCTGTGCGGCGGCGCGAAGGTCCGCCTCAAACGGTTCCTCGAGCAGCCGCCGGACCCTGATCAGCCCCGGCTCCCACTCCCAGTGGTCGGAGACGCCGTCCAGCCCCGAGTAATGGAGCTCGTAGAGGCAGAAGAGGGCCAACTGGATGTCCTCGTCGCCAATGATGTCAGCGGTGGCAGCCACCTGCCGTGCGGCCAGGCGGTACAGGGCGTCCAGTTCTGTCCCGGCGGAGTCCGGAGCCTGCGCCAGGACCGTGAACAGGGCGCTGCTGAGGGGGCCTCTGGTTTCCGGGATTCTCATGGTGCTCCTTGGTCTGCCGCGCTGGTGACGGGAACGAACGCGGGACCGCCCATGGTGAGTTCCATGCCCTGTCCTCCTCGAAACCCGGGGGACAATATAGTAAGCATGATTACTAATAAAAGCTAAGCAGGCTTTGTATATAGGGGTTTTGCTGGGTCCCCCCGTACCCAGCTGCGGACAGTGTTCAGCCAGGCAGTGGTCAGTCAGACAGGGCCGACCCCAGTATGTCGCGCAGCGCCTCCACCACCAGGTCATGGTCCTGCAGCTGCGGCAATCCGGAGACGGTGACCGTGGCCACGGCACCCACGCCGGTGACGTAGATGGGAAATGAGCCGCCGTGGGCTGCATACCGGGACTGGTCGAACCAGGCGTTGTCCTCGATCCTGCCCCCGCCCAGCCGGCCCCGCAGTCCCACCAAAAGTGACGGCACCTCGTACCGGGCGGCAGTGCTCTGCTTGGCCCGGATCCAGTGCCCGTTGTCAGGAGTGGCGCCGGGAAGCGCGACGTGGAACAGTACCTGCTCGCCCTTAGTGATATCGATGGCGATGGGAAGCGACCGCTCCTTGCCCAGTTCCACCAGAAGCAGCCCAAGGTTCAGTGCGTCATCCGGCGAAAAGCCGGGGAAGTGGAGCTCCCGGACCTCCGCCTCGACCCGGGCAACCAGGGCCTCGAGCGACCCCTCGGGCTGGGCGTCGGGGGAATCGGGATCGAACCCGGTCACATCCGGTGGAATGGCGCTCATGGCCTTCAATCTACCCCCGCCCGGTGTAAACTTGACCACGCCCGGAAGGGCAATCAAAAGCCTTACCCAACAAAAAGCAACACTACAAACGACAGGGGAGCGCCGCCGTCGGGCATCCTGGCATCCGCCGGGCACCGCAGGTGGGCGCTGAGAGTGCGGACAGCCGCAGACCCTCGAACCTGATCCGGTTAGTACCGGCGCAAGGGAGTCGAGTTCTCGAAGTGTCGCGGCTGCACGGCAACGGGCCGTCAGCCGGGTCCACTTTCCCCTCCTGTTTCCCAGGAGGATTCCAATGAGCACTGCAGCAATCAAGAAGACCACCAGTAAGTCCTGGCGCGTCGTGGACATCGTCGTCGCCGCGCTGGTGGCCATCGCCGGCGGCGTTATTTTCTGGGCGTGGTCGCAAGGGGCGGCGGCAGTATCCGTGCCGATGAACGCCGCCTACCCGCCCCTGACCGGCATCATTGCCGGCGGATGGATGATCCCGGGCGTGCTGGGCATGCTGATCATCCGCAAGCCGGGCGCCGCACTGTTCTGCGAGACCGTGGCCGCCACCGGGGAACTGCTCATGGGCTCCCAGTACGGCGCCTCGGTCCTCTTCTCCGGCTTCGTCCAGGGCCTGGGCGCGGAAATCATCTTTGCCATCTTCGTCTACCGCAAGTTCAACCTGCCCGTGTCCCTGCTGGCAGGTGCGGCAGCAGGTCTCTTCTGCGGCCTGAATGACTCCTTTGCGCCGTGGGGCTGGAACATCGCGTACTCCGGCGGCGACAAGCTGGCCTATATCGTCTTCTGCATGATTTCCGGAGCAGTCATTGCCGGCGCCCTGTCCTGGGTGGCCACCCGCGGCCTGGCGCGGACGGGAGTCCTGAGCTCCTTCGCCTCGCGCAAGGCTGCCACGGAGCCTGTCTTCTCCTGATGGCAATGGCCCAGGCCACGGCGGTCCGCCCTGCCGCTGTCACCGCCCGCGGGTGGGGATGGCGGCACGCCGGCAGGGCAAAGCCCGCCGTCCACGCCCTTGACCTGGACATCAGCCCGGGGGAGCGGGTGCTCCTGCTCGGCCCCTCGGGCGCCGGCAAGTCCACCCTCCTTCATGCGCTGGCAGGGGTGCTGGGGGACATCAACGACGACGGCGGCGAGGCAGGGGACGCCGACGAGTCAGGTTCGCTCCTGGTTGACGGCGCCGTGCCCCGGACCCAGCGCGGGTGCGCCGGGCTCATGCAGCAGGACCCCGAGACGCAGGTGGTCCTGTCGCGGTTGGGGGACGACGCCGCCTTCGGTGCCGAGAACCTTGCGGTGCCGCGGGAGGAAATCTGGGCGCGGGTGCACGAGGCGCTTGCCGACGTCGGACTGTCCCACCTCCCGCTGGACCACCCGACGTCGGCCCTGTCCGGCGGGCAAAAGCAGCGCCTGGCGCTGGCCGGCATCCTGGCCATGCGCCCGGGCCTGATCCTGCTGGATGAGCCGACCGCCAACCTGGATCCCGCCGGCGTGCTGGAGGTCCGCGACGCCGTGGCGCGCTGCCTAAACAAGACAGGGGCCACCCTGGTGGTGGTGGAGCACCGGGTTTCGGTGTGGAAGGACCTGGTGGACCGGATCGTGGTCCTGCAGCCGGGTTCCGGCACCAATCCTGCCGTGCTCCTGGATGGCCCGCCGGACCGGGTGCTCACGGAGGCCCGTGCCATGCTCGCCGCAGCCGGTGTGTGGGTGCCCGGCTACGTGCCGGCAACCCGCGCCCGCGCCGTTGTCCCGGCGCCCGGCACGGGGAACCTGCTGCTGGCCGCCGAACAGCTGGGTGTCTCCCGCGAACGTCCCCGCCGCCAAGGCTTCCGGAAGATTCCGCCGGTACCGGTCCAGGAAGGCCTGTCCGCGCAGGTCCGCGCCGGGCAGGCCCTCGCCGTCACAGGCCCCAACGGTGCCGGCAAGTCCACTTTCGCGCTCACCCTGGCCGGGCTGCTGGAGCCGGTCTCCGGAAAGGTGTCCGCCACCCTGGACCTCAGCCGCGGGGCGGGCATCGACCCATACCGCTGGAAGGCCGACCAGTTGATTTCGCGCGTGGGGACGGTGTTCCAGGAGCCGGAGCACCAGTTCGTGACCGGCAAGGTATTGGATGAGCTGCTGTTCGGCCCCCGGCACCTGGGCCACGGCGAGGACCGGGTGGACGAACTGCTGGAGCGGCTGCGGCTCACCCACCTGGTGGACGCGAACCCCTATACGCTCTCCGGCGGCGAGAAGCGGCGGCTGTCCGTAGCCACCGTCCTTGCCGCCAGCCCGCAGGTGCTGGTCCTGGACGAGCCCACGTTCGGGCAGGACGCCAACACGTGGGCCGAGCTGGCCTCGTTCCTGTCCGAACTCCTGGACGCCGGCACCGCGGTGGTCTCCGTGACCCATGACGCCGAATTCACGGAAGCATTGGGCGGGACCGAACTGCGAATGGCTGCGGCGGAAGCGGTGGCACCATGAGGCAGCAACTCACCCTGACCGGCAACCATGCCCTCCTGGCCCGCGCCAACCCACTGAGTAAGTTCGCGGCCGTCCTGCTCATCACCGCGGTCCTGGCGCTGTCCATCGACTGGGTGTCGGCATCCGTGGCCCTGGTTTTCGAGCTGCTGCTGTTTCCACTGGCCGGGCTCACCCTGTCCCTGCTGTGGCAGCGCGGGTGGCCGCTGATCATCGCCGCCGCCGTGGGCGGCTGGAGCACGTCCATCCTTGCGCCGGACAGCGGCAGGACCCTGCTCGACGCCGGCATCTGGACCATGAGCGAAGGATCCCTGCAGCTGGGCGTCGGCTTCATGCTGCGCGGCTTTGCCATCGCCCTTCCGGCGGTGCTCCTGATGAGCTGCACGGATCCCACCGACCTTGCCGACGCGCTGGCGCAGAAGGCCCGCCTGCCGCACCGGTTCGTCCTGGGAACGCTCGCCGCGATGCGCCTTGTGGGGCTGATGGCCGAGGAGTGGCAGACCATCGGGATGGCGCGCCGTGCACGCGGCGTGGGTTCGCGCGGAAGCCTGGGCCAGCGGGTCAAAGCGACCCTGGGGCAGAGCTTCGGGCTTTTGGTGCAGGCAGTCCGCCGCGCGTCGCGGCTCGCCGTGACCATGGAAGCCCGGGGTTTCGGCGGTGGCCAACGGACCTGGGCACGCGAATCCACGTTCAGCACGCTGGATCTTGGGGTAGTGGCCGGTGGGGTGCTCGTGGCCGGACTTGCCCTTTTTGCAGCACTGGCTGCCGGAACATGGAACATGGTGTGGCTGGGCAGCTGAGGTTGGCGGTGACCCTGCTGGTGATTTGTATCGCATCCAGCGGGTACAGGCTTTCCAGCGATGCGGCTCGTGGCGCGACAGCAGCCAGAATAACTCATTTATGATATATTTTTGGTTATGACGCAGGAAACCGCTGAGCACGTTGCCGCCATGTTGAGGGACGCCCGCACCGAGAAGGGCTGGACCCAGGGCCAGCTGGCCGCCGAACTCGGCACCAGCCAAAGCGCCGTCGCCCGGATGGAACAGGGCAAGCAGAACCTGAGCCTGAAGATGATCCAGAGGCTGGAAACCATCTTCGACCGCAGCATCGTCAACGTGGGCAAACCGCAGATGACGCACCTCCGCGTGGAGGGCGGCCGCACCCTGTCCGGCGCCGTGGACGTCAACAGCAGCAAGAACGCCGGCGTCGCCCTGCTGTGCGCCAGCCTGATCAACCGCGGCACCACCGTGCTTCGCCGGCTGGCCCGGATCGAGGAAGTCAACCGCATCGTCGAAGTGCTGACCAGCATCGGCGTGGAATGTACCTGGCTCAACGACACGGACCTGCGCCTGCGCCGTCCCGCCGTCCTGGACCTGGATGCGATGGACGTCGACGCGGCCCGCAGGACCCGCAGCGTCATCATGCTGCTGGGTCCACTCCTGGATGAGTCGCGGGAGTACCGGTTGCCCTACGCCGGCGGCTGCGACCTTGGCACCCGCACCGTGGAGCCGCACATGCAGGCACTGCGCCAGTTCGGCCTGTCGGTGGAGGCCACCTCAGGTTTCTACACCGTTCAGGCGCCCCCTGCCGATACCCGCGACCGCTCCTTCGTCCTCACTGAACGCGGGGACACCGTCACTGAGAACGCCATCATGGCTGCGGCGCACCGGCCCGGTACCACCGTGATCCGCAATGCGAGCCCCAACTACATGGTTCAGGACCTGTGCTTCTATCTGCAGATGCTCGGCGTCACCATCGAGGGCGTGGGCACCACCACCTTGAAGATCACCGGCCGGCCCGAAATTGATGCCGAGATTGAATACTTCCCTTCGGAGGATCCCATCGAGGCCATGAGCCTCATCACCGCCGGCATCGTCACCAACTCCGAGGTCACGGTGCGCCGGGTGCCCATCGAATTCATGGAGATCGAGTTGGCCACCCTGGGCCAAATGGGCCAGGAACTGGAAATCTCCGGTGAGTACATGGCCCGCAACGGCCGTACCCGGCTGGTGGATGTCACCACCAAACCCTCCACGCTGCGTGCCCCCGAGGACAAGATCCACCCCATGCCGTTCCCCGGGCTGAACATCGACAACCTGCCGTTCTTTGCGGTCATCGCGGCGAACGCCCATGGCCAGACCATGATCCACGACTGGGTGTACGAGAACCGGGCGATCTACCTGACGGAGCTGAACCGGCTTGGGGCGCAGGTGCAGCTCCTGGATCCGCACCGGATCTACGTCAATGGGCCCACCAAGTGGCGCGCCGCCGAGGTGGGCTGCCCGCCTGCGCTGCGTCCGGCCGCCTGCCTGCTGCTGGCCATGCTTGCCGCGCGGGGAGTATCCGAGCTGCGGAACATCTACGTGATCGAGCGTGGGTACGAGGACCTGGCCGAGCGACTGAACACCATCGGCGCCAAGGTGGAGTACTTCCAGGACTAGCATTCACGGTTCGTCATGAACCGCTGGTGCCCTGTGAATGCGGGGCAAGTATCGCAGAATGTTGGTATGCGTACTTTTGGCGTGGAGGAAGAACTCCTGATCGTTGATCCGGAGTCGGGGGAGCCCCTTGCCCTGGCCGACGCCCTCCTGGCCAACCACCACGTTGCAGCTGATGATCTTCCCGTCGACGCGGAGGTCCACCACACGGGAAGGGAGGCGGATTACGACGACGAGATGGGCTTGAGTGCCGAGCTGAAGCTTGAGCAGATCGAGACGCAGACCCGGCCCTGCCTGGAGTACGGGAGCCTGCTCGAACAGATCCGCGCGGGCCGCTCTCTGGCTGATCAGTCCGCCAGGAGACACGGCGCCCGGGTGGCGGCACTCGCCACGTCGCCGATGGCGTCCACCACCCACACCACCCCGGACCCGCGCTACGCCAGGATGCTGGAACGCTTTGGCCTCACCGCCCAGGAACAGTTGACCTGCGGCTTCCACGTCCACACGTTCATCGAATCGCCTGAAGAGGGCGTGGCGGTCCTGGACCGGATCCGGGACAAGCTGGCAGTACTGACGGCCCTAAGCGCCAATTCGCCCTTCTGGAACGGCGTTCCCACCGGGTTCGAAAGCTACCGCACGCAGGCCTGGAACCGGTGGCCTACCGCGGGGCCCGCCGGTATTTACGGCACATACGCTGCCTACCGGCGGGTGGTCACCCGGCTGCTGGACAGCGGCGTCATGCTCGATGAGGGCATGCTGTATTTCGATGCCCGGCTTTCCCGCAACCACCCCACGGTGGAGGTCCGGGTGGCGGATGTGTGCCTTCGTGCGGAGGACGCTGCGCTCATTGCCGTGCTGGTCCGGGCGCTGGTGGAATCCGCCAGCAGGGAATGGCGGGACGGCGTGGAGCCTGCGCCTGTTCCCACTGTCCTATTGCGGATGGCTTCCTGGCAGGCCAGCAGTGCCGGCCTCAGTGGTGAACTCCTTGATTTCGGCAATTTCCGCCCCGCGCCGGCCGCGGACGTGGTGCGCTCCCTGGTGGATTACCTGGCTCCCGTCCTGACCGAACAGGGCGAGCTGGCCCTGGCCCGCCAGGGCGTGGAGGACATCATCGCCCGCGGAACTGGAGCCGCTGAACAGCGCCGCGCCCGCGAAAAGGCCTTGGCGGGACCGCCCCCGGAGGACATGGGGTTCGGCGCCGTGGTCCGGCAGGCCGTCCACGTCACAATGCGCGATGCCCTGGATCTTGCAGATGTGGAGGCCACGCCTGAGTTGCTGCGCGTCCGCCAGTCCTGAAGGATAGCCGGCCCGATTTCCCCGAGCCTTGTCGAGCATTCCAGCCCGTGCTTAGGTGGGTTAACGGTGCCATGGGCTGCTCTTGTAGTTGGGGGATTGAATTGGTGGAAAACGCGAAGTCTATGCTGTATCGGCGCACCTTGTGGGCGGGAATCATCCTGGGTGCGGTGGGCCTGTTGATCCTGTTGTTTTCAAACACGTTTATGCAGACGATCGGAACCTATACGTTAAACGGTTCCAACGGCTTCTTCTTCGCCTTGACGCAAATCTATGTCCTGGCGGCCCAGGGTTGCCTGCCGTTCTCGGCGGCCCTGATTTCAGCGGCCCTGGTAATGCGCTATCTCGCCTTGGTTTCACTTCCTTCAGAGCAGCAGACGACGAAGCCGACACTTTAGGTTCTAGCCGGCTCATAGCCACACCGGCGAAATCTGTGGCACCTGCGGGGGCGGCGTGCCATACTCGGCGCGTGACGCCGTCGTATTCCTTCAAAGCCGAACTGTGGTTGTACCCAGGCGAAGCCGGCTGGCACTTCCTGACCCTGCCGCCAGAGGTGGCGGACGACGTCCGCGCCCTAACGGCAGGGGCCAGCAAGGCATTCGGCTCCGTCAAAGTCCAGGCCGAGGTGGACGGCCATTCGTGGCAGACGTCGCTGTTCCGCGACAGCAAAAGCGCGTCGTACCTGCTGCCCGTCAAAAAGGAAGTCAGGGACAAGGCGCACCTCAAGGACGGTGACAGCGTGCAAGTCCACCTGGAAGTCCGGACGGACCATTCCCCGCCCGGCTAGATCTGCTTCAGTGCCTGTTCCAGGTCGCCGATCAGGTCGTCAACATCCTCAAGACCCACGGAAAGCCGGACCACACCGTCAGTGAGGCCAATGGCGGCACGACCCTCCGGGCCCATCGCGCGGTGCGTTGTGGTGGCGGGGTGCGTGATCAGGGACTTGGAATCGCCGAGGTTGTTGGAGATGTCTATGATCCGCAGCCCGTCCAGCAGTGCGAAGGCCGCTTCCTTGCCGGAGCGCCCACCGGAGGAAGCGAGCTCAAGGGTGAGGACTGTACCGCCGGCGCTCATCTGCCTTGCGGCCAGCTCATACTGTGGGTGGGACGTGAGCAGCGGATACTTCACCCAGCTCACGGCAGGCTGTTGCTCCAGCCACTCCGCGAGCCGCAGGGCGGTGGCAGAGGAATGGCTTACCCGCAGGCTCATGGTCTCCAGGCCCTTGGTCAGGACCCAGGCGTTGAACGCGGAGAGCGCCGGCCCGGTATGGCGCATCAGCTGCTTCACCGGGCCATCGATGAACTCCTTGGTGCCCAGGATGGCGCCGCCCATCACCCTGCCCTGCCCGTCGATGTGCTTGGTGCCCGAGTAAACGATGACGTCCGCGCCCAGGTCCCCGCAGCGCTGCAGCAGGGGAGTGGCAAAGACGTTGTCCGCCACCACGGTGGCCCCGGCAGCATGCGCAAGTTCGCTGACCGCGGCGATGTCCACGATCTCCTGCATGGGGTTGGACGGGGATTCGAAGAAGACGGCGGTGGTGGGCTGGGAGAGGGCTTCGCGCCACTGGTCCAGGTCCGGACCATCCACGAAGACCGTCTCCACGCCCCACCGCGGGAGGATCTCGTTCAGAATCACAAAGCAGGAACCGAAGAGCGAACGGGCGGCCACCACCCGGTCCCCCGCAGCGAGCAGGGCACCCAGGGCGGTGAACACCGCGGACATGCCCGACGCCGTCGCAAAGCATGCTTCGGTGCCTTCCAGCAGCCTGAGCCGCTCCTGGAAAGTGGCAACGGACGGGTTGCCGTAGCGGGAGTAGACAAAGCGCTCGTCTTCGCCGGTGAAGGCACGTTCAGCTGCTGCGGCGGATTCGTAGACGAAGCCGGAATTCAGGAAGATGGCCTCGGACGTTTCCTGGAAGTTGGTGCGGTCCAGCCCGCCGCGGACAGCCTGGGTGTCGGGGCTCCAGCCGGGGGCGTCTTGGTTGAAGCTCACTTAGTTCTTTCCGAGGTTGGTAGGCAGGCCGCGGTTCTTCCAGCCGTTGACGGTGCGTTCACCGTAGCGGTCCGGCTCGCCTTCAAAGCCTTCCAGCACGTTGTAGGAGATGAAGCCGGCCTGCGTGGCGGCGGTGGCAGCCGCAACGGAACGGGCGCCGGACCGGCACAGGAACACCAGTTCAGCGGACGGGTCCTCCGGCGCCTGCTCCTTGAGGTCCTTGACGAAGTCGGGGTTGGGGATGCCGCCGGGGAAGGTCCACTGGATGAAGAGGGGATCGTTGTCCGTGGCCTTGGTGTCCGGGATGCCGATGTGGGCCCATTCGCCCTCGGTGCGGACGTCCACCAGGACGGCGCCCTGTTGCAGCTTTTCCCATGCCTCATGGGGCGTGAGGTCTCCCGCGTAGCTCATGCGTGGCCCTCGCCGTCGAACTCGCCCTCAAAGTCTGCGTCCAGCTGATCCACTGCGGTGGCCACCGCTGCGTCTGCGGAGGCGATCGCTGCCGGAAGGACCACTGCCTGCGCCACGATGACGCTGGTCCCGTTGAAGGTTGCCGCAGGGCTGCCGTGCAGCACGTAGCCCTCGGCCAGGGCGGCAGAAATCCGCTCGCAGAATTCACGGTTGTCCGGGCCACTGATCAGGCGGTAGGACAGTTTCTCTTCAGGGGCGGGTGCGTCAGACACGACGGATCTCCTTCTTTCACGCTTGCAGCTCGAATCGGTCGATATGCCGAGTATTCACCTGAGGCACCCCGCCGCGAAAGGGAGGGTTGCCGACCGGCCAGTCAGGGCTTCACACCGGTACTCATTACTCCCCAAAAACGTAACACCTGCCGCGCCAGGCCGCATCGCCGCCGTCGTCATGTTCCGTAATTGAGCTGAGCCGAGGGAAGGTGCAGTGCCGGAGGACAGTCCGACGACGGACATCGCCGCAGGTGGGCGGCCCGCCGCGCACAGTCAGCAGCCGCCGGGCCGATAAAGTTCTTACCGGGGCGCCGCCGGCGTCATCAGGGCAACGAGTACCGGGGGTCTTCGCACCATGCGGCCAGTCACATCGCACCACCACGCCGCAACCCGCCGGAACCACCGGCAGCCGATTGCCGCGCTTCTGGCAGCGGCCCTCATTGGGCTCATGGTCCTGTTGGCGGCTCCTCCTGCGCATGCGGCGGAGGCTGAACCCGAGAAGGGGAAGCCCTGGCTCGGTGCGGTGCTCGAATGGGGCGAGGACACTGCCGCAGGATTCAGCGGCAGGCTTGGCGCAGGCCCGGCCGTCTTCGGCCACGACATCACCATTCCGTACCGCGATTCTGAACGGAATGACATCGATGGTTTCCTTCAGCAGGCCGGGGCCGAAGGCGCCCACGCCCTGCTCACGGTGAAGCCGGCGGTGCCGCTGGACCAGCTCGGCGCCCCGGAGGCAGAAGCGTTCGCCCAGCAGGTGCGCGGCCTCGCCGCCGGATTCAAGGGGCAGCTGCTGGTCCGGTTTGCCCCGGACATGAACACAAGCTGGGTGGCATGGGGCCAACAACCTGCCGCCTACCGTGAGGCCTTCCAAACGGTTGCGGCAGCGTTCAGGAAGTACGACGGCGGCCGGGCCGCCATGGTGTGGGCGCCTTACCTGGGCAAGGACTACCCCTTCGACCGGAACCGGAATGCGCCGCAGCCGGGAAGCGAAGGCTTTTCCGTCCTGGACACGAACGGTGACGGTGCCTGGGACGGAAAAGACAGCGCCTACGCGCCCTTCTACCCGGGCGATGACGCCGTGGACTGGGTGGGGCTGGCTGCTTATCACGATGACACCGCCGGTGGTGCCGCCGCCAACACCCTGCCGCGGGCCGGCGAACTCCAGGAGATGCTGACGGACTCCGGCAGCGAAAACTTCTACGGCACCTACTCCGAGGGGCACAATAAGCCTTTCCTCCTCCAGACCGCGGCCTTCTACAGCCCTGCCTCCGGCGGGGCGTCCGAGGCGGACATCAAAACGGGCTGGTGGGACCAGGTGGTAACCACTGCCACGTCCCCCGGGTTTGCCGCGACTGCCGCAGTGGTCTGGGACGAGCGCACCAGCACCAGGGATACCGGCGTGGCAAGCATCAGTTGGCTGCTTACCGGCCACCCGGATATTGCCAAAGCGGCACTGGAGAGACTTAAGGAATCTCCGATGGTCACGGGTCCGCTCACCGGCGTTGCCTCCGGAATCACGTACGACCGGAGCAACACCCTCTCCGGGGCTGCCGCCTGGACTGTCGCTGCCGCCATGGTGATTCTCCTGGTGGCCTTGTGGCAGATTCCCCGCCGGATCAACGCTGCCACGGCCTGGAGCTACCGGGATCCCTCCACCCGGGATTCGCGGGTGGATCTGCTGCGCGGAGTGGCCATCGTCTTTGTGGTGGTGAACCACCTGGGCATGGCTTCGCTGTTCCAACTGCTTACCCAGGAGACGGTGGGCTTCGTGTCCGGCGCGGAACTTTTCGTCCTGTTCTCCGGCCTGGTGGTGGGCATGGTGTACGGGCCCAAGGCCAGGGAGGACTTCGGGCGGGTGGTGGACCTCACCACACGCCGCGCAGGCAAGCTCTACCTGACGGCACTGGCGGTTCTGATCGGCGTCTTCCTCTTGTCCCTGCTCCCGCTCTTCAATACCGAGGCCCTGACCACATTCGTTGACCAGGGAACCGGTGGAGCCGGGCATACCGGAACCGGCCGGTCCTATGACCTGTACGCAGGCATGTCATCGCTGTTCCAGTTCCCCGTCCCGCCCCAGGTGCTGCCGGCCATCGTTCTGCTGCAGTTCGGACCCTGGCAGTTCAACGTCATGGGACTCTATGTGGTGCTCCTGCTGGCCAGCCCGCTGATCCTCGCTGCGCTTAACCGCGGCAAGGCCATCTGGGTGCTGGCTGCGACGCTCGTCCTGTATGCGGTGGGGGCCGTCACCAGGTTCCGGATGCTGCCCTCGCAGTTCGAGGACTCCTTCCCGCTGCTGGTGTGGCAAGTGCTGTTCGTGCTCGGGCTGGTGGCGGGTTATCACCGGCACAGCATCACGGCATGGCTGTCCCGGCACGCCTGGGCGGTGGTTGCCTGCACCGCGGTGGCGTTCGCGCTGGCCTTCCTGTCCTGGGGCAACCCGTACCTGGCCAACAACTATGACGTCCGGCTGGCGCTCCTGCCGGACGCCTCTTACCGGGCCATGTACGACGCCTTCTTCTCCCGGACATACCTGGCCCCGGGCCGCCTGCTCAACGTCCTGGTCCTGGTGGTGGCGGCCTACGCGTTCCTCAGCGCCTACTGGAAACCGGTGGAGCGGGCCCTGGGCTGGTTCCTGGTTCCGCTGGGCCGCGCCACGCTCTACGTGTTCATCATGCACGTGGTGCTGATCGCCGTCGTGGCCAACATTCCGGCGCTGCAGCAGCAAAGCATCTTCCTCAACACGGCGGCCTACGCCGTGGTCCTGGCGCTGCTCTGGGTAATGGTCCGCACCAAGTTCCTGTTCCGGATCATCCCTACCTAGTTCCACTCCGGCCCAGCCCAGCCGCCGCTATGCTGCCACGTCAAGGCGGGCATGAAAAATGCTGCGGCACGGTGTGCCACAGCATTTGATCAGTACCACTCGTTGTCAGGTGGCCGTTGTAAAGCCCTGGAGGTCTTAGACCAGCCCGGGGTAGCTGGTGAGGATGTAGTCCGCAGCGGCAGGACCCTTCATGCGAAGGCCGTTGCGGCGCGGCGAAATCCTCTGCTTCATGGCTGCCCAGAAGCTGTCCTCGTTGCCGGGCGGCTGCTGGTTGATGAAGCACCAGCTGGTGTACAGCCCGTAGAGGCGGTCGCGGTCCAGGCTGGAACCCGAGGCCTGGTCGGGGTAGGTGGCTTCATTGAGGAAAATATCGAACTGCGAATGTGCCATGACGGCCCCCTTCGCTAAGTGCTCGGCGCCGCCGTTCGGCTACAGCAGCAAAATCCGATGCCCTGCACGTGGCCATCGGATTTATAGGTTGAGTCCCCCTGGAATGCAGTGGGCCTCAGCGTTGTCAGCGCCTGTCTACGCTGTAGACTGTACCCGTAGACTACAAGTGACGCAACCGTCTCGATTTATTCGGGACCACCTCCACCGCTAGGACAACATCATGGATTCCCCGCGTGCTTCCGGCCGCACAACTGCCAAGGCAAGGTTAAGCAGGGAAACCGTGCTGGCCAAGGCCCTCGAACTGGTTGACGCCGAAGGGCTGGACGCGCTGACCATGCGGCGCCTGGGGCAGGAGCTTGGCCGGGACCCCATGAGCCTCTACCGCTACGCCGAGAACCGCGCTGCGCTCCTGGACGGGGTTTCAGAGTTGGTCCTTGACCAGCTCCCGATTCATCCCGAGGATCCGGACTGGAAAGCCCAGCTGCGGAACATCGCCCACGATCTGCGGATGCTGGCGCTCGAGCACCCCAACGTGGTCCCCCTGCTGGTGACCCGGCCCCTGTCCACGCCGCTGGGACTGCGGCCGCTGGGCACCCTACGGCCGCTGGAACAGATCCTGACCCTGCTGGCGTCCGCGGGATTCGAACCGGCGGATGCGCTCCATGTCTACCGTGCCTATTACGGCTTCCTCTACGGGCACATCCTGAACGAACTTCAGGAGTACGTGGTGGACCCGGAAGAGAACGAAGTGCTGCTGCGCCTTGGGCTCCACCGCTTGCCCGCCAAGGAATTCCCCCGCCTGCGGGCTCTGGCACCGGCCTTGTCAGAGTACGACGGCGCCAGGGAGCTTGACCAGGGACTCACCATCCTGCTGTCCGGGCTGGAGGCGCAGCTTTCGCGGCAGGTGGCCGGTTCCAGAGCGTGAAAGTGCCGCCGCCGAGAGGTGAAGCCTTAGGAGCGGCGCTATTCGAATGACGCCCGGCGCCGGTCCTGGACGCGGGTGTTCCAGACGTCCGGCCGGTTCACCTGGAACCTGCGCCCGGTCAGTGCCTTGGCGTTCAGCCTGACGTAGTTTGCCTTTTCGCCGGGCTGCCACGGTTCCAGGCCCAGGCCGTCCACCGCATCCTTGACGGCCTGGTCCTCGACGATCTCCGTATCGCCCCGCACCACCACGCTCCAGGCCAGTTCGGTGGCGGGATCGTAGCCGTCAATTTCCAGTGCGGCGGGCCTTTCCATCCTGGCGCCCCAGAGCTTGGACCCGGGCGCCGTGCGGAACAGGATGCTGCGCAGATGGACAACGTAGTTCACGGGAAAGATCTCCGGATGCCCGTCCACCACAATGGCCAGCCTGCCCACGATGTCATTGGCAAGGAGATCCCAGCAGTCGTCAAAGGACAAATTCTCGATCGGCAGCTTTTGCGAGTCCATGGTGCACACCTTACGGGTGAAGCCGGGACGGGAAAAGGGCAGGGCGGGCCTGTCGGGGGCTAATGGATGCCCGCGAAGAGCCCGTTCAATTCGGTGGTCAGTTCCTTTTGGACGGACGGGGTGCCGATCTCCTTGCCGTCGATCCGGTTCACGGGCGCCAGCAGGCGGACGCTGGAGATCAACCAGACGGCGTCGGCGTCCAGGAGGTCCCGGGGTTCCAGGGGGCCATAGCCCAGTTCCCAGCCTGCCGCCTTGGCTGCAGCGAAGAGGGCGCCCTGGGAGGTTCCGGGCAGGATGCCGCTGTCCAGCTGCGGGGTGATGAGGCGTTTGACTGTTGTGCCGTCGTCGGACTTTTCCACATGGGCCAGCAGCACCGTGGACGTGGGCCCTTCCAGGACGCGACCATCGGATGACGTGAAGATGACGTCGTCGGCGCCCTGTTTGTGTGCGTGGCGCAGTGCCGCCATGTTGACGGCGTAGGAGAGCGTCTTGGCACCCAGGAGCAGCCAGGGGGCCCGTTCGGCCACGTCACTGTCGTAGCCCCGGTCAAGGAGGATGACATCGATGCCCGTTTCGCGCTGCCGGCGGCCGACAGCACCGGCCGGGGAGGCCTGGACCCACGCGGTGGGAGTGGTGGCGCCCTCCGCGCCGCGGGTCACCACCAGTTTGACCACCAGTTCATCTGCCGAAGGGTCTGCCGGCACGTTCTCCGACCGGTGCCGGGCCACGGCAGCGGCAATGGCACGCCGCCAGGCGTCCTGGTCCGGGATGTCCAGGTCCAGCGCCGTTGCCGAACCGGCAAGCCGATCAAGGTGTGCCTGCATTTTCCGCACCGTCCCACCGACTGCCAGCATGGTTTCGAAGACGCCGTCGCCGCGCGTGACGCCAAGGTCGGTGACCAGCAGCTGGGGCTTGGAGGCGTCGGCCACCCTGCCGTCGGGGAAAGCAGGGTCAAGGAAAACGAGAACCACGGGGGCTGGAGAGCTCATGGCACCAGCTTAGTGCGGTGCCGCGGATAAGCTGGGCAGAGTGCCCCGGGCGAAAACCGTCCTCCGGGAGCCCAATCTCCCCGGGAGTTATTGACGTGTTGTGGCCTTTTTCGCTTGCCGGCACCGCGCCGACATGGGTTGTGGTGCTCCTGGGCTTCGCCGACCTTGTCATCAGGGTCCTGGCGCTGGGTATCATCCCCGGGAACAGGCGGCCCACCACCGCCATGGCCTGGCTGCTGGGGATCTTCTTCATCCCGTTCGTGGGCATTGTGCTGTTCCTGCTGTTCGGGAACTTCCAGCTCTCCAGCCGCCGCCGCGCACAGCAGCAGCAGGTCAATGACCGGGTGCGGGCCGGCATCACCGCCCTCGCGGATGCCGAAAGTGACTATCCGGGGCCTGAGTGGGTGAAGTCCGCGGCTGAGCTCAACCGCACCCTGGGTTCGCTGCCCATGGTGGACAACAATTCCGTCGAGCTCATCCCCGGCTACCCGGACTCCATCCTGGACATGACGAACGCCGTGCGGAAGGCGAAGAAATTCGTCAATGCCGAGTTTTACATCATGAGCTCGGACCACATCACCAACGACCTGCTCACCGCACTGGAGGAAGCCGCCGAACGAGGCGTGGAAGTCCGGCTCCTCTTCGACCACATCGGAACGTTGCGGATCAAGGGCTACCGGAAGCTGCTCAAGCGGCTCAAGGCCGGCAAGATCCAGTGGAAGCGGATGCTGCCGCTGCTGCCCATTCACGGCCAGTGGCGCCGGCCGGACCTGCGGAACCACCGCAAGATCCTGGTGGTGGACGGCGAAGTCGCGTTCACGGGCTCTCAGAACCTGATCGAGCCCTCCTATAACAACCCGCGGCACCGCAAGGCAGGCCGCGAATGGGTGGAGCTGATGGCGTGCCTGCGCGGCCCCATCGTGACCACCCTGAACGTCGTCTTCGCCACCGACTGGCTGACCGAGACCGACGAATCCCTGGAACACCAGCTGCAGCTTCCGTCGAACCCCGAACCCGGCAACGTCACGGCCCAGGTGGTGCCCAGTGGCCCCGGCTTCATCACCGAAAACAACCTCCGGCTCTTCAACACGCTCATCTACTCCGCGCAGCACCGGATCTCCATCTGCAGCCCCTACTTCGTTCCAGACGATTCACTGCTCTACGCCATCACCACTGCGGCCCAGCGCGGCGTGGACGTGGAGCTGTTCGTGTCCGAGAAGGGCGACCAGTTCCTGGTCCACCACGCCCAGCGGTCCTACTATGAGGCGCTCCTTGAAGCCGGCGTGCGGATCTACCTGTACAAGGCGCCGTTCGTGCTGCATGCCAAGCACTTCACCATCGACGACGAAGTGGCCGTCCTGGGCTCCAGCAACATGGACATGCGGTCGTTCTCGCTGAACCTGGAGGTGTCGGTCATGCTCTTGGGCGAGGACATCGTGAACAAGATGCGGGCGGTGGAGGATACCTACCGGGACATTTCACATGAACTGAAGCTGGCGGACTGGCTCAACAGGCCGCTCGCCGCACGTTATGTGGACAACGTGGCCCGGCTGACGGCCACAGTCCAATAGGTACGGTCCAGTAAGCACTGTTCAATAAACACGTTCCAACAAGCCGGCTCCGCAACGAACTATTCGTCCGCGCCCACCCGCTGGCCGTCGTCGCGCCCGGCATGCTCTGCCCAGCCGCCCTTCCGGTAAGCGGGAGTCCCCAGGGCAAGCACCGTCACCGCCAGGGCGCAGCTGCCGATCATGACGCCGGCCATCGACCACGAATTCCCGCCCAGGATCCCCACCAGGGGACTCACCAGGCCGGCTACCCCCGACTGCAGGGCGCCGATGACCGCCGCCGCCGTTCCCGCCATGTGCCCGTAGTTGTGCAGGGCCAGTACGGAGGCGTTTGCCGGGACCATTCCCTGGGCTGACAGGACCAGCCACAGGGCGGCCACCAGGCCAAAGATGCCACCGGCACCCGTGGCCACCACCACCAGCAGCAGCAGGGCAAGGCACAACTGGACCACGAGGGCGGTGCGCAGCAGGCGGGCCGGCGGGAACTTCCGGACCAGGGCGGCATTGAGCTGGGCGGAAAGGACCAGCGCGGCGCCGTTAAGGGCAAAGACCAGGGCGAACTGCTGGGCGGTGAGGCCGTATTCGTTCTGGAAGACAAAGGGTGATCCCACCACGTAGCTCATGATCAGGGCGAGCCCCAGCCCCGGGATGACCGCCAGTGCCATGAAATGCCTGTCCCGCAGGAGCGACCAGTAGGCGCCGGCCACATGCCGCGGGTGGCCCGGGCTGCGGTTGTCCTCCGGCAGCGTCTCCGGCATGAACCGCCAGACGATGGCCACCAGGACCACCCCGATCAGTGCCAGGGCGTAGAAGACGGCCCGCCAGTTCCAGGCGCCGGCGATCGCCTGGCCCACGGTGGGCGCCAGGAGCGGCGCTACGCCAATCACCAGCATCAGCCGGGAGAGCAGCTGGGCGGCGGCGGACCCAACGAAGCGGTCGCGGATGACGGCGAGTGCCACCACGGCGGCGGCCGCGTTGAAGAAGCCCTGTAGAACGCGCAGCCCGGTCAGGGTTTCGATGTTCGGCGTCAGGGAGCACAGCAGCGAGATGGCCACGTGCAGCGAGATCCCGATCACCAGCGGCAGCCGTCGACCGAACCGGTCCGAGAACGGCCCGATTACCAGCTGGCCGACGCCGGCCCCCACGAGGGTTCCGGACAGTGTCAGTTGGGCGGCGGTCTGGGTGGTGTGGAGATCGGTTTCCACAGCAGGCAGCGAGGGCAGGTACATGTCCGTGGTGATGGCTGGAAGTGCGGCCAGGGCGCCAAGCATGAGGATGTACGTGACGCTCCGCGGTGCCTGCTTGCTGTTGTTGTGGGGGAGGGACGGGTCCGTCACGCGGCAAACCTCACTCGTGGGCGCTTGGGTATTCCGCCGCATTGCTTGAGCGGTTCAGCTGACGCTCAGGTCCCTACCCGCGGTGGTGTCCTCCTAAACCGTTTTCCCGCGTGTGGCGGCAGGGCAACCTGGCGGCCGGCCCGGGCTGGACGGGTCAGTCGTCGGGAAACTCCGCACTCAGCGTGGAGAGGACCCCGTAGGCCTTGGTCCGGATTTCCTCATACTCGTCGTCGGCATCGGAATCCGAGGTGATGGCACCGCCGACGCCGAGCGAGAGTTCCGCCGTTCCGTCGCCGGCCGCATTGATCACCAGGGTCCGGATGGCGACGGCGAGGTCCGCCGCTGCGTTGAGCGAGAAGTAGCCGATGGCTCCCGAATAGATGCCCCTGGGCCCGGCCTCCAGCTGGTCGAGGATGGCCATGGTGCTGATCTTGGGGGCGCCGGTCATGGAGCCGGCAGGGAAGCAGGCTGCCACCGCCTCTGCCCCCGGCGCCCCGGGGAGGAGGCGGGCATCGATGGTGCTGACCATCTGGTGGACGGTGGCGTAGCTCTCGATGGCGCAGAGCCGGCTGACCGTAACGGAGCCGGGTTCGGCGAAGTGGCTGAGGTCGTTGCGCAGCAGGTCCACGATCATGATGTTCTCGGCCCGGTCCTTCAAGGAGGTGGCCAGCTCTGTGCGCAGCCGGCTGTCCTCCTGCGGGTCGGCAGCCCGGCGCCGGGTGCCCTTGATGGGCTCGGCGCGCATGCCGCCGTCGGACCCTATCTTGAGGAACCGCTCCGGCGAGGTGCTGGCCACGGCAAGGTCTCCCAGCCGGAGGTAGCTGGCGAAGGGGGCCGGGTTCCTGCGGCGGAGCGCCAGGTACGTGGCCCACGGATCCAGGGCACCGGCGTGGACCCGGGCTTCCAATGTGGTGGTCAGGCACACCTCGTAGGTATTTCCCTGGGCGATCTGATGCTGGGCGGCGGCGATCTTCTCCCGGTACCGTTCGCCCGTGTCCCGGCTGCGGAAAGCGGGCGGCGCAGGGGGTACGACGCCGGTGCTGCCGCCGGCTTCCACCGTTGGGCCAGCGGCGGCTTCCACGGCTGACCGGGCATGGGCCAGCCAATCATCCGCGTCCGGTGCCTCGAGCGCCAGAAGCCAGGCGGAACCCTCGGCATGGTCCAGGACCACTGCCCTGCCCGCGAAGATCAAGGCGGCATCCGGGGTGGGCGCGGAAAGATCGCTGCCGCCGGTTTCACGCTTCAGTTCGTACCCCAGGAAGCCCAGCCAGCCCAGCGTGAATTCACCGGGGTAGCCCTCCGGGGTCCGCACCGCGCGGCGGCCCCAGACCGTGTCCAGCCAGCGGAAGAAGGGGCCGGGGACGCTGGCAGTGGACGAGCCTGCGCTGATCCGGCTCACACCCCCGCGGTGCGTGACGCACTGGCCGAACGTGCCGCCGTCGTCCGCCATGATGCTGAAACGGCTGCGCTCTGCCGCCGGTCGTTGTGAGGGCTCCCCGTCGCCAGGTTCCGTGCCCGCGTTGGAGGAGTCCAGCCACACGGCATTGGCGGAGCGGCCGTACAGCGACTGGAACAGGGCCGGCGCATCCGGGACGGCCTCCATGCGCTGGGCCTGAAGGCGGAGACCGCGGCGGGCCGACAGTTCGGGGGCGAGGACCGGAGCCAGGGCGGGCAGGTAGGGGAGCAGCTGCAAAAGCTCCGCCGGGGCTGCGCCGTCGGCGAGGTTCCGGACGCGAAGGTCCGCGTGGCCGGGCACATTGTCGCGGCCCAGCCATTCCTCCTCCTGCGCGGCCCACAGGTCCCAGTACGGTTCATACGTTGCGCCGTCGCGATCCAGTGCCCGGGTCCGCCGCACATCATCGGGGGATTCCGCCCAGATCACCGCGTCCAGCATGGGACGGGCCGCCTCCGCGGCAGCCCCTACCCCCTCCACGATGACGATCTCCGCAGGAAGCGTCACCCGTGCGTCGCCGTCGTAGTGGTTCTCCCAGTCCCAACTGGTCCAGGAGGCCGCCTGGCCTCGGCTCAGCGCGGTGAGGACGGTGGAGATATAACGCTCGACGCCGGCAGCCAGTCCGTCCCAGCCAGGGTAGATGTCCTCAAGGTGGAACAGCGAGACCTTGTGGTGGGCACGGAGCCGGGCCGCCAGCTCGACGGCGAGGGTGGTCTTCCCTGCGCCGGAGCGCCCGTCGATGGCGATAATGACGGGGGCTGGGCTCATGGACTAGAGCGTACCGTTTTCCTCCGCTCGCTTTCATCCACGTGGTACGCCCTGCCCGGAGGCGTGCCGCCCGCTGCTCAGGTGCCCGCCCAGGAACCCGCTCACCAGCAGCAGCACTGCTCCCGCACGCGCCAGCCCCACGCCCAGCTGATGCCGTCCGCGTGACCGGGCAGTCCAGGACGCACCATAGACAATGGTTGCGGCGGCGTTGGCGGCAGCATGCACGACGCCTACGCGCTTCAGGGCACGGTCCTTGCCGGACCACGTGGCCCACCCGGACAGGGCCGTGGGCACCGCGGCCACAACGCCGAGGCCTACCAGGCGCCGCGCCGCACGTCGGGAACCCTCGTCCTCGAAGAAGTCCAGGAAGACCGCCGACCACCAAGTGCCAAAGGGGGCGTCGGTGAGGATGACGTGCAGCGGGATGCCCGTGGTGTCCCCGCGGATGATTGACGGGATTTTGCGCCCCGACATCAGGCGGGACGCCAGTGGCTCGGCCGCTGTGACGGCAGCGTCCAAAGGTTGTGCTCTCTCGAGCTTCCCAAGGAGCCTGGTGTAACTACCGGGATTGGATGCGGCCTGCATGCAGCACAAAATACTCCTACTGCCAGGGGATTGCACCGCTTTTCCCGGGTCCGCCGGCCCTAGTGCGGCTGAAGCTGGGTGTTGTGCAGGACCGCGGACTTGATGTGCTGCACAAGGCCTGGCAGTGCTGCATGGATCTGGTGCCAGACGGCATCGAAATCCGCATGGCCGCCGTACCAGGGATCCTCGATGCCCAGGTCCAGCCGGTCACGTTCGGCCATGGTGGGATCGAAACTGCGGAGCATCCGGATCTTCTCCAGGGATTCCTGGTCCGGCGCCGCCTCGCTGAGCCAGGCGTAGTGGTCGATGTCCAGGGCCAGGATCAGGTCGCGCTCGCGGAACCAGCCAGGCTCCCACTCCCGGGCCACGTGGTGTTCGGAGGCGAGTTGGGTTGCGGCGAGCCGGCGGGCGGCGCGGGGATCGATGGGCCGGCCTGCCTCGTAGCCGGTAATGCCTGCGGAGTCCACCTCCACCAGGCGGTCAAGGCCCTCGCGTTCAAGCGCTGCCTTGAGCATCAGCTCAGCCATGGGGGACCGGCAGATGTTGCCCGTGCAGACGGTGATGACGCGATATGCGCTCGACGCTGAGTTCATGCCCCTAAGCATGCGCGCTTCCAATCACTCTTGGCTAGCGGCCTGTTCACAAAGCTTTACGGGTTTGTAAAGATGCATTACTAACGCCGGAATGGGTACGGGTCACGTTGGTGCCGGTGTTGGCGGGTAACTCTTTCAGTGGATCAGGGCCAGCAGGATACCCACAGCCACGAACAGCACACCGAACACCCTGCTGAGGACCATCTGGCCCCGCTCCGTGTTGGTGAACCGTTGAAATGACCTCGCGGCTGCGGCAAAGAAGAACCACATCACCAGGATGTCGATGACCACAATCGTGGCCGTCAGCACGGCGTACTGGGTGAACAGCGGTTGATCGGGCCGAATGAACTGGGGAGTGAAGGCCAGGAAGAACACGATCGCCTTCGGGTTCAGGAGGTTGACCCAGAACCCGCGCCGGAAGATGGACCACGCGGGTTCGTTGCGAAGGGTGGCGGCCTGCTCCTGGGCCACCGTGGGCTTGCTCAGGAACTGGCGGATTCCCAGGTACACCAGGTAGGCCGCGCCCGCGTAGCGGATCACGTTGAAGGCAAGGGGTGAACTGGCCACCAGGACGCCAACGCCCAGGGCCACGATCAACACGTGCACCACCAGTGCTGCCTGCTGGCCCAGGATCCCCCAGATGGACCGGCGGAAGCCCGCGTTCAGGGAGTTGCTCATGGTGTTGATGGCCCCGGCGCCGGGGGTGAAGCTGATTAGGGCGCCGGCGCCCGCAAGGGCCAGCCAGAGAGAGAATTGCACCAACCAAGTTTAGTGCCCTTGCTGCCAGGGGGTTGCCACCCTATATGGGGTATCGCCCTCAAGCCCTGGCGATGACCTCGCCGTTCGGGATCAGGAACCAGCCGTCGTCGGTGGAGCCCCAGCGGTGCCAGCCGGCAGAAATCCGGGCAAGGTCAGCCGGGTTGGCGAACCCGTACTCCAGCGCCTGTTCCGCGAAGGCCGAGTGCAGCACCCGCTCACCCCAGACGCGCGCCTGCCAGCGGCGCTGCTGGGCTGTGGCGTAAAGCCAGTTGCTGCTGCTGGGGGCGACGTCGCTGAATCCCGCGGCCTGTGCCCAGCTGACCAGCCGCCGCCCGGCGTCGGGTTCTGCTCCGTTCCGTCGCGCAATCCGCTGGTACAGGTCCATCCACTCGTCCAGCTCCGGAATGGCGGGGTACCAGCTCATGCCGTGGAAGTCGGCGTCGCGCACTGCCACGATGCCGCCGGGTTTGGCCACCCGCCTCATCTCACGCAGGGCCTCGACGGGGTCGGTGAGGTGCTGGAGCACCTGGTGGGCATGGACGACGTCGAACGTTTCGTCGGCGAAGTCGAGGTCATAGATATTGCCGGCCACGAATTCGACGTTGGGTACTTCCCGCTCGACGGCGAGGGCCTGGGCCTGGGCAATGATGTCCGGTGACCGGTCCAGGCCCGTGACCTTCCCGGGGCTGACCAGGGCGGCGAAGTCGCAGGTGATGGTACCGGGGCCGCAGCCCACGTCCAGCAGTGTCGAGCCGGGGGTGAGGTGCGGAAGGACGAACGCCGCGGAATTTTCGGCGGTCCTGGCGGCATGGGCGCGGACCACGGATTCGTGGTGGCCGTGCGTGTAAACGTCGTCTTCGGGCTGCTGGGCACTCATAACCAAACGCTACCCCCTCGGCCGGGAAGCTATTCGGATTCGCCGCGGGCCGCCACCGTGGCTTCCACCATCGCCGTCATGAAGCGCGTGACGGTTTTCAGCTCCGCTTCTGAAAAGGCGGCCATGGCACTGCCCATATGCTGCGCAAGCGGAGCGAAGACGGCCCCGCCTTCCTGGAACGCCTTGGGAGTCATCTTCAGCTGGACCTGGCGCCGGTCCGCGCTGTTCCGTTCGCGAACGATGTGCCCCGACTTGTCCAGCCGATCGATCAGGGCGGTGGTGGCCGGGGAACTCAGGTTCAGCTCCTTGCGCAGGACCCCGGGAGTCACCACGCTTCCGGCGGCCGTGTGGCGCATGATGACGGCCAGGGCATTCATGTCCGTGCGGTGCATGTCCTTCCGGCCGCCGGCAACATCCACGTAGCGGTTGGCCTCCATGGTGAACTCCTGGAGAAGGCGCAGCAGCGGGCCTCCGGGCGGACCTCCGGGCGCGCCGGCGAGCGGACCCGGGGCCGCATCAGGCGAAGTTTTCCCTGCCATGTCCACCTCCCTGCATTCCTTGTTCCACGCGAACGTTTCTATCCGGCCGTACTGACGGATATTACTGCAGGTCCCGCTTACGTCTTCAGCAGCTGAAAAAAGCTTGGCAGCCACTTATGTCTATCATGGAGATAATCTATGCTGGAACAAATACTACTCCACCCGCTTATTGATGGAAGGCGCCATGAACCGCACAAAAGTTGCCAAGGAGCGAGTCCCTTTCTGGCTGCGCTGGCTGGTCCCTGTCGTCCTGGTGCTGACCTGGCTGGGACTGGCCGGGGTTGGCGGCCCCACATTCGGCCGGCTGGAGGAGGTGTCCTCCAACGACCAGGCGTCGTTCCTGCCCGCCAGCGCCGAGGCCACCGAGGCCCAGGACTGGCAGGCAAAGTTCCGTGACTCGGACGAGGTTCCGGGCATTATCGTCATCGAGAAGAACGAGGCTTTCACGCCGGCGCAGCTGGGGGAACTGGCCACGCTCAAGACCAGCCTTGAAGAGCTCAAGCTGGGTAGTACGGTGATCGGCCCGATTCCATCCAAGGACGCCAAGGCAGTCCAGTTCGTGGTCCCGGTCGGGTCCTCCGTTGAGGTTAAGGAAGCGGTCAAGGAACTCCGGGAAACGGTGACGGAAGCTGCACCGCAGGGCGCGCAGACCTTCGTGACCGGCCCAGCCGGCCTCGCAGCCGACCTCACCGCAGCCTTCGGCGGCATTGACGGCATCCTCCTGCTGGTTGCCCTGTCCGCCGTGTTCGTGATCCTCCTCATTGTCTACCGGTCCCTCCTGCTGCCCATCATGGTGCTGCTGACATCCGTGTTTGCCCTGTGCGCGGCTATCCTGCTGGTGTTCGGCATGGCCAAGGCCGGCTGGATCCAGCTCAACGGCCAAAGCCAGGGCATCCTCTCCATCCTGGTGATCGGCGCGGCCACGGACTACGCCCTGCTGTTCGTGGCTCGCTTCCGGGAAGCGCTCACCCACACCACCAACCGCACGGCCGCCGTCCTCACCGCATGGAAGGCCTCCTTCGAGCCCATCCTGGCTTCCGGCGCCACCGTGATCATTGCGCTGCTGTGCCTGCTCTTCTCCGACCTGAACTCCAACAAGGCCCTGGGCCCCGTGGCTGCCGCAGGCATCCTCTGTGCCCTGTTCGCCGCGCTGACCCTGCTGCCCGCGCTGATGGCCCTGCTGGGCCGGGCCGCCTTCTGGCCGTTCCGCCCCAAGCTCCTCCCTGCAGACCAGCGCGAACCCGAGCTGGTCACGGGCCTGGAAGGGCAGAAGGGGCTGTGGCGTGCCACCGGTTCGCTCGTGGCACGGCGGCCCAGGACGGTCTGGGTGGCCTCGGTCCTCCTGCTGCTGGTTGCGGCAGGCGGCCTGTTCCAGCTCAAGGCCAACGGCGTGCCGCAGACCGACGTCATCCTCACCGCCTCCAACGCCGTTGACGGCCAGGACGCGCTGGCCCGCCACTTCGACGCCGGCAGCGGCAGCCCCGCCGTCGTGATTGCCGACCAGGCCAAGGCGGCCGAGGTGCTGGACCGCGTGAAAGCGGACGACGGCGTGGGCGAGGCTTACCTGCTGGGCCCGGGCAGTGTGCCCATCACCGGAGCCCCCGGAGCTCCCAGCGCCCCGGACGTCCGAGAGGGAAGGGTGATCATCAACGCCACCCTCAACGACGCTGCCGACTCGCTGGAGGCGGAGGAAACCGTCAAGGCCCTGCGCACCGGGGTGAAGGCCGTTGACCCCGGGGCCCTGGTGGGCGGCGTCACCGCCACCGCACTCGACACCAACACCACCGCCCAGCATGACCTGGTGGTCATCATCCCCGTGGTCCTGGTGGTGATCCTCTTCATCCTGATGCTGCTGCTGCGCTCCATCGTGGCGCCGGTCCTGCTGGTGCTCTCCGTGGTGCTTTCCTACGCGGCGGCGCTTGGCGTGTCGGCCTTCGTCTTCAACAACATCTTTGGCTTCCCCGGCGCCGATGCCACAGTGCCCCTGTTCGGCTTCGTGTTCCTGGTGGCCCTGGGCGTGGACTACAACATCTTCCTGATGAGCCGGGTCCGGGAGGAATCCCTCAAGCACGGCACCCGGCCCGGCATCCTCCGCGGCCTGGTGGTGACCGGCGGTGTCATCACCTCCGCAGGCGTGGTGCTCGCCGCCACGTTCGCGGCGCTGGGCGTCATTCCCATCATGTTCCTGGTCCAGCTGGCGTTCATTGTGGCGTTCGGCGTGCTGCTGGACACCGTCCTGGTGCGTTCGCTGCTGGTGCCTGCCCTGGCCTACGACATCGGACCGAAGATCTGGTGGCCCAGCAAGCTGGGACGCACGGACGGCCCGAGCGCTGTGCGGCCGCGGGAGCCCGGCGTCGAACCCCTGGAAGAGGTTCCCAGCCGCTAACACTGGGCCCCTCGCCACCCGGAGCACTAACCATGCTGCCGCCACCAGTCCACGGTGGCGGCAGCAGCCGTTTCCAGCGGGGTGGGGCTGACGTCCAGGGCTGCCTGCGACACGGCCGAGTCCATGATGAACGGCCGCTCGAACTGGTACAGCATCTCGGCCAGTTCGCGGGCATCGGCTGAGACTAGGCCTGCCGCCCGGAGCGTCCAGCCGGGCAGGACACGCACTTTGGGAGCGGGCCGCCCCGCCGCTGCGGCGAAGGCGTGGGCAAGTTCCGTCTGGGTGAGCGCCGGGCCTGTGGGTGCGTGCCACACGGCGTTCCAGGCGGAGGGCCTGTCCGCCGCGGCGATCATTGCCTTAACCAGGTCCGGGACGTACGTGAACGAGTGCGGCTGGCGGGAGCTGCCGATGACGCTGACATTCTTCCCCGCCAGGATCGGCACCACCATGCGCTCGCCGCCGTGCGCCATCCGGACGCGGGGCCCAAAGAAGTCACCTGCCACCACGCTCACGGCAGGAGCGGCTGCGGCCGCACGGGCCCGAAGCAGGTCAGTCCGCACCCCGCGCTTGCCGCCGGCAGCCCGGCGCGGGCTTCCCTCCGTCATCACGCGGTCCGGCTCCGAGTAGGAGTAGAGGCTTTCGGGGAATACGACGACGGCGCCTGCTTCCTGCGCGGCAGCCAGAACCGCCTGCTCGGCGGCGGGAAGTTCGGCCTGCCATGCCGAGGCGGTGTAGGCCGACCCGTGGATGCAGTGGAAGACGGCCTTGGCCCCGGCAAGGGCAGTGCCCAATATGTCCGGATCCTTTGCATCCCCGGCAATGAGTTCGATCAGCGGGTGCCGGGGTCCGCTGCCCGAACGGGTCAGGACGCGCACCTGCCGCCCCAGGTCTGCCAGCTGTTCGGCCACCGTCCAACCCACCGGGCCCGCGCCCGTCACCACATACGCATCTGCCACTTGTCCTCCTCGTTCCGGTTTGCGAGAGCAGTGCTCTCAGGAACAGCATGGGGCTGCGTCTTGGTGAAGTCAAGAGCGGTGCTCTCTTCTGATTCCGGCGCTCTCGGTTGTGGCATGCTGGACCGGTGACTGAAGTTCAGGAAACAGCAGCCGGCCTGGACCGCCCGCTCACGCCCCGGCAGCGGGCAAGGACGCAGACCATCGCGGACATTGTCCGACTGGGCCGGCAGCACCTCGCCACGCACGGCGCGACCGCGCTCTCCCTGCGCGCGGTGGCGAGGGACCTGGGGGTGGTGTCCTCCGCCGTCTACCGTTATGTGGAGAGCCGCGACGAGCTGCTGACGCTGTTGCTGATCGACGCCTTCGGCGAGCTTGGGGACGAAGTGGACGCCGCCGTCGCCCAGGCCCCGGAAGGGGACCATAGTGCCCGCTTCCTGGCGCTGGGCAGGGCTGTCCGGGAATGGGCCCTGCGCGAGCCCGCCAGCTATGCACTTCTTTTCGGCAGTCCCGTTCCCGGCTACAACGCCCCGGCGGAACGCACCACTGGCCCCGGAACGAGGGTCATCGTCAGCCTCATCGGGATCCTGGACGCGGCTTCCCGGGCCGGCCAGTTGTCAGTTCCGGCCGACGGCTCCCCGCAACTGCCGCCAATCCTTGCCGCCGACCTGGGCGCCATCCGTGCGGAGTATGGTCTGGACCTCCCTGAGGAGCTCGTGGCACGGGGTGTCCTGGTGTGGAGTTCCCTCTTCGGCGCGGTCAGCTTTGAGGTGTTCAACCAGTACGGGCCGGACACGTTCAAGGCTCCCGCGGAGCTCTTCGACCATCACCTCGCCGTGCTGGCAGGCGTCGCCGGACTGCCGGTCCGGGCCTCCCGATAAGTGCCGGCGAAGCCCTGTTGATGCGCCCGGGCCGTCGATAGACTGCCAGTGCGCCCGCATGGACGCGGAGCCTCGAAGGAGAGATGCACCATGACTGAGAACCCTGAAGTTGCAGCCGAGGAGCCCCGCAAGGGCAGCAGCGCCCCCGGACTTGAAGGGGAAGGCGGGCAGTACGTGGACGGCGACTACGGCGACGCCGGAGCCGTGGAAAGGCCGGCCGGGGAACTGGGTGAGCAATATCCGGAGGGCGATTACGGCGCTGCCGGAACAGTCTCGACTCCTGCTGCTGGCGCGGGAGAGGGCGGGCAGTACGTGGACGCGGACTACGGCGACACCGGCGCGGCGAACAAGCCCGAACGCGGCCTTGCCGACGGCGAGTACGACGAAGGCGAGTATGAGGAAGGCGACTACGGCGATGCCGGCACTGCGGGCCGCCGTACGGAGGAGTCCATCCGTGAAGGACTCACCGACCGCCAGGTTCAAACGACGGCGGAAGAGCGCGGCCCGCTCCACGGCGACCGGGATACGGAGCGCTAAGCAGCCCGGCGGTGCGTTCTCCCAAAGCGAAACCCTGGATCGGCGTCGTAATCCTGCGCACGGAAGCCCGGAAATCCAAGGAATATCGAACTAAAAGCCTGGCATGGTCTCCAAAGTTGAGCGGCCTCCGCTCAACTTTGGATTGACATCGCTGGCGCCCTGAGTAGAGTTGAGTGCAGAACGCTCAATGCTTAGGGCGCCAACCAGTTTCCAAGGAAAGAAGGAAGCAACACATGTCACGTGCAGTAGGTATTGACCTCGGAACCACCAACTCCGTCGTCTCCGTTCTCGAAGGTGGCGAGCCCACCGTTATTGCCAACGCCGAGGGTGGCCGCACCACGCCGTCGGTCGTTGCATTCTCCAAGTCCGGCGAGGTCCTGGTTGGCGAGATCGCCAAGCGCCAGGCCGTCAACAACATCGAGCGCACCATCGCGTCGGTCAAGCGCCACATGGGCACCGACTGGAAGGTGGACATCGACGCCAAGAAGTACACCCCGCAGGAAATCTCCGCTCGTATCCTCATGAAGCTGAAGAACGACGCCGAGTCCTACCTGGGTGAAAAGGTCACCGACGCCGTCATCACCGTCCCGGCCTACTTCAATGACGCTGAGCGCCAGGCCACCAAGGAAGCCGGCGAAATCGCAGGCCTGAACGTCCTGCGCATCGTCAACGAGCCCACCGCCGCAGCCCTCGCCTACGGCCTGGACAAGGGCAAGGAAGACGAACTCATCCTGGTCTTCGACCTCGGTGGCGGTACCTTCGACGTCTCCCTGCTGGAAGTCGGCAAGGACGAAGACAACTTCTCCACCATCCAGGTCCGCGCCACCGCCGGTGACAACCGCCTGGGCGGCGACGACTGGGACCAGCGCGTCGTTGACTACCTGCTGAACCAGCTCAAGGTCAAGGGCATCGACCTGTCCAAGGACAAGATCGCCCTGCAGCGTCTCCGCGAAGCAGCTGAGCAGGCCAAGAAGGAACTCTCCTCCTCCACCAGCACCAACGTCTCGCTCCAGTACCTGTCCGTCACCCCCGACGGACCGGTCCACCTGGACGAGCAGCTGACCCGCGCCAAGTTCCAGGACCTCACCAAGGACCTGCTGGAGCGCACCAAGAAGCCGTTCCACGATGTGATCAAGGAAGCCGGCATCAAGCTTTCCGACATCAACCACATCGTGCTCGTCGGTGGCTCCACCCGTATGCCCGCCGTTTCCGAGCTGGTCAAGGAACTCGCCGGCGGCAAGGAACCGAACAAGGGCGTAAACCCGGACGAGGTTGTAGCCGTCGGTGCAGCCCTGCAGGCCGGTGTGCTGAAGGGTGAGCGCAAGGACGTCCTCCTGATCGACGTCACCCCGCTGTCCCTGGGCATCGAAACCAAGGGTGGCGTGATGACGCACCTGATCGAGCGCAACACCGCCATCCCCACCAAGCGGTCCGAGACCTTCACCACGGCGGATGACAACCAGCCGTCCGTTGCCATCCAGGTCTTCCAGGGCGAACGCGAATTCACCCGCGACAACAAGCCGCTGGGCACGTTCGAGCTGACCGGCATCGCTCCGGCTCCGCGCGGCGTTCCCCAGGTTGAGGTCACCTTCGACATCGACGCCAACGGCATCGTCCACGTCTCGGCGAAGGACAAGGGCACCGGCAAGGAACAGTCCATGACCATCACCGGCGGCTCCAGCCTCTCCAAGGAAGATATTGACCGCATGGTCCGTGACGCCGAGGAGCACGCAGCCGAGGACAAGGCCCGCCGCGAGGCAACCGACACCCGCAACACCGCCGAACAGCTCGCCTACTCCGTGGACAAGCTGATCGCCGACAACGCGGACAAGCTGCCCGAAGAGGTCAAGACCGAGGTCCAGGGCGACGTCGACAGCCTCAAGAAGGCCCTCGAAGGCACCGACGATGCCGCCGTGAAGTCCGCGTTCGAGAAGCTGCAGGCTTCCCAGACCAAGCTCGGGGAAGCCATCTACGCCCAGCCCGGTTCGCCGGACGGCGCAGGCGCTGCAGGTGCTGAGGGCGCTGCAGGTGCTTCGGCAGGTTCCTCCGACGAAGACATCGTGGACGCCGAGATCATCGACGAAGACGAAGCGAAGAAGTAACCCATGCCGCACCACGGTAACGAGGAAGAGCACAACACATCCGCAAGCCAGCAGAACACGCAGGGCAACGGCCAGGAGCCGGTTATCCGGGACAACCGCAAGGTTGACCCGGTGACCGGGCAGGCCCGGCACCCGGAGGGCGGCCAGTCCGCCTCCGGGGCCGGTCCCCAGGCCGGGGCAGCAGATTCCGACGGCGACGCGCTGGCCCAGGCTGAGGAGATTCTCAACGGCGTGGACGTGCCGGCCGAGGAATCCGTGGCCCAGGGTGCGCCCGCAGGGTCCGCCGGCAACGCCGAGGCAGCCGAACTGCGCAACGACCTGCTCCGCCTCCAGGCTGAGTACGTCAACTACCGCAAGCGCGTTGAACGCGACCGCGCCGTGGCAGGGGAAATGGCCGTCATCGGCGTCCTGAACTCCCTGCTCCCGGTCCTGGACGACGTCGACGCCGCCCGGCAGCACGGCGACCTCACCGACGGCCCCTTCGCCGCGATCGCCACCAAGCTGGAGAACGCGCTGAAGACCTACGGCCTGGTCCGCATCGATGAGACCGGCGTGGAGTTCGATCCCACGATCCACGAGGCCCTGATCCAGCAGCCCGGCGAGGACATCGAGGTTGACACCGTCAGCCAGGTCCTCCGTTCAGGCTACAAATCAGGCGACCGCGTCCTCCGCGCAGCCCAGGTCATCGTCGCGGTCCCTGCGTAGTCGGGGTACTTGGCGCTACGCCGGATATGGGGCGGTGCCCGCTTCGCGGTGCCCTCCACACCGCCGCCCCATATCCGGCCTCCGCGCCAGCGGTCATCTCGCCTAAGGTGAGGTAACCACGAAGCTCGCAGCGGTACAGGGGCCCCGGGAGTGGCATCGGGCCTGCCGAAGCTGGGTGGCTGGGGATCGCAGATCCTCAGCCATCCAGCGTAGGGGCGGGGGCCCCTGTACCGCGGAGAGCTATTAGTTAAGAGACTTGAAAGGAAACGCCATTGGCTAGCCAGGATTGGGTGGACAAGGACTTTTACAAGATCCTTGGTGTTGCCAAGGACGCTTCCGACGCCGATATCAAGAAGGCTTACCGGAAGCTTGCGCGGCAGCACCACCCTGATACGAATGCGGGGAACGCTTCTTCCGAGAAGAAGTTCAAGGACATCTCCGAGGCCTATTCGGTGCTTTCGGATCCGGACGAGCGCCAGCAGTATGACGCCATCCGGGCCATGGGCAGCGGGGCACGCTTTGCTCCGGGCGGCGCAGGCGCCACGAACGGCGGCTTCGAGGACATGTTCGGCGGCCTGTTCACCGGCAACACCGGACGCCACGCCGGCGGGTTCAATCCCTCCGCGGGCGGCATTCCGCCCGAGTTCGCGGACCTCTTTGGCGGCTTCGGCGGAGCCCCCGGGTTCCAGCGCACCCCGCAGAAGGGTGCCGACCGGACCGCTTCCACCAGCATTTCCTTTGCCGGCTCCATCCGCGGCACCACCATCGGCTTGCGCGAACCGAGCGGCGAAGTGATTGACGTCCGGGTTCCCGCGGGCATCAAGGACGGCCAGAAGGTCCGCGTGCGCGGCAAGGGCCAGCCCGGTGCTGCCGGTAACGGGGACCTGGTGGTGACCGTCGCTGTCCAACCGCACCAGTTCTACACGCGCGACGGCGACAATCTCCGGATCCACGTCCCCGTTACCTTCCCGGAGGCTGCTTTGGGTGCGGACATCGAGGTTCCCACGATCGACGGCGACAAGGTCAAGGTCCGCGTTCCGGCGGGCACACCGTCCGGCCGTACCCTTCGGGTGAAGGGCAAAGGCGTCAAGACGTCCAAGGCCACCGGCGACCTGCTGGTGACCATCGACGTCGCGGTTCCCAAGAACCTCAACAAGGAAGCCGAGGCTGCGGTCAAGGCGTTCGCCGAAGCAACGTCATCGGCGGATGTCCGCGAGGGCCTGGCAGCCAAGGCCCGGCTCTAGGCGCGGAGGTGAGCCGTGGACATCAATGCTGACCAGCCGATCTTTGTGATTTCGGTGGCGGCCGAGCTGGCGGACATGCACCCGCAGACCCTGAGGCAGTACGACAGGCTGGGCATCGTCAAACCCAGCCGTGCCCCAGGAAAGTCCCGGCGTTACTCCCAGCGTGACGTGAACATGCTGCGGGAAGTGCAGCGGCTGTCCCAGGAAGGCGTCTCGCTGGAGGGGATCAAGCGCATCCTGGAACTCGAGAACCAGGTGGCAGCCCTCCAAAGCCGGGTCTCGGAACTTACCGAGGAACTCGCGCGGCGGCCGCGTTCGGTGGATTCGCGCATCTTCGCGGCCGGCGCGGCGGGCGACGTGGTGAGCCTGGCCCGCGGCCAGCGCCCCCGGCCCCGGTCCCAGGCGGTCATGCTGTGGCGGCCGCGGGCGCTCGGACAATAACCCGACTGGACAATAAGTACTGTTTCCCCGCACCCAGCACAAATATGAGTACCCGCTACTCGTGACGGAAAAGCCCCCTGGGACTTGAATGGAACCATCGCCGGATCAGCGGCGGTAGTTCTGCAAGTTCTGGGGGTTTTTCCGTGTTTACAGATCTCAGCAAAGCTTCAACCAGGGCCCGGCCATGAGCCCGGGAATGGAATCCGTGGCAGCGTTCAGCAGTTCCATGCCGGGCCAGATCGTGCTGGCCATCGGCCAGACCATTGTGGTGGTCTGCGTCTGCTTCGACATGGTCCGTGAGTTGACAGTCCCGCGGTCGCACCGGCGCTACCTGGCCAGCACGGTTTTCCGTACCCTGGCGATCCCGTCGATCGTGGCAAATGCCATGACCGTCTTCATCGCCCTGGTGGTCTCGTCCTGGGTGGACGTGGTGATGGGCATGTTTGTGTTGGTGGCCATCGTCTTCCGGTTCCACCACAACCAGGACGAGGACAACTGGTGGAAGGGCAAGGGCAAGAAACTCGCCCGGTGGGCCAGGCGGCAGTTTGCCGGCAGGACGTCCACGGCCCCGGCCATGGGGTAATGCCACACAGCCCCGGGAGCCCGGCACTGGCAAGCTGCGCGCCGGGCTCCCGCGTCAACATCAGCCGTTGATGACCTGCGGGACGCCCAGGGCCTTGAGGCCTTCGACGCCGAACTCGACGCCATAGCCGGACTGCTTGGCCCCGCCGAAGGGGATGCGGGGGTCCACGGCGCCGTGCCGGTTGATCCAGACGGTGCCGGCCTGGATGCGGGCCGCAACCTCGCGGGCGGCGTCCAGGTTGGGGGACCAGACCGAGGCGCCCAGCCCGACGTCGAGCCCGTTGGCCTTCTCCACCGCTTCATCGACACTGCTGTAGCGGATGATCGGCAGTGCGGGGCCGAACTGTTCTTCGGTTACCAGCGGGTTGTCGTTGTCGATGTCCGCCACCAGGGTGGTGGGGTAGAAGAATCCGGGCTGGCTGGTGTCCGGGTTCCCGCCCACCAGGACGCGCGCTCCGGAAGCCTTGGCTGCCTCCACGAGGTTCGCCACGACGTCGTACTGTGCCTTGTTCTGCAGCGGGCCCAGCACATTGTTCTCATCCAGGCCGTTGCCCATCGGCATGGCCTTGGCGACTGCGGTGAGTTCCTCGCAGACAGCGTCGTAGATGTCGTCGTGGACGTAAAGGCGCTTGAGCGCGGCGCAGGTCTGGCCGGTGTTCAGGAACGCGCCCCAGAAAATGTCCGTGGCGATGGCCTTCGGATCGGCGTCGGGCAGGACGATGCCGGCGTCGTTGCCGCCCAGTTCCAGGGTGAGCCGCTTGACGGTGTCCGCGGAGGATTTGATGATGGCGCGGCCGCCGGCGGTGGAACCGGTGAACATGATCTTGCCGATCGCCGGGTGGTCAGTGAGCCGGGCACCGACCTCGCGGCCGCAGGAGACCACGGACAGGATGCCCTCAGGGAGTTCCTCGTTGAGGACCTTGACCAGGGCCAGGACGGACAGGGGAGTGTTGCCGGACGGCTTGACCACCACGGCGTTGCCCATGCGCAGGGCCGGGGCCAGCTGCCAGACGGCGATCATCATGGGCCAGTTCCAGGGGCCGATCGCACCCACGACGCCGATGGGCCGGTAGTGCAGTTCGGCACGGGTGTCGCCGTCATCCACGATGGTTTCGGGTTCCAGCGGCAGGCCGGCGGTGGCGCGGAGCCAGGCGACGCAGGCGCCCACTTCGAAGCGGGCGTTGGGGCCGTTCAGGGGTTTTCCCTGCTCGCGGGAGAGCAGCTGGGCGAGTTCCTCGGCGGAACGTTCGACGGCGTCGGCTGCTTTCAGGAGCGCGGCGGACCGGGCGTCGTGTCCCAGGGCCGCCCAGGCGGGCTGGGCGGCGACGGCAGCCGCGACGGCTTCTTCGAGGAACTCCAGGCTGTGGACAGGCGCCTCGCCTACCGGCTCGCCAGTGGCCGGGTTGAGGATGGTCCGGCCTGTGCCGGCCGCGGGGGCAATGGATGCGAGGAGTGCATCGTAGGTTTCCAAGGGATACTCCACTTCGAGTAGCAAGGACGCCAGCCGGTCGGCGTAGCGGGTTATGTCCCAGTCTCGCTGTGTCCGGCCGGCAACTCTTGTGTTTGTGCGCAGAGCCCTTGTCCGGGAGCGAACGCCGCGTCACGCCAGGCATCTTTTTGCGGAACGCGCGGCGGCGGGACCCCGGGTTTCCGGGGTCCCGCCGCCAAAGGTGGGCCGAAAGCGTGCCGTGCGTGACGCCGTCGGACGCCTCCCGCGAACGCTGCTCGGACGCCTGGGGGGTGGCGTCAGTAGCTCGCGGTTGTACCGCCGTCGGCCTGGGGGATGTACTGGGCGGCGAGGGCTTCGGAACCGCGGGCGAGGACTGAAACGTCCGCGCCCACCAGGATGAAGCCGGCGCCGTTGTCCAGGTAATGCCGGGCCGTGGCGGCGGTGAAGGCGTTGACGCCGGCAGGCTTGCCGGCTGCCTTGGCAGCGGAGAGGCAGTGTTCGACGGCGGCGCGCACCTCGGGGTGTTCCTGCTGTCCCAGCAGGCCCATGGAGGCTGCGAGGTCGGACGGGCCGACGAAGATGGCGTCCACGCCGTCGACTTTGAGGATGTCCTCCACAGCCTCGACGGCCGCCGTCGACTCGATCTGGACGGTGACGCTGATGGTTTCATTGGCCCGGGCGAGGTAGTCCGGGACACGGTTCCAGCGGGCGGCGCGGGCCAAAGCCGAACCTACGCCGCGGACGCCCTGCGGCGGGTAGCGGGTGGCCGCAACAGCCGCCTCCGCTTCCGCCACCGAGTTGACCATGGGGATGAGCAGGTTCTGCACGCCCAGGTCCAGGTACTGCTTGATCACAACGGTGTCGTTCACGGGCGGCCTGACCATGGTGTGCACAGGGTAGCCGTGGATGGCCTGCAGCTGCGCCAGGATGGATTCGAGCCCGTTGGGGCTGTGCTCGGCGTCCACCAGGAGCCAGTCCAGGCCGGACCCTGCGCAGAGCTCGGCGATCAGCGGGCTGCCGGAGCACACCCACATTCCGGCCAGCGGCCGGCCTGCTCCACCCTTTTGCGCGGCCAGGGCGGACCGGAAGGTGTCCTCTACTCGAAACGGCATGTGACGCTCCCCAGGGGTCCGTAGTCTGCGTGGACAGTATCGCCTTTGTAGACCCACATGGGACGGGTGAAGGACCCGGCCAGGATGATGTCGCCGGCCTTTAGCGCGTCGCCGTGGGCGGCGATCTTGTTGGCCAGCCAGTGCACCCCGTTGGCGGGATGGTCCAGGACGCCCGCGGCCACTCCGGTTTCCTCCACGGTCTGGTTTTTGTACAGGATGGCGGAGACCCAGCGGAGGTCCACGGCATCGGGCTTGACCGGGTTGCCGCCGATCACCATGGCGCCCATGGCCGCGTTGTCCGAGATGGTGTCCACGATGGTCCGGCCCTCCATCTCGATCCTGGAATCCAGGATTTCCAGGGCCGGAACCACGTAATCGGTGGCCTTCAGGACGTCGAAGATGGTCACGCCCGGGCCTTTGAGCCCGTCCTTCAGGACGAACGCCAGCTCCACCTCCACCCGCGGATGCGTGTACCGGTCCCACTCCACGGAGCAGCCGGTCTCCAGCACCATGTCATCGAAAATGGCCCCGTAATCAGGCTCAGTGATTCCCGTGGCGGCCTGCATTGCCTTGGACGTGAGGCCGATCTTGCGCCCCACCAGGGTCCGGCCGGCGTCCTCGTTCCGGCGCCGCCACAGCTGCTGCACCGCATAGGAGTCCTCCACCGTCATCTCCGGGTAGCGGGCGGTCAGGCGGGGGACAGGGGTGCGGGTCCGGCCGGCTTCCACCAGCTCGTCCGCGATGGCCTCAATCGTCTTCGGCTCCAGCATCTCCTAGACCTGCACTCCCAGTTTGAAGCCGGTCCGGTCGCCTTCGGGGGAGCCTTCCTTGCGGGTGTAGGAGAAGCCGTCGGCACCAACCGTCACCGCCATTTCGGACTTTTCCTCGCGTTCAATGACGGGCTGGGGGTTGCCGTCGAGGTCCAGGACGAGGGAGGCTTCGGTGTACCAGGAGGGGACGACGGGGTTGCCCCACCAGTCGCGGCGCTGGTTGTCGTGGACATCCCAGGTGATGGTGGGGTTGTCGGGGTCGCCGGTGTAGTAGTCCTGGGTGTAGATCTCGATGCGGTGGCCGTCCGGGTCCAGGATGTAGAGGTAGAACGCGTTGGACACGCCGTGCCGGCCGGGGCCGCGTTCAATCCGGTCGCTGATGCGCAGGGCGCCCATCTTGTCGCAGATCTGGATGATGTTGTGCTTCTCGTGCGTGGCGAACGCGACGTGGTGCATCCGGGGTCCGTTGCCGCCGGTCAGCGCGGTGTCGTGCACGGTCTGCTTGCGGTGCATCCACGCGGCGTAGGTGACGCCGTCGGCGTCCTTGATGTCCTCGGAGACGCGGAAGCCCAGGTCTTCGAGGTAGGCGCGGCCGCGGGGGACGTCGGGGGTGACCTGGTTGAAGTGGTCCAGGCGGACCAGTTCGCCGGCGGAGTAGAGGTCGTAGCGCTGGGTGAGTCGCTCCACGTGCTCCACGTCGTAGAAGAACTCGTAGGGGAAGCCCAGCGGGTCCTCGACGCGGACGGAGTCGCCAATGCCCTTGGTGAAGCCTTCCTTGCGGCGTTCCACCCGGCAGCCCAGTTCCTTGTAGTAGGCCTCGGCGGCGTCCACTTCGGCGGGGGACTTCACGCGGTAAGCGAAGGCGGCGACGGCGGCCACCGGGCCCTTGCGGAGCACCAGGTTGTGGTGGATGAACTCCTCCAGGGAGCGGAGGTAGATGGCGTTGTCGTCTTCCTCGGTGACGTGCAGGCCCAGGACGTCCACGTAGAACTCGCGGGACCTGGCGAGGTCGGTGACCACGATTTCCATGTAGGCGCAGCGGACAATGTCCGGTGCCGGGACGGTGGGGGTGGGAACGAAGTTGGTCATGATGGTCTCTCTTCTTTGAGCAGGTTCTTCAGGAAGTAAGGGGTCAGCCTTCGTTGGCGGCGGAGTCTTCGATGCTGCCGAACTTGGGGGTGTGGACGCTGCCGAGCGTGATGTGCACGGCCTGCTGGTCGGTGTAGAAGTCGATGGAGCGGTAACCGCCCTCGTGGCCCAGGCCCGAGGCTTTCACGCCACCGAACGGGGTGCGCAGGTCGCGGACGTTGTGGCTGTTCAGCCAGACCATGCCGGCCTCCACGTTCTGGGAGAAGTTGTGGGCGCGGGTCAGGTTCTGGGTCCAGATGTAGGCGGCGAGGCCGTACTTGGTGTTGTTGGCCAGGGCAAGGGCTTCGTCGTCGTTCTCGAACGGGGTGATGGCAACGACGGGCCCGAAGATCTCCTCCTGGAAGATCCGGGCGTCGGGGGCGACGTCGGCGAACACCGTGGGTGCGATGTAGTTGCCTTCGGGGAGGCCTTCCGGCCGTCCGCCGCCGGCCAGGAGCCGGCCTTCGGACTTGCCGATCTCCACGTAGGAGGCCACCTTTTCGTAGTGCTCGGGGTGGACCAGGGCGCCCACCTCGGTCTTGGGATTGTGCGGGTCGCCGACGACGATGCTCTTGGCCCGGGCGGCGTACTTTTCGCAGAACTCGTCGTAAATGGCGCGCTCTACCAGGATGCGGGAACCGGCGGTGCAGCGCTCGCCGTTGAGGGAGAAGACACCGAAGAGTGCGGAGTCGATCGCGGCGTCGAGGTCGGCGTCGGCGAACACCACGCAGGGGGACTTGCCGCCGAGTTCCATGGACAAGCCTTTGAGGTTGGCCGCCGCGTTCCGGAAGATGGTCTGCCCCGTAGTGGTTTCGCCGGTGAAGGAAATCAGCGGCACGTCGGGGTGCTTGACCAGGGCATCGCCGGCTTCCTCGCCCAGGCCGTTGACCAGGTTAAAGACGCCGTCGGGCAGTCCGGCGTCCTTGAAGATGGTGGCCCAGAGCGATGCGGAGAGGGGGGTGAACTCGGCGGGCTTGAGGACCACGGTGTTGCCGGTGGCCAGGGCCGGGGCGAGCTTCCAGGACTCCAGCATGAACGGGGTGTTCCACGGCGTGATGAGCCCGGCGACGCCGATGGGCTTGCGGTTCACGTAGTTGATCTGGGAGCCGGGAACCTTCATGGCGTCATCGAACTGGGCCACGATCAGGTCCGCGAAGAACCGGAAGTTCTCCGCCGCGCGCAGGGCCTGGCCCTTGGCCTGGGTGATAGGCAGGCCGGTATCGAAGGTTTCCAGTTCGGCGAGCCGGGCTTCCTGGGCCTCGACGGCGTCGGCGATTTTGTTCAGGACCCGGGCGCGTTCGCGGGGTTTCATCCTGGGCCAGGGGCCGCTCACGAACGCTTCGCGCGCGGCGGCGACGGCGAGGTCGATGTCCTCTTTCTGGCCGGCAGCGGCGGTGGCGTAGTTCCGGTTGGAGACCGGGTCCAGGACGTCGAAGGTTTTGCCGGAGACGGAGTCCACGAACTGGCCGTTGATGTAGTGCTGGATGTGGGTGGGCAGGTCATCCGGAACGTGGTGCTTGGTGGTTTCTACCGAGGTCGTCATCGTTGAAGTCCTAACTGGGTTCTGTCCGTACAAGTGGTCTTTTGCGTACTAGGTGGTTTGGGCGAGGTAAGCGTCCAGGGTGGCGGTGCGGTGCCGGCGGGCCGCCTTTTCGATGTCGTCTGCATCCGCCCCGGTCTCGATGAGGTGCAGCAGGTTTTCATGTTCCTCCACCGAGTCGCGTGCCCTGCCGGGGACGAAGCGGAAGGTGGAAGAGCGGAGCGCGGCCAGCCGGTTCCAGCCGCGGTGGACCAGGTCCAGGATGTGCGGGTTGGGGCAGTGTTCGAACAGGACGCTGTGGAAGTCCTGGTTGAGCTGGGTGAAGCGCACCGGGTCGAAGTGCTCCAGGCACTCGCGCATCTCCTGGTTCACGGCACGGGCCCGGGCGATGGACTGGCTATCGATCAACGGTGCCGAAAGTGCTGTTGCGGCACCCTCCACGATGCTGAGGGTCTGCATGGTGTAGAGGTATTCGGTGGGATCGATCCCCGCCACGGTGGCGCCGACGTTGCGTTCGAACGTCACCAGGCCTTCGGCTTCCAGCCGGCGGATCGCTTCCCGGACCGGCACCACGCTGAAGCCGAGATCCTTGGCGATGGTGCCCAGGACCAGGCGGTAACCGGGAGTGTAGGTGCCCTCCACGATGCGCGCCTTGACGGCCTGGTAGGCCTGTTCGGACTTGCTGCCGGGAGTGGCCTCAGAGAGCTCGGCCATGGTTTCAGTCATTACTGCCAGCCCATTCCTTATATTTCGCCTGCCAATCGGAGTTCATGGGGTAGAGGCCGTCCACGCTGTTGCCCTGCTTGACCATCTCGAAGATGAACGTTTCTTCCTTTTCCTGCTGGATGCAGTCCGCCACGAGTTCTTCGGCGATGGCCGGCGGGATCACCAGGATGCCGTCGGAATCGGCCACGATGATGTCGCCGGGCTGGACCGTGGCGCCGCCGCAGGCGATGGTGATGTCCGTGTCCCAGGGAATGTGGCGGCGGCCCAGCACGGCGGGGTGCGGGTTGGCGAAGTAGGTGGGCATCTCCAGCCCGGCCACCGCGGTGTAGTCGCGGACACCGCCGTCGGTGATGATGGCTGCGGCGCCGCGGACCTGGGCGCGCAGGGCCAAGATGTCGCCGACGGTGCCGGTTCCTTTTTCGCCGCGGGCTTCCATGACCAGGATTTCGCCCTCGTTGACGGAGTCGATGGCGCGCTTCTGGGCGTTGAATCCGCCGCCGTGGGTCTTGAAGAGGTCCTCGCGGTTGGGCACGTAGCGCAGCGTCCGGGCCAGTCCCACCACGCGGCGGTCCGGCCGGGTGGCCTGCAGCCCGTCGATGCTGACGTTATTAAGGCCGCGCTTGCGCATCTGTGAGGACAGGGTGGCCGTGGCGACCGACTCGAGCTTGGCCTTCAACTCGGCGGAGAGGGCGGGCTGGGGTGCGGGGAGCCCTGCGGCTTCGCGGGACCCGTAGGCCTCCTCCCGCTGCAGGTCATCCACCTTGGGCTGGGCACCAAACTCAGCGAACGCCGTCGTGCCTTGCTCAACCGTGGTGACCAGGTGCCCCGTGGTGAGGTCACCCGCGGAGACTTCCACCTCCAGGACGTCGCCGGGCTTGGCCACGGAGGCGCCGGCCGGGGTGCCGGTGAGGATGATGTCCCCCTCCTCCAGGGTGAGCAGCTGGGAAAGGTCAGCCACCAGCCGGGCGAACGGGAAGAGGAGGTCTTCCGTGGTGTCGTCCTGGACCAGCTGGCCGTTGTGCCAGGTGCGGATCCGGAGGTTGGCAGGGTCGACGGCGTCTGCCGGAATCAGTGCCGGGCCCAAAGGGGTGAAGCCATCGCCACCCTTGGACCGGAGGTTGGAGCCCTTGTCCGCCCACCGGAGGTCGTACACGCCGAGGTCGTTGCTGGCCGTGACGGCGGCAACGTGGCTCCAGGCGTCTTCCATGGAAACGCGGCGCGTGGCCTTGCCGATGATGAGCGCGATTTCGCCTTCGTAGCCGAGCAGTTCGCAGCCTGCCGGGCGCTCGACGGGGCTTCCGCTGACAGCCAGCGAGCTGGAAGGCTTAAGGAAGTAGGACGGCTGCGCCGGAGTGCGGCCGCGCTGGGCAGCCCGGCTGGGGTAGTTGATGTGCACTGCGACCACCTTGCGTGCTGCTGCCAGGGTGTCGCCGTTGACCTGCTCCAAAGCATCTCCTCATCAGGTACGAAATCGTATACGATCACTATCCATCGATTTCCAGCTCCCGTCAACCCCCGGATTTCCGGCGTTTTTATGGCGTCTTCGGAGCCACTTGTCGTCCCCGTCACATCCGGCGTACAGTGGAGATCAAGTTTATTGTTTTCGATTATCGAATCAGTTGTTCTGATATAGAACACATTCAGCGAGAGTCATCCACAAAGAAGTGAGGAAAGCCCGTGCAGTTCCACCACCACGGATATGTATCCGGTGACCCGCGCGTCCAGCCGGCGGCCGGCGTCGGCCTGAACCGCCCCGAGGAGCTCCCGGAGGAAGTGGACGTGCTCATCGTCGGCACCGGCCCCGCCGGAATGCTCGCCGCCGCGCAGCTGTCCATGTTCCCCAATGTCTCCACCCGGATCATCGACCGCCGTCCCGGCCGCCTTGCCATCGGACAGGCTGACGGGATCCAGGCGCGCAGCGTCGAAACCTTCCAGGCCTTCGGATTCGCAGAGCGGATCATCGCCGAGGCCTACCGCATCACGGAGATGGCGTTCTGGAAGCCGGACCCCGCAAACCACGCGAACATCATCCGCGCCGCACGCGCCGTGGACGACGAGACGGGGATCAGCGAATTCCCGCACCTGATCGTCAACCAGGCGCGGGTGCTGGACTACTTTGCGGAGTTTGCCGCCAACTCACCCACCCGCCTCAAGCCCGACTACGGCTATGACTTCCAGGGCCTCACGGTCGGCACCGAGGGCGACTACCCGGTCACCGTGACGCTGCTTCACACCGCCGGACCCAACGAGGGCCAGGAACGGACAGTCCGTGCAAAGTACGTGGTGGGGGCCGACGGAGCCCGCAGCAAGGTGCGCACGGCCATCGGCTGCACGCTGGCGGGGGACCAGGCCAACCACGCCTGGGGCGTCATGGACGTCCTGGCCGTCACCGACTTCCCTGACATCCGCACCAAGTGCGCCATCCAGGCCGAAAAAGGCAGCATCCTGCTGATTCCGCGGGAGGGCGGCTACCTGTTCCGCATGTACGTGGACCTGGGCGAAGTGGATCCTGCCACCCACCACGACGTCCGCAACACCAGCATCGAGCAGATCATCACCAAGGCCAACGAAATCCTGCACCCGTACACGCTGGATGTGCGGAACGTGGCATGGCACAGCGTGTACGAGGTGGGCCACCGCCTGACGGACAGGTTCGACGACGTCCTGCCGGCGGAGCGCGGCACCCGCACCCCGCGCGTGTTCATCACCGGCGACGCCTGCCACACCCACAGCGCCAAGGCCGGGCAGGGCATGAACGTGTCCATGCAGGACGGATTCAACATCGCCTGGAAGCTGGGGCACGTGCTGGAGGGCCGGAGCCCGGAAAGCCTGCTGTCCACCTACTCGGAGGAGCGGCAGGTGGTGGCCAAGAACCTGATCGATTTCGACAAGGAGTGGTCCACCATGATGGCCAAGAAGCCGGAGGAGTTCGAGCACCCCTCAGACCTCGAGGACTTCTATGTGCAGACCGCCGAGTTCCCCGCAGGTTTCATGACCCAGTACGCGCCGTCCCTGATTATCGGTTCGGCGGACCACCAGGGCCTTGCCACCGGCTTCCCCGTAGGCAAGCGGTTCAAGTCCGCACCCGCCGTCCGCGTGGGTGACACCAACCCCATCCACCTGGGCCACCACGCCACGGCTGACGGCCGCTGGCGGATCTACGTCTTCGCGGACCAGGCCCTGCCCGGCACGGATTCCACCGCGGACAAGCTTGCCGAGTGGTTTGTTAACGCACCCGAATCTCCGCTGGCTGCCACGCCTGCCGGCGCCGACCCGGATGCGTGGTTCGACCTGAAGGTCATCTACCAGCAGCCGCACACCGCCGTCGACATCGGTGCCGTGCCTGCCGTGTTCAAGCCGCAGGTGGGCCCGTTCAAGCTCACGGACTACGAAAAGGTGTACGCAACGGACCCCACTGCGGACATCTTCGAACTGCGCGGCATCGACCGTGCCGGCGCCGTGGTGGTGGTCCGCCCTGACCAGTACGTGGCCAACGTCCTGCCGTTGACGGCAACGGCGGAGCTCGGCGCGTTCTTCGGGCCGCTGCTCAAGCCCCTCACCAAGGCGGCACCCGCACAGCCGCGTCAGGCGGTGGCTGCCGCCCGGTAGTCAGCCGCGGGGTACACACCGAGGATCCGTACCTCCGTGGTGAAGAAGTCCAGTTCCTCGAGGGCCAGCTTCAGCGGCAGGTCCTCGGGGTGCCCTTCCACGTCGGCCATGAACATGGTGGCGGCGAACTCGTTGCCCACCATGTAGCTCTCCAGCCGGGTCATGTTCACGCCGTTCGTGGCGAACCCGCCCAGCGCCTTGTACAGGGCGGAGGGAACGTTGCGCACACGGAACACGAAGCTGGTGACTGCCGGCCCGGGAAGTTCGTCCCGGGCCGGCAGCGCCGTTTCCCGGGCCAGGACCACGAAGCGGGTGGTGTTGGAGGGATCGTCCTCCACGCGGGAGGCCAGCACTTCCAGGCCGTAGATCTGCGCGGCCAGCGGGGGAGCGAGGGAGAGCTTGCGCGGATCATTCCACTCGGCCACTTCCCGGGCGGACCCGGCGGTGTCGCCGGCGATGACCGGCTTCAGGCCATGCTCGCGGATCAGCTTCCGGCACTGGCCCAATGCGTGGATGTGGCTGTGCACCTCGGTGGCGCCCTCGATGGTGCTGCCCGGGATGCCCAGCAGGTCGAAGTGGATGGGCAGGAAGTACTCGCCCACGATCTGCAGGTTGGACTGGGGCAGCAGGATGTGGATGTCCGCCACCCGGCCGGCGATGGAGTTCTCGATGGGGATCATGGCCAGGTCCGCCTCGCCGGTGGTGACCAGTTCAAAGGCGTCCTCGAAGCTGGCGCACGGCGCGCTTTCCATGTCCGGGAACATCTGCTGACACGCGATATTGGAGTTGGCGCCGGGCTCACCCTGGTACGCAATCTTGGAGGCCATGATCCGTATGGTTTCACGTCCCGCCCCCACCCGCCCAACTGGGTAGCGCTAAGTGTCGTTATGGGCGCCCATAACGACACTTGGCGCTACTTAGTTGGGGTTAGGCGGGGGTGACGCGGAGCCAGAGGTATTGCCGGGGGAGGAGGGTGACGCCGTCGTCCAGCTGCAGGGTGGCCTCGGAGAGAAGGTCGACGGCGGCGGCAGCGAAACCAGCAAAGGTTTCCGCAGGAAGGGTCTGGGCTGAGTCGCCGAAGTTGGCGAGGGCAAGGACGATGCTTTCTTCCTCGCCCGGGCGCTGGTAGGCCAGCACCGAGCGGTTATTCGTGCGGAAATCGACCATTTCGGTTCCTGCCAGTTCGGGGGTGCCGGCCCGGACCTCGATCATCCGCTTCAATCCCGCGTACACGGCGCCTTCCGGGGTGGTGGGATCGTCACGGCGGGCGTACTGTTCGGCGGGGAAGTGCGGCCGGTGCACCCAGCGGCTGTCCGCCTCGTGGCCCGGCTCGGACGCGTAGGAGTAGTCGTTGACCTGGCCCACTTCGTCGCCCAGGTACAGCAGCGGGATGCCGCCGGTGCTGAACGGCACCGAATGGGCCAGGAGGATCCGTTCCACCGCCTCAGCCGGGTCAACCTCCATGCCGCACAGGGACGCCGTCGTGCCGGAAATCCGGCAGTCACCCGTCTTGGGGTTGTCCTGGAACGGGACGCCGCGCGCGAAGCTGCCCGGGAACCGGTTGACGTAGAAGGAGTTCAGGAAGCGGCGGTGGTCAAAGCCGTTGATGCCCAGTTCTGCCGCGTCCTCATCGGCGAAGGTCCAGCCGATGTCGTCGTGGCTGCGGACGTAGTTCACCCAGGCGGTGCCGTCGGGGATGTTGTGCCTGCGTTCGAGCGCCTGGGACAGGAGGGAAACGTCCCGGGTGGCCAGGGACTCCCAGATCAGCGCCATTTGAAGTGGGTTGTAGGAAAGCTGGCACTCTTTGGGATCGATGTAGAGCGCCACCTCGTCCGGGTGCACGATGGCCTCGGACTTGAACAGCAGCGACGGTGCGGCCAGCCGGCAGACCGCGTTGAAGGCCCGGAGCAGCGTGTGGGCCTCGGGAAGGTTTTCGCAGGGGGTGCCCAGCTGCTTCCAGATGAAGGCCACTGCGTCCATGCGCAGGATGTCCACGCCCTGGTTTGCCAGGAACAGCATCTCGGCCGCCATGGCCCGGAAGACCTCCGGGTTGGAGTAGTTCAGGTCCCACTGGTAGGTGTGGAACGTGGCCCAGACCCACCGGCCGTCGTCCATCTGGATGAAGGATCCGGGGTGGTTCTCGGGGAAGATTTCGCGCACGTCCGCCTCGAAGGCGTCCGGCATGGTCCGGTCAGGGAATATCCAGTAGTAATCGCTGTACTCCGGGTCGCCCGCGGCAGCCTTCCGCGCCCACACATGTTCGTCCGAGGTGTGGTTGAAGATGAAGTCCACCACCAGGCTGATCCCGTTGGCGCGCAGTTCCGCCGCCAGATCCCGGAGCTGGTCCATGGTGCCCAGTTTCGGGTTGACCTCACGGTAGCTGGACACCGCGTAGCCGCCGTCCGAGTGCGGTTCGGGCGCCAGGAACAGCGGCATCAGATGCAGGTAGGTCAGGCCCAGTTCCTTGAAGTAGGGAATGCGGCTGCGCACCCCTTCCAGGCTTTCAGCGTAGCGGTCCACGTAGCAGACACCGCCCAGCATCCCGTTGGACTGGAACCACTCCGGCGTCTCCTCGCGTTCGGCGTCCAGCGCCTTCAGCTCCGGGGAGCGCTCCTGCCACGACCGTGCGCTCTGGACCACCAGCGCGGACAACTGTTCCAGCCAGTCCTGCCGGGCGCCGTAGAGCGAGTGGAAGAGACTGCGAAGCGTGGGGAAGTGCTCCTCAAGCCGCCGGTCGAAGTCCGGATCCGTATGGAGGCCGAGGTCCCGCTCCCGCGCCAGTGTTGCGAGCACTGACCGGCGCGCCTCTTCGTCCTCATTAACGGATCCCTGCATGTTGACCGGCCCTTTCCAACGCCCGCCGGCTCCTCCGGCGATATTTTACGGAAGTATCCCACGCCACACTCGAAGGGGTGGGGACGGAGGGAATACGTTGTGGATGGCGCGGCCGGCCGGGACCATTTCCGCGGAATATGGTCCCGGCCAACCGGCCCTGTGGTGGGTATGGTTCCCCAACCTGATAGTGCTACGCCTGAATCCAGGCAGTGGTCGCGCCCGGCAGGAGGTCTCCCTTGAACGGGGAACTGGAGACCAACAGCCTGCCGGAGGGCAGTTCGAAGGATTCCGTGCCGAAGTTCGTCACGGAGGTCCAGCCGTTGGGGCGACGGAAAGCAAGGACATCGTCCCTGCCGGATTCCAGCAATTCCAGCGTCTCGGCGGTTTGGAGTTGCCGCCGCAGGGCCAACGCGCGGCGGTAGAGGGACAGGGTTGAATCTTCCTGGCCTTCCTGGGCTTCCACTGAGTTGCCGGCAAACCATTCCGGCTGCGGCAAGTGCGAGCCGCCGGGGCCGAAACCGAACGAGCCGCCCCCGGAGGTCCACGGCAGGGGGACCCGGCAGCCGTCGCGGCCGATGTCCACGCCCTTGTTCCGGAAGAACGCAGGGTCCTGCCGGGCAGAGTCGGGGATTTCGCTGCCGACTTCCTGCAGTCCCAGTTCCTCGCCCTGGTACAGGTATGCCGAACCTGGAAGGGCGAACATCAACAACGATGCAGCGCGGGCGCGGCGCAGGCCGAGCTCCACGTCGACGTCATCCTGCCTGCCGCCGGCCAGCAGCCACCGCTTGCCCGCCTGCCCGGCCATGATCTCGCCGCCGGCCGAAGGCTCGGACGCGGGAAGGCCATAGCGCGTGGCATGCCGGACTACATCGTGGTTTGAGAACACCCAAGTGGACGAAGCGCCTGATGCTTGGGCTTCTGCCAGGTTCTTGACGATGGTCGTCCGGAACTGCCCGGCGTCGAAGTCCGCCTGCAGCAGGTCGAAGTTGAAGGCCTGGCCAAGACCCTCCGGGCTGGCGTAGCGCGCACGGCGGTCAGCATGCACCCAGGCTTCGGCGACGGCGGTGCGCGGCGGGTTGTATTCGTTGAACAGCCGGCGCCATTCGGCGTAGATCCCATGAACCTCATCGCGGTCCCAATACGGATGCTGTCCTGCAAGATACAGCGCCTCGCCCTGGGCTTCGAGGTCCGCCTTGGTGGGCAGGGTTTCTTCGAGGTTCTTTGTCAGTGCGTGGGCGACGTCGATGCGGAAGCCGTCCACGCCCCGGTCCGCCCAGAATCGCAAAGTCTTCAGGAAGTCTGCGCGGACTTCGGGGTTGTCCCAGTTGAAGTCGGGCTGTTCCCTGGCAAATATGTGCATGTACCACTGCCCCGGGGTGCCGTCGGGCTCGGTGATGCGCTCCCACGCGGGACCGCCGAACACCGAATCCCAGTCCGACGGCGGCAGCTCGCCATTGTCGCCCAGCCCGTCACGGAAGATGTACCGGTTGCGCGCTGCGGAGCCTTTGGGCGAGGCGAGGGCTTCCTGGAACCACTGGTGCCGGTTGGAGGAGTGGTTGGGGACAATGTCCACGATCAGCTTGATGCCGGCTGTCTTTAAGGCGTTGGCCATTTCGTCGAAGTCGTCCAGGGTGCCCAGCTTGGGATCCACGTTGCGGTAGTCGTCCACGTCATAGCCGCCGTCGGCGAGGGCGGAGGGGTAGAACGGGCTCAGCCAGACGGCGTCGATGCCCAGGTCCTTCAGGTATGGAATCCTGGCGGTGATACCCTTCAGGTCGCCGATGCCATCCCCGTTGGAGTCCGCAAAACTGCGGGGGTAGATCTGGTAGACCGCGGCCTGCCGCCACCAGTTGGGGTCGGCCATGATGCTGGCATTGCTGTGCGTTGCCTGGGTGGTGATGGTGGGCAAGATCGGTTCCTTCAGTTTCATCTGGAGTTCGGTGTTTTGGTCAGGAGTTACTTGACGGCGCCCTGGGTAAGGCCGGACATCACCCAACGCTGGGTAAACAGGTAAACGATGATGGCGGGGGCCATGGCCATCAGATAGGAGGCGAAGGCAACGTTGTAGCTGTTGCTGAACTGGGTCTGGAAGATCTTCTGCAGTACCGGGATGGTCTGCAGTTCCGGGTCGGAAATGATCAGTGAGGGCATCATGAAGTCGTTCCATGATGCGATGAAGGCGAAGATGCCCACGGTTGCGCTCATTGGTCCGAGCAGGGGGAAGATGAGCTTCCAAAACACCTGCCAGGTTCCGGCGCCGTCCATGCGCATGCTTTCCTCCAACTCCAGGGGGATCGACCGCAGGAAAGCAGTGAACAGCATGGTGTTGAATGCCAGGGCAAAAACGATGTGCAGGATGGCCACGCCCAGTGGGTTATCGAGCCCGACGAGGCCGGTGAGCTGGATCTGCGGCAGCGCCACCACCGGGAACGGGATAAACATCGCCGCCAGCAGGTAGAAGAAGGACCAGCGGAAGAGCCGCCGGTCCCAGTTGCGGACGATGGCATAGGCCGCCAGTGCCGAAACGATGATTTCGCCTGTAACGGCGATCACTGACACGAACACGGAAATCCCGAAGCCCCGGGGGAAGTTCGTGAGCGTCCACGCCTGGGCAAAGCTGTCGAAGGTCAGCGGGCTTGGCAGTGAGAAGGCGTTGCCGTCCACGGCCTGGCCAGTGGTTTTGAATGCCATGCTGATGGTGACATACAGCGGGACGAGCACACTGAGCGTGCAAACGATGAGGATGATGGTGGCGGGCCACTGGGTACGTTCCGGGCCGGCGGGGATCCGCTGTCCCTTTCCTGCCGCGACGGGTTTTACGGGGATGGTGCTGGGTGCGCTGCTCATGCTGCGATCCCTCCTTTGCCACGGGTGAAGCGAAGCTGGATGAGTGCGATGACGATGCTGATGAGGAAGAAGATCACGGCATTGGCCATCTGGTAGGCATAATCGCCGCCTTCGAAGCCGCGGAAGATTGACATGGCGACGCTCCGTGTGGCGACGCCTGGACCGCCGTCGGTAAGGCCGATGATGATGTCGTAGGCGTTGAGGTAGTTCTTGAAGCCGAGGACCGTATTGATCACGGCATATCCGGCAATGAGCGGCAGGGTGATGTGCCGCAGGTTCTGCCAGGGCGATGCCCCGTCGATGGAACTCGCCTCGTAAACCTCGGGAGGGACCGTGAGGAGCCCCGCGATGTAGATCAGCATGGCGCTCGGAATGGACTGCCAGGCCGTGACGAAGACGATCGCAAGCCACGCGAGGTTGGGGTTGGCCAGGAGGCTGGTGGCCAGCGGCTCTATACCGGTGCTTTGGCCGAACAGGGGCAGCGAGTTCGAGAAGAGGTACTGGAAAACGAAGGCGATGACGATGCCGGAGATCACCATCGGGATGACGAATACCGTGCGCAGCGCAGCACGGAACCGCACGCGGGACGTCAGGCCCAGGGCCAGGAGGAAAGCCACGGCGTTCACGACGATGACCGTGACGAGCGAAAAGGTGAGTGTGAAGGCGTAAGCGCCCAGGACGCCTTCATCGCGGAACACCGCGATGAAGTTCCGGACGCCGATGAAATCGAAGTCACCGAAGCCCACGGAGTTCGTGAAGCTGTAGATGAACCCGAGCACGGCAGGCAGCGTGACGGCGAGCGTGAAGATTACCAGGGAGGGCAACAGGAAGAGGTAGTAGAGCGGATCGACGCGGCTCCTGCCTGCCCTAGCCGCTTCAGTTGCCGGTGGTGGCGCCACCTCCGCCCTGATGGAAGGTCTCGTCATTGATGACATGGATGGTCCTCGTTTCATGCTGTGAATCGAAAAGTGTGGTTATGCCCGGAACGCCAGGCGCGCCCAGTCGGCGTCCATCCTGCGCAGCGTGCCCTCGGCGTCGGCGCCGCCGATGATCGACTGGATGTAGTTCGCCGCCGGGATGGAGTTCGGAATGAACTGTGAGGCACCCATGTAGAAGCGGCCTTCGTCGTAGTACTTCTGCATCTCAACGATGCGGGGGTCGGTTACCGGCGGTGCGTCTTTGGTGGTGCCGAAACCCAGGAATTTGGCGTTGTAAGGGTTCTGGATCTCCGGCTGCATGAGGTATTGAAGAAAGTCGCGGGCTCCCTGCTGCCCGTTGGCCACCTCGGGTACCCAGAGCGAGAGGTCGATGTTGACCCGGACCTTCAGATCTGCGGGATCACCGGTCATGGGCAGCGGGAAGGTTCCCAGATCCAGGTCCTTGCCGGCTTTCTCGATCTCCCCGAAGGCCCACGGTCCCTGGAAGTACATGGCTGCCTGGCCCTGCGCCATGGCGGTATTGCCGTCTCCGTAGCCGCGGCTCGCGGCATCGGGATTGACGTACTTGGTCAGCTCGACCATGCGCTTCACCGGCTCAAGCAGCGTCTTTTGGAACGACACTTCCGAGTCCGGTCCCACGTTCGTGCCAGCGGCGTGCATTGACTTATAGAAGTCACGCACGTTGATCATTCCGCCCACCGTGTAGTCGAACAAACCCTGTGCCACTGTCCAGGGATCACGGAAGGTGCCGTAGATCGGCGTGATGCCGGCCGCCTTGAGCCGCTCGCAGACCTCGATCAGTTCATCCCACGTTGTAGGGACGGCCAGCCCGTTCTCTTCGAAGATGCGGCGGTTGTAGATCACGGAGGCCGCCATGACCGAATAGGGGATCACGCTGGTGCGCCCCGCGTAGGTCGGGTACCAGTTGGTGAGGTCGAGGACGTCGTCCCGGATGGAAGCCGCGGCCGGGAGGTCGGAAAGATCCGAAAGTGCCCCCCGCTCCATGAACCGGGCCATCTCGAGGTTGTAGTTGAGGCATCCGAGGTCCGGGGGACTGCTGCGGACGAAGCTGGCAGAGAGGTTCGTGGCCATGTCATGCAGGACACGGACGCGGTCCTGTGAGGCGGTGAACTTGGCGGCCAGGTCCCGAAAGTAGGGAACTGCCTCCGGTTTTGACTGGTGGAACGTGATGGTCGGCGCAGTACCGGACGGGGCGCAGCCGGCCAATCCGAAAGCGGTGAGCGCACCTCCGGCAGCAGCGAGGAAGGTGCGTCGGGAGAGTGGTCTCCCGGCGGGCGGCAAAGGTGGCAACGTCGGCTCCTCATGGGCTCTCTAAGAATTTATATGGATCTTATATTTAGGTCCTATACGAGGATGGGGGACGCAGGGTCTATCGTCAAGGGGTGGACGGAACTACGGCGAGCTCGACCCAACTGTTACGGCAGATCAACTCAGGGGCACTGTTGCGTTTTGCCCTGCAGGAACAGGTGTTCACGGCAGGAGAGGCCATGGCTGCGACCGGACTGACACGTGCCACGGTGCTTGGGGTCTGTGACGGCCTTGTTGACGCCGGCTGGCTGGAGGAATTCAATGACGCGCGCGCGGACGCCGGCAGGCTCAAGGGCAGGCCGGCGCGGCGGTATCAGTTGCGCGAAGCTGCCGGTGTGGTGGTGGGCCTGGACGCCGGGGAGGGCTACTATACGACCATCGTCGCCGACCTGCGGGGCCGCGAACTGGGCAAGCGCCGCCTGGGAATTGATTCGCATGCACTCGGACGCTCCGGCCGCGTCGCGAGCGCACGGGAGCTGATCCGCCTGACTCTCGAGGATGTTTCGCGCACCCCGGAAGATGTCCTGCTGACAGCCGTCGGAGTCCCGGCGCCGATCGACGCCAACGGCCAGTCCCCCGCGGGAGGGGAATTCTGGCAGTTAATGAATTCGGGATTCGCCGGGCATCTTTGGGGCGATGTCATCGTCGAAAACGACGCGAATCTCGCCGCAATAGCTGAGCAGGCACAGGAGCCGTCAGCAACGTGGCCACCTTGCTGTCGGGAGAGCGCTTTGGCGCCGGCCTGATTGTCGATGGGTCTCTGCTTCGCGGCCGGCAGGGCGGCGCCGGTGAGATGCGGTTCCTGGATGCCCTGGACAGCAAGTTCGTGCCCGACGAGGGCGGCTCGGACGGGTTTGGCGCCCTTGCGCGGAAGTGGGCACGCGCGGGCATCCATTCCTTTGATGGAACAACGGTGCTGCGCAATATACCTGAAGGGGACATCAGCGCTGAAGATGTCTTCCGGGCCGCCGGCGGGGGAGATCCGCTGGCGCGGGAAATTATTGCCAGGCTCGGCGTGCGGCTGGCGCGGATCGCGGAAGTGCTCTCCAGCCTTCTCGACATCGAGCGTGTCGTCATCGCGGGTGCGATTTCACGCGCGATCGAACCTGTCCTGGAACACGCCCGCAGCCTGCTGCCCAGGGATTCCGGCCTACCGCTGCCGGAACTCGTGGCGAGCACCCTCGGGGCGGAAGCCGTCGTCAAGGGTGCTATCGAGTCGGCACTGCTAAGGATCAGGCGCGAACCTTCGGGGTTCATCCCCCGGCCCGTCCGTTCCTGACCCCAGGACGGCCCTGGAACCTACAGGACGCTGCGGATGGCCTGTTCGAAACTGGTCACGTGCTCAAGGGCGAGTTTGCCCGCCCGGTCCGAATCGCCGTCGGCCACTGCTTCCAGCAGTTCCACGTGCTCGGCGATGTGCGCCGCCACGGACGGCACCTTCTCCAGCACCATGCACCAGATGCGGGTGGCCAGGTTGTCGTACCGGATCAGGACGTCCTCGAGGTGCGTATTGGCGGCAGCCCGGTAGATCAGGCGGTGGACTTTGATGTCGTACCGCATGAGGTCATAGGGGTCGTCCTCATCACCCATGTCCGCAATGGCCGCCGCGGTTTCCCTGATTTCCTTGCGCAGGGCAGGAGTGGCGAGCTTGGCGGCCCGGCGCGCGGCCAGGGGTTCCAGCGACTCGCGCAGTTCCGAGACGTCCGCAAGCTCGGTGATGTCGACGACGGTGGCGAACGTCCCGCGGCGTGGGTACGACACCACGAGGTGGTCGCCTTCCAGGCGCTTGAGCGCTTCCCGGACCGGCGTGCGGCCGATCCCCAGCTCGGCGGCGAGCTTGCCGTCGTTGATCGCCTCACCCGGCCGGATGTCCAGCATGATCAGGCGATCGCGAAGGTGCCGGTAGGCCTGCTCCGCAAGCGAGAGCTCGCCTTCTCCGGCCAATTGGTTCTCTGTCATTACGCTCATTGCCAGCTCTCCCAAGGTAGCTATTGACTGCCGCGTGATCTACAACATACTATTGCGTCAGTTCTAATATATCAGTTACAGATCAGTTATGGATCAGTAACTCCCAAGGGCTCAAAAGGAGAACAATGCAGGACGTACTCAACGCCTCGCTCGCCACGGTAGACGCCGACGTCGCCGCCGCTGTGGCACAGGAACTGCACCGCCAGCAGTCCACCCTGGAAATGATTGCCTCAGAGAACTTCGCTCCGTCATCCGTGATGGAAGCCCAGGGCTCGGTGCTCACCAACAAGTACGCCGAGGGCTACCCGGGCAAGCGCTACTACGGCGGCTGCGAGCACGTCGATGTGATCGAGCAGCTCGCCATCGACCGCGTGAAGGCACTGTTCGGCGCCGAATTCGCCAACGTGCAGCCGCACTCCGGCGCCCAGGCCAACGCCGCCGCCATGTTCGCGCTGCTGAACCCCGGCGACACCATCCTGGGCCTCTCGCTGGCCCACGGCGGCCACCTCACCCACGGCATGAAGATCAACTTCTCCGGCAAGCTCTACAACGTGGTGCCCTACCACGTCCGCGAATCCGACCTCCGCGTGGACATGGCCGAGGTGGAAGCCCTGGCCCTGGAACACAAGCCCAAGCTGATCGTGGCCGGCTGGTCCGCCTACTCCCGCCAGCTGGACTTCGCCGAATTCCGGCGCATCGCCGATCTCGTGGGCGCCTACCTCATGGTGGACATGGCCCACTTCGCCGGCCTCGTTGCCGCAGGCCTGCACCCCAACCCCGTCCCGTACGCGGACGTGGTCACCACCACCACCCACAAGACCCTGGGCGGACCCCGCGGCGGTGTGATCCTGGCCAAGGAGGAATACGCCAAGAAGATCAACAGCGCCGTGTTCCCCGGCCAGCAGGGCGGTCCGCTGGAGCACGTCATCGCCGCCAAGGCCGTGGCCTTCAAGCTCGCCGCAGCCCCTGAATTCAAGGAACGCCAGGAACGCGTCCTGCAGGGCGCCAAGCTGCTGGCCGAACGCCTCCTCCAGGAAGACGTCCAGGCCGCCGGCATCTCCGTAGTGAACGGCGGCACGGATGTGCATCTGGTCCTGGTGGACCTGCGGAACTCCGAACTCGACGGCCAGCAGGGCGAGGACGCCCTCCACCGGATTGGCATCACCGTCAACCGCAACGCCGTACCGTTCGACCCCCGCCCGCCGATGGTCTCCTCCGGCCTCCGGATCGGCACCCCTGCCCTCGCCGCCCGCGGCTTCGGCGCCGCCGAGTTCGCCGAGGTTGCTGACATCATTGCCACCGCACTGATCGCATCGGCCGGCACGGGCACCCTGCCCGGGGACACCGCCGTGGAACTCCGCAACCGTGTGACGGCCCTGGCTGACAAGTTCCCCCTTTACCCGCACCTCTCAGCCGACGCCGGCCTGGCCGAAGCTGAAGCAGACCTGATTGGAGCAGCCCAGTGAGCGCAGACCTCCTCCCCGAGCACCCGGACTTCCTCTGGCGGAACCCGGAACCCAAGTCCTCCTACGACGCCGTGATCGTGGGCGGCGGTGGGCACGGCCTGGCCACCGCCTACTTCCTGGCCAAGAACCACGGCATGACCAACATCGCCGTCCTGGAAAAGGGCTGGCTGGCCGGCGGCAACATGGCCCGCAACACCACCATCATCCGCTCCAACTACCTCTGGGACGAGAGCGCGGCCATCTACGAGCACGCCCTCAAACTCTGGGAGATCCTGCCCGAGGAACTCGAATACGACTTCCTCTTCAGCCAGCGCGGCGTGATGAACCTGGCCCACACCCTGGGCGATGTCCGCGAAAGCATCCGTCGCGTGGGCGCCAACAAACTCAACGGCGTGGACGCCGAATGGCTGGACCCGCAGCAGGTCAAGGAACTCTGCCCCATCCTGAACATCCGCGACAACATCCGCTACCCGGTCATGGGCGCCACCTACCAGCCCCGCGCCGGCATCGCCAAGCACGACCACGTGGCCTGGGCCTTCGCCCGCAAGTGCGACGAAATGGGCGTGGACATCATCCAGAACTGCGAGGTCACCGGCTTCCTCAAGGACGGCAACCGCGTGGTGGGCGTCAAGACCAACCGCGGCACCATCAACACCGAGAAGGTGGGCCTGGCCGCCGCCGGCCACAGCTCGGTCCTGGCCGAGATGGCCGGCTTCCAGCTGCCCATCCAGTCCCACCCGCTGCAGGCCCTGGTGTCCGAACTGCACGAGCCCGTCCACCCCACCGTGGTCATGTCCAACCACGTCCACGTCTACGTCTCCCAGGCCCACAAGGGCGAACTGGTCATGGGCGCCGGCGTTGACTCCTACAACGGCTACGGCCAGCGCGGCTCCTTCCACGTGATCGAGCAGCAGATGGCGGCCGCCGTCGAACTCTTCCCCATCTTTGCCCGTGCCCACGTGCTCCGGACCTGGGGCGGGATCGTGGACACCACCCTGGACGCCTCCCCGATCGTGGGCCTGACCCCGGTGGAGAACATGTTCGTGAACTGCGGCTGGGGAACCGGCGGGTTCAAGGGCACCCCCGCCGCCGGCCTCACCTTCGCGCACACCATCGCCACCGGCGCCCCGCACGCGCTGAACAAGCCGTTCTCGCTGGAACGCTTCGAAACCGGCGCCTTGATCGACGAACACGGCGCCGCCGCCGTGGCCCACTAGCCGCCGCCACCAGAAAAGGACTAACGCACATGCTGCTGATCCCATGCCCCAACTGCGGCCCGCGGGACGAAACCGAATTCCACTACGGTGGCCAGGCCCATGTCCCGTACCCGGAGAACCCGTACGAGCTGAGCGACACCGAATGGTCCCGCTACCTCTTCTACCGCGAGAACCCCAAGGGCATCTTCGCCGAGCGCTGGGTCCACAGCACCGGCTGCCGCCAGTGGTTCAACATGCTCCGCGACACCGTGACCTACGACATCCAGGCCGTCTATCCGATGGGAGTGCCGCGGCCGGACAGCTCCCGCGCCGTCACACCCGATACCGGGACAGCCAGCACCGCCCCTGACAGCACCACCACGGGAAGCGCTGGACCCAGCATTTCCACCACGAGCATCCAGAGCAGCACCGCCCCGGAAGGAGCGACCAAGTGACTTCCCAGAACGCCCGCCTGGCAACCGGCGGCCGCATCGACCGCACCATCTCCTGGCGCTTCACCCTCGACGGCGAGGAGTTCACCGGACACCCCGGTGACACCCTGGCCTCGGCCCTGCTTGCCAACGGCCGCATCGCCGCCGGCAATTCCCTTTACGAGGACCGCGCCCGCGGCATCATGTCCGCCGGGGTGGAGGAAGCCAACGCCCTGGTCCGCGTGGAGGCCCGGTTCCCCGGCCACGTGGCCGAGTCCATGCTCCCCGCCACTACCGTCTCACTGGTGGACGGGCTGCAGGCCACCCTGCTGAACGGGCTGGGCAAGCTGGATCCGGAGGATGACCGCGCGGAGTACGACAAGAAGTATGTCCACACCGACGTCCTGGTGATCGGCGGCGGCCCCGCGGGCCTTGCCGCGGCCCGCGAAGCCGTCCGCACCGGCGCCCGGGTCATGCTGCTCGATGACCAGCCCGAACTCGGCGGCTCGCTGCTCTCCGGTTCCACGGCTCCCGGCCTGGCCGAGACCATCGAGGGCAAGCCGGCCCTGGAATGGGTTGCCGATGTCGAGGCGGAGCTCGTGTCCGGCGCGGAATCGACTGTCCTGAACCGCACCACCGCGTTCGGCGCCTACGACGCCAACTACGTCATCGCCGTCCAGAACCGCACCGACCACCTCACCAGCCCTGCTGCGCCGGGTGTGTCCCGCCAGCGGATTTGGCACATCCGTGCCAACCAGGTGGTCCTGGCCCCCGGCGCGCACGAACGACCCCTGGTGTTCGAGAACAACGACCGTCCCGGCATCATGCTCGCCTCGGCCGTCCGCACCTACCTCAACCGGTACGCGGTGGCCGCCGGAAAGCGCGTGGTCATCAGCACCACCAACGACAGCGCCTACTCTGTGGCAGCGGACCTCGCCGCCGCGGGCGTCAAGGTTGCCGCCGTGGTGGACGCCCGTTCCGCGCTGACCGCCGCGGCAACTGCCGCTGTCGAATCCGGGATCCGGGTGCTGATCGGCAGCGCGGTGGCCAACACCTCCGCCGATTCCGCAGGCCGCCTGGCCGGCGTCACCGTCCGCAGCATTAACGACGACGGCGAACTCACCTCGGGCGTCGAGCAGATCGCCTGCGACCTGCTGGCTGTGTCCGGTGGCTGGAGCCCGCTGGTCCACCTGCACTCGCAGCGGCAGGGCAAGCTGCGCTGGGATGACGAACTGGCCGCCTTCGTGCCCAGCACCGAAGTTCCCAGCCAGCAGACCATCGGCTCTGGCCGCGGCTCCTTCGCCACCGCCGACTGCCTTGCCGAGGGCATCTCCGCCGGCGCAAAGGCGGCCATCGCCGCGGGCTTCGCGTCCGCCGTCGAACCCTCCCCGCTCGCCGAGCCGAAGGCAGCCGCCCCCACCCGCCAGCTCTGGCTGGTGCCGGGGGAGAACGGCACCCCGGACGACTGGCACCACCACTTCGTGGACTTCCAGCGCGACCAGTCCGTAGCCGACGTGCTGCGCTCCACCGGGGCAGGCATGCGTTCCGTGGAGCACATCAAGCGGTACACCTCCATCAGCACCGCCAACGACCAGGGCAAGACCTCCGGCGTCAACGCCATCGGCGTGATCGCGGCGGCCCTCCGTACGGCTGGGGAAGCATCGCGCGGGATCGGCGACATCGGCACCACCACGTACCGTGCACCGTTCACCCCCGTGGCCTTCGCGGCACTGGCCGGACGCCAGCGCGGCGAATTGTTCGACCCCGCCCGCATCACTTCCATCCACCCCTGGCACGTCGCCAAGGGCGCCCTGTTCGAGGACGTTGGACAGTGGAAGCGGCCTTGGTTCTACCCGCAGGACGGGGAGGACATGGACGCCGCCGTGCTGCGCGAATGCGCCGCCGTGCGCGAGTCCGTTGGCTTCATGGACGCCACCACCCTGGGCAAGATCGAAATCCGCGGCAAGGACGCGGGGGAGTTCCTGAACCGGGTCTACACCAACGCGTTCAAGAAGCTCGCCCCGGGTTCGGCACGCTACGGCGTCATGTGCACGCCGGACGGGATGATTTTCGACGACGGCGTGACCCTCCGCGTGGACGATGACACCTACTTCATGACCACCACCACCGGCGGCGCCGCGAAGGTCCTGGACTGGCTGGAGGAATGGCTGCAGACCGAGTGGCCGGAGCTGGATGTGCAGTGCACCTCGGTGACGGAGCAGTGGAGCACCATTGCCGTCGTCGGTCCCAAGTCCCGCGAGGTCATCGCCAAGGTAGCCCCGGAACTGGCAGCCAACGGTGGGCTGGACGCCGAGGCGTTCCCGTTCATGACCTTCCGCGAAACCACCCTTGCCTCCGGCGTGCGCGCCCGGATCTGCCGGATCTCGTTCTCCGGTGAGCTGGCCTACGAAATCAACATTCCGGCCTGGTACGGACTTAACACCTGGGAAGCCGTTGCTGCCGCCGGTGCCGAGTTCAACATCACCCCCTACGGCACGGAAACCATGCACGTGCTCCGCGCCGAAAAGGGCTACCCGATCGTTGGGCAGGACACCGACGGCACCGTCACCCCGCAGGACGCGGGCATGGAGTGGATCGTCTCCAAGGCCAAGGACTTCATCGGCAAGCGCTCCTACTCGCGGGCCGACGCCCAGCGCGAGGACCGCAAGCACCTGGTGAGCGTCCTTCCCGTTGACGGGTCGCTCCGGCTCCCGGAAGGCACGCAGCTGGTGGAAAAGGGCCGCTCCACGAACCCGGCCTACGGGCCGGTGCCGATGGAAGGCTTTGTCACCTCCAGCTACCACAGTGCAGCCCTGGGCAGGTCCTTCGGCCTGGCCCTGATCAAGAACGGCCGCAACCGCATCGGCGAAACGCTGGTGGCCGCCGCCGGCGACCAGCTGGTTGACGTGGTTGTTGCAGAAACAGTGCTTTTTGACCCTGAAGGGACCCGTAAAGATGGCTGAAACAGCAGCATCCCCGATCTCCGCAAAGACCGCCGCAGACAAGAACCTCGCAGCCCGAGTCAGCCCCGCCAAACAGCTCGCCGAAGCGTTCGCGGCCGGTTCCCTGGCCGGCACCGTTGAGCTTTCCGAGCTGCCCTTCCTCACCATGGTGGGGCTCCGGGTTGCCGCAGGCTCGGACGAGGCAACGCGCCTGGCCGCCGTCACCGGCGGCCTTCCCGCCGCGTCCGGCGCCGTGGCAGGCAGCGGCGACACCTCCGTCCTTTGGCTGGGCCCGGGCGAATTCCTGGTGGTGGCACCCACCGAGGCACACGAATCCCTGGGCGGCGGCCTGATCCCCGCACTCCGGGATGCACTGGGCGGCGACGCGGGCCAGGTGGTGGACCTTTCCGCCAACCGGACCACGTTTGAACTGAGCGGCCCCCGGGCCCGCGACGTCCTGGAAAAGGGCAACTCGCTGGACCTGCACCCCCGGGTGTTCAAGGCCGGCACCGCCTTCTCCACGGAGATCGCCAACATCCCGGCCATCCTGTGGAAGACGGGGGAGGAGTCCTTCCGGATCTTCCCCCGCGCATCCTTCGCCGAGTTCCTGGGCCGGTGGCTGCTGGACGCCATGCGGGAGTACGCCTCGCCAGAGGTCCCCTGATGGCGCTCAGCGTCCTTGACCTGTTCTCTGTTGGCATCGGGCCCTCGTCGTCACACACGGTGGGCCCGATGCGGGCGGCCAAGCTCTTCGCGGACGGGTTGAAGGGCGACGGCCAGCTGGCCTCCACGGTGCGCGTCCAGTCGGAACTTTTCGGTTCCCTGGGTGCCACGGGGCGGGGCCACGGCTCGGACAAGGCGGTGGTCCTGGGGCTGCAGGGCCTGGAACCCGAAACGGTGAACACCTTCACGGCGGATGACCAGGTGGCGGCTGCCGCGCTGAACGCCGAACTGCATGTCGCCGGCTCCCACCGGGTGGACTTCAACTGGGAAGAGGACGTGGTGCTCCACCGGCGCAAGTCCCTTCCGGCGCACCCGAACGGGATGACCTTCCGCGCGCTGGACCACACCGGAGCCGTGCTGAGCGAACGGAGCTTCTATTCCATTGGGGGCGGCTTCGTGGTGGACGGCGACGCGGCGGGCGCTGACAAGGTGGTGCCGGATGACACCGTCCTGCCCTATCCGTTCTCCACCGCCGATGAGCTGCTGCAGATCTGCAGCCGGGAAGGCATGTCCATCTCCGACGTCATGCTGGCCAACGAGCTCACCTGGCACAGCGAAGCGGAACTGCGGGAGAAGCTGCTGGGCCTGTGGGCCGTGATGCGCGAATGCGTGGAAAACGGCTGCAACGCCGAAGGCATCCTGCCGGGCGGCCTGAATGTCACCCGGCGGGCGCCGTCACTGTTCCGCACCCTGACCGCCTCGGCGGCTAGCGCCGAAGCCGCGGCAGCAACGCCGTCGCCCGTCCAGGCGCCGGCCGACCCGCTGCTGGCGATGGAATGGGTCAACCTGTTCGCGCTCGCCGTGAACGAGGAGAACGCGGCCGGCGGCCGGATCGTCACCGCGCCCACCAACGGGGCGGCCGGAATCGTGCCGGCCGTGCTGCACTACTACATCAAGTTTGTTCCAGGAGCCGACGACGACGGTGTGGTCCGCTTCCTGCTGGCGGCGGCCGCCGTCGGAATCCTCTTCAAAACTAACGCCTCCATCTCCGGCGCCGAAGTGGGCTGCCAGGGTGAGGTGGGCTCCGCCTGCTCGATGGCCGCGGCCGGGCTCTGCGAAGTGCTCGGCGGAACGCCGGCACAGGTGGAAAACGCCGCAGAGGTGGGGATCGAGCACAATCTGGGCCTCACCTGCGATCCGGTGGGCGGCCTGGTGCAGATCCCGTGCATCGAGCGGAACGCGATCGCCAGTGTGAAGTCGATCAACGCGGCCCGGCTGGCCCTGCATGGGGACGGCAGCCACAAGGTCTCGCTGGACAAGGCGATCAAGACCATGCGCGACACCGGAGCCGACATGAAAACCAAATACAAGGAAACCTCCCGAGGAGGCCTCGCCGTGAATGTGATCGAGTGCTGAGCCATGACTGTTACTGAAACCCATATCCCCGCACTGAAGGCGCCCACCACCGTGGAGCACGTCCTGACCCTTGACTGCCCGGAAGGGCCCGGCATTGTGCATGCCGTCTCCGGTTTCCTGCTGGAGCACGGCTGCGACATCATCGACAACAAGCAGTTCGGTGAACGCTCCGAGGGCCACTTCTTCATGCGCGTGCACTTCGTCTCCGAAGGGGACGAATCCACGCTGGAGCTCCTGCGGTCCTCTTTTACCCCCGTTGCCGGGAAGTTCGGCATGCGGTGGCAGCTGGAACGCCAGGGTTCCAAGCGCAAGGTGCTGATCATGGTGTCCAAATTCGGGCACTGCCTCAACGACCTGCTGTTCCGCGCCCGGATCGGCGAACTGCCCATCGATGTGGTGGCGGTGGTGTCCAACCACCGGGACCACCAGGCACTGGTGGAGTGGCACGGCATCCCGTTCCACCACATCCCGGTCACGGCCGGCACCAAGCCCGAGGCTGAGGCGAAACTCATGGAACTGGTGGACGGGCTGGACGTGGAACTGGTGGTGCTGGCCCGCTACATGCAGGTGCTCAGCGATGAGCTGACCCGGCAGCTGGACGGCCGGGCCATCAACATCCACCACTCGTTCCTGCCCAGCTTCAAGGGTGCCAAGCCCTACCACCAGGCGTACGCACGCGGCGTCAAGACCGTGGGCGCCACGGCACACTACGTCAACGCAGAGCTGGACGAGGGACCCATCATCGCCCAGCAGGTGGTGGAGGTGGACCACACGTACGGACCGGAGGACCTGGTGGCCGCCGGCCGCGACACCGAATGCAAGGCCCTCTCCAACGCCGTGAAATGGCACTGCGAGGGCCGGGTCATCCTGCAGGGCAACCGCACCGTGGTGCTGCGCTAGCCGGATCTAACTGAATACTGCCAGCGCGGCTGGCTGCCCCTTCCGGGGGCGGCCGGCCGCGCTTTGTTGTGCCCACCGGCACTGCGCTGACCGACAACAACTGATCGCTGGCGGACAAAGCTGCAGCGCGGGCCGCTGCCAGGCTGGATCCCACAGCATTTTTCCCGAGCTCATGACCGTTAAGAAGGATCCAATGAGTATTTCTAATTCCGAGACCCGGACCACTGACGCTCCGGCCAAGGAGCATTCCACGGCCCTCCGCGCCGGCAGCATCGGCGTGCTGGGCATCCTGTTCTTTGTTCTGTCCGCCCAGGCGCCCCTGACGGGGATCGTGGGCGCGGCACCGCTCGCGGCAGCGCTGGGCAACGGTGCCGGCGCCCCGGGCGCCTACCTGATTGTCGGCATCGTCATCGTGGTCTTCGCCGTGGGCTTCGTGGCCATGAGCCGGAAGATCCAGGCCAACGGCGCCTTTTATGCCTATGTGACGGCAGCGTTCGGCAGGAGGACCGGCGCCGGCGCGGCCTGGCTGGCCCTGCTGGCCTACAGCACCGTCCAAGCCGCCATGTACGGCCTCTACGGCGCAGCCTTCTCCGGGCTCCTCGCCTCTGCCGGACTCGAAATTCCCTGGTGGCTGCTGTCCCTGGCCACCATGGCCGGCGTCCAGGTGCTGGGCTCCCTCAACATCGAACTCGGCGCCCGCGTCCTGGCCGTCCTGGTGGGACTCGAGGTGGCCATCCTCCTGATGTTCGGGTTCACCGTGCTGTTCCACGGCGGCGGCCCGGAGGGCATCAGCGTTGCCGCTTCCTTCTCCCCGGAAGCCATCGGCGCAGGAGCTCCGGGTGTTGCCATCATGTTCGCGGTGGCTTCCATGTTCGGGTTCGAATCGACCGCCATCTACTCCGCGGAGGCCAAGGATCCGCACCGGACCGTGGCCCGGGCAACCTACCTCTCCGTCGGCGTGATCTCGGTGTTCTTCGCCTTCATCTCCTGGATGCTGGTCAGCTACTACGGGCCCTCGCAGGTGATGGGTGCCGCCGGCGCCGCGCTGGAATCAGGGGACGCCACCTCCTTCGTCATGGGTCCGCTGGTGGACCTGTTCGGCCCCTGGGCTGGCATCGTGGCCGGCATCCTCCTGGTCACCTCGCTGCTCGCCGGGATCATCGCGTTCCACAACGGCATCAACCGCTACCTGCACTCCCTGGCGCTGCGCGGTTCCATGCCCGCCGTCCTGGCCCGGACCAACCGGCACCGGGCACCTGCCGTTGCAGCCTGGGTCCAGTCCGCCACCGCCGTCGTGCTGGTGGTGCCCTTCGCCATCCTGGCGCTGGACCCCGTGCTGACCCTGTTCTCCTGGTTCAGCGGCCTGGCAGTGGCGGCGCTGCTGGTGCTGTACATGCTGTGCTCGGCGGCCGTCGTGGCGTTCTTCCGGCGGGAACGTGCGGGTGCGCTCCTCTGGCAAACCCGCGTGGCTCCCATCCTGGCGGTGATCCTGTTGGCCTGGGTCCTGTACCTGGTGGTCAGCAACTTCACGGCCCTCATTGGCGGCAGCGCGGAGACCGCCGCGGCCCTCCTGGTGGCTGTCCCGGCGGTCTTCCTGGCCGGTGTGCTCGTGGAGTCGGTAATCCAGCGCCGGCTCCACGTCGCCGCCCTGGGCCACGCGCTTACTTAGCCGGCAACGGATCTCCGGCACGGGCCCGGCGTGGAACCTTCGGTCCGCGCCGGGCCAGTGTGCGTGCTGCCATGAACAGGCCGGCCAGGAGCAGCGCAGCCGGCCAGGCGGCGGCAGCCGAACGGGGCCAGAGTCCGGCCAGGCCGAGAACCGCCGGAACTGTGGCGGACGCCTGGCTGGTGAGCACCAGCGCCCAGCCGGTGAAAGGTCCCAGCCGCGCTGCGCCGAGGGCCATGCCGGCAAACAGCAGTGCCCACAGCACCGACCAGCACAGCCAAAGAACCGCCAGCAGCGGGTCCGGGCCCAGCCAGGCGGCCGCCAGCAGCAGCCCGCAGAAGGCCACCATCCCGCAGAACCAGCCCAGGCCGCGGCCCCCGAGTGCCAGCAGCAGGTCCAGGCCTGAGTACAGGTACGTCACCCCGAAGAGGAACATGCCGGCCGCCGTCAGGAGCGCCGCCGGGGATTCCCCTGATGTGGAGACATGGACGACGCCGAGCGCCAGCTGGGTGCCTCCGACCACCAGGCTGAACACCGCGGCGTCGCGGCGGGGAAGGTGCCCCAGGGTGGCGAGGCCGTTGACCAGCAGCGCCGCGCCGGAGAGGAGGAGACAGATATACGGCATCAGGGTGTCCCCACTGCGCGGGCCGAGGGAAAAAATCTCATAAACCGGAATTGTGCTGTCACAATACGGAGATTAGTGCAGATGCGAGTGCCCGGCTAACGGTGCCCAGTCGCAATCCGATAGGTTGAAGTGTAAACCTATCGGGGCGACGTTGCCTGCTGGCGGCCGCTCCCATCCCGGCTCCACGTAAGGAATATATTTATGGATGCACGGCTGGAAGCCATCAGGGACACGGTCCTGGCGCGGAACCCCGGCGAAGCGGAATTCCACCAGGCGGTGGTGGAGGTCTTCGAAAGCCTGGGCCCCGTGCATGACCGCCACCCAGAATTCCTCGAAGCCGCCATCCTGGAGCGCCTCTGCGAGCCGGAGCGCCAGATCATCTTCCGGGTCCCGTGGACGGACGACTCCGGCCGCGTGCGGATCAACCGCGGCTTCCGGGTGGAGTTCAACTCCGCCCTGGGGCCCTACAAGGGCGGCCTCCGCTTCCACCCGTCCGTGTACCTCGGCATCGTCAAGTTCCTCGGTTTCGAGCAGATCTTCAAGAATGCCCTGACCGGCATGCCGATTGGCGGCGGCAAGGGCGGTTCCGACTTCGATCCCCGCGGCCGCAGTGACGCCGAAGTCATGCGGTTCTGCCAGTCCTTCATGACCGAGCTGTACCGCCACATCGGCGAATACACCGATGTTCCCGCCGGCGACATTGGCGTGGGCGGGCGCGAGATCGGTTACCTCTTTGGCCAGTACAAGCGGATCACCAACCGTTACGAATCCGGGGTCCTCACCGGCAAGGGCATCTCCTGGGGCGGCTCACTGGTGCGGCCCGAAGCGACAGGATTCGGCACCGTGATCTTCACCGAGCAGATGCTGCGGACCCGGGGCACGTCCTTTGACGGCCAGCGCGTGGTGGTGTCCGGCTCCGGCAACGTGGCCATCAACGCCATCGCCAAGGCGCAAGCACTCGGCGCCACCGTGGTGGCCTGCTCGGATTCCTCCGGTTACGTGGTGGACGAGGCGGGCATCGACGTTGCCCTGCTCCGCGAGGTGAAGGAGGTGCAGCGGGCGCGGCTCAAGGACTACGCCGAACGGCGGGGCGGCGTTGCCTATGTGGACGGCGGCTCGGTCTGGGACGTGGATGCTTCCGTGGCGCTGCCGTGCGCCACCCAGAATGAGCTCGACGGCGGTGCTGCCGCCCGGCTGGTCCGGGGCGGTCTGGTGGCCGTCGGGGAAGGTGCCAACATGCCCTGCACGCGCGACGCCGTCTCGGTGTTCCAGGAGGCGGGGGTGCTGTTCGGCCCGGGCAAGGCGGCGAACGCGGGAGGCGTGGCCACCTCCGCCCTGGAAATGCAGCAAAACGCCAGCCGGGACTCCTGGACCTTCGAACACACCGAGGCGCGGCTGACCGACATCATGGTGGGCATCCACGACCGGTGCGCGGCAACGGCCGCGGAATACGGCGAGCCGGGCAACTACGTACTCGGCGCCAACATCGGCGGTTTCGTCAAGGTGGCAGATGCCATGCTGGCCCAGGGTCTGATCTAGCGGCGGCTTCTGCGGAGGCTCTGATCTAGCTGCCGCGGCGCCACTGGGTGGGGGAGACGCCAAAGGCGTCCCGGAACGTCCGGCTGAAGTGGGCGGCGTCCAGGAATCCCCAGGCGGCGGCCACGGCACCTACGGACTTTCCGGCATGCAGCGGATCGCGCAGGTCGCGGCGGGCCCCGTCCAGCCGTTGGCTCCGGATGAAGCCGGCAACGGTGCTGCCCGACTCGTGAAAGACATTGTGCAGGTGCCGGGTGGAGATGAAGTGCGCAGCGGCGATGCCGGCCGGCGACAGCAGCGGATCGGAGAGGTTGGCCTCGATATACTCGCGGATCGATACGGCCAGGAGTGCCTGGGGCTTCATCCTGTCCGGCGAAATGTCCATTTCCGCATGCAGCATGGTGGACACCAGGTCCAGCGCGTTCGTGGCGAGCCTTGATCCGCTGGGGCCGTTCAGGACATCCAGGTTTGCCGACAGCTCCCGGATGAACTGGCCCACGATCCCGCTGAGGCCCCCACTGCCCATCCGCACGGCCGCAAGCTGGCCCACGTAGTCCGCGGGCAGCGACAGGGCGTCGCAGGGGAACATGAGCACCATGATCCGGGTCTGGTCCTCGAAAGCCAGGGTGTAGGGGCGGTTGGTGTCGTAGATGGCCAGGTCCCCGGGCTGAAGCACGGCTTCCCGGTTGTCCTGGATCAGCAGGCCGGTTCCTTCCAGCTGCAGGTTCAGCTTGAAGTAGCGCTCGTGGGCCTGGGCGATCAGTGCCGGGGTGCGGTGCACCTCGTGGGAGGTGGCGGTGACTTCAACGATGGACATCCGGTCCAGCACGCGCGAACGCATCTGTCCGCGGAAGCCCTCCACGTCATCGGTCCGTGCCGTGAGGGGCACGAAGGATTCGGCCACCAGGTGCTTCCAGTGGTCGAAGGAGCCGGCCACCCTGGAGGTGAGGTCCTGGGGCGCCTGCCGGGACGACGTCCGGGTTGGAGTTGTTGGTGGCATGGATCTTCCTCGTAACGGAATGCAACTCGACGTTCCCCCGCACTGTGTCCTGCGACACAGTAAGTTCAGGTTAGTGCCACTACCGTCTTTTTTCAACGGTTGGCGAAAATAAAACCGGGGCCAACTTCTTTCCGGGCTGATCCACTAGCCCCGCCGCCCCTGAGCCAGGACATAGTCTGGGGCCATGACGGACATCAGAAGCAACTGGCACCGGCGGCACAAGGAAGGCCTCACCGCCGGTGAGAGGGCCGCGGATACCCTCCGGAACGGGATGGGCAGCTGGCCCTTCGTGGGCATCTTCCTGGCGTTCATGGCGGCGTGGGCTGCGCTGAACAGCTATGTCCTCGCAGCCAACGCGTGGGATCCCTATCCCTACATCCTCCTGAATCTCTTCCTGTCCATGCTGGCCGGCCTGCAGGGGGCCATCCTTTTGATCGCGGCCAAGCGCCAGGACGCAATCGCCTCGGCCATGGCTCAGCATGACTACGAGACGGATGTGCGCGCCGCGGCGCACATCGAGATGCTCATGAACATCAACGCTGAACAACTGAAGCTGCTGCAGGAACTGCGGGACATGCGCGGCCAGGTCCAGGCCGGCACTGTGGGGGAGCAGCGGCCCTGAACGCGACAATGGGTGCAACTCCGGCTGGAGCTGCACCCATTATGCGAGCGTCGACTAGTCCTTCTTGAAGGCATCCTTGACGTGCTCGCCGGCCTGCTTGAGGTCCGACTTCGACTGGTCCGTCTGGCCTTCGGCCTTCAGGCTCTCATCGCCCGTGGCGTTGCCGGCAGCTTCCTTGCCCTTGCCGCCGAGCTTCTCTGCTGCGTTACCGATCTTGTCATCCAAACCCATGGAGATGCTCCTTACAGTTCGTGCTCGCTCCGGCGTGAACCAGAACCTGACCCCTCAATAGTAAGCATACTTTCGAGTTTGGTGCCTATTTACCGCCGGGAATTTTGCCCAGAAGGGCGAGGTAGCCCTCCAGTTGCGCCGCGTGGCCGAAGTCCGTCCGGCCTTCCGGCGCAAGCGCCGCTTCGATCTGCGCGCCCAGCAGCATGTTCAGCAGTTGGCCTGCCAGGACATGGTTGTCGACGGCCGCAGTCACGTCCCCGCTGTCCCTCGCCTCCTGCAGGTGCCGGCGGATGGCGGCCAGCCATTCGTCCATGGAACGTTGGTGGACCCCGGCCTTCTGGGCGTCATTCACGGCCCTTTGCCAGAACGGGATGACGATCCGCGCCTCGTTGATGCGTTCCTCATCGAGGGGCAGTACTTCAAGGCAAAAGGCCCGCAGGGCAGCCAGGCCGGATTTGCCTTCAGTTACCTCGGCAATGCGCTGGTTGGTGCGGTTGAAGACGTGGCTGAAGGCGAACTCCAGCAGGGTGTCCTTGGTGGGGAAATAGGGCTTCAGGGCGCCGTTGGCAAAGCCGGCCTCCATGGCGATCTCTCGCATGGTGGCGCCTTCCAGCCCCTGTCGGGCAATGATCCGCCAGGTGGCATCCACCAGTTCCAGGCGCCGCTCGTCATGGTCAACAATCTTGGGCACTGTGGCCACTCCCCGGAAAATATTTTGGTCCTGACTCTTGTGAGCCATGTTACGTACGTTTATTCTCTACAACTATAGAAAATAAACGCCAGCGGCCAAAAACGGCCCGGACAAAGGTTGAACCCGTGACGCTTGCTCCAACTGAAACTGCCTCCGCATACGGACTGGCAACCGCCGCTGAAATCCTGCAGGTGCGGTCCATCCTGCAGGAAGAAGGCCACCTGGGTCCGCAGCACCGTATCGCTTACCTGGGCCTGCAGGACCCGCCCCGCGGCTCCGATCCCGGGGCGGCGGACCGCCGCTTCCGGGTGTTCATCCACGATGTCTCCGGCGCTGCCCCACACGACGTCCTTGTCTCCGTCACGCACCAAAGGGTGGACTCCGCCGTCGAACTGGACACAGCGGTGACCGGAGAACTGCCGGTCCTGGAGGAGGAATTCGAGGTGGTGGAAACCCTCCTGGCCGCCGATGACCGCTGGCTCAAGGCGCTCGCGGACCGTGGACTCGCCGTCGAAAAAGTTCGCGTGGCCCCGCTCTCCGCCGGTGTCTTCGAATATGCCGAAGAGAAGGGCCGGCGGATCCTGCGCGGGCTGGCATTCGTCCAGGAGTTCCCCCAGGACAGCGCGTGGGCGCACCCCGTGGACGGGCTGGTGGCCTACGTGGATGTGGTCAGCAAAGAGGTCACGCAGGTGATCGACCTGGGCGTGATGCCCATCCCTGCCGAACACGGCAACTACACGGACCCGGAACTGACCGGGCCGCTGCGCACCACCCAAAAGCCCATCAGCATCACCCAGCCCGAAGGTCCCAGCTTCACCGTCACCGGCGGCAACCACGTGGAGTGGGAAAAGTGGAGTGTCGACGTCGGCTTCGATGTCCGTGAAGGCGTGGTCCTCCACAACCTCGGCTTCCGTGACGGGGACCGGGTGCGGCCCATCATCAACCGCGCCTCCATCGCCGAGATGGTGGTCCCGTACGGTGACCCTTCACCCATCCGGTCCTGGCAGAACTACTTCGACACCGGCGAATACCTGGTGGGCCAGTACGCCAACTCACTGGAACTGGGCTGCGACTGCCTTGGCGACATCACGTACCTGAGCCCCGTCATCTCCGACGCGTTCGGCAACCCCCGGGAAATCCGCAACGGGATCTGCATGCACGAGGAGGACTGGAGCATCCTGTCCAAGCACTCGGACCTGTGGAGCGGCGTCACCTACACCCGCCGCAACCGTCGCCTGGTCATCTCCTTCTTCACCACCATCGGCAACTACGATTACGGCTTCTACTGGTACCTGTACCTGGACGGCACCATCGAATTCGAGGCCAAAGCCACGGGAATCGTCTTTACGTCCGCCTTCCCGGAAGACGGCTCGGACAACATCTCCCAACTGGCCCCCGGCCTGGGCGCGCCCTTCCACCAGCACCTCTTCAGCGCCCGGCTGGACATGGCCATCGACGGGTTCACCAACCGGGTGGAGGAAGAGGACGTGGTCCGCCAGGCGATGGGCCCCGGCAATGAGCGCGGCAACGCCTTCTCCCGCAAGCGCACCGTCCTGGCCCGTGAATCCGGGGCAGTCCGCGAGGCTGATGCCCGCAGCGGCCGGACGTGGATCATCTCCAACCCCGAATCCCGCAACCGGCTGGGCGAGCCGGTGGGCTACAAGCTGCACTCCCACAACCAGCCCACGCTGCTGGCGGACCCGGACTCGTCCATTGCGCGCCGGGCCGCGTTCGCCACCAAGGATCTCTGGGTGACCCGCTACGCCGAGGACGAGCGCTACCCCACGGGCGACTTCGTGAACCAGCATGCCGGGGGAGCGGGGCTGCCGGCCTACGTGGCGCAGGACCGGGACATCGACGGGCAGGACATCGTGGTGTGGCACACCTTTGGCCTGACCCACTTCCCGCGGGTGGAGGACTGGCCCATCATGCCGGTGGACACCGTGGGCTTCAAGCTCCGCCCCGAGGGCTTCTTCGACCGCAGCCCGGTCCTGGATGTTCCGGCCAATCCCAACAAGCAGGCCGCGGCCTGCCATACCGAGGGTGGCAGCGGTGGCTCCTGCCACTAGCCTCGCCCGGGACAGGGCAGGGAGTACGACGGCGGCAGGACGGCCCGGTGCCAAGGGGCCGGTCCTGCATTCCCGGCTGGTCGCCGTGGTCACCGCCGCGGGCTGCGCTGCGCACCTGTGGCTGGGCGCAGCCGGGCGCCACGGCGTTTGGCTGAGCGTGCTCATGCTGGCGCTTGCCGCCGTCTGCCTGCCCTGCGCGGTGCACATCTGGCGACACAGCCGTGTGGGCGCCCTGCACCAGGTCACGGTTGCTGCCGTGGGCATGGCTGTCGTGCATGCCGCCCTCCTGCTCGGCGCCGGCGGTGCCGGGCACGCACATGGTGCGCGGCCGCCGTCGTCCGCTGCCGGTGCAAACGGCGCCCCGGAACTGCTGCTGGTCATCGCGCTGGAACTGGTTACTGCCCTGCTGGCCGCCTCGCTGCTGTCACGGCTGCGGCGTGGGCCAGCCTAGGCGACCTCACCCCGCGGAGACTCCCAGGGGCCGCGCGACGTGCAGCCGCTCATGCTCCACAAGCCACTGGATGGATTCGAAGACGGCCTGCTCCGGTTCGTACCGCGGCGCGTACCCCAGCACGGACGCGGCCTTCTCAATGCTGAAGCAGTGGCTGCGGTAGAGGTGCTCCCAGCTGGAGTCGGCATACTCGCGGGAGGTGTTTTCGCGGAAGCGGTCCCAGGTCACCGTCTCCAGGACGGCGGCGTGCCCGAACCAGGCGGCCGCGATGTCGGCGTACCCGCGGACGGTCAGCGCCGTGGGGGCAACGATGTTGAAGTCCTCGCCGGCGGCTGCCTCGCGGTGTGTGAGGGCCTTTTCGAAAGCCTGGGCGACGTCGTCGGCGTGCACGTGGTGCATCAGTTCCGCGCCGCTGCCGGGGATCCGAAGGGGTTGGCCGGCGGAGAGTGCCTGCCAGACGGCGGGGTCCAGGTTTCCGAGCGGGCCGACCGGGTGCCATCCCGGTCCGACGATGTGGCCGGGATGCAGCGAGGTGGTTGCAAGGCCACCGCTGGCGGTCTCCTCCTGCAGCATCACCGCGATGCGGTTCTTCTGGACGCCGTACTCACCAAAGGGCTCGGCCGCTGAATCAGAGCCTTCCCGGATGGGCAGCTTAAGGCTTTGCCCGTAGCGCCAGATGGAGCCGCAGTGCAACAGGTGCCCCACCTCCCCGCGCAAGCGGTGCACCAGTGACGCCGCAGATTCGAGGGTGAAGCAGACCAGGTCCACCACCGCGTCCGGCTTCAGCCCGGCCACCCGGTCCCCGAACGTTCCGTCCCGGTCTTCCGCCTGCCGGTCCGCGGTGACCTGGTGGACCTGCTGCCATTCGGGCGAGTCGATGTAGGGCTTGCTGGTGCCGCGACTGATGGAGGTGACCTCGTGGCCTGCCCGGACCAGCCTCGGGACCAGGAACGAACCGATGTGGCCGCTGCCGCCGATGACGGTGACTTTCATTGCTCTCCGATCGTTGTGTTCCCTCAACCGTAGGGCCGCCGGCACAGGAAAGGGAGGTCCTGGCGGGCCTCCCTTTCCTGCTGGTTCGCCTTGGTCTTCTGCGTGATCAGGCGGGCTTGGCGTACTCGGCTGCACTCATGACTTCATAGCCAACGAACGTTTCGTCGTTTTCTACCCAGGCGTCGTGCCCGGCCGGGATGGAATAGGCGTCGCCGGCATGGATGGTCTTCCGCGTTCCATCATTGAGCTGCACTGTCAGGGTGCCGGACGTGCAGAAGCCCAGGTGGTTGTTCTGGCAGCTGTCCGTGTGGACCACGGTCTTGACGGTTTCAGACCAGCGCCAGCCGGGCTCAAAGGTGAAGCGGCCCAGGGTGGCGCCGCCAATGTTGACCACATCCACCTCGGTCTTGGGCGGGCGGCGCTTCTCATCGGGTTCGTTGAAGGATTTGGATTCGAGGTTCGTGACCGTTACTGCAGGCATTTCTGGCTCCCGGTAAGGAGTGGTTGTTAATTCATCCGGCGGGCCGGGGCGGCGCCGGGAGGTAGTCCGCCAGGGAGGGTGTGCCCGTCCAGAACCTGCCGAACCGCGTGCGCGACGCTCTCAATGTGCTCCCGGCCGGACCCGATGTCAATGATGCATTTGCTCCTGGAACCACTCCCGGGCAGGGTTGGTCACTTCGGGGACTGAACGGTCCAGATCCGGCTGCGCCGCCCACTTCACCCCGTTGGCCAGCACCCGCTGGATCTGCGGGTGGTGGTACACGGGGTACTCCTGGTCACCCGGGCTGAAGTAGAAAATGCGGCCCTTGCCGCGGGTGAAGGTGACGCCGGAGCGGAACACCTCGCCGCCGGCAAAGGAGCTGATGAAGATCAGGTCGTCCGGATCCGGGATGTCGAACAGTTCCCCATACATCTCCTGCTCGGGGATGACGATGGGGCTGTCCACGCCCTCGGCGATGGGGTGCGATGGCTTGACGGTCCACACCAGCTCGCGCTCGCCGTCATTGCGCCAGGCCAGGGAGCAGCTGGTGCCCAGGAGTTTGGTGAAGATCTTCGCGAAGTGTCCGGAATGGAGCACGATCAGCCCCATTCCGCCGAGCACGTGCCGGTGGACGCGTTCGACGACGGCGTCGCTCACCTCGGCGTGGGCCATGTGGCCCCACCAGAGCAGGACGTCCGTCTCAGCGAGCACCTCCTCGTCAAGGCCGTGCTCGTCGTCGGTGGCCAGGACCGCCGTCGTGATCTCTGCATCCGGAAGGTAGGAACGAAGGCCTGCGGCGATGGCGCCGTGGATGCCTTCCGGGTAGATCTCCCCGATGTGGGAGGGCTCGTTGATGGCCTCGTGGACGCCCTCGTTCCACACCCGGATCCTCAGTTTGCCGTTCATTAAAGTCGAACCTCCCTCTGCTCCAGCGCGGACTGGTAGCACGCGTCAATGATCTGTGCACGGTACAGGGCCAGGGAGCCGTCGTGCCCGGCCCACACTGTTTCGCCGCCGCGCACCGCCGTTACGAAGTCTTCCACCACTGCGTCATGGGCGCGGCCCGGCAGCACGGTTGGCACGTAATCGGCGGATTCGCCCTCCTTATCGGTGAAGACCCTTAGCTGGCCTACCGGCGGGAACGGTGCGCCCTTCACCTTGAGTTCTGCACCGCCGTCGGTGCCGTAAACGGTGAAATCGAGCAGGTCATCCGTCTCCCGGTAGGTGGCCCAGCCTGCCTCGATGAGCAGTGTCCCGCCGCCTTCAAGCCGGAGGAACGCTGAGGCAAAGTCCTCCACCTCGAACGCGTGGCTGGTGGCCTGCGCCGAGTACCGGTTTCCGCCGCCCCTGCCCTGCGGGCCCAGCTCCGAGTGCGTCGCGGCGGAGACCGCCACCACCTTCGGTTCGCCGAGGAGGTGCAGGGCGTAGTCCAGCGCGTGCACGCCAATGTCCGCCAGCGGTCCGCCGCCGGCGAGTTCCGGGTTGGTGAACCAGCTGCCCAGGGTGGGGATGCCGGAGCGGCGCAGCCAGGACGCCTTGGCATAGTAGGGCCGGCCCAGCCCGCCGTCGTCGATCACTTCCTTGAGGGCCTGGATGTCGCCGCGGCGCCGGTGGTTGAAGGCGACGTCCAGGACGCGTCCGGCCTTCCGGGCTGCGTCCACCATGGCCTGGCCCTCGACAGCGTTGCGCGCGATGGGCTTCTCGCTCAGCACGTGGATTCCCCGCTCTAAAGCGGCGATGGCGATGGGGGCGTGGAGGAAGGTGGGCACTGCCACGCTGATGGCGTCCAGGCCGCCGTGGTCCAGCATCTCTTCCCAACCGGCAAAGCCGTGGGGAATGGAAAACTCGGCCTCCAGCGAGTCACGGAGTTCCTGTTCCATTCCTGCCACCGACACGATGCGGACGCCGTCCAGCTCGGAATAGGCTTTCAGGTGCTGCTGGCCGGCCCAGCCGATGCCGACCACGCCCACCCGCAGTTCCCGGGGCTTGTCTGCGGGCGTGGGTGCCTGCCGGGCGATGGGCTGCTCGTTGTTCAAAGGGGTGCTTCCTTTTCCATGTGGGGGTCCGGGTAGAGGTCTGCTGGAATCGATTCCATTGACGGCGGGAGACAATGTGCTCGGAGCTTTGGAATCGATTCCAAAATCATTTCAGGCATGCCTGGGGGACGTCAACCCCTTATTCGATCTTTGTGGAATCCCGGATGACGAGCTCGTGAGGGAGGAAGGTCCGGCCGCGGCGGTGCGCCCCCGGTCCGGTCATCCGTTCCAAGAGTGCCTGAAAGGCCACCCGGCCCATGTCGTAGGCGGGCTGCCGGATGGTGGTGAGTTCCGGGACGCACATCTCTGCCTGGATGGAATCGTCAAAACCGGCAACGGCAAGATCGTCCGGCACGCGCAAGCCTGCGTCGGTGAGTTCCCGGACGCACCCCGCCGCCACCGTGTCGCTGCCGCAGAACACGGCATCGGGCAGCCGGTCCATGGCGAGCAGTTCCCGGGCGAGGCGCCGGCCTGCGTGGAAGTCGAAAGTGCCGGTGGCGAACAGGGTCTGTTCCGCGGTGAGGCCGGCCTCGGACAGGGCCTCGCGGAACCCCTGTTCGCGCAGGCGGCCGGAGCGGGCGGCCTGGTTGCCGATCATGGCCAGCCGCCGGGCGCCGGTCCGGATGAGGTGCCGCGTGATGTCGTACGCGGCCTGCCGGTCGTCGATGGATACGCCGAATGCTGCTTCGGAATCGACGATTTCGCAGACCTGGACAACGCTCAGCTGCTCGGCCAGCGCTTCAACATCTTCATCGGGCATGGTGGGCGAAAACAGGATCAGCCCGTCCACCGATCCGTTGCGCAGCATGTCCACCAGTTGCTGTTCACGCTCAAGGTCTCCGGATGTGGGGGCGATGAGGCTGACATAGCCGGCTTCTGCGGCCGCATCCCCGAAGCCCCGGAAGGCCTCGCTGATGACGGGGGAGTCAAGGTTCTTGGAGAGGGCCAGGACGCGCATGGTGCGGTCACGGCGAAGATCGCGGGCGGACGCGAGTGGCCGGTAGTTGAGTTGCCGGATGGCGCCCGCCACCTTTTCCCTGCTCGACGCGCTCACCGCCGGGCTGCCGTTCAGGACACGCGACACCGTGCCGACGGACACTCCCGCCGTTTTGGCGACGTCCTGCACGGTTGCTCGAGCCATTTTCGTTTGTCCTTCCGCGGCCACTGGCCAAAGCTGCCCTCCACCGGCTTTTCAGCTTAGCCTCCAGATAGGTGCTGCAAGGCGGAACAACCGCTCGACGGCGTCACGCAGGGCACGCTTTCGACCCACCTTGGTGCGCGGTGCCGCGGAAACCCGGCCTCCCGCCGTCGGCCGCTCCCTGAAAGCATGCTGGGCGTGACGCGCTCCTGTATCTGGGTGCAGTGGGACGCCTGAAACTCGGTGGCGGATGACCGAAACGATCATTTAACACAGCGGAAACCCACCCCAAAACAGCGGCCATACAGTTGGAACCAGAGGGCGCCGGCCGCCTCTCCGCTGAACGTGGCCCCTCCGTCCACGTCCCTCCCACGGAGCGGCTCTAACGGCAACCCACCGTTCTCTCTTCGCATCTTGAAAGGGGTTTCCCATGGATTCGGGAAATGTCGCTTGGATTTTGGCCAGCTCGGCGCTGGTTTGCATGATGATCCCCGCCCTGGCCCTGTTTTACGGGGGCATGGTGGGGTCGCGGCGGATTCTGAACATGATGATGATGTGCTTCGGCGGCGCCAGCCTGGTGGCTGTCCTGTGGGCACTGTTCGGGTACTCGATGGCGTTCGGCAACTCGGTTGGGGGGCTGGGGCTGATTGGTGACGTGACCGAGTTCCCCGGCATGGGCCAGCTGCTCGCCGCCGACGATTCGGCGTCCATCCCGGTCATCCTGTTCGCCGCGTTCCAGCTGTTCTTCGCCTGCGTCACCACGGCACTGGTGGCCGGTGCAGCGGCCGGGCGGATGAAGTTCGGCGCCTGGATGCTGTTCGCCGGCATTTGGGCCACGGTCGTGTACTTCCCCATCGCGCACTGGGTGTTCGCGTTCGACTCCGCTGACGGCAGCACGATGGGCGGCTGGATCGCCAACGGCATCAAGGCCATCGACTTCGCCGGCGGCACCGCGGTCCACATGAATGCCGGCGCGGCCGCCCTTGCCCTGGCCCTGGTCCTGGGCAAGAGCTCCGGCTGGCCCAAAGTGGAACATGCCAAGCCGCACAGTCGGCCGCTGGTCCTGGTGGGCGCAGGCCTGCTGTGGGTCGGCTGGTTCGGCTTCAACGCCGGTTCCGCACTCTCCGCCGGCCAGTCGGCGTCGGTGGTGTTCCTCAACACCGCCGTAGCCGCATCCGCCGGCCTGCTCGCCTGGGCCCTGGTGGAGCGGGTCCGCCACGGCGCTGCCACCAGCATGGGCGCCGCATCCGGCCTGATCTCCGCACTCGTGGCCATCACGCCCGCCTGCGGTGCCGTCAGCCCGCTGGGCGCCGTGGCGATCGGCGCCATCGCTGGGGCCGTCTGCTCCCTGGCCATTGAACTGAAGTTCCGGCTGGGCTTCGACGATTCCCTCGACGTCGTCGGTGTCCACCTCGTGGGCGGCATCCTGGGCACCCTGCTCATCGGACTCTTCGCCACGGACGCAGCACCCAACGCCGTTACCGGCCTCTTCTACGGGGGCGGCTTCGAACTGCTGGGCGTCCAGGCGCTGGCCACCATTACGGTGCTGGTCTACTCCTTCGGCATCACCTGGGTCCTGGCAAAGATCCTGGACAAGACCATCGGCCTGCGCATCAAGCCCGAGGACGAACTGCGCGGCATCGACCTCGCCGCCCACTCCGAGCTGGCCTACCTGACGGACGAGGATCCGGTGGAACTGGGCTCGCCGCAGCGGGTCTAGCTGCAGCGCATGAATCAGGGCCAAACCTCGGACCGGTGCCGGCATCAGCCGGCTTATAGTTCCGGGGTTTGGCCCTTCGTCGTGCCCGGGCAGGGCCCAGTGTCCGGCTAATGTTCCGTGCAGACCAGGTTCCCATCGCGCACTTCCAGTACCGCGGCGCGCACATGACTGAGGCGGGTGCGCGGGTCCGGCGCCATCGTGTCGATGTCCTCGCCGCCCCAGTACGGATGCGTGAAGTAGACCAGCAGCGCACGCTGCGTGCCGCCGTCGGACATTTCACCGGCCCCCGTGTCCGGAAGGGGCACCACGTCAGCATGGCGCCCGACGACGGGCCTTCCGTTCACGGATTCCGGCGCCGTGAGTATCAGCCCGCCACGCTGCTCCTGCCGGACCCAGTTGCCCGTTGCGTCGGGGGAGCGGTAGACGGCCTGGCCGCGCCACTCGTCCACGATCATCCAGAAGCTGCCGCCGAGCCGGAAGACCTTGGGTCCTTCGTGCGGCCGGCCCGGGATGGCAACGCCTTCCAGCAGCCACGACGACGGATCGTCCGGCCTGTCGCTGACCGCGCTGCAGGTGTTCGATCCGCGGGCTTCGTCCTTGTACCAGAGCCGGTACCGGCCGTCCCCGCAGCTGGCCACGGCGGCATCGATCACCCGCGGCGAGTCCAGGTTGATGCGGCCCAGGTACTCCCACGCCTCAAGGTCACGGCTGGCGAACTGGACGATTTCCGCCGTGCCGGTCCAGTCCGTCCGCCGGCCACCCAGGACCGTGAGGTACATGATCCAACGGTCTCCAATGCGTACGACGTCGGGCGCCCAGAGGGTTGCGGGCAGTTCCGTTCCCGGCGGGATGAGTCCATCCACCGTGCCTTGGTAGCGCCAGGTGGCGCCGCCGTCGGAAGACCTGGCGACGCCGATGCCGGTTCCGTGCACCCATTCGACCCCCGTCAGTCCCGGTGCGGTGGCGCGGCGCTGGGTGTAGAACAGGACCCACTCGCCCTTGAGGTGGTCGGCGACGAGGACGGGATCGGTGGGGCCGTCCCACACGGGATCCCGGTAGGGAACGGTGAAGGCGTCCGGGCGCAGGGGAGCAAGTGCGGGCGGGGCTGAAGTTTCAAAAACCGCATCGGCGGCCTGTCGCGTCATCTCTTCTCCAACGTTGTAGTTTCGTGTTGGAGACCAGCATAGGTCCAAACGGGGGGAGCCTACTCCTTAAACAGCCCTGCCAGGTCCTCGGCCGTGATGGCACCACCGGCCAGGGCGTCGCCTTCCATGACGTCCGCGAAGAGCTGCGACTTCCGGGTCTTCAGCGCCATGACCTTTTCCTCGATGGTGTCCTTGGCCACCAGCCGGTAGACCATGACGTTCCGGGCCTGGCCGATCCGGTGCGTGCGGTCCACGGCCTGCGCTTCGGACGCCGGGTTCCACCAGGGGTCGAGCAGGAACACGTAGTCGGCCTCCGTGAGGTTGAGCCCGAACCCGCCGGCTTTCAACGAGATCAGGAAGACCGGTGCGCTGCCGTTCTTGAATTCGCTGACCACGTCGGCCCGGTTGCGGGTGCTGCCGTCGAGGTAGCAGTACTCGATGTCCTCCTCGTCGAGCCGCTCCCGGACCTTGCCCAGGAATCCGGTGAACTGGCTGAAGATCAGGGCACGGTGCCCCTCGGCCACCAGGTCCTCGAGCTGTTCGAACAGCACGTCCAGCTTGCTGGACCGAACGGCGGACAGTGCCGGATCCACCAGGGACACGTCCAGGCTCAGCTGCCGCAGTAGCGTCAGCGACTGGAAGATGGTGAACCGGTTCTTGTTGACGTCCTCGATCAGCCCCAGGATCTTCTGCCGCTCGCGCTGAAGGTGCGTCTGGTACACCTTCTGGTGCCGCGGGTTCAGCACCACTTCCAGGACCTGCTCCTGCTTGGGCGGCAGGTCCTTGATCACCTGGTCCTTGGTGCGCCGCATCATCAGCGGCCGCACCCGGCGGCGGAGCTTCTCCAGCTGCCCCTTGTCGCCGTTCTTCTCCACCGGCTTCTGGTAGTACTCGGCGAAGCGTTTCGGGCTGGAAAACAGACCGGGGGCCACGATGGACGTCAGCGCCCAGAATTCCATGAGGTTGTTCTCCAGGGGAGTACCCGTGATGGCCAGTTTGAACGCCGCCGGCAGCTTCCGCGCGCACTGGTACGCCTTGGACTGGTGGTTCTTCACGAACTGCGCCTCATCCAGCACCAGCCCGGACCAGGTACGGGAGGCATAGGACTCGTAATCGATGCGGAACAAGGCATAGGAGGTGATGACGATGTCGGCCCCGCCGAGCGCCTCCGCCACCGCCTGGCCGCTCTTGGCAAAGGTTTCGCCGACCGTCCTGACGGTAAGGCCAGGAGCAAAGCGCGAGGCTTCGGCGGCCCAGTTTCCCACCACGCTGGTGGGCGCCACCACCAGGAAAGGCGCGACGGCGGCGGGCTGGTTTGCGCCGTCCACAACACTGGCGGCGGCAGCACCGTCGTCGGACCTTTCCAGTGCCGCTGCGGCTTCAAGAGCCAGTTCCTTCGCGGCGCACATCAGCGCCAGCGCCTGCACGGTCTTGCCCAGGCCCATGTCGTCGGCCAGGATCCCGCCCAACCCGTGTTTATAGAGGAAGCTGAGCCAGTTGTAGCCCTCCAGCTGGTAGGGGCGCAGCTCTGCGTTGAGTGAGGCCGGCAGCGGCAGCCCGTCCGTGCCGCCCTCCAGGAGGCCACCCACCGCGGACCGCCACGCCGCAGCCTGTTCGTCCACAATTCCCAGTTGCGCCAGCTCATCCCACAGCCCGGCCTGGAACCGGCTGATCTGCAGCGGCGCGTCCTTGTTGTCCTGCAGCGACCTGGCTTCCTCGATCAGTGCCCGCAGCTGGTGCAGCTCCGGCAGGTCCAGGGAGAAGTAGGCGCCGCTGGGCAGCAGCATCTTGGTCTGTCCGGCAGCGAGCGCGGAGAACACGGCGGCGAAGGAAACGGGCTGGCCTTCCAGGGAAATCTGGATGCCCAGGTCGAACCAGTCGCGCTGTTCGGTGGCCTTGGTGGAGATGGACACCACCGGTGCCTCCTCGGCCTCGCGGTAGTCGGCAATGTCGCCCACCGTCTCCACGTCCACGTCCGGGGCTTCGCGCAGCCGGGGCAGCACTTCCTCCGTGAACGCCAGCGTGTCCAGGCCCGTCAGTTCGGCAGAGGCGGCCAGCCGGGGAGTGCCCCAGCCGCCCGTGGCGGACTCGCCCAGCGCGGGCACCACGTCCCACGGCCGGCCAATGCCCTCGAGGATGCGGGATTCCGCGGTGTCGTCGCGGTAGCCGGCATCGCCGGGGTGCCGCCACAACGGCTGCGCGGTGACCAGCTTGCCGGTCTTGTAGTGCCACTCCCAGTGCAGCCGCACCCGGTGGTCCGCCCCGTAGTTGGCCAGCAGCGACAGGGTGGGGACGGCCAGTTCGGGCAGTTCCACGGATTCATCGCGCGCCGTGACCCGGGCCGTCTGCTTCAGCTTCGGGTAGAAGCCGGTGAGGAACCGGGACTCGTCCCTGGCCGGAATGTGCAGGGTGCTGGCTGCCGTGACGAACGCCAGCAGTTCCTCGCTCAGCCCGTTTTCCAGCGGTGCCAGGGTGATGGTGCCGTTGGGGTCGGGAACACCGGGCAGCGTGGCCTCGCCGGAGGTAAAGAACAGCCCGTGCGCTGGCCTGCCGATGGTGCCCACGGACGCCGGATCAACCTCAGCCCCCTCCACGGTGATGGTGGGCGAAAGCTCCAGGCCGCCGTCGGACTCTGCATCCCTGGCCTGTGCGCCCGGCTCCGCCGCGGAAGGTTCGCCCACGGGCGTGCCGTACCGGCTCAGGGAAAGCCCGACGGCGGCAGGGGCCTCTACAAACCGGACCGGCTCCGTGCCGCGCGAGTGGACCAGGGCCAGCCCGATCTTCGTGGCGTCAGACAGCAGGCTCCACAGGTTCCTGCCTGCATAGGAGTTCAGGCCCAGCCACAGGCCGGCGGAGTTGTGCATCCGGCTGGCGGAGGAAGAGTGGCCGGCAAGGAACTCCTGCAGCCATTCCACGTGCGCCTGGTTCGATTCGCGCCGGAAGTTCAGGTAGCTCAGGGTGTTCCAGGAGACATCGCCGCGGATCCACTTGCCCTTGGCCCCCATGATCACGGGCCGCACCTTGAGCTGCCGCACGCCGCGCACCGGGTCCCGGCGGCCGGTGTAGGAGAAATGCGGCGGCGGTTCCTCCACCTCGAACTGCAGGGCCAGGGGAACTCCGCTGGTGGACGGGGCGGAGCCGGGCTGGGAGATCAGCGGGCTGAGGGCCTGCTCCCAGTCGGAGAGTGCCGCCGAGGGGGCGCGGGACACCTGCGTGGAGGTGGACGGTGCCAGCAGCTGCACCCGGATGGCCGGGTTGTCCTCGGCCGCGAAGAGCAGGGCCGCCACGTGCTTGCAGTCCTTGCGGACCGGGCAGCTGCACACACCCACCGTGCAGCTCCAGCCGCCGCCCTTCCGGACCAGCTTGGCCGTGGTGGAATACGGTGCCTCGGCGCCGCCCCGGACCTTTCCCAGCATGAGTCCGGTGCCGCCGTCGAACGATATGCCTGAGACCCTGCTGGCCATGGCATACGCCAAGCCCGCCGCCAGCGAGCGGTCATTGATGGCGGGTGTCTGTATTGCCAGTTCCGCACTTTCGTCCGGTTGGGATGGCATGTACGCGCTACTTTCGGCAGGTCACGGCGGGGCCGGGTCCGGTGGGTGGTTATCTGATCCATCTTAGTTCGCCCGGCGGCAGGCCCATGCCGGGTGCCCTCCCAGCTGGCCCCGAAAACTTCGCGCGACGTTCATTTCCTGCCCCATGCTGCCGTGACCAGGCCGCCGTAGCGTGAAACCGTCCGGCGTACCGCCACCCCCCAGCAAGGAGTGCCATGACCACCAGCCAGCAGCCCGTTGTCCTGACCAGCAGCAGCATCGACGGCAGGGATGAGGAGGTGGTGGAGGCCAATGTGGCCATCATCGACGCCATGCACAACGCCCTGGTGGGAGCCGAGCACATGTCGTCGGTGGCCGTCCGCAGCTACTTCGTTGACTTCTACCTTTGCCAGGCGCTGGAGGGCGGGTTCGCGCAGTATGCCGTCATGGCGGCCGCCCGCACTGCCACGGACGCGCTGGTCCGCGAGGGCATGGCGGGCATGGGCGCCGCCGCACACCTCGATCTGTTCAACCGCGCCGTGGACGCCTACCACGCACTGACCGCCGAAACGGCTGCTGCCTACCTGGACGGGCCCGTCGGCAGCGGAGCCGTTCCCGACGGCGTCCTCCGGATGGAGGAGCTTGACGGCGAGTTCGAGGAGCTGCTGGAACACGAGAACATCACCGCCCTCAACGCCCGCTGGCTGCGCGGCCAGCCGGACCTGCTGGTGCTGGACGATGAGGAGGTGGGGCCGTACATCCAGCGCCTGGCGGCACTGGCTCCTGACGTGGCCGGCAGGCGGGTGGCCCGCGCCGGCGCCGCTGCTTCCGCGGCTGCTTCCGCGGATCGCGGGAGCGCTGCGAAATAGCCGGAACGGACCGGCGACCCCGAAGGGTTTCCGGCGATTTGGGCGCAGAAAAAGAAAAATCCAGGCGCCCGTAACCTTTCCGCAACCGCAGGCGATGTAGTCCGTGATGGGTCCGCACGGCGGACCCACTCTGATGTGTTGTCTAGGTTTGGAGAAGTTAGATGTCTGTGTTCACCGTTCTCGCCACCAGCAAAGTCGCCGCCGGAGTCCTGGCCGCCGGAACCCTGGCCGTAGGAGGAACCGGCGCCGCAGCCGTTTCGGGCGTCCTTCCCGCCCAGGCCCAGCAGACCGCCCACGAACTCTTCGGCGCTCCCGCCCCCAAGCTTGCAGCAGAAGCAGCCGCCGACGCCCAGGCCACCCCGGCCCCCACCGCCACCGAAGCCGTGACCGGCGCCCTGCAGACCGCTGACGCCGATGCCGCCGCCAAGGCCTCCGGCTCCGCTTCCGCCGCCGCTGACGACTCCGACGAAAAGGTCACCGCCGACGCAACGGCCTCCGCGGCAGCCAACACCGCTGTTGACGCCGCCGGTCCGGCAGCCCTGGGCCTCTGCACTGCCTACACCCACGGCGGCGTGAACGCCTCCTCCAAGGCGTTCTCCTCGCTGTCCATCGCAGCCCAGGGTGACGCGAACATCGAGAGCTACTGCGCCGACGTCGTGGCCAAGGCCGAGGCCGCTGCCAAGGCCAGCACCGAAACCAAGGGTTCGGCTGCCGTTGCGGTTGAAAAGCCTGAGGTTCCGTCCGCTCCCGCCGTTCCCGCCGTCCCGGCGGTCCCGGGCGTCGACGGCGAGACCGCCGTTCCTGCCGTTCCTGCCGTTCCCGCCGCGGGCGGCAACACCGTGCACGCGCCGTCGGTTTCCACCCGCTAAAGCACATTGGCTAGTCTGGACTGCGGCCGCCGCTATGGCTGCGGCCGCAGTCCAGGCAGCCGGCCGGGGTGGCACGCCAGTGGGCGTGCACCCCTGCCAGGCATGCAACGAGGCAGCTGGAAGACCGCGGGGACTGACAGTCCGCACCGGAAACCGGGACAAGGCGCAGGCCGGATCCCGGGATGGAGGAGCCGCTGGTGCTAGACACTTTGGCCCAAGAAGAGATCGACATATTCGACAACGCAGCCGGAACGGATCCGGCCGTGTTGTTCGCCGCTGCCTATCGAACCTTCGCGGGCCCCGTGCAGGGCTACCTCCGGGCACGGGGACTGGATGACCCCGAAGCCGTCACCCAGGATGTCTTCCTGGCGTTCTACCCCAGGATCGGCACCCTCACCGGAGGCCTGGCGGGTGCGAAGTCCCTGATCTTTTCCATCGCGCACGCCCGGATGGTGGACCACTACCGCCGGCTGGAGCGCAGGCCGCAGCTGACACCGTACGACCCCCAGCAGGACGGCCGCACCTCCCCGTCCGCGGAGGACCACGCCGTGGAACTGACCGGCGGCGCCGCGGCGATGCTCGAAGGCCTCAGCGACGAACACCAGGAGGTCCTGGCCCTGCGCGTCGTGGCGGACCTGTCGATTGACCAGGTGGCCGCCATCATGGGCAGGAGCGCCGGAGCCATCAAGCAGCTCCAGCGCCGCGCCCTGCAGAACCTCAAGGTCCAAACACTCAAAAGAAACCAGGCGAATCATGGGTGACACCGCAGGATCCCGCAATGACGGGGCCATCGACCAGCTCCTGCTGGAGGCAGGCATGGACGACGACGGCCAGCTCCGTCACGCCCTGGCCAATCTGGGTGCCCTGGCAGCAAAGACCCCTGAGCCCTCCGCCGAAGTCGCGGCGTTGATGGCAGGGACTTCCACAGCAGTGCTTCCCGACGCAGGACCCGCTGCCACCACCGTGCTTCCCACTGGCCGTCCGGCCGATGAGCTCGCTGCACGCCGCAAGGCCAAGCGCCGCGTCACGCTTACCACGTTATCGCTAGCCGCGTCGCTCGCGGCCGGCGGCGCTGTTGCCGCCGCTTCCGACCAGGGGTTCCGCGAATCCTTCAGCCAGCTGAACCACGCCGTCACCTCGTTCGTGACTGGATCCAGTCCGGCGCGCACCGGCCATGAGGTCCCGCAGGTGCCCGCGCCCCTGCCCGCGGCGCCGCAGCCGCCGGCAACCCGCCACCCGGACGCCGTCCCGGCGGCACCCGCCCCGGCTTCAGCACCCGCCGAAGCGGCGCCGTCGGACGTTCCTGCGCCGCCGGGCAACACTCCCAGCCATGGTGCCGCCGCCCGGAAACCGGCGGAGGCACCCGCCGAACAGTCACTGCCCGCCAATGTTCCGGAGGACGTCAGGAAGGGCCTGGAACAAGGCTCCAAGCTGCCCGTTTCCGTGCCCACGGAAGTCCCGCTCCCCGGCAAGGTGCCGGACGTTCCCCTAAAGTAGCCGGAATTAGTAGCCCTGGCCCGCCGGCTTGATCATCGCGCCGGACGGATCCGACAGGTACCAGACGCCGCCGACGCCCTGGCCCAGGACGTCTCCGGGCTTGGTGTCCTTCACGTAGTAGTAGAGGGGCATGCCGTTCAAGGTCACCTGCTTCTTCCCGTCAGGGGTGGTGATGGTCCCCAGCTTCCCGGTCACCCCATCGGCCGCGGGTGAACCCGAGGTGGTGGTCAGCGGTGGCCACTGGACCAGGCAGGAGCCGGTGCAGGCGCTGGTGCCGGAGTCCTTGGTGTCCTTGGTGAAGAAGTAGATGCTCATTCCCTTCGCATCCACCACAATGTTGCCTGCTGATGAGGATGCTGTTTTGAGGTCGACGGCGGCGCTTGGCTGCGTTGCTGACGCGGAGGCTGAAGCGGTGCTGGACGAAGAAGCCGCGCCGGATGCGCTGCCGGAGGCGGTGCTGGTGGTACCCGGGGCCGGGCTGGTGGCCGCCGGGGTGGTGCCGGTGCTGGTGCCGCAGGCGGAGAGGGCTGCCGCGAGGGCCAGGATGGCAAGGCCTGGCCCGACATGGTGTTTCATGGTGTGCTCCTTGGCTGAACTTTCCCGGTTGGTGTATTTGCTGATGCTTTGAGCGGGCACCCGGCGTCGAATCACCGGACGCTAACCCCTACGACGCTTCCCGGTGAAGAATGGTTCACAGGTGCGCCGTGGAACTCCACGATTGAACCGTTTCCTGCCTCCGTACGTCGTAACAGCCGGGAGCGCAGGACGCCGTGGCGTTCCACGCTGTGCAAGGCCAGGACGGGAGGAGTGGCATGCCGCTCGACGACGACGTGGTGGAGGCCATCTACCGTGACCACGGGAGCGCCTTGCGGCGGTTCGTGCTCAGCGCCATCAGGGATCCGCAGCTGGCAGAGGACGTGGTGCAGGAAACCGTGCTCCGCGTCTGGCAGCATGCCCCTGACATCAACGGCAGCTTCCGCAGTTATCTGTACCGCACCGCCAGGAACATCATGATCGACAACTACCGCCGGAGCCAGCGCCGCCCGCCCGAGGCGCTGGAGAGCAGCCTGACCGATCCCGCAGAGGTGATGGGCCGCGTTGACGGGATGCTCAACCGGGTCCTGATGGAGGAGGCGCTGCTGCGGCTGAGCAAGGAACACCGGGACGTCCTGGTGGCCCTGCATTACCGCAGGTTCACGGTCAACGAGGCAGCCGTCCAGCTCAACATCCCCAGCGGAACGGTCAAATCCCGCGCCTTCTACGCGCTGAGGGCACTGCGCACCATCCTCGATGAAATGGGGGTGGAACGGTGAACACCAACCCGCACCACCTGTTGGGGGCATACGTTCTGGGCGGCCTGGATCCTGCCGACCTCACCCTGTTCGAGGCGCACCTCCACGACTGCGGCGCCTGCCGGAAGGAGCTGGCGGAGCTGGAGAAGATACCCATGCTGTTGGACGCCCTTCCCGTGCCTGACGCTGTGGCGCTTACAGCCGTTCCCGGCGGCAGCGACGCCCCGGACTTTAGCGTCCCGGCCCGTCTTTTTGACGAACTGGCCCGCCGGCGCAGGACGTTGCGACGGCGGTGGGCGGCGCTGGCAGGCGCCCTTGCCGCTGCGTGCCTTGCCGTGGGACTGGCCGCCGGCCCCCTGCTCGCCAGGCCGCCCCAGCCGGACGCCACCTACTCGGTAGCGTCAGGAGGAGGGCTGCAGGTCAACATCGACATGGCCCGGAAGACGTGGGGAACCGAGCTTGCGGTGAGCGGCAGCAGCCTGCCCGCGGAAGGGACTCTCTCCCTGTGGGTGCGCGACCGTGCCGGCGGAGAGGACCGGGCCTGCGCCTGGACGGCCACACCCAGCGGAAAGGTCAAGGTGACCGGGGCGACGCCCCTCCAGCTGGGCAGCATCTCCAGCGTGGAACTGCGCGACGGCGCCCAGCGCTCCGTAGCGGTCATCACGGTTCCCTAGGGTTTGAGTGCCCTGAACTCCGCCACCAGGGCCTCGTCCTCACAGGCGCGGGCGAAGGCCTCGATCCGCCGTTCGATCTCGTAGCCCAGCAGCCGGCTGCCGATCCGCTCCATGAGTGGGCGCAGCACGGCCGGGCGGCATGAAAAGGTGTATTTCCAGACTGCCCGGGTGCCGGCGTCGTCCGCGCTGAAACGCCAGCCGCCGCCGAAGGTGGTGAAGAACCACGGCCCGGACACCATGGTCATGCCCACGTTGCGGGGCGGTGCGTAGGAGACGTACTGGCTCACCATGCCCAGGCCAAGCCGCGACCTGGTGCGGGTGCGGACGCCTTTTCCCGGCGCCTGCGCCCCGTCAAGGAAGCCCTGGGCGGAAATGAAGGGGTCCCACTTGAGCCGGAAGTTCCCGGTGGTCTGGGAGAAGGCAAAGGCCGTCTCCGGGTCGATGCGGATCACACGTTCGGCACGTACCTGGGGCATGGTTCAACCTAACCACGCTGCCGCAGGTTACCTGGTCATTTTGGCCAGCCGCGCGCGCATGATCATGTAGGCGCCGTAACAGATCAGGCCTGCGCCCACCGCAGCCAGGAGCCAGGGTCCCAGCGGCTGGTCGCGAAGCGCCCGCAGACCGCCGTCCAGACCGGTGGAATCCTCCGGGTGTTCCTTGAGTGTGGCGATGGCGATGAGCAGCCCGGCCAGCAGCAGCACTGTTCCCTTGGCAAGATAGCCCGCTACGCCCAGGGCTGTTACCGCTGTCCGGGCCGGGCCGGGGGCAGGCATCCGCAACTGCTTCTCGAACGATTTCTTCGGTCCCCGGATGCCGTACACCACGCCCGTGACTGCCACTGCCACTCCGATCAGGACGAGCAGCGCCACCCCGCCCGGGGCCTCCATCATGGAAATGGTGAAGTCGCTGGCGGCCTTTCGGTTGTCGTCACCCGAGCCGGTGCCCATGGCGAAATGCCACAGGGTCAGGGCCAGGACGGCGTAGACGATCGCCTGCAGCGCGGCCTTGGCCTTGTTCTTGAGCTTCTTCTTGGTGGCCTGATGGTTGAAGTCGAAGATGGCATCGCCCGCCTGCCAGAGCGACAGCGCGGCGCAGGCCGCGAAGCTTCCCCACAGCAGGAAGGGCCCAACGGGCATGGTGGCCAGTTCCGCCACCGCGCCACTGAAATCGGCATGGCCCGTGCCGCCCATGGCAAGGCGGATGGAAATGGCACCCACCAGCAGGTGCAGGATGCCGCTGGCGGCGAATCCGGACCGGGCAAAGACCTCAAGGACGCGTGAATTGGTGACGTCCTCGGCCTTGTCAACGGCCTGTTTCAGTTCTTCTTTAATTGTCGTTCCTTCGGACAGGCGCGTTGTGCGCTGCTGTGCGTGCCCTTCGTACACCGCAATCGTCCCACGCCGGCCGGGTGCCGAACAGCCGGGCCGGCGGTGCTTCGCTGGATGCCCGGCCGGGGCCCCGTGGTACCGGTCGCCGGCTATGGGGAGGGATCCCCATGGCCGGGTTCCATCAGCTGTGCAACCATAAGCACCAGCGATTGACAGGCATCGCACTCTTTCCCGGGGGACACCATGACTTTTTACGGCGCAGACGTCAGCCAGTTGCGGGCGTTGGCCAAAGCGGCGGACCAGGCAGCGTCCCTGCTGAGCAGCCGGGCAGGCTCCCTGCACAGCCAGATCCAGTCGGCGCCGTGGAAGGGCCGGGACGGGGAACGCTTCCGCCAGGAGTGGAGCGCCAGCCACCGGCCCAGCCTGGACAAAGTGGTGGCCAGCCTGCGGGAGAACTCAAAAATCCTGCTGAAGCACGCCGACGAACAGGAAAAGGCGTCCACTGCCGGTTCCGGCGGTTCCGGCAGCAGCACCTGGGACGGGCTGACCTCGCTGGCCGGCCAGGCCAGGGAGTGGTTCGCGGAAAAAGCCGAAGCAGCTCGGGCAGCCGCCGAACACCGCCGGGAGCTGGAGTCCGGGTTGGACCGGATGCTTAACGCCACCCCGGAAGAACAGGCAAAATGGTGGGCTGGCCTGTCCGATGCCGACCGGAAATACCTGATTGAAGGCGAGGGCAGCGACGGCCCGTTCGCCGAAGACCTGATGCGCATGGATGGCGGCATTCCCGCGGCCGCGCAGCAACTGGCCAAGCAGCACCTGCAGGAACTGGCCAGGGCTGACATTCCGGTTTATTCGGAGACGGGCAAGGCCTCTATCGAGGCGCGGGTCGCCTGGGTCCACGGCGGCGCCGAGGTGGGGACCGAAGTGGTGGAGAATGCTGACGGCTCCGCCACCATGAAGGTGTACGGAAACATGGGCCTGGGCGTCAACGACACCACCGGAACGGCCGGGGCCACGCTGACGGGCGAGGTCTCCCGCGAGTACACGTTCGCCAGCGTGGAAGAAGCCATGGCAGCGCGCGAACAGATGTACCGCGACCTTCCGCCGGACAGCATCGGCGAAATCAAGGACGTGGCCGGCAACCCGCCCGGGTACATCCTGGACACCATCAACGATGCGGCGAAGGACAATGGCGCTACCGGGCAGGCGGACAAAGCCAAGGGAACGTTCTCGCTCGATGCCTCGGCCGAGTCCGGCACCGCGTCAGGCGGGGCCAAGCTTGACCTTGCCTACGAGCGGAACCTCACTGACGGCACCTCCACAGCCAGCGGCGAGGTCTCGGCCCAGGGCAAGCTCAACCTGGACGGCCGCGTGTTCGAAGCCTCCGGCAAGGGTGGTCTGCAGGTCAACCTGGACAAGGGCAACAACATCGATTCCGTCTCCGTCTCCATGGACGGCACCGTGGCCCAGGGCGTGACCTCGGGGGTGAAATCCGAGGCCGCCAAGTTCGATTCCACCGTAACGGCCGGAACCCAGGGCACCGTCAAGATCGACGTGGACTACTCACCGGAAAACCGGCCCGTCATCGACAGCTACCTGCGCAATGTTGCCCTGGGCAATGAGGCCGGCGCCACCCGCGACGCGGCCCGGCTGTACGAGGCCGGCTCGGCCACCATCCAGGTCAACTCCGTGGTGACCGCAACGAACGAGGCAGGGTTCGACGTCAAGGTGGGTGAGGTGGAGGTCAAGACTGAGAACCAGGCCACCACCAATGTGTCCACGTACTATAAAGTCCCCAACGACACCAAGCTCGAGAGGCTCTGAAACCCATGTCAGTGCACATCGAATCCCCGCTGGGCTTCACTGCAGACTTCCCCGAGCACACCCAGGTCCTGGAGGACTCCACGGCCGGGCCTAACAGCGAGCAGTACGGCCTGCTGGGCGGGGTCCTGGTGACCGTGATCAAGGACGACACGTCCGTGCAGGATGCGCCGCAGGCCAATGGCTGGGCCCACCTGATGTCAGGCTTCTACCTTGAGGAACGCGGCGGCACCCTCCTGGCGGAGGGTGAGCTGAACCTGCCCGGCAAGGCCGCCTACGCGGTGGTGGTGGGATATGGCGACGACGGCGGCCCGGCCCAGGTGGCAGCCACAGTGGGCGTGTGGGAAAGCGGGCGGTTCATTGGCCTGGTGGTCATCTGGCCCTACCTGGACCCCGAAGCGGAACCCCGGCTGGAGATGCTCAAGGAGATTGTTGCCTCAATCAGCGTGGCCTGACCCCACCGCCCACCGCCCGGCGCCCGTGAGCGGCACCGGTCAGCGGCACCGGTCAGCGGGGCCCATCAGGGGCGGCGGTCAGAGGCGGCGGTAGCAGAGATCGAAGATGAACCGGCCCGCCTCGTGGGCCTTGGCCTCGAAGCTGGTCCGGATCCTGCCCTCGAAGCGGGGAGCCCAGCCGCCCGTTTCGTCCACGCCTTCGTTGGGGCCGGTATGCTCCGTGCTCACCGGTGCACGACCCTCGCGGACGGGGGCGCCGCCCACCACCGATTCGACGCCGGACTGCCACACCTGGGTCAACGGGCTTTCGGGCCCGCGGCGCTCGCCGGTGTGGAGGTTTTCGAAGTCGGGTGAGCCCGCCATGACGTCCCGGACGTGGACCGCATAGTTGGACCAGTCGGTGGCGATCCGGAACAAGCCGCCCGGCTTCAGGGCGCGCGCCGCCAGCCCGGCGAACTCTGGCTGGATGAGGCGGCGCTTATGGTGCCGCGATTTGTGCCAGGGATCGGGGAAAAAGACCCACAGTTCGCTGACCGAGCCTTCGGGCAGCATGGTGGCCAGTACCTCCGGGGCATTTGCCTCCACCACGCGGACATTGTCCAAGCCCCGGCTGTTGATCTTGATGATGGTGTTGGCCAACCCCGGAGTGTAGACCTCCACTGCGAGGAAGTTGGTGTCCGGATTCTGTTCGGCCGCATGGCAGATGGCATCGCCAAGGCCCGAACCGATCTCGACGATGAGCGGAGCCTCGCGGCCGAACTCCGCGGTAGCGTCGAAGGTGTAGTCGGGGTGGACCGAGGTGTTGGCCACGTGCCGTGGCACGTTGACCGCCCACCGTTCGGCGTGCTCGGCCCAGGCGGCCTGCCGCCGGCCCTGCAGCCGGGTGCCGCGGCGCACGAAGCTGACAGGACGGCCGCCGTAGGTGCCGAAGGACGCCTGGGTGCCGGGCGTGACAGGCCTGGGAACATGCGGCTGCTGGGGGTTTTCAGGGGATTCGCTCATCCCATCCAGAATAGCGCCGCGGGGCCAGTCCGGGACTGGAAGGGTCAGAACACCCCCACGTTGTCCAGCGCCGGACCCAGCGCCAGGGCGAAGACCAGGCCGCAGATACAGAGGGCGACCGCTGCCGCCGTCCAGTTGCCTGATCTCCGCGGTGAGAGCTTCAGTGCAGGGATTGCCTGCCGCAGGGAGAGCGACGCGAAGAGAAGAGGCAGGCTGAACAGCACCAGGGGAGTCACCCATTGCCGGCTCGAGGAGCCGTCATCTGAGTACGTCATCAACATGGCGAACATGGAAGCAGGTGCGGTGAGGATCATGCTTGCCGGGGCAAGGATCGCCAGGACCAGGCTGTTTGTTCCTTTGTTCCCGGGCCCATCGTTGTCAGGCAGATTATTGCCGGGTAGGTTGTTGCCGGGCAGGTTGCTGCCGGGCGCGCCCGGGGGCGGTTGGTCACGGTGCCCCTGCAGGGCCGAAGGCGGGCTGGTCCCGGCCGGGGGTGCGTTCCTGGAATTGGTTTGCGGCGGCGCGGGGCGTGAGTCCGGCGGCGGTGTGGTTTCCATGGTGCTCCCGTGGGTTGGTGCGGCCCTCTGCCGGGCGGCGGCTGCTTACAACCTACGAAGCTGCGGGAGGGCGCGGAAGGCACTCTGTTCCGTATGTGGAAAACGTCCCGGCCGTGCCCTCCCACAAGGCCGGCGGTGCTCTCCTGCAAGAATGGGCGCATGACGGACGCAACGAATGCCGAAGCGGTGAAGCGGCGGCGGGGAGCTGCCTCCGGGGACGGGCAGGGACGGTCCCGGACGGGCAGCAGCCTGGTGGAAGCCGGCACCCTGGTGGATGCCGAAATCGATGAGCTGCCGCCGGCGGAACCCACCCGGGTGGGCAGCCGCCGCGCCCTTGCCTACCTGGGCGTGTGCCTTGTCCTGATCGGGCTGAACCTGCGCAGCGTCTTTTCCAGCCTTTCCGCAGTCCTCCCGGAGGTTACCTCCCAGGCAGCGCTGCCCGGCTGGTCCGTGGTGGTGCTGACCACCGTCCCCGTCACGCTGCTGGGTGTGTTCGCGCCGCTCGCCCCGGTCCTGGCCCGCCGGTTCGGTGCGGAGCGGGTGCTGCTGGGCGCCATGGCGCTGCTGACCGCGGGGCTGCTGCTGCGCCCGGTTGACATCGGTTCCGGCCAGAGTGCCGGCCACCTGCCTGCCCTCCTGGTTGGCACCGCAGCCTGCGGCGCCGCCATCGCACTGTGCAACGTGCTTCTTCCGGGCCTGGTGAAGCGCGATTTCCCGCACCGGCTGGGACTCATGGGCGGCCTCTACACCACCGCCATCTGCGCCTCCGCCGCGCTCGGTGCCGGCTTTACCTACCCGGTCTACACGGCGACGGGGGAGTGGACCAAGGCGCTGTGGGTCTGGGCGGTGCCCGCCGCCGTCGTCCTTCTCCTGTTCCTTCCCGTGGCTGTCCGGCAGGGGAGTGTCCGGCACCAGGCGGTCCGGGACGGGGTCAATGTGTGGCGTTCATCGGTTGCCTGGCAGGTAACCATTTTCATGGTGCTGCAGGCCATGATGTCCTTCAGCGGTTTCGCGTGGCTGGCGCCCATCCTTCGCGAGCGGGGTGTTGACGGCGCGACGGCGGGCCTCATCGTTGCCGTCTGCATCGTGCTGCAGATGCTGGGTTCCCTGTTCGCCCCGGCCCTGGCGGCGCGGTTCCGTGACCAGCGCGCCATCAACACGGTGGTGGCCCTGATGACCGGCAGCGGATTCGTGCTGAGCATCCTGGGCCCGCTGGACCTGATCTGGGTATGGGCCGGGCTGCTGGGACTGGGGCAGGGAAGCCTCACTGCCTGCGCACTGACCCTGATCATGCTCCGCACCCGCGACGGTCACACCGCCGCCCACCTTTCCGGGATGATGCAGGGTGTTGGCTACGGGGTGGGCTCCACAGGGACGCTGATGGTGGGCCAGCTGCACCAGGCCACCGGGTCCTTCGTTCCCGCCGGAGTCCTGTTCATGGTGGTGGGTGTGCTCGCGGCGGTCTTCGGCTACCGGTCCGGCCGGAACCGGTACGTGGGCTAGGGATGTCCCTGCCAATTGGGGATATGACAGGAGAATGTCCGGGCTTCCGCCTACGTTGGATTCAAGCAGAAGCCATCGGCATTGGGGGAGACGGAATTGGAAACAAACACGCCTGCTGGCAGGCAAAAGGTGCGTGCTTTCGGCAGGGACTTGATAGGCCTCGAGGAGGTCTTGAGCGGAGTCGGGAATTCGCTCGGTACATCGCCCATATCGATTTTCGGCGAATGCAGGGAGCCCAGGCGGACCGGCACTGAATGGCGCTTCGAACTTGCAGATATTCAAAGCGCCAGGATCCAGGTTCTGCCTGCCCGCGTTGACGCCCGGAATGCCCCGGTAATCAGCAGATACCTTCGCAGCAAGGGGACATCGATCGCGCAGGCACTCCAGACGGGCAATTCGTTGGAACTGGAGGCGACCGTAACGTTGGACCGTCGGAAGAAGCTAATCCTCGACGTCACGAAAATATCTCCCCGTTTCAGCCCGGCAGGCCGTATCTACGCCCGGGACCAGAAGACCATTCAACAGCTCGCACATGCCGGTGTCCCGGCAAACAGGCTGGACGGTGACCGGATCCACGCCCCAATTGCCAGTGCCCGGAGGCTGCTTCCGGACTCGTTGGAGCGTGTGCTGGTGATCGGATCGGACAAGAGCCAGGGACTCGCAGATTTCAAGGAAAGCGTGCGCCGCGCACAGCAGAGCGGCGACCTCGATGTCGAGTATCAATCAGTGACGTGGAGCGCTGACTCGGCTGCCAGGCACCTCGCATCTATCCTGAATAACTGCGAGGCCGGTAGTTTCGACCTCGCTGTATTGGTCCGCGGCGGCGGTCATTGGAGTGACCTGGACGTCTTCAATGATCCGGCAGTTGCCCTTGCTGTCCGCAACTGCCCAGTTCCGATCGCAACCGCTGTCGGGCATGCCACAGACGTTCTCATGGCCGACCGGGCAGCTGAATTCTCCTTCACCACGCCAACTGCTGCCGGTGAGGCCATAAGGCGGGAGGTGGCCAGGCGGTCGATGGCGCGCGGTGGAGGGCCGGCAGCAGATTTACAGGGAACCGCTGCACTTTTGGATGCCAAGCGCCGCCGCTATGAAGCCTGGCTTGCGGAACGGAATGCCGCTTTGGAGGTGAGCCGCCTCAAGGTCGGGTACTTCGAAAACCAGTTGCTCGAGTGCGCTGCTTCCCACACCGGGGACCTCATCTTCCTCGCAAAGCGAAGGGTGAGGTTGCTGTCGCTGATGTGGTTTCCGGCAGTTCTGGGTGCCTTGTTGGTCTATCTTCTGGCCATACCGGCGCTTCTGGAGAATTTGGGGACTGGGGCCACAGGGCTCACCCGGGGCACAGTGGCTTTCGCAGGAGTTCTCGCAGCCGCTGTATCGCTCCGTACCATCCACCGGAGGCGTAAGGCGATGGACCTACCGGCTGAAAAGGCAATGAAGAACCCACCTGGGACCTTCAACGAGTGGAGGCATATGGCCAGAAATGTACTTACCGTTCGAGGCCTTCGCAGAGCAATTCGTCACCGTCCGTGGTGAGACGGCGACTGAGTGGAGTCGAAACCTGGGATGCCGAAAGCTGTGGCATGCTTCCTACTATGCTGGCCGAGCTGTTTGCGTCTTGACAGCCGGCAACCCTGAAAGCAGGATGCCCGAGCCAGTTCGGGCGCGATCACTTGGTTAGGAAACGCTGTGCGGGATTCCACACTTCCGGCCGCCCACCCCGCTACCGGGATCTTCCGGCCCCCGTACTTCTGGGTAACACTGGGCACCTGCGCCCTGGTGTTCCTGGCCGCATTCGAATCCCTTGCCGTGACCACCATCATGCCCCTGGTCAGCCGGGAGCTGAACGGCGCAAGCCTCTACGCCCTGGCCTTCGCGGGGCCGCTGGCCACCGGCGTGATCGGCATGGTGGGGGCCGGGAACTGGTCTGACCGCCGCGGCCCGGCCATGCCGCTGTACACCTCCGTGGCACTGTTCGTGGCCGGCCTGCTGATCGCGGGCACCTCCGTTTCCATGCCCATGCTCGTGGCCGGCCGGCTGGTCCAGGGGCTCGGCGGTGGCGCCCTCACCGTGGCGCTGTACGTGCTGGTGGCGCGCTTCTTCCCCGGGCCGCTTCACCCGAAAATCTTCGCCGCGTTCTCCGCCGCGTGGGTGATCCCGTCCCTGGTGGGGCCCTTCGCAGCCGGTGTCGTGGCCCAGGTCTTCAGCTGGCACTGGGTGTTCCTGGGCGTGGTGGGCCTGGTCATTGCGGCGCTGGCAATGATCGCTCCGGTACTGCGGGGAGTTAGTGAGCCGGACGGTCTGGAGGCGGCAGACCGCCCGAAAGGAAACGTCCCGCCGTGGGCCCTTGGCCGCCTGGGGTGGGCGGTGCTGGCCGCGCTCGCCGTGCTGGGCCTGAACCTCTCCGCCGATGTCCGCATCCCCACCTTTCCCGCCGCCACCGCACTCGTGGCGTGCGCCGCCGTCGTCCTGGCCCTGGTGGCTGTCCGGCCACTGGTGCCTGCCGGCACCCTCACCGCCCGCCGCGGACTGCCCAGCGTGATTCTGGCGCGGGGGCTGGCGTCGGCATCATTCTTCGGCGCGGAGGTCTACCTGCCGTACCTCCTGATCGACCAGTACGGGTTCCCGCCCACCCTGGCAGGCCTGACCCTCACCGCTGGTGCCCTCGCCTGGGCCGGTGCCGCCGCAGTCCAGGGCCGGCTGGGCTCAAGGCTGCCGGACCTGCGCGCCGTCCAGGTGGGGTCGCTCATGGTCCTCGCGGCTGTTCTCCTGGCCCTGGCCACCGCCGCGCTGCGCTGGCCGGCCGCCGTTGCCCTCGCCGGCTGGGTCCTTGCCGGCGGCGGCATGGGCCTGCTCTACCCGCGCCTGAGCGTGATGACACTGGCGCTGTCCAGCAAGGAGAACGAAGGGTTCAACAGCTCCGCCATGTCCATCTCGGACTCCCTCGGCGGGGCGTTGTCGCTGGCCGCCACAGGGATTGTCTTCGCTGCCTTTACGACGGCGGTCCAGTCCTTCGCGGGCGTCTTCGCCTTCACCGCGGCCATCGGCGTTGCCGCGGCGCTGGTGGCGCCGCGGGTCACCGCCAGGAAGGCCTCAGCGGACTAGGGGCAGGCGGGTGGCGCGCAGGACGACGTCCGCAATGGTCGCTTCCTGCCCGTCCGGCCCGGTGGCTGGCCGCTCCCGGCTGGTGAGGACCTCGATCTGCCACCCGGGCCCGTCAAGCCCCAACTCACGGACCAGGTCGTCACCGCTGTAGAACATCTCCATGTGGTTGTGGTGGTCGTTGCCCCAGGGCGGCAGCCGGTCCGGGTGGTGGCCCACCACCAGCAGGGTTCCGCCGGGCTTGACGGCTGCGGCGGCCGTGCGCAGCGGGACCCGCCAGTCCAGTTCCTGGGAGTGCAGGAACTGGGAGGTCACCAAATCATAGGAAGTATCCGGTTTCCACTGTGTGAGGTCCGCCTGTTGCCATGCGATCCGGCTGCCGATGTCCCCGTTGGAGGCGTACACGCTTTCCCGGGCCAGCTCCGCCAGCTCGTGGGAGTGCGCCCGTTCCAGGGCAACAGCGGAAACGTCGACGGCGGTCACGGACCAGCCTTGCTGGGCAAGCCATATGGCGTCGGCGCCTTCGCCGCATCCCAGTTCCAGCGCCTTCCCCGGGCGCAATCCGCCGGCCTCGCGGACCAGCTGCGGGTTGGGCTTCCCGCTCCAAAGCCGGGCCCTGCTGCTGTACCGCTCGTCCCAAACTGCAGCGGGGTCGATGCCGCCGCCTGCCGCCTCCGGCCCACGGCCGCCGTCGTACGCGTGGTGTTGGTGCGCCCCGCTGTGGTGCCTGTCCTGGCGCTGCCCCGGCTGTTCGCTCATGCCTCAACACTGCCCCGCCATGGGCCCGAAGGCAACGCCCGGAACGTGGGATGGGCCGCGGGATGCTAGACTTGAGGAACTTGATGTGCAGTGATGCCGCCTGCTCCTGACTGGAGATCCTTTTCCAGGGAGTGGGCTTTCTTCATGTGAGAGGCACATCCTGCGTCGATGAACGCGTTCCATTTGGTCCCGGCCGGCTGTCCTATTTACAGCGCCCGGTTTGATCACCTGACTTTTCTTCGGCGAAACCCCTGGTCCAACCGGCATCGGGGGCCGATATCCGCCCGGATACCGCCAGAAAGACCGTAAAAAACTACATGACTACTTTTGCTGCCCTCGGTACTCCCAAGGCCCTTGCAGACACCCTTTCCGCCCAGGGAATCGTTGAGCCGTTCCCCATCCAGGTCAAGACCCTTCCGGACACGTTGTCCGGCCGTGACGTCCTGGGCCGCGGCCGGACCGGATCCGGTAAGACCATTGCTTTCGCCATCCCGCTTGTAGCACGACTCGCTGAGCGGGAAGCCAAGTACTTCCGCAAGCCCGGCCGCCCCATGGGCCTGGTCCTGGCACCCACCCGTGAACTGGCAACCCAGATCAACGCCACCATCGAGCCGCTGGCCAAGGCCGCCGGTTTGAACACCACCGTGATCTACGGTGGCATCTCCCAGGCGCGCCAGGAGAAGGCGCTGCGCGCCGGCGTCGACATCGTCATCGCGTGCCCCGGCCGCCTGGAGGACCTGATCCGCCAGCGCATCCTCACCCTCGAGGCCGTGGAGATCACCGTCCTGGACGAGGCCGACCACATGGCAGACCTCGGATTCCTTCCCGTGGTCAAGAAGCTCATGGACATGACCCCCAGCCAGGGCCAGCGCCTGCTCTTCTCCGCCACACTGGACAACGGCGTGGACAAGATCGTCCAGCGCTACCTGTCCAACCCGCTCACCCACTCCGTGGACGATCCGCAGGCCGCGGTGACCACCATGGAGCACCACGTGCTGGTGGTCAACGACCAGACCGTCAAGAAGCAGCTGATCGTGGAGCTGGCCTCCGGCGCCGGCCGCCGCGTCCTGTTCATGCGGACCAAGCACCACGCCCGCAAGCTGGCCAAGACCCTGACCGACGCCGGGATCCCCGCCGTGGACCTGCACGGCAACCTGTCGCAGAACGCCCGTGACCGCAACCTCGCCGAGTTCTCCAACGGTGACGTCCGCGTCCTGGTGGCCACCGACGTCGCCGCCCGCGGTGTCCACGTCGACGACGTCGAACTGGTCATCCACGTGGACCCGCCCACCGAGCACAAGGCATACCTGCACCGCTCCGGCCGCACCGCGCGTGCCGGTTCGGACGGCACCGTTGTCACCCTGACGCTGCCCGAGCAGCAGTCCGACGTGAAGAAGCTCATGAAGGCTGCCGGCGTTGACGTCAACTTCGAGCGCGTCACCGCCAACTGTCCGATCGTGGCTGACCTGGTGGGCGAAATCGCCGACAAGGTGGACCCGCGCACCCGCGCCGCACTGATGGCCGCCAAGGCTCCCAGGCAGGGCGGCGGCACTTCCACGGGTGCCAACGCCGAACGCAAGCGTGCACGCCGCCAGGCTGCACCGTCTGCCGGTGGCCGCGGCGGCCGTGGTGGACGCGGCAAGGTTTCGGCCGAGCCCGCCCGCACCGACGTTCCCCGCGCCGAGCGCCGGGCTGTCGCCTTCGAAGGACGCACGGAAGCCCGCGCAGCCTTCGACCGCAATGCAGAGCAGAACGAGGACCGCGCCGTGGCAGCAGCCGCTGCCCGCCGCAACGCCCGCGGCCGCGGCACCGCTGCCGGCACCCACCGCAACGACGTCCCCGCAGCAGGTGGCCGCTCATCGGCCGGCCGCGGTTCCGACGGACGTGCAGCTGAGGGCCGCGGTGATTCCCGGATCACCCGCAGTGCCGCCCCCCGCGGCGGCACCGGCCGTCCCGCCTCGGGCGGACGCCCGGCCTCTGGCGGCGGCCAGCGCAGTGGACGCCCCGCAACGGGCCAGCGCGCAGCAGCAGGAGCCTCGGGCCAGCGCTCTGCGGGTGCAGGCGCAACCGGCGGCAGCAAGGCCGTCTGGTCCTCCAACACCGGCGGAACCTCCGGCGGCTCCTACGGCTCGGGCAGCGGCGCCTCCGGCAACGGCGGCTCCGGCCGTCCCGCCCGCAGCGGCCCGCGCCGCGCGTCAGCCCCGGCATCGAACGAACGCCGCAGCCGCTAGTCCCCACCGGTTCCCTCGCCCAACATCGAGTGCTCCGTAGTTGTCGTTTAGACGCGTCATAACGACAATTGCGGAGCACTCGATGCGTTTAAACGGCTACCAGCCGCGGGCGCGCCACTCCTCCAGGTGCGGCCGCTCGGCTCCCAATGTGGTGGGCTTGCCGTGGCCCGGATGCACGACGGCTGTGTCAGGGTAGGCGCCGAACAGCCGCTCGGTGACGTCGGACAGGAGCTGGTTGAACCGTTCCGGGTCCTTCTGCGTGTTGCCCACTCCGCCGGGGAACAGCGAATCCCCCGAGAAAATATGGGTGGGCCCCTCGGGGTCCTGGTAGACAAACGCGACGGAGCCGGGAGTGTGACCGCGCAGGTGTACGGCCGCGAGCTCAAAGCCGTCCACGGCCACCTTGTCCCCGTGCCCAAGCCGCCGGTCCACGGGAACCGGCAGCGCATCCGCGTCGTCCGCGCCTGCTGCCGTCCGCGCCCCCGTGGCTTCCACCAGCTCCTTAAGCGCGCGGACGTGGTCCCAGTGCTGGTGTGTCGTGGCGATCAACGCCAGCCGGGGCACCGCAGACGTGTCCGCGGCCCCGTCCGCCAGCAGTTGCTGGATGGCAGGCAAATCGTCAGCGGCGTCAATCAGCAACTGCGCGCCGCTCTCCTTCGCCGTCAGCAGGTACACGTTGTTGTCCATCCCGCTGACCGAAATGCTGCGGATGGTCAGGGCCGGCAGGTCGTAGAGAAGTGAGTCAAGCACGGGCTACAGCTCCAGCGGCATGGTGGTTGAGTAGACCTGCTTGGACGGCGGCGCGGCCAGGATCTCGTGCAGCCCGCTTTTGCCTTCCGGCGTGCTCCGCCAGGCCGCGTAGTCGTCATGGTCCTGGGCGGTGGCCCAGGTTTCCACCACCAGGATGTGGCAGGGGTCGGCGTCGTCCACCAGCGCTTCAATGCCCTGGTTGCCGGGCCAGGCGCGGGTGGCCGCAAGCGTTTCGGACAGGTACTTCGCGGCGTCGTCGCGGCGGGCGGGGTCAATCTGTACTTCGAAGTGGACGATGGCAGGCATGGGGCTCCTTCGGGTGGTGGTCAGTTCAGGGGGTGTTGGCTTTGGAAGACTGCGCTTATTCGCGCCCTTCGGACACCCATTTGGGGTCCGCGGAACGGGAGCCGACAACGGCGTCCGAGGCTGCGTCGAGGGCCTCCAGGTGCGCCGGGGTGAGGTCCAGGGCAAGTGCGCCAAGGTTTTCGTCGATCCGTGCGGCTTTGCGGGTGCCGGGGATGGGAACGACCGGCAGGCCCAGGCGCCTTCCCTGGGCGGGCAGCCAGGCCAGCGCCACCTGCGCGGGAGTGGCGCCAAGCTGGTCCGCCACGGACCGGACAGCGTCCACCACTGCCTCGTTGGCGCTTGCGGCATCAGGGGCAAAGCGGGGAATGTTCCGCCGGAAGTCCTTCTCGCCAAGGCTTGCGGTGTCAACGGTTCCGGTGAGGAAGCCGCGGCCCAGCGGGGAGTAGGGGACAAAGCCCACGCCCAGGGCCGCGGCGGCGGGAACAACGTGGCGTTCCACGTCGCGGCTCCAGATGGACCATTCGCTCTGGACCGCGGCGATCGGGTGCACCGCTGCCGCGTCCTGCAGCTCCTGCGCCGTCACTTCGGACAGGCCCAGGTGCTTGACCTTTCCCTGCTTGACCAGCTCGGCCATGGCGCCCACGGTTTCCTCGATGGGGACCCGGACATCGCGCCGGTGCATGTAGTAGAGGTCGATGACGTCGGTGCCCAGCCGTTGCAGGCTCCGGTCCACGGCCTGCCGGACATACTCAGCGTCCCCGCGGATGTCCGTGTAGCCGTCGGTGGGCGTGCCCACCAGGGCGAACTTGGTAGCCAGCTGGACCTCATCCCGCCGGTCCCTGAGCAGCTGGGAAATCAGTTCCTCGTTGCTGCCGCCACCGTAAATGTCCGCGGTGTCGATGAAGCTGACACCTGCATCGACGGCATGGTGCAAGGTCCGCAGTGCCTCTGCCGGGTCTACCTCGCCGTATACCGGGGTGAGGGCCATACCCCCGAAACCCAGGGGGCTGACGGCCAGGCCGTCGCCGAGCTGAACGGTGCCGCCGGGATTAGTGGGCGTGTTTGCCATGGGTGCTCCTGTTCGTTTCCTTATTTCCAAAAAGTTTGATCAAAGCCAGGGGATGATGCGGTCCGCGGCCGGGCGGGTGGCCTGGATCAGGCGGGCATTTGCTTCATCGGGTCCGTTGGCCCAGGCCACCGCGGCCTCCCGGTCCATCCCGAATGACACGTGGCGGTCCACCAGCCGCTGAAGCCGCAGGGCTGGCGGCGTTTCCAGGAACCACACCTCGTCCAGTTGCGCCCGTACCTCTTTCCATGGTTCCTGCTCCGCCAGCAGGTAGTTGCCTTCCGTGATGACCAGCGGGATGTCGGCCGGCACGGCGATGGACGCGGCCACCGGCTCGTCCAGGCTGCGGCGGAACTCCGGCGCATAAACCACGGCCTCGTCCCGGCGCACCAGGCGCCGCAGCAGCGAAAGGTAGCCGCCGGCGTCGAATGTATCAATGGCGCCCTTCCGCTGCCGCAGCGGGGTTCCCGCAATGATCGCGTTGCCCAGGTGGAAGCCGTCCATGGGGACCACCACCGATGTCCCCGGAGTGAACTGCTCCTGCAGCCACGCCGCAAAGGTGGACTTCCCGGACCCTGGCGCCCCGGCGATGCCCAGGATGGTGCGCGTTCCGGGGGCTATCCTGCGCCGCAGCGCGTCCAGGGCGCTGGTGATCTCGGGGGAGTCCATGGCAAAAGCCTAGTCACTGGTGAGGGCAGGCGCCGCGTCCTTCGCAGGCAGCGCCTTGAGGCCGGCGGCGCAGCCCACGATGCCGGCAATGAACAGCAGCTTCACCAGGCTAAATGGTTCCACTCCGGTAGCCATGGCCCAGCCCACCGTCAACGCGGCGCCAATGCCTACCCAGACGGCGTAGGCGGTGCCCAGTGGAATGCTCCGGATGGACATGCCCAGGCCGAGCATGCTCAGGGTTGCGGTGACCGCGAAGACGACCGTGGGCAGCGGCCTGCTGAAACCGTCGGACAGGCCCAGGGCCGTGGCCCAGACTGCCTCCAGGACAGCGGAGGCCAGGAGCATCAGCCAGGGAACAGAACGCTTCATCGTCACGCCACCACCTTGAGCCCAACCACGCACGCGGCGATGCCGGACAGCAGCAGCAGGCGCGCCGCCGTCGGACGTTCCACCCTGGTGGCCATCGCGTAGGCGGAGGTCAGGACCACGCCCACCCCCACCCACACCGCGTACGCCGTGCCGGTGGGGATGGTCTGCATCGCCACCGCCAGGCCGCCGGTGCTCGCGGCAACGGCCACCAGGAACAGGGCTGCAGGGGCCAGGCGCCGGCGCCCGGAAGCCTTGGAAGCACGGTGCAGGGCGGCTGCCCAGACGGCCTCCAGCGCGCCGGTAAGTATGAGGATTAACCAGGACATGACCAGATCCTTTGGCCAGTCTTGTCGCGTGCCGGGTACTGAACCGTCGTCCGGAGGCTCGGGATGGAGCCTTGGATTCCAAGGTAGCAAGGCACGACGGCGGGGGCCACCTTGGTGCCCAACCTCACCAGCTGCAGTGGGCGGCATGCCCAGAGGCGTCCTCAGCCGCCGTGCTGGGACAGCAGCTGTTCCACCCGCTCCGGCGCGTAGAGGCTTTCCTCCACGAGCCGGCAAAGTCCCACCGCGGTGGCCTTGCGGCTGTCCGCAGGGACGATCTCCAGATCAACCAGGGAAGGTTCGAAGGCGTCCGTGAGGATTTGCTGCCGGCAGGCCTGCAGGAAGCTTGGGAGCACTCCCACCAGCCCGCCCACCGCTACCCGGCCGGGGTTCAGCGTGCCCACCATGGCGGCGAGGGCGCGTCCCAGCACCCTTCCGGCCGCCGCGATTGCGGCCCGGACGTCCGGATCCTCGTCGGCGGCGTCAACGAAGCGGCGCAGCGTCCCGTAGTGCGCAAATTGCGGATTGGCCAGCAGTGCGCGCCCGGAAGCCACCGCCGCCAGGCAGCCGTCCCTGCCGCAGCGGCACCGGCAGCCGGCGGCCTCCGGGATGCGTACGTGCCCAATGTCCCCGGCGGCGCCGTGGGCACCGCGCACCAGCGAACCCCGGACAATGATCCCCGACCCGATCCCGGTGCTGACCTTCACCGCGACCAGGGAGTCGAGGGGGCCCCGGACCTCACCTACCGCCATGGACCGGGCGTCATTTTCCAGCAGGACCGGGCAGTCAAGCATGGATTCCATTGCCTCCTGCAACAGCTGCAGGTCCCAGTGGGCAAGGACGGTCCGCTCCAGCCCCAGGCGGTGGAGCGGGTCCACGGGAGCCGGCAGTCCTACTCCTGCCCCTACCGGCTGCCGGCCGTCGAGCAGCCGCAGCGCCTCGCCGACCACCTGGCCGACCACCACCTCCTGGGCGTTCCCGATCTCCACGGGGATTCGGGCGGAAGCCACCACCTCCCTGCCCAGGGACAAGAGATGGATGCCGGCATGCGTATGGCCGATTTCCAGGCACAGCACCAGTTTGTTGCGGTCATCGAAACGGAGCGAGCGGGGCGGCCGGCCACGCTGTGCGCGCAGGGGAGTGGACTCGTAAACGAGTCCGGCCGCGAAAAGCGCATCGAGCCGCTCATAGAGGGTGGACCGGGCCATCCCGGTGATTTCCAGCAGGTCGGCCCGGCTGTACCCAGCGGCGTTGGAGCGCAGGAGCTGGAGCAGGTGCCCGGCGCTGGTGGCTGGGCCCGCCGGCGGCTGGGCAACCTCTCCCACCAACGTCCTCTGGTCCGTCATTGCGGCGGGCTTCCTTTCCTAATGCGTCTGATCCGTCCACTGGGGGTACGCGGATTGCCGCGCCCATCATTGACGTGATCTGTATCACACAATTATGATCGATCATCAGACAAAAAACCTAGCAGTCCTTCACCCCCAGGAGGCTCTAATGTCCGTTACCGCCCACCACGACGTCAGCCGGCGAGCATTGTTGAAGGGGGGCCTTACGGTCTTGGCGGCCGGCCCGGTGCTTGCAGCCTGCGGGGTGAATACCAGCGGAAGCGGCGGCAAGGGATCCGTCAGCTTCCTCTCCACGCAGTTCTCCCCGGTGGAGGAACGCCAGAAGTACGAGGCCACCCTCAAGAAATTCGCGGGGGACATCAGCGTTGCCTACAACCCCGTTGATACCGGCGTTTTCAACACCACGCTGAAGTCCCAGCTCGCCGCGGGGAAGGTCGAGGTGGGCATCGCCGGGGGGCTCCACGGCGACCTCGCCCCCTTCGCCTCGCAGCTGGAGGACCTCAGCTCGCTGATGAAGGACCTGTCCTCGGCCGGCTACTCCAAGGACGTGGCTGAGCTGGCCAAGCTAGGCACCGATGTTCCCCGGTACATCCCCTGGATCCAGGCCACGTACGTGCTGGCGGTCAACAAGAAGGCCCTGCAGTGGCTGCCGTCGGGAGCTGACGTCAACAAGCTCACGTACGACCAGTACCTGGCGTGGGCCAAGGCGGCCAAGGAAGCCAGCGGCCGGCCCGTCTTCGGCCTTCCGGCCGGCCCCAAAGGGCTGCACCACCGCTTCTACCAGGGCTTCCTGCTTCCCAGCTTCACGGGCGGGCAAATCACCACCTTCCGCAACCAGGATGCCGTCAGCGCCTGGACGTACATGCGGGAGCTCTGGGCCAACACCAATCCGGCCTCCACCAATTACGACTTCATGCAGGAGCCGCTGGCCAACGGCGAGGTCATGGTGGCCTGGGACCACGTGGCGCGGCTCATTACGGCCGTCAAGGACAAGCCGGACGACTGGCAGATGGTCCCGGCGCCCTCCGGGCCCAAGGGCAGGGGCTACCTCCTGATCGTGGGCGGCATGGCGGTGCCGAAGGGCTCGCCCGAGAAGGACAAAGCCTTCGAGCTCATCAAGGCGCTGTCCAAGCCCGAGGCGCAGATTGAGACACTGAAATCCAACTCCTTCTTCCCCGTGGTGAAGACGGACGTCGGCGGCGACCTCCCCGGCGGCGTGGCCCTTGAAGCGAAGGCTGTCAAGGCGCAGCAGGAGGCCTCGGACGCCCTGCTCGCCCTGCCGCCGGTGGGCCTGGGCGACAAGGACCCCCAGGTCTCCCAGCTGTTCAAGAACTGCTTCCAGGAGATCTGCCTGAACAACTCGGACGTCAAGGCCACGCTGGACAAGCAGGGCGCGGAACTGGCCAAGATCATGGACACCCTCAACGTCCCGTGCTGGGCGCCGGATCCCAAGACGTCCCCCTGCAAGGTCGCGTGATGGCCGCCCCGGATGCGCCTGCGGCAGCCAGGCCGCATGTTCCCCCTCCGGGCCCGAAAGTCCGTGCACCCAGGAGGAGGGGGAGTTCCGCTGCGCTGCTGCTGATTGCCCCGTCAATCGTGTTCATGACGCTGCTCTTCGGCTGGCCGATGGTCAGCGGCGTCCTGCAGGCATTCGGCGGCCCCGAAGGCCTGACAACGGCGAACTTCACCAGGATGTCCCAGGACCCATACTTCTGGTCCTCCGTGGGCAACACCCTGCTGCTCATCGTGGTGATGATCCCCATCCAGTTTGTCCTGGCCCTGGCGATGGCTCTGCTGATCCGGGCCAAGCCGCGGGGGGCGTCTGCCTACTTCTACATCTGGGCCATCCCGCTGGCAGTCAGCGACCTCGCTGCCGGCCTGGTGTGGCTGACCGTCTTCACGGACCGCGGCTACCTCAACTCCCTCCTGGCGTCCCTGGGCATGCAGCCTGTCTCCTGGCTCGCGTATGACAACTACCCGTCCATGTTCGGTGCCGTGCTGATCGCGGAGGTCTGGCGGGCCACGTCGCTGGTGTTCGTGATCGTCGTGGCCGGCCTGCAGTCCATCCCCAAGGATTACGAGGAAGCCGCCGGCGTCTTCGGGGCCAGCTTCTGGAACCGGCTGTGGCACGTGACGCTGCCGCTGCTGCGCCCAAGCCTCCAAACAGCCCTGATCCTGAGGACCATCCTGGCCTTCCAGACCTTCGCCGTGGCCCTCGCCCTCACCGGCCAGAACTTTCCGCTGGTGGTGGGCGAAACCTACCGCTGGTACACGGGTCTGCAGGATCCCAACGTGGCATCCGCGCTGGCCCTGGTGGTCATGGCCGTGTCCATGGTCACGGCCGTGGGCTACCTGAAACTCCTGAGGGACCAGACGGAGGCGGCACGATGAGCCACGCGACGACGTCCAGGACCACTGCCGGGACCGGCCGGCCTGAACCCGGGGTGGACCGCCGGCCCCTGGCCCGGCGGCGCCGCAACCGGGTGCTCCTCCAGGTGGCCTGCATCCTGATCACCCTCTTCATGGCATTGCCCATCTACCTGATCGCCCTGGCGGCCATGTCCAGCCGGCAGTCGCTGCAGAAGTTTCCGCTCAGCTTCATCCCGGACAACTTCTCCACCGAGACCATGCAGACCTTCCTCCAGTCCACCGGCATTTTGGGAGGCCTGATCAACTCCGTCCAGGTGGGCGTGTTCACCCTTGTGCTGTCGCTGCTTATCGGTGTTCCCGCAGGGTACGCCGTGGCACGTTTCGCCTTCCGCGGCAGGGAGCCCTACCAGTTGTTCCTGCTGTTCACCCGCGCCCTGCCGATCGTCGTGCTTTCCGTGCCGCTGGCCCAGCTCTTCCTGCAGACGGGGCTCTACGACAGCGTCCTCGCCGTCGTCCTGCTCCACAGCGCACTAGCCCTGCCCACCACCATCCTGATTACCGCCTCGGTGTTCCTCGGTGTTCCGCGCGACGTGGAGGAAGCGGCCAGGATCTTCGGCTGCAGCCCGGTGCAGGCCTTCCTCAAAGTGGTGCTGCCCATGGCCATACCCGGCATCGCCGCGGCCTCCATCTTCACGTTCGTCATGTCCTGGAACGAAGTGTTGGGTGCGTCGATCCTGACGCTGAACCAGCGCACCCTCCCCGCCCAGGTCCTCAGCTCCCTCGCCGAATCGCCACTCGCCTACCGCTTCGCCGGCGGCTTCCTGCTGGTGGTCCCGGCCCTGGTCTTCATCTTCTTCATGCGCCGCTACCTCACCAACATGTGGGGCTCCACCATCCGCTGATTGCGTCCCAGAGAGGCCGTCCCATGGCTGACATCTCCATCAAGGGTCTGCACAAGACCTACCCCGGCAGCACGGAGCTGGCCACGAACAACGTCTCCCTCGAGGTGGCGGAGGGCGAGTTCATGGTGCTGCTGGGACCTTCCGGCTGCGGGAAGACCACCCTGCTGCGCATGGTGGCGGGCCTGGACTTCCCGGACAAGGGCAGCATCTCCATCGGCGGGAGGGACGTGACCTACCTTCCCCCGCAGGACCGCAACCTTTCCATGGTCTTCCAGTCCTATGCCGTCTTCCCGCACCGGAATGTCCGCACCAACATTGCGTTCGGGCTGATGATGAAGAAGGTTTCGCGGGAAGAGCTGGAGCGGAAGGTGAAATGGGCGGCGGACCTGCTGCAACTGAGCCCGTACCTGGACCGTTATCCGGCCAACCTCTCCGGCGGCCAGCGGCAACGGGTGGCCGTTGCCCGGGCCATCGTCATGGACGCCGATGTGCTGCTGATGGATGAGCCGCTGTCCAACCTCGACGCCCTCCTTCGCCTCGACTTCCGCGCCGAGCTGAAGAAGATCGTCCAGCAGCTTGGTTCCACCACGCTGTACGTCACCCACGACCAGGTGGAGGCGATGAGCCTCTCGGACCGGGTTGCGGTGATGAAGAAGGGCCAGATCGCCCAGCTGGGGCACCCGATCACGGTGTACGAGGAGCCGGCGGACCGTTTCGTGGGCGGCTTCATCGGATCGCCGCCCATGAATTTCCTGGACGGCCGGATCACCCAGCAGGGTGCCCTGGAAGTGGGCGGCCAGAGCATCGCGGCGCCCGAATTCCTGGCCCGGGCAGCGGCGCGCACCGGCGGCACTCCGGTCATGGTGGGCATCCGGGCAGAGAATATTTCCCTGGAGCAGCGGGGCTCGGAGGGTTCCTTGGACGCGGCGGTGGAAGTGGTGGAGCCGCTGGGGCACGCCACCTTGCTGACGGTGGACCTGGGTGGCCAGACCGTCAAGGTCCAGGTCCCCGCCACGGCCAAGGTTTCCGCAGGGGAGACGGTGGGGCTGCGCTTCGAGCAAAGCGCCCTCCGCTTCTTCGACACCGAAACCCAGTTGGGACTGACGGCGTGAGTGCGGAAGCGGACGCGCCCGGGTTTCCGCTTCGGGACCTTGAGGAGATGCGGCGGCGGGCCAGGGATGTCCTGGCAGGGAATGACCTGGGCACCATGGTCACAGCCGCACCGAACCTCTACCCGCACATGTGGAGCTGGGACGCGGCCTTTGTGGCCACCGGCCTGTCCACCATGAGCGTTGCCCGCGCCCTGCAGGAGCTGGACCACCTCCTCGCGGCGCAGTGGGAGAGCGGGATGATTCCGCACATTGTCTTCTCCGACGTCCCCGGCTATTTCCCTGACGTGGAGCGGTGGGGAACCCGCGGAGCATCACCCGAGGGAGTGAAGTCCAGCGGTATTTGCCAGCCGCCCGTGCATGCGACGCTGCTGCGCCGCATCGTGGAACGCGCGACGGCGGCCGGCGGTGAGGATGCCAGGCTCGCCGAAGAGTTCACCCGGCGGACGCTGCCGCAGTGGATCCGCTGGCACGCCTGGCTCCGCAGCAGCCGCGGCGGCGACGGCTCAGGCCTGCTCACCATCTACCACGGCTGGGAGTCCGGGATGGACAACTCGCCAAGGTTCGACGGACCCTATTCCAGGGTTCGGCCCGGGAAAATGGAGCCCTTTGTCCGGACTGACACGCTGAAGGTCACTGACTTGAGCCAGCGGCCCAGCGACGAGGAATACAGCCGCTACCTCTGGCTGGTGCAGCAGATGGCCGACGTCCGGTTCGACGACGCCCGGCTGCCCGGAGTGCTGGACTTCCAGGTCAAGGACGTGTTCATGTCGGCGATTTTTGCGGCGGCCAACGAGGACCTGGCCGCGCTGGCGGAACATATCGGCCTGCGCGGGGACGCGCCCCGCTTGCGGGAGTGGGCCCAGGAGTTCCGGGAGGGCGTGGACGCCACCGTTGATGAACACACAGGGCTTGCGCGGGACCGGGATGTGCTGGCAGATGTTTGGATCGGGCTGCCCACGATGGCCGGCTTCGCCCCGCTGATCTCCACGGCTGACAACGCCCTGCTGCGGCGACAGCTGGAGATCTTCGAGGGGCCGGACTGGATGGGAGACCCGCGACTGGCCTTCCCGCTCCCGGCATCAACCTCCACTACCTATGAGGGCCTCAAGCCCCGGCAATACTGGCGGGGACCGGTCTGGCCGGTGATGAACTGGTACCTGGCGGCCTGCCTGCGCCGGCGCGGCGACGAAGCACGGTACCGGCAGTTGCGTGAAGCTTCCCTTGCCCAGCTGATGGAAGGCCATTTCGCTGAGTACTACGAGCCGTTCACGGGCGAGCCGCTCGGCAGCATGGACCAGTCCTGGACGGCGGCCGTTGCACTGGAATGGCTCGCCGACCCAGACGCCGCTGACGCCGGCTGACCCATGGAGGCACCGCCGTCGTCCGCCCCAATGCCCGGAACACCTGTGCGCCTCCTCATTGCCGGCGCCGGTGCGCGGGGTTCCGCCTACGCCCGGCTGGCTGTGGATACCGGCCGCGCAGTTGTGGTGGGCATCGCGGAGCCGCGCCGGCAGTTGTGCGAAACCCTCGCGGCGGAGCTTGGCGTGCCGACCGCGGGTGTTTTCGAGGATTGGCAGGCCATGCTCCGCACCCGGCTGCCGGCGGACGGCATCATCATTGCCACCCCCGACCGGGAACACGGAAGGCCGTTCGCCGCCGCGGCGGCCCACGGCTATCCCGTACTGCTGGAGAAGCCCATCGCCCCCGACCCCGCCGGCTGCGCGGAGCTGGCCCGCCTCCAGCAGGGATCGGGAATCAGGGCCACAGTCTGCCATGTCCTGCGCTACACCCCGCTGACGGTACTGCTGCGGCAGCTCCTCTCCGCCGGGGCCGTAGGCCGGATCATCTCCGTCCAGCACCTGGAGCCTGTCGGTTTCTGGCATTTCGCCCACTCGTACGTCCGCGGAAACTGGCGGCGTGAGGAAGAGTCCAGCCCCTTCCTGCTGGCCAAGTGCACCCACGACGTGGACTGGCTCTCCTTCATCATCGGAAGCCGGCCCGTGCGGGTGTCCTCCTTTGGCCGGCTCTCGCATTTCCGCCCGGAGGAGGCACCGGACGGCGCGTCAGGGCATTGCACCGACTGTCCGGCCGAGCCCCGCTGCCCCTATTCAGCCCTGCGGATCTACGGGCCGGGCCGCCCTCCGGCCGGTACCGCAGCGGACCCGGCACGGGCCTACTTTGCCGACGTCGTGGACCCGGGCGGTACCCGGGAATCGCTGTGGCAGGCACTGGAAACAGGGCCGTACGGGCGCTGCGTTTACGGGGGAGGCAACGACGTGGTGGACCACCAGGTGGTGAACATTGAGTACGAAGACGGCACAACGGCCGCCTTCACCGCCACCGCCTTCACCGCAGCAGGCCCGCGGCGCACCAGGATTTTCGGGAGCCACGGCGAAATCTCGGTCGAAGCAGGCACGGTCTCGGTCCACGACTTCCTGACGGGCACCAGCACGGCCTATGCGGTCCCCGCTGCTGTTTCCACGGTGGCAGGTGAAAAGCATGAAGGCGGCGACCGGGGACTTGTTCAGGCCTGGGTCAACGCACTCGCCGGCGGTGATTGGTCAGGTGTGGTGTCGGGGCTGGCGGAATCGCTGGTTAGCCACGGGGTGGTTTTCGCGGCCGAGGAGGCGCGCCGGCGGGGCACCGTCGCAGCGGTGGAGGAGTTCAGCCCTGCGCGGTGACCGGGTCGATCGACACCACGGCCAGGAAGCCGCGGCCCAGGACTTCGGGGGAGTCGGCGTCGGAACCCACCACGGCGTCGTACCGGCCCAGTTCCAGCGGCTCGGACCCGCCTTCGCTGACCTTCGCCTGTCCCTGCAGCAGCACGCCAAGCTGCCCCTCAAAGACGGGGTGGGCGCGCTTTTTGGACAGCTCGATGATGGACGTGTAGCCCTTGCAGGCGGACGTGCGCGTGATGACGTTGAGGTCCCGGATATCGCCGGTAGGCAGCTTGGCCGCGGTGGCCGCGCCGCCGTCGAACCTGAAGGGCCGGTACTTTTCCAGCGGCTGTTCCGCGCCGTCCACCGAAAGCAGCAGCAGTTCCCCTTCAATGACCGTCAGGACGCGCTCCATGCCGGGGAAGGTGGAAAAGTCCCCTGCCTTGGCGACGTCCGCGATGCTCACCCGCCAGTCCCAGCCGCCGTCGCCCGCGCCTTTGCGTGCGATTTCCCTGGTCACGCCGCCGCCGTTGCGCCATGGTTCGGCCTTGAGGTCAGCGAAGCGGATGATCTGCATCAGCCCAGCCTAGTTGCCCGCGGTGGTCACGCGTCGCAGCGCGTGCCCTGTGCCTGCTACTCTCCTGCGGGGGGTCATCACGAAAACAGCCTGAAGGAGCCGGGAATGTTCGTCAAAGTGTGTGGTCTCAGCACGCCCGAATCGGTGCGTGAAGCGGTGGACGCCGGCGCGGATGCCGTGGGATTTGTGCTCACCGCCAGCCCCCGGGTTGTCTCGCCGTCGCAGGCTGCCTCCCTGCTGGCAGCGGTTCCCAGCGGCGTTTCCCCGATCGGGGTCTTCCGGGACGAGCCGGTGGCGGATGCCATCGCCATTGCCCGCGCGGCAGGCCTGGAATGGATCCAGCTGCACGGCACGCGGTCACGCACGGACGTGGCAACAGTGCACGACGCCGGCATGAAGCTGATCAGGGCCATCACCATGGGTGCGGGTCAGGATGAGTTCGAAGACTGGGGTGAGGACCTGCTCCTGATCGATGCCGCCGTGCCGGGTTCAGGGGAATCCTGGGACTACGCCTCCGTGGCGGCCCTGCCGGCGCTGCAGGGACGGAACTGGCTGCTCGCCGGCGGCCTCGACGCCGCCAACGTGGGCCAGGCATCAGCGGCCGCGCATGCCTGGGGAGTGGATGTTTCCTCCGGCGTGGAGGCATCCCGGGGCGTTAAGGACCTGGCCAAGGTCCGGGCCTTTGTCCACGCGGCAAAGGCAGCGGCCACGGTTTAGGCGCTGCGCCTGACCCGTGCCGACGCCGGGATCAGGGCAGGATCAGGGGAGTCCCCCAGCCTTTTGTCAGAGGGGCGGGGGCACAATAGGTGCATGAAGACACTTCTGAACATCATCTGGCTGGTTTTCGGCGGCTTGTGGCTGGCCCTGGGCTATTTCCTGGCGGGCGTGGTCTGCTGCCTGCTGATCGTCACCATTCCCTGGGGCATTGCCTCATTCCGGATTGCCGCCTACACCCTGTGGCCGTTCGGCCGGATGGTGGTGGACAAGCCAGGCGGCACCGGCGTCTTCTCGCTGTTGGGCAATGTGATCTGGCTGCTCGTGGCGGGGATCTGGATCGCCATCGGACACGTGGTCACCGCGTTCGCCATGGCCGCGACCATCATCGGGATCCCGCTGGCCATCGCAAACCTGAAGCTCATCCCGGTGTCCCTCATGCCGCTGGGCAAGCAGATCGTGCCCACCAATACGCCGTTCGTGAGCAACTACCCGGTCAGCAGCTACCGCTAGGCAGATTCGTCCGGCCGGAGGGCGCGCAGCACACAGAACTCGTTGCCGTCAGGGTCAGCCATGACAACCCAGGTTGCCGCTGCACCCTGTCCCACTGAAACCTGGCTGGCGCCCAGTTCTTCCAGCCGGGCCACCTCGGCGTCCTGGTCTTCGGGGCGGAGGTCCAGGTGAAGGCGGTTCTTCAGTTCCTTCCGCTCCGGGACTTTGAGGAACAGCAGGTCGGGCAGCACCCCGTCTTCGGCGTTGCCTGCCGGCGGTTCCAGCACAATCTCGTCGTCCTCCTCGTGGGTGCGGCGCCAGCCGAGCGCCTTTTCCCAGAAAGCTGCAGGAACCCGGGGGTCGGTGGAATCAATGGCGAGGGCTTGGATGCGCAGGCTCATTCGTGCAGTTTTGCATCCGGTTCCGCAATCCGTAAACCCGTCAAAGCGGCGGTCCGTCAAAGCGGCCGGAACGCCCCGTTCCGCAGGATGGCCACCGAATCGCTTTGGTCCAGTTCAGCGGCAATGTCCACATCCTCTGCATAGCCGGCGCCGGACAGTTCACGGCCGCTGGAACACTGCTGCAGCATTTCGCGCAGCCGCGGTTCCGCGGATTCAAACACCGCCATGGCGGCCACGGCCTCCGGCGCGTAGCCGTGCCTGCCATCCTCAGCTTCGTAACCGCCCCTGCCGGCAGCCGCCAGCCCGGCGACGAACGCCCCCGCACCGATTTGGTCCTCCACGGCGGGCCGCAGCCTGCCGTCCGGCCAGCGCTCACCGGCGGCAACCACTGCCAGTACCGCGTCCGCCGGAAGGTTCGCCGCCACCCAGTCGGCAGTGGCTGCGGCGTTCCGAAGGCACACTGCTGCGACCAGCGGCACGTCCGCGGCCAGCGCGTGGCACAGTTCCGACCCGTTGGGGGAGGGCAGGACCACTCTTTCCAGGGACTCTCCAGCGCGGAAGCTGGCGGGAGAGAGGCTCAGGCCGCCGCCGCCGCGGGGCCCGGCCAGCTGCGCTTGATGATGGGCGGCGAAGTCTTCGGCGCTGGCGTCCCGCCACGGGTAGGGGAAGACGTCGGCGCCCCGGTCCAGCGCCACGCTGACGCAGGTGCCGAAGGAAAGGACGTCCACCACCAGCGCTATGTCGGCGCCGGATGCTATCGTCCTGGCTCCCTCCAGCCCCCAGTCCAGCCTGACGGTGAAAGGGAGCTGGCGGTGCGCGGCATTGGCGGAGTGCGTGTGCCGTGTGCTGGAGCCGGTTGCGTTCACGCCAGTTCGCCTTCCAGGTTTCGGTTCGCGGCGTCCTGCCACAGTTCCCGGGCCCGCGGGTGGTGGAAGAGCGGGTCCAGTTCCAGCAGATGGCGCACGACGGCGGCCCTGCCGGCTGAGAAGTCGGCGTCACCGATGTGCGCGTAGTCTTTCCGGACGGCGGCGAGGTAGCGGGCGTACTCCTCCGGATCGCCGCCCAGAACCGAAAGGTCCGCGTCGCAGAGGAGGGCGCCGTCGTCATCCCCTGGCTCCGGCCGGTGGTCCGACGTAAGACGGACAAGCCGTGCCACTTCCGCCACCTCATCTTCCGGCAGCCCGGTTCCGGCCAGCCGGCTTTCAGCCAGCCGGGCAGACTCCTCCTCGTCCTGGCCCGCCGAGCCGCGGTACACGGCATCGTGGAACCAGGCTGCCAGCAGCACCGTCCGGGGTGCCTCTCCGGGCTCGGTGAGCAGGTCCAGCGCCTCCAGGACGGAGAGTAGGTGGGTGCAGCCGTGGTAGTGGCGGTGCGGTTCGCTCCACCGGTCCAGGAGGTCCAGAAAGAGTGCGTCGTGGCCGGGCATGATGGCTTCCCAGCGGGTCAGCAGCGGGACCTTCAGCGACTTGTTCCGCCGCCGTGCAGGGATCCGCAGCCCGCTGGCAATGAGTTTGCGGACCAGCACCCTGCCCTCCACTGGAACCGCGCCTGCCGCCACCAGCTCCTCGATCCGGCGTTCCGGCACGTCGTAATGGTCGCCGTCGAACGCCCGCTCCGGGATCCCGGAGGCGGCGGCGAATGCATGCAGCTCGTCGAGGGACGTGTCCGAGACCAGGTGGGAGAAGTGTGTTCCGTGTGCAGGCCACAGCGGCGGGTCGATGTATATCAAGTGATCCTTCCCGAGCCCCGGACCTTGCGGACGCTTGCTGAAAAGATCCTAGCGCGGCCCAGTGTTTGATCAGTCCAGCATTCCAGGCCTGTGCGACCGCAAAGATGTGGCCGGGAGGACCTCAACGGGCCGGAGAGATTCCCCAATTGAGCCTGCCCTCTGTAACTGTGGGTATGAAGGACAGCGCGGGTTGGCCGGTTCGCAGGCTCAACAGAGTGTGGGCCAAAAGAGTTTCAAGAGATGGCCAGATGGCCGGGCGCCAGTCGGCCTCCTCCCTGAAATATTCGCTGACGCAGCCGTGCTGCCGTCCTTTCCTGAGGTCGACGAACAGAAAGTCGCCGGAGCCGTCGTCTGCGACCGGGAGGAAGGATGAGATAAACATGGAGACCCGTGTGCCCGCCTCTTCAGCTTCAGCATGTGCCTGGTCGTAAGGCTTAGGGTGCGTGGACGCAGGAGCACCACTGTAAGCTTCGTGGGCGGCGAGCAGATTCAAGTAAAGAGGCGACCTCTTCTCCCGTTCGTCCACGGCATTTGCTTCCTCTCCAACCCGCGCCCAGATGTCGAGCAAGATTTGCCGTGTCTTCCCCGCTTCTTTCAGTGGGAGCGGCCGGTAGTTCGGGAAGATATACCCTGCGGTTGACGGTTCTGCGCCGTCGAAGAGCCGATAAAGGGTCGACAGGTCTTTGTGCCACCCGTTCGGTGCTGCCTCTTCGAATGAGCGAATAAGTGCTTCGGGTGCGGGTGCCCGAATGGTCCGGGCTGTTGCTGGTGCGTTAGCGCTCAGCCACTCAACAATCTCTGCCCAGACTTTCTGTGTCCCCATGCGGTGAATCTACCCGCCTTTCCTGCGCATGGACGCGGAGATCCGTGAACTTTGTTCCACAGAGCGGAGGGCCGCGCTGTGGCCAGTGAACTGCGGCGGGTCGGTCGGGATGGTCCCGGAAGGAGCCGATTGCCGCCCTCCGCCCTTCAAAGCTCGTACGACGTTGCGAAGCTAATCCTGAAATAGTGCTAGCAGCAGGACAAACTGCCGCGTTTGCGGAATAGAATCACGGAATGGCCCTCATTCGCGTTTCTGAAGCTGCCCGTTTCCTTGGCGTAAGCGACGATACCGTTCGCCGCTGGACGGAGCATGGAATACTGACACCCCTCCGGGACGACTCCGGACGGCTCGCCGTGGACGGCCTGGAGCTGGCAACGCATGCGCAGAAGCTGGCCCAGCTTCCCGACGATCCCAGGGGCGGCAGCAGTTCGGCGCGGAACAGGTTCGTGGGCCTGGTCACCAACGTCATCACGGACAAGGTCATGGCACAGGTGGAACTGCAGTGCGGTCCGTTCCGGGTGGTCTCGCTGATGAGCAGCGAAGCCGTGCGCGAGCTGGGCCTGGAGCCGGGCTCGGTGGCCACCGCCGTGGTCAAGGCAACGACGGTCATTATCGAGTCCCCGAAGTGACGGGCCACCGCATGACCCGGTCAACAGCGCAGGCCCCGGATTCCACGCTTCCGGCGCGAATCCTTTCGCGTGCTGTCCTGCCGGCCGTCGTGCTGCTGCTGCTGGCCGTCCTCTCCGGCTGCGCCCCGGGTGGAGCGGCCCAGGACACCGGCGCAGGCGCAGACAGCGGCGCGGCCGGCTCCGGCGCCAAGCCAGGCGGCACCATCACCATCTTCGCGGCCGCCTCCCTCAAGGCCACCTTCACCCAGCTCGCCCGCGCGTTCGAGGCGGAAAATCCGGGCACCACGGTCACCCTGAGCTTCGCCGGGTCCTCGGACCTGGCCAGCCAGATCAGCCAGGGAGCCCCCGCGGACGTCTTCGCCGCAGCGGACACGGACACCATGCAGAAGCTGCAGGACGACGGTCTCACGGACGGCACGCCCCGGAACTTCGCCACCAATACCCTTGCCATCGCAGTGCCGCCCGGCAACCCGGCCGGGATCACCGCGCTGAAGGACCTGGCCCGGCCAGGCGTCAAACTCGTCACCTGTGCCAGGCAGGTGCCCTGCGGGGCAGCCACGGCCAAGGCGGCGGAGGCGGCCGAAGTCGCGCTGCGTCCCGTCAGTGAGGAAAACGCGGTCACCGACGTCCTGGGCAAGGTCACTTCCGGCGAGGCCGACGCCGGCCTGGTCTACGGCACGGACATCAAGGCCGCCGGGTCCAAGGTGGCCGGCATCCAGTTCCCGGAGTCGGCAAGTGGGGTGAACACCTACCCCATCACCGGGGTTGCCGGCAGCCGGAACAAGGCCACGGCCGGGGCCTTCCTGGATCTGGTGACCGGCCCGGAAGGGCAAGAGGTTCTCGCGGCTGCGGGATTCGGCCCGCCGGGTGCCGGTCAAGGAAGCGGCACATGACCCGCCAGCAAGCCGGCCCGCTGCCGGTCCACCTGCGCACCCCAAGTCCGGCCTACTCAGGCATCCCCGCCTGGGTCCGGGCGCTGGCCGTCCTGGCCGCCGTCGTCGTCGTGCTTCCGCTTTTGGCTATGGTGCTCCGCGTGGATTGGGCACAATTCCTTCCCCTCGTGACCTCCGCGTCGTCGTTGACGGCGCTGGGGCTGAGCCTGCGGACCTCGGCGGCGAGCACCCTGCTGTGCATCGTGCTGGGCGTCCCGCTGGCCCTGGTCCTTGCACGGGACACCTTCCGCCTGCAGGGGCTGCTGCGCTCGCTGGTGCTTTTGCCGCTGGTACTTCCCCCGGTGGTGGGCGGTATCGCGCTGCTTTATACGTTCGGCCGGCAGGGGCTGCTGGGGCAGACACTGAATGTGCTCGGCCTGCAGATCGCGTTCTCCACCACGGCGGTGGTCCTGGCGCAGACGTTCGTTGCGCTGCCGTTCCTGGTGGTGAGCCTTGAGGGGGCACTGCGGACCTCAGGCTCACGGTACGAGGCCGTGGCCGCGACGCTGGGCGCCCGGCCCGGCACGGTGTTCCGGCGTGTCACCCTTCCGCTGGTCCTGCCCGGGCTGGCGTCCGGCGCGGTCCTGTCCTTCGCCCGGAGCCTGGGCGAGTTCGGCGCTACGCTGACCTTCGCGGGCAGCCTGCAGGGGGTGACCCGGACCCTGCCGCTGGAAATCTACCTGCAGCGCGAAACGGACCCGGACGCCGCCGTCGCCCTGTCCCTGGTCCTGGTGGCCGTGGCCGTGGCGGTGGTTGCGCTTGCGTACCGGCGCCCGCCAGCGGGCCGTGCCGGATCAGGAAGACGGACGACGGCGCCGGCCCCGGCAGGAGGGGACGTCCGGTGACGTTGTCCTTCCAGGCAGTGGTGGCCCGGCGTGGCTTCGACGTGGTCCTCACAGTCCGGCCGGGCGAAACCGTGGCGGTCATGGGGCCCAATGGCGCCGGCAAGTCAACCCTGCTGACCGGCATCGCGGGATTGTTGCGGCCTGACAGCGGCCGGGCTGAACTCAATGGCAGGACGCTTTTCGACCTCGACGACGGAAAGCGCACGTGGGCAGCGCCGCACCACCGCGGGACCGCCCTGCTCGCCCAGGAACCCCTGCTCTTCCCCCACCTCACAGCCCTGGACAATGTCTCCTTCGGCCCCCGCAGCGCCGGCGTTTCCAAAAGGGCGGCGGAGGAGAAGGCCCGGCGGTGGCTGGCTGAGGTCGAAGCCGGGGACCTGGCCGCGCGGCGTCCCGCGCAGCTCTCCGGAGGCCAGGCCCAGCGGGTGGCCGTGGCCCGGGCGCTCGCGGCCGACCCCGCACTCCTCCTGCTCGACGAGCCGCTGGCGGCCCTGGACATCCACTCCGCCCCGCTGCTGCGCCGCCTGTTCAAGCGGGTCCTTGCCGGACGGCAGGCCATCATCGCCACCCACGACGTGCTGGACGCACTGATGCTCGCGGACCGCGTGGTCATCCTGGAGGACGGCCGGATCGTAGAGGAAGGCCCCACGCGCGCCGTACTGGAACGCCCGCGCAGCTCTTTCGCCGCCGGGCTCGCAGGACTGAACTTCATTCCGGGCACCCTGGACGGGCCGGGGGTGCGGACCAGTGCGGGACTCAGAATTACCGGCCATGATGACGGATCCTTTACCCCGGAAGCAGGCCCGGACGGCGACCCTGCCCCGCTGCCCAAGCCGGACGCTCCCGGCGTCGCCGTCTTTCCGCCGTCGGCCGTCTCCGTGTTCCTGGACGATGCGCACGGCAGCCCCCGGAACTCGTTCGCCGTCACCATCAGCGACCTCGAGCCGCACGGCGACCAGATCCGCGTCCGCGCCGGCGGCCTGGCCGCGGACATCACCCCTGCCGCCTCCGCAGACCTGGGCCTTGCCCCCGGCATGACGGTGCACTTCGTGGTCAAGGCCGCTGCCGTCTCCGTATACGGAACCTAGGGCGGCGGGACCTCCGGCTCTGGACAGGTATTTCGCCTTGGGCAAACATGGCTACTGGACCTCGCCGTCCAAAGTTGAGCGTAGTAGACTCAACTTAGTCAACAAGCCCCCGAAAGGAGCTCTCTTTGGACGTCAAATTCACCACCAAGAGCCAGGAGGCTCTTTCCGCCGCGGCAATGAACGCCTCGACGGCCGGGAACCCGCAGGTGGAACCGGCCCACCTCCTCAAGGCGCTGATGGACCAGCGTGAGGGCGTCGCCGTCGCGCTGCTTCGCGCCACCGGCGCGGACCCGGACGCCGTCAGCGTCCAGGCCAGCAGCGCCATCAAGGCACTGCCCGCCACCTCCGGCGGCTCAAGCCAGCAGGCGCAGCTGTCCCGGCCCGCCCTGCAGGCCATCCAGCATGCCAAGGAGGAAGCGGACCGCCTGGGCGACTCCTTTGTCTCCACCGAAGTGCTCCTGGTGGGTCTCTCGGCCGGCAACGATGCCGCGGCCCGCCTGCTGCGCGACGCCGGCGCCTCCCGCGAAGCGCTTCTCGCTGCCCTGCCGGGCGTCCGCGGCGACCGTAAGGTGGACAGCCCCGACCCCGAAAATACCTTCCAGGCACTCGAGAAGTACGGCACCGACCTCACCGCCATGGCCCGTGCAGGCAAACTGGACCCCGTGATCGGCCGCGACTCGGAAATCCGGCGCGTGGTCCAGGTCCTCTCCCGGCGCACCAAGAACAATCCGGTGCTCATCGGCGAACCCGGCGTGGGCAAGACCGCAGTCGTGGAAGGCCTCGCGCAGCGCATGGTGGCCGGCGACGTCCCCGAAAGCCTGCGCGGCAAGACCCTCATCTCCCTGGACCTCGGATCAATGGTGGCCGGCGCCAAGTACCGCGGTGAGTTCGAAGAGCGGCTGAAGGCGGTCCTGGAGGAAATCAAGGGCTCCGAGGGCCAGATCGTCACCTTCATCGATGAGATCCACACCGTGGTGGGTGCCGGCGCCACGGGCGACTCCTCCATGGACGCCGGCAACATGCTCAAGCCCATGCTGGCCCGCGGCGAGCTCCGCCTGATCGGTGCCACCACGTTGGACGAGTACCGCGAGAACATCGAAAAGGACGCAGCCTTGGAACGCCGCTTCCAGCAGGTGTACGTGGGCGAGCCCAGCGTCGAGGACACCATCGGCATCCTCCGCGGCCTCAAGGAGCGCTACGAGGCGCACCACAAGGTGTCCATCGCTGACTCCGCCCTGGTGGCCGCCGCCACCCTGTCCAACCGCTACATCTCGGGCCGCCAACTGCCGGACAAGGCCATCGACCTGGTGGACGAGGCCGCGTCCCGGCTGCGCATGGAGATCGACTCCGCCCCGGAGGAGATCGACCAGCTGCGGCGCCAGGTGGACCGGCTGACCATGGAAGAGCTCGCGCTGGAGGGCGAGACCGACGCCGCCTCCGTGGAACGGCTGGCCGCGCTCCGGGCCGACAAAGCGGACAAGGAAGAGGAGCTCTCCGCGCTCAATGCCCGGTGGGAGGCCGAAAAGGCCGGCCTGAACCGGGTGGGTGACCTGAAGGCCAAGCTGGATGAGCTGCGCTCCGCCGCGGACAAAGCCCAGCGCGAGGGCGACCTGGAGGCTGCCTCCCGCATCCTCTACGGGGAAATCCCGGCGCTGGAACGTGAGCTGAACGCCGCTGCCGAAGCGGAGGCTGCCGTGACGGACAAGTCCGCACAGATGGTGGCGGAGGAAGTGACGGCGGAAGACATCGCCGAGGTCATTTCCGCCTGGACCGGCATCCCCGCCGGTCGGATGCTGCAGGGCGAGAGCCAGAAGCTGCTGCACATGGAGGAGGAGCTCGGCAGGCGGCTCATCGGCCAAAGCAAGGCTGTTGCTGCTGTGTCAGACGCCGTCCGGCGTGCCCGGGCCGGCATCAGCGACCCCAACCGGCCCACGGGTTCCTTCCTGTTCCTGGGGCCCACCGGTGTGGGCAAGACCGAGCTGGCCAAGGCCCTGGCAGACTTCCTGTTCGACGACGAACGCGCCATGGTGCGGATCGACATGTCCGAGTACGGCGAGAAGCATTCTGTGGCCCGGCTCGTGGGGGCACCTCCGGGCTACGTCGGCTACGAGGAAGGCGGGCAGCTGACCGAGGCCGTCCGCCGTCGCCCCTACTCCGTGGTGCTGCTGGACGAAGTGGAGAAGGCACACCCCGAGGTGTTCGACATCCTCCTGCAGGTGCTCGATGACGGCCGCCTCACCGACGGGCAGGGCCGCACCGTGGATTTCCGCAACGTGATCCTAGTGCTCACCTCCAACCTGGGCAGCCAGTTCCTGGTGGACCAGTCCATGGATGCCGAGGCCAAGCGCAACGCCGTCATGGCCACGGTGAACGCGTCCTTCAAGCCGGAGTTCCTCAACCGGCTCGATGAAGTGGTGCTGTTCGACGCCCTCACGGTGGAGGAACTGGCCCACATCGTGGAGCTGCATGTGGCCGAACTGGGGCGGCGGCTGCACGAGCGGAGGCTCACCCTCGATGTCACTGACAGCGCCAAGGCGTGGCTGGCGCTGTCCGGCTACGACCCCGCCTACGGCGCCCGGCCGCTGCGCCGCCTGGTGCAGCGCGAGATCGGCGACCGGCTGGCCAAGGCCATCCTCGCCGGTGAGATCAGCGACGGCGACACCGTGCTGGTCGATACGGCGCCGGACTTTGGCGAACTGGCCGGGGGCAACGTGGACACAATGACGGGCGCCCCCAGCTCCGGATTGTCGGTCCGGCGGAAGGATTAGCCGCCGGCGTGGTGATGCGGGTCGTGCTGCCCTGGCGGGTGAACCGTCAGGGCAGCACGCTTGCGTTAATCACATTGCCGGTGTCGGCCGCGACGTAGCAATCCACCCGGCGGTCGCCGGATTCCCAGCTGGTGCTGCTGGGGAAGCTGCGCTGGTAGTTGAGTGGGAACTGCTTGGCGGCCGGCCCGAGCTTTGCCGCCTGGCAGACTTCCAGGGCTTTGGCCTTGAGCGGCTCGGCCCCTGGATACTTGGCGCTGTCCGGGTAGTGGAGGGTGGCTACGAGCTGCGCCGAGTGGCCGGTATCGCACGGCACCACGGTGGATGTGAGGGCCTGTGGATCGAAATCCTTGAAGCAGTCACCGACCGCGTAGGCGGTGGGTGCAACACCCTCGCGGGGAAGGGGCTGGGGAGTGGCGGGCGGCGTGACGGCGGTTTGCAGCACGCCCAGTGGGTCATTCTTTGCCGCCTCGCTGCCCGGTGAGGAATTCAGCCAGACGGCAAGCCATACCAGTGAACCCGCCACGGCGAGGATGACGACGACGAAGAGCGCCTTCCACAAAGCGGGCTTCCTGTTGACGTGTTTTTCGGGTGCGGGATCGTGGCGGGGCTGGGACCAGGTGATGGATTCGGGAGCGGGGGCCGGACCGGTACCGCCCTGGACCTTTGGCACGCTTCCGGTCTGAGGGGGCGAGGCGGGTTTGGGCGGGATGTCCTGGTGGTTCACGGGTGCGCATCCTCCTGGTGTTTGGTTCCGCGGCTCGCCAAAGGCCAGATAAAACCGGCAGTTCTTAAGTGACTCTACCGAAGAAAAATGCCGGAATCCCGCGGGTGGAGGTGCGTCATGGTACCCCACCCGGCCGTTCGGACCCCGAGGCGGCAAGCGGGGCCCGCCGAAAGCATGTAATCTAGGTGTACGACAAATTGACCAAACATTCCGGGGCCTCACCGATCGCCAAGGTGACCACCTCCGGTCCAAGTACAAAAGGGGGTCACGCCATGGGGCGCGGCCGTCAAAAGGCAAAAGCTACCAAGCAGGCTCGGGACATTAAGTACTACTCCCCGAACACTGACTACTCGGCACTTCAGCGTGAGCTGACGGGCCCTAATAGTCGTTCAACGAGCCGTTACTCGAATGAGCCGGTCGAACCGGACTATTCGGCTTATGTGGATAAGTACGCGGATGATTTGGATGACGATGACGACGAGGTAGACCACCGTCGCATCGGCTAGTCGTGATACCCGGATAGGGTGACCGCCTTCATCACGTAGCCCGCTGCCATGCCGGATTTCCGGTACGGCAACGGGCTTTCCGTGTTGTTTGCGGCATTGGTTGGTAACCTGACCGCATGACTGTTCGGACCACATACGCCAGCGGCGAGCCCTGCTGGGCGGATCTGCAGACCCCCGATGTTGCTGCCGCCAAAGACTTCTACGGACGGCTCTTCGGCTGGACCTACCAGGACTTCCCCACCCCGGACGGCCGCAGCTACGCGCAGGCCTTTGTCCGCGGCCAGCTGGTGGCCACCATAGCGCCGCAAAACCCCCTCCAGCTGGAGGCCGGGACTGCCGCCGAGTGGAACGTCTACTTTGCGGTCCCGGACGCCGCCGGCCTGCTGCAGGAAGCCGGCCATGCCGGGGGTGCCGTGCAGTTTGGGCCCGAGAAGGTGGGCGACTCCGGCGTGCTGGGTTTCCTGGCGCCTCCCGGCGGCGGAACCACCGGTATCTGGCAGGCTGGCACCCACTACGGCAGCCATCTCTTCAACGAGGCCGGCGCCCTGGCATGGGCTGAGCTCTTCACGCCCGAGCCGCAGGCCGCCATAGGATTCTTTCAGCACCTTTTCGGCCACGGCGTCACCGAGTACCCCCAGCACGACGGCGGCAGCTACAGTACGTTGCTCATCGCCGGCAGTGAGGTGGCGGGCATAGTCCCTGCCGATGAAGGCGAAGAAGCCGACTGGCAGATCTACTTTGGCGCGGCAGATATTGCGGCGGCGGCGGCGGCCGCCATGGCAGCAGGCGGCGAGGTGCTGGTGGAGCCGGATGACCACCCGGCTGTAGGATCACTGGCCACCATCGAGGACCCCCAGGGCGGCATCCTCAACCTCATCCAAGTGGAGGGTTGAACCGGTCGCTTAAACGCATCGAGTGCTCCCCACCGGCTCCCTAACCTCGCAAGCTCGGCCAGGGAACCCTGCCGGCATGGGCCCACGTAGATGTCGTTATCAGGGGTGAAAACGACAATTACGGAGCACTCGATGGAGGGTTTTAGGCGTAGGCGTTGACCAGGCGGACCGCTCCGCCATCCACGCCCTTGGCGCCCTGCACGTAGTCCGGGCCGGACTTCAGGATGGAGTCCGAGTCCTCGGTGACGGTGCCCATGATCCAGGACGGCAGGCCCCGGTCGTTCAGGCGGGAAACTGCGGCGTCAGCGGCTTCGGGGGACACGATGGCCACCATTCCGACGCCGAGGTTCAGGGTGCGCTCCAGGTCCGCCAGGGGCACGTTGCCGAGCTCGGACACCAGCTTGAAGATGGCGGGCAGTTCCCAGGTGGCGCGGTCCACGGTAGCCACGAGGCCCTGGGGGAGGACGCGGGCCAGGTTCGCGGCCAGGCCGCCGCCGGTGACGTGGCTGAAGCCGTGAACGGCCGCGCCGGCGCTGACCGGGAAGGTGCGGGCAAGGTCAAGGCAGTCGGCGGCGTAGACGCGGGTGGGCTCGAGGAGTTCCTCGCCCAGTGTGCGGCCGAGTTCGGATACCTGCCGGTCAAGGGCCCAGCCGGCGTGGTTGATGACGCGCCGGACCAGGGAGTAACCATTGGAGTGCAGGCCGGATGAGGCCATGCCGATCACCACGTCTCCGGCACGGACACGGTCCGGGCCCAGCAGCGCATCGGCTTCCACAACGCCGGTGGCTGCGCCGGCAACGTCGTATTCGTGCTCGCCCAGCAGGCCCGGGTGCTCGGCCGTCTCGCCGCCCACCAAGGCGGTGCCGGCAACGGAGCAGGCGGCGGCAATGCCGCGGACAATGCCCGCGATGCGCTCCGGGACCACCTTGCCGCAAGCGATGTAATCCGTCATGTACAGCGGCTCGGCGCCCACCACCACAATGTCGTCCACCACCATGCCCACCAGGTCGAACCCAATGGTGTCGTGAATGTCCATGGCCTGGGCGATAGCAACCTTGGTGCCCACGCCGTCGGTGGAGGTGGCCAGCAGCGGCCTCTTGTAGGTCAGCAGCCGGGAAACGTCGTAGAGGCCGGCGAAGCCGCCCACCCCGCCGATCACCGAGGAGTTGTGGGTTGCCTTGACGGCATCCTTCATGAGCTCGACGGCGCGGTCCCCGGCTTCAACGTCCACGCCTGCGGAGGCGTAGGTGATGCCGGAGTTGTTTGCGGCAGGGCTAGCGGAAGTCATACGGACTCTTTCTTGTCGGCGCTGGTGGCGGCGGGTACGTCGGGCACAAGGTCGGCTTCGGTCAGCAGGTTCTCGAATTCGGAGTCCGGGCCCGGGTCGCAGCCGGTGGCTCCGGGCTTCTCCGCCGGGTCCTCGGTGGCGTCAACGGCCAGGGCAGCGGTTTCACCGGGAAGCGCTGACGGGGAAGGCTTCAGGCCGCCCAGGTCGGTGCGTTCCAGCAGGTTCTTGCCCAGCTTGTCCGCGTCGGGGAGCTTGATGGGGTACTTGCCCGTGAAGCAAGCGGTGCAGAGACGCTCGCGCGGCTGGCGGGTGGCACCGATCATGCCGTCCTCGGAGATGTAGGCCAGCGTGTCCGCGCCAATGGCCTGGGAGATCTCCTCGATGGTGGCGCCGTTGGCGATCAGCTCGGCGCGGGAGGCGAAGTCGATGCCGTAGAAGCAGGGCCACTGGACCGGCGGGGAGGAAATCTTCACGTGAACTGCGGCGGCGCCGGCTTCCCGGAGCATCCGCACAATGGCGCGCTGGGTGTTGCCGCGGACGATGGAATCATCCACCACCACCACGCGCTTGCCGCGGATCACGGATTCAAGGGCGTTGAGCTTGAGCCGGATGCCCAGCTGGCGCAGGGTCTGCGAGGGCTGGATGAAGGTACGGCCCACGTAGGAGTTCTTGACGAAGCCGTGCGCGAACGGGATGCCGGATTCTTCGGCGTAGCCAACAGCCGCGGGGGTGCCGGATTCCGGCACGGGGATAACGATGTCCGCCTGCTGCGTGTTCTCGCGGGCCAGCTGGCGCCCCATCTCCACTCGGGATTCGTAGACCGAGCGGCCGGCAATGGCGGCGTCCGGGCGCGCAAGGTAGACGTACTCGAAGACGCAACCCGCCGGCGTCGGCTCTGCGAACCGCTTGGACCGCACGCCGTCCTCGTCGATGGCAATGAACTCGCCCGGCTCGATCTCCCGGATGAAGCTGGCGCCTACGGTGGCCAGGGCCGACTGCTCGGAAGCGACAACCCAGCCGCGCTCCAGCCGGCCCAGGACCAGCGGGCGGATTCCATAGGTGTCACGGGCCGCGTAGAGCGTTCCTTCATCCATGAAGACGAAGCAGAAGCCACCCTTGATCTTGGGCAGCAGCTCTGTGGCGGTTTCCTCCAGGGTCTTGCCCGGCTCGCCCTCCAGCAGGGCGGTGACCAGGGCGGTGTCCGAGGTGTTGCCCTGCTTCATTTCGCCGGTGAGCTGGCCGCCGTTGCGTTCCTGGATCATCGCGTTGAGCTCGGCGGTGTTGGTCAGGTTGCCGTTGTGGGCCAGGGCGACCGTGCCGGTGGCGGTGGCGCCCAGGGTGGGCTGCGCGTTGGCCCAGTGGCTGGCACCGGTGGTGGAGTAGCGGCAGTGGCCGACGGCCAGGTGCCCGGTCAGGGTGTTCAGCGTGGTCTCGTCGAAGACCTGGGACACGAGGCCCATGTCCTTGTAGACGTTGATCCGCTTGCCGTCACTGGTCGCTATGCCAGCCGACTCCTGACCGCGGTGCTGCAGTGCATACAGCCCGTAATAGGTAAGTTTTGCTACTTCTTCGCCTGGGGCCCAGACGCCGAAGACGCCGCAAGCATCCTGCGGGCCTTTTTCGCCGGGGAGAAGATCATGGGAAAGTTTTCCATCGCCGCGTGCCACTGGTCGATTATCTCACGATATGGGGTACGACTTTTCCGGCCGCTGGTTTGTGACTTGCTAAGCCTGGGGATCCGTGTCCGGTTCAGAATCCGGAACGGCCTCCACCACGGCTTTCTCCTGACGCTTCACGCTGCGGCGGTCCAGGACCAGAGCCAGCGCGGCGCCCAGAATTGCGCCGGCTGCGGCAAACATCACCATGAAGAATCCGAACACTGCGCCCGGGTCGAAAGTCTCATCGCCCGGCACCGCATACGCCACTACCGCGGCTGCAGCAACACCCACGAGCGCACCCAGGATCAGGAAGGGAACGTACTTGGGTGCCCGGCGGACGGTCACTTCGCGCCGCTCGGCAGGAGATTCTTCAAAAGCCATGCCATCCAGCCTACTGCCCGCAATTTGCTGCACGTAATGCGGGCGGGGAGGGCGGCGGTAATGGGCCGGCAGTAATGGAGCGTCTCGAAAAACCTCGGACGACAACTGTTCAACAACTGCTGTGGGACTGATATATCTATTGACATGGAATGAGGGCCCTGCCATATTCGGCTGTAGGCGCCATGCGCATCGTGTTGTGCATTACGCAATCATCTGGAGCGAGGGCATCGTGACAGCAGCTCCCCGCGAGTGCCCGTCAGCTACATTGGCATCTGGTGCCGATTCACCGGATCCGGCCGGATCCAGGAAAGGAACACAAGAACCATGGTCCACAAAGTCCAGGCAGTTGTCGTTAAAGAGAAGAACGCCCCGGTGTCGCTGGAAACCATCGTGGTGCCGGATCCGGGGCCGGGGGAGGCGCTGGTGGACATCCTCACCTGCGGTGTCTGCCACACGGACCTGCATTACAAGCAGGGCGGCATCGGCGATGACTTCCCCTACCTGCTGGGACACGAGGCCACGGGCGTGGTCAGTGCTGTTGGTCCCGATGTCACCTCGGTGGCGCCCGGTGACCGGGTCATCCTGAACTGGCGGGCAGTTTGCGGCGAGTGCCGGGCCTGTGCCAAGGGCCAGCCGCAGTACTGCTTCAATACGCACAACGCCACGCAGAAGATGACGCTGGAGGACGGTACGGAGCTTTCGCCGGCCCTGGGCATCGGTGCGTTCGCCGAGAAGACGCTGGTTGCCGCCGGCCAGTGCACCAAGGTGGACCCGGAGGTTGACGCTGCTGCTGTGGGCCTGCTGGGCTGCGGCATCATGGCCGGCATCGGCGCCGCCATCAACACCGGCGAGGTCAAGCGTGGTGAGTCCGTGGCAGTGATCGGCTGCGGCGGCGTGGGCATCGCGGCGATCGCGGGGGCCCGGCTGGCCGGTGCGACGACGATTATCGCCGTGGACATCGACGACAACAAGATCGACATGGGCAAGTCCCTCGGCGCCACCCACGGCGTGAACTCCCGCCAGGAGGACGCTGTGGAAGCCATCCGCGCCCTCACCGGAGGCCACGGAGCAGACGTGGTGATTGACGCCGTCGGCCGTCCTGAAACCTACAAGCAGGCCTTCTATGCCCGTGACCTGGCCGGCCGCGTGGTCCTGGTCGGCGTCCCCACGCCGGAGATGACGCTTGAACTGCCGCTGCTGGACGTCTTTGGCCGCGGCGGGTCGCTGAAGTCTTCCTGGTACGGCGACTGCCTGCCGTCCCGCGACTTCCCCATGCTGGTGTCCCACTACAAGCAGGGCAACCTGGACCTGGACGCGTTCGTGTCCGAGCGCATCGGCATCGACGAGGTGGAGGAAGCCTTCGGCAAGATGCACGAGGGCAAGGTGCTGCGGTCCGTCGTCGAGATCCGGCCGGTTGGGGCGTCCGCATGAGCGTCACCATTGAAAACCTGGTCACCTCGGGCACGTTTTCGCTCGACGGCGGCACCTGGGACGTGGACAACAACGTCTGGATTGTGGGCAATGACGAGGAATGCGTCATCATCGATGCCCCCCACGACGCTGCCGCGATCATCAACCAGGTCCGCAGCCGTAAGGTCAAGGCCATCCTGCTGACCCACGCGCACAACGACCACATTGGCGCCGCCCGAGAGGTTGCCGGGGCGCTCGGCGCCCCGATCTTCCTGAACCAGGAGGACCTGGTCCTGTGGGAGCAGGTCTACCCTGACGCCACACCGGACCGGTACCACGCCGATGGTGACGTGTTCGAGGTGGGCGGGGCAAACCTGCGCGCCATCCACACGCCCGGCCACTCGCCCGGGTCCACCTGCTTTTACCTGGAAAGCGAGGGGACGGTCTTCACCGGCGACACCCTGTTCAACGGCGGCCCGGGTGCCACCGGCCGGTCCTACAGCGACTACCCCACCATCCTGAAGTCCATCCGTGAACGGCTGCTGACGCTTCCGGCCGAAACAGTGGTCCGTACCGGCCACGGTGACAGCACCACCATCGCCGCTGAGCAGGAAACGCTGGCAAAGGTCTCCCAGTAGCCAGCCGGAAGTCAATGAAGTGCCAGTGAAAGCCGGTAAGGAAGTTGGAACAATGAAGTTCGGAAAGCAGCCCGCCCCCGTTGCGGACATCAATGAGGACAACCTCGAAGTCCACAAGCCCAAGACCGAAGCCGCCGGGGTCAAGGCCGTCATGGTGGCCCTGGAACGCGCGGTGGCGCAGGCAGGGGTTACCCGCACGGCGCACTCGCTGCTCCGGTTGAACCAGCGCGGCGGCTTCGACTGCCCGGGCTGCGCCTGGCCGGAATCGGACAAGAAACGCAAGACAGCGGAATTCTGCGAGAACGGCGCCAAGGCGGTGGCCGAGGAGAACACCCTGCGGACCGTGGGCGCGGAGTTCTGGGCCAAGCACTCCATTGCGGAACTGTCGGAGAAGACCGAGTACTGGCTGGGCAACCAGGGCCGGCTGTCCGAGCCGGTGGTCATCCGCGAGGGGGAGACCCACTACTCGCCGATCTCCTGGGCAGACGCGTTCGAACTGATCGGCGAACACATCCGGGCCACCACCCCTGACCGCTGCGTCTTTTACACCTCCGGCCGCACCGCGAATGAGACCGCGTTCCTGTACCAGTTGTTCGCCCGGTCCCTGGGCACCAACAACCTGCCGGACTGCTCCAACATGTGCCACGAGTCCTCCGGTTCGGCCCTGAACCCCACCATCGGCATCGGCAAGGGCACGGTGTCCCTGGACGACATCCACGATGCCGAACTGATCTTCGTGGTGGGGCAGAACCCCGGTACCAACCACCCGCGCATGCTGTCGGCGTTGAAGGAATGCAAGGACAAGGGCGGCAAGGTGGTGGCCGTGAACCCGCTGCCCGAGGCCGGCCTGTTCAACTTCAAGGACCCGCAGACCGTCTCCGGTGTGGTGGGCGGCGGCACGCCCCTGGCCGATGAGTACCTGCAGATCAAGGTGGGCGGCGACCTGGCACTGTTCCAGGCACTCGGCCACCTGCTCCTGGAGGCCGAGGAAGCCAACCCGGGGACCGTCGTCGACCATTCCTTCATCGCCGCGCAGACCGACGGGTTCGACGCCTACCGCGAAGCCCGCCGCACCCTGGACTGGGACGAAACCGAAAAGGCCACGGGCCTGGCCCGTGCGCAGATCGAGGCCGTGGCCGGGATGCTCATCAAATCCAAGGCCTCGATCTTCTGCTGGGCACTGGGCGTGACGCAGCAGCCGCACTCCGTGGACACCATCAAGGAAATGGTCAATGTCCTGCTCCTGCAGGGCAACTTCGGCAAGCCCGGCGCCGGGGCTTGCCCCGTCCGCGGCCACTCCAATGTCCAGGGCGACCGGACCATGGGCATCTGGGAAAAGCCCAAGGAATGGCTCCTCGAAGCGCTGGACAGCGAGTTCGGAATCACCTCGCCGCGGCACCACGGCTACGACGCGGTGGAGTCCATGGAGGCGTTCGAACGCAATGAGGTGGACGTGTTCGTCTCGATGGGCGGCAACTTTTCCCTGGCCTGCTCCGACACCGAAGCCCTGGAAGCGGGCATGCAGCGGATTGGGCTGACCGTGCACATCAGCACCAAGCCCAACCGCTCCCACGTCGTGCACGGCCGCACCTCGCTGATCCTGCCTACCCTGGGCCGGACGGACAAGGACGACAAGCACCCCAAGGGCGCCCAGTTCCTGTCCGTGGAGGACTCCATGTCCGTGGTCCACTCCACCCAGGGCCGGCTCACCCCCGTCTCCGATCACCTGCTGGCCGAGCCTGTGATCGTGGCCCGGATGGCGGAGGCCACGTTCGGCCCTGGCCACGCCGTGGACTGGAAGGCCATGGCCGAGGACTACGACGTGATCCGCGACCACATCGCCCGCGTCCTGCCCGGCTTCGAGGACTTCAACACACGGGTCCGGACCAAGAACGGGTTCGTGCTGCCCAACCCGCCGCGCGACACACGCTCCTTCAAGACGGACATCGGCCGCGGCCGGTTCACCGTGAGCCCGCTGGAGTACCTCACGCCGCCGCCGGGGCACCTGGTGCTGCAGACCATCCGCAGCCACGACCAGTACAACACCACGTTCTACGGCCTGGACGACCGCTACCGGGGCATCTCCGGCGGCCGCCGCGTGATCCTGATCCACCCTGAAGACCTCGCGGAGCAGGGCTTCCAGGACCGCGAACTGGTGGACGTGGTGAGCACCTTCCAGGGCGTGGACCGCAGGGCCGACAAGTTCCGCCTGGTGGCCTACCCCACTGCCAAGGGCTGCGCCGCGGCGTACTTCCCGGAAGCGAACGCCCTGGTCCACAAGGAAAACGTGGCCCGCGTGTCCAATACCCCCGGCTTCAAGGCGATGTTCGTCCGCTTCGAACCGCACCGGGCCGAAGCGGCGGTGGCTGCAGAGCCCGCGGCCGTCCTCGAGCCGGCTCCAGCCGGCTGACTACCACCTGCGCCGAAAAGGCCCCGCCTCCCTGCTGCAAACAGCTCGGAGGCGGGGCCTTTTCGTCCCGCGAGATGGCATTTAGCGGCAATGTTCCGCGGCGGCACTGCCGCTAAATGCCATCTCGCGGGGACGAAAAAAGGGTGGTTGGGCCTGCCGGTCTCAAGCAGGCCCAACCACCCCTTTCCCCCACGGAGGGCCGGTCTAGCCGCGGATGCGCTCCATGGCCGGATCGAACAGCGGTTCGGCCGTGACAGTGGCGGCCACCCGTTTGCCGAAGTACTCGATCTCAACGCTGTCGCCTTCGGACACTGCGGACGGCAGCCAGGCGTAGGCGATCGGCTTGCGCACGGTGTAGCCGTACGCCGCGCTGGTCACGTAGCCCACGGCTTCCCCGGCCACGTACACCGGTTCCTTGCCCAGCACCATGGACGTCCCGTCGTCGACCGTCAGGCAGCGCAGCGTCTTGGCGGCGGGCTGTTCCCGAAGGGCCGCCAGGGCGTCCGCCCCCACGAACCCAGTCTTGTCCTTGGCCACCGAGAAGCCCAGTCCGGCCTGGTAGGGGTGGTGCTCGGACGTCATGTCCGTGCCCCACAGCCGGTAGCCCTTCTCGATGCGCATGCTGTTGAACGCCCCGCGGCCGGCGGCGATGATGCCATGCTCCCGGCCCGCCTCGAACAGGAGGTCCCAGAGCTTCAGCCCGTACTCGGCGGTGGTGTAGAGCTCCCAGCCGAGTTCGCCCACGTAGGACAGCCGCATCGCCGTGACCGGGATGCCGCCCACGGAGATTTCCTTGGTGCGGAAGTACTTGAGGCCGTTGTTGGTCAGGTCGTCCGAGCTGACCTTGCCGATCACCTCGCGGGCCAGCGGGCCCCACAGCCCGATGCAGCAGGTGCTGCCGGTGATGTCGGTGACGTGCACCCACTGGGAGGGGTCGGCGGCTGACTGCTTCCGCGCCTCCACCCGCAGGTAATCGAAGTCCACATTGCTGTTGACGCCCAGCTGGAAGTCTTCCTCGGCCAGCCGTGCGACGGTCACGTCGCTGCGGATGCCGCCGTCGTGCTCCAGCAGCAGGCAGTACGTCACGGCACCGGGCTTCTTGGCAATGTTGCCCGTGCTGAGCCGGTGCAGCAGAGCCTGCGCGCCCGGGCCCACCACGGACAGCCGCTTCAGCGGTGTCATGTCGTAAAGTCCGACGGCGGTACGCGTCTTCCACGCCTCGGCTGCGGAAATGGGGGAGGAGAACAGGGCGGACCAGGAGTCGCGTTCCGGCGCCTGCCACTCGGCCGGCAGCTCCTCAAGCAGGCCGCGGTTGGCTTCGAACCAGTGCGGGCGCTCCCAGCCGGCGGACTCCAGGAAGAACGCGCCCAGCTCCTTCTGCCGGACATTGAACGGGCTCACCCGCAGGTCCCGCGGGGATTCGCGCGGCTGCAGCGGGTGCATCACGTCGTAGATCTCCACGAAGTTCTGCTGGGAGGTCTCGCTGACGTAGGCGTCCGAGGTCTGGACCTTTTCGAAGCGGGTGAGCTCGCAGCCGTGCAGGTCCGTCTGCGGCCGGCCGTCCACGAGGAGCTCGGCCATGGCTTTCGCGACACCCGCAGAGTGCGTGACCCACACGGCTTCGGCCACGAAGAATCCTTCCAGGTCCGGTGCCTCACCCATGAGCGGGCCGCCGTCCGGGGTGAAGGAGAAGATGCCGTTGAAGCCGTCCTGGATCTCCGAGCTGCGCAGCGCGGGCAGCAGGTCCTGGCTGTCCTCCCAGGCGGGGAGGAAGTCTTCCAAGGTGAACTCCAGGCGGGAGGGCATCCGGTGGTCCGACATTTCCTCTGCGGCGACCTTCGGCAGGGCGGACATGTCCACCGGCATGGGGCGGTGGGCGTAGCTGCCGATGCCGATGCGGTCGCCCCATTCGCGGTAGTACAGGTCCTTGTCCTGGTAGCGCAGGATGGGCTTGCTGGCACCCTTGGGAAGCTCGTTGACGCCCTCGAGTTCGGGCAGCGGGGTGCTGATGGCGTACTGGTGGGCCAGCGGCAGCAGCGGTACTTCCAGGCCAATCATCTTGCCGAGCTCACGGCCCCAGAAGCCTGCACAGGAGACCACGATGTCTGCCGGGATCAAACCCTCGGACGTTTCCACACCCGTCACTTTGCCGCCCTCCTGGGCAATCCCGGTGACGGTGGTGTTGCCCTGGTACGTCACGCCGGCCTGGCTGGAGCGCTCGATCAGCAGCTGCACCGCACGTGCGGCCAGGGCCAGGCCGTCGGTGGGGATGAGCAGGCCGCCCAGGACCTCGCGGCCGCCGGTGAGCTTGCCGGTGTTCAGGAGGGGGTAGATCTTTTCGCATTCGTCGGCGTCGACGATCCGGCTTTCGACTCCCCACGAGGTCATCACGCCCATCTTGCGGTGGAGATCGGCCAGTCGTTCGGGGGTGGTGGCCAGTTCCAGGCCGCCCACCTGGTTGAAGCAGGACTCGCCGTCCTTGCTCAGGGAGAGGAACTTGTTGACCGTGTAGGTGGCGAATTCGGTCATGGTCCGTGACTGGTTGTTCTGGAACACCAGGCCCGGCGCGTGCGACGTGGAGCCGCCGGCAAGTTCCAGCGGGCCCTGTTCCACCACCGTGATGTTGGTCCAGCCCCGGGTGGCGAGTTCGTCGGCAAGGTTGGTTCCGACAATGCCGGCGCCGATAATGACAACGCGTGGTGATGCGCTCATGGGTGTTGTTCTCCTGTTTTGCTTGGCGGGCGTTGGCGTTGGCGTTAGCGGAAGACGACGGTGCGGGTGTTGTTGAGCAGGACCCGGTGCTGGCAGTGCCACTTGACTGCGCGGGACAGTGCCTGGGATTCGGCGTCCCTGCCGACGGTGACCAGGGCGTTCGGGTCCAGGCTGTGGTCCACCCGGAACACTTCCTGTTCGATGATCGGGCCCTCGTCAAGGTCTGCGGTGACGTAGTGCGCGGTGGCTCCGATGAGCTTCACGCCGCGGTCATAGGCCTGGTGGTAAGGCTTGGCGCCCTTGAACCCCGGCAGGAAGGAATGGTGGATGTTGATGGCGCGGCCGCGGAGGGTCTTGCTGAGGCCGTCCGAGAGTACCTGCATGTAGCGGGCCAGGACCACCAGGTCTGCCTGGTACTCCTCCACCAGTTCCAGCAGGCGCGCCTCGGCCTGCGGCTTGGTGTCCGCGGTGACGGGGACGTGGATGAACGGCAGGCCGGCGGCTTCCGCCATGGGGCGGAGGTCCTCGTGGTTGGACACCACGACGGCGATCTCCGCACCCAGGCTGCCGGCGCGCCAGCGGAAGATCAGGTCGTTGAGGCAGTGGCCGAACTTTGAAACCATCACCAGCACGCGCTGCGGGCGGCCGTCGTGGATGGTGAACTCCATGCCGAATTCGTCGGCAACGGTGGCGAATTCAGCGCTGAGTCCTTCCGGGGAAACTTCCTTGTCTCCCGGGGTGAAGGCCGTGCGCAGGTATAGCTTGCCGCTCATGTGGTCGTCGAACTGCTGGTGTTCAACGATGTCGAAGCCGCGGTCAGCGAGGAATGCGGTGATGGCCCGGACGATTCCGGGGCGCTCCGGGCAGGCAAGGGTGAGGACGTACTGTGCCGTGTCGGTGCTGCGGACGCCGGCGACGGCGCCTGCTTCCGCCGTCGCGTTAGCGGTGGGGCGGCCCTCAAGGACTGTGGTCATGGTCTACTCCTGGTTCTTTGCGTGGGCTTGGGTGTCAGCGGAGGAAGCCGCGCAGCGGCCGTCGTCGGGACAGCGCTGATCACATTGATGTTTGGTAACGAGGTCGAACTGGGCGCCGCCGTGCTGGTCCACGCCTGTGCGGATGGCGCGCTCCACCACGGAGTCGGCCAGGCGGCGCCGCAGGGAGAGCGGATCGCGGCGGAGGTCCTTGACCAGGGCGAAGCACAGAAGCAGCATGACCAGCACGAACGGCAGGGCCGCCACGATGGTGATCCGCTGCAGGCCGGAGAGCGCCTCGGACGGTTCGTCGCCGCCGGCCAGCAGCATGACCGCTGCCACGGCGCCGGTGAGGAGCCCCCAGAAGATGACGAGGCCGCGCTTGGGATCGGCGGCGCCGTTGGAGCTCAGGGAGGCCATGATGATCGACGCCGAGTCGGCTCCGGTGATGAAGAAGATGGCCACCAGCACCATGGCCAGGACGATGACGGCCGCGGTCAGCCAAGCGGGCATGGACATGTTCTTCACCAGGTCGAACAGTGCCCCGTCGAAGTCGATGCTCGGGACCCCGTTGGTGGTGGTCACCATTCCCGGCGTTCCCGCCTTGTCCGCTTCCTGCTGGATGTGGAAGGCCGTGCCGCCAAAGATGCCGAACCAGATGACGCTGACGATGCTGGGAACCAGCAGGACGCCGGTGACGAACTGGCGGATGGTGCGGCCGCGGCTGATGCGGGCGATGAACATTCCCACGAAAGGTGTCCAGGAGACCCACCAGGCCCAGTAGAAGATGGTCCATCCGGACATCCATTTGCGCAGGGCCTCGTCACCAACCGCCTCGGTGCGGGAGGACATTTCCGCGAGGTCCCTCGCGTAGTCCCCCACGGCGGCAGGGATGAGGTTGAGTATGAACAGGGTGGGCCCGGCAATGAAGACGATGAGCGCCAGGACCACGGCCAGCACCATGTTGATGTTGGACAGCCATTGGATGCCCTTGCTGATGCCGGAAACGGCCGAAGCCACAAAGCACGCCGTCAGGATGGCAACGATGGCCACCAGGACCGGCGTGCCGATTTCCCCGACCCAGCCGTTCGAGGTCAGGCCGCTGCCGATCTGGAGGGCCCCGAGGCCCAGGGATGCGGCGGTGCCGAAGAGCGTGGCGAAGATGGCAAGGATGTTGATGAACTTTCCGGCGGGGCCTTCCACTGCCCGGAGCCCGAAGAGTGAGGTAAAGGCAGCGGAGATCAGCTGCCTGCGGCCCAGGCGGTAGGTGCCGTAGGCCATGGCAATGCCCACGACGGCGTACATCGCCCAGGGGTGCAGGGTCCAGTGGAAAATGGAGGTTGCCATGGCCGTCTGGATGGCTGCCGGCGTCCGGCCGTCCACCGTTCCCGGCGGCGGGGAAATGTAGTGGTAAAGCGGCTCGGCCACACCGTAGAACATCAGGCCGATGCCCATGCCGGCCGCGAACATCATGGCAATCCATGACACGGTCCGGAACTCGGGCTTCTCGCCGTCCTTGCCGAGGGGAATGTTGCCCCACTTGCCCAGGGCCAGCCAGAGGACGAAAACAACGAACAGCGAGGCCAGGACCATAAAGAGCCAGCCGGTGTATTCCATCACCCACCCGAGGGCGGCTGTTGACGTGGCCGCCAGGCTGTCCCGTCCCAGGAAACCCCAGGCCACGAAGGCCAGTGCCAGGATGCCTGTGATGCCGAAGGTGGCCTTGTCGAGGGTGAGCTTGCGGTTCCGCCGTTGTGCCACAGCCTGTTCGGCCTTGGTCTGGCGGAGTTCCTGCATGATCTGCTGGGTGTCCTCCACATCATGTGGTTCGTGGGAGGAAGGAGAGTTCTCCGGTGCGGAAACGAGATTGGGCTCCTCCAGCTCAAGGTGGGGTTGGGCATCCGGGCGGATGTCGCTGTTCAAAGCCATGTCAAGTCCTTTGGTTTGAATTCATGGGCTGCGCTGTACTCCGGCGTCCCCAAGCCGGGCGGAAGTTCTGGGCTTCCTGGCATTCACTAAGCAAGGCCAGCTGTGCTTTCATCACGGTCGGTTGTTCCGTAAAGATCAACACGTCTCGCTATAAGCAACAGAGTGGCCTGCGCCACAATCACGTGTCAAGGTTTTTCTGAAGTCTTAAGCCCTATTTCAAGGCTGTCCTGCTCCGCCTTGACAGTGGCTCGGAGCAGGGGCTAGGCATCGATCACCAGGTCCGTCTGCGCCGTGGAGCAGCAGGGCAGGAACTTGCCTGCAGAGATTTCCCGTGCCCGGATCCCGCCCTGGTGGTTCATCTCGACCTCCCCTGAAAGTTTGACGACCTTGCAGGAGCCGCACATGCCTTCCTTGCAGTTCGCGCCAATCCTGACGCCCGCACGCTGGGCCACCTCGAGGATGCGCTCGGCGGGGTCAATCCGGACATTGATGCCGGTGCGCATGAAGGACATAGTGAGGCTGCCTGTTCCCACCGTGCCGAAGCTCGACGCGTCAGGGGAACCGGCCTCCGGCTCGCCGGCCGGGCCGTCGGTGGAGGTGTCAGAGCCGGGCGCCTCGGAGGTTGCGATTTCCAGCGGCATGCCTGAGGCCTGCAGCGTCCCGTCAGCGTCGTAACCGGGCTCGTAGAGCCCGAACGCGGCGGGCTGGCTTTCAAAGTAGTCCTCGGCGGACTCGGCGATCTCCTCGGCGATCTCCTCCGCGACGTCGGCTGCGAGTGCCACCTCCGCCTGGTATTCAAGGAGCATCTGGCGGTCTCCCGAGAAGAACTCCATGTAGATGGAAGTGTCATCGACGCCCACCTTTTCGAGGAGCTCGGTGGCCGTGTTCAGGTAGCCCTCGGGACCACATGCGTACACTTGGCGGCCGTTGGCATCGGGGGCCACCTCCTCGAGCATGGCCGCCGTCAGCCGTCCCCTGAGCCCTTCCCACCCCTCCGGCAGGCTGCGGTCGCCCAGGGAGTAGTAGACCTTGACGCGGGAGTCCACGGAGGCGATATAGGCCAATTCCCGGTGGAAGGCAAAGCCGCCGGCATCCGAGCCGTGGTAGAGCACCACAACATCGGCGTGTCCGGGCAGGGAGTGGATGGTCCGCACCATGGACATGATGGGAGTGATGCCTGCACCGGCCGCAAGCAGGAGATACCGTGCCCGCCGGTCGGCATCGGGCAGGTGGAAGGCCCCCACCGGTCCCAGCATTTCAAGGACGGTGCCGGGCCTGACGTTCTCGTGCACCCAAGGCGAGACCAGTCCCGTGGGGTCGCACTTGACTGTGATGCTGAAGGTCCAGGGCTGGGTGGGTGAGCTGGACAGCGAGTAGCTGCGGTCCACCGGCTCCTGGTCCTCGCCATTGACCGGAAATGCAACGTTCACGTACTGGCCCGCACGGAATGCCAGGGGCGCACCGTCACAGCGGCGGAACACGAAGGTCATCATGGCACCGGCCTCGGGAACGGTCTCGACGCATTCGGCCATGAACTCCTGCGGATGCCATGGCCCCAATGCGCGGGCTGCCCGGGCGGGTGTCTCGGTGCTTCCCATCACCCTGTTCCACGGCATCTCCAGACCGCGGATTCGCTGTGGTTCCTGGATTGCCGTTTCAGTGACGAGTTCAATCATGCCAAGTGCTCCTGCACGCGCTGCACGTACCAGTTGATGAATGCCTCCACCTGGTATTCGCTCTTCATGTAGGGGCCGGGCTCGTAGGCGGGACTGCCGGCACCCTGCTGGCAGAGCTCCACGAACGCCTTGTCCTGCAGGTTCGTCTGCTTCCAGGTGTAGGTGAGCTTTTCCAGGTCGTAGTCGACGCCTTCCACGGCGTCGTCAGCCACCAGCCACGTGGTGCGTACCAGGCTCTGGTGTTCGTTGATGGGGAAGACGCCGAACGTGATGACATGGTCGCCGAGGAAATGGAACCAGCTGTTGGGCTGCAGGTGCATCGAGCACCGGCCAAGGCGGAAGTCGGGCAAGTCGCCGAGCAGCTTCTTGGAAAGCCTCCGCCCGTCAGCAGAGAAGGATTCACCCTCTCCGTCGAGTGGTTCCCGTGAAATGCGGATTCCCGCGATGCGCGTGTCCAGCTGCTCCACCACCTCGTAGGGAAGGCCGTAGCGGCGGCAACGCTCCTCGAGCGAGGCCTCGGCTTGCTTGTTACGGTCCCACACCTCCTCAAGGTGCGCCGGAATCAGGCCCTCCGTCAGGCCCCAAGTGGGGAAGAGGGAGCAGGCGAGCTCAGGGTGGCCGTCGCAGTGGTAGCACTCACGGTTGTTCTCCATGACGAGCTTCCAGTTGCCCTCTTCGATGATGTTCTGCTGGTAGGCGATCTTTGTCTTCGAGAGATCGTGGGGTGCCAGGTAGGGCTCGAAGATCTTTGCGGTTTCGTCGAAGTCAGTGGGCGGTTCATCTGCAATGCAGACGAAGATCAGTCCGGCGACCTCGCGGCCGTGGGCGCGCTTGAGGCCGAAGCAGCTCTTGTCGAACTTCGTTTCCCCCGGCGCGGAGGCGTGGATCAGGTTGCCCTCCGGGGAGTAGGTCCAGGAGTGGTAGCCGCAGACAAGGTTTCCGGTTGACCCGGCAGCTTCGGTAAGGACGCGGGCGCCGCGGTGGCGGCACACGTTGTGCAGGACGTTCACGGCGCCGTCGTCATTGCGCAGCACGATCAGGGAGTAGGGCCCGTAGTCGACGGTGACGTAGTCGCCCGGCTCCGGCAGTTCGGCAGTGCTGGCGGCAAAGATCCAATGCTGGCCGAAAATGGCCTCCATGTCGAGATTGAAGATCGTTTGATCGGTGTAGAAGGGGGCATCGAGGGAGTAGCCGGTGCGCCGGAACTCAAACAGGGCGGTGATCTCTGCCAGCTGCTCAGCAGGCAATGAGGCCGCGAGTTTTCCGCGTGAATTGAGGGGCACGTTCACAGAAGCAGTCATGGGTTTCCTCCCGGGAGGCATGGGTAGTGGGTGTTGCGTGTTGACGGAGGGCGCGGGGTGCTCGCGGCGTCGCGAAGAACTTGTAGTGATGAGATTAGGGTCACAGGAGCTGCAACAAAAGCGCGAGTTTTTGAAGGTAACCATGCAGAATAGGTGCATGATCGATGCGAGGCTCACCACACTCCGCGTGTTCGCCCGGTGCGGCACCATCGGCGCTACTGCGGAGCTCACCGGGTATTCTCCCTCTGCCGTCTCCGCGCAACTGCGGGAGCTCCAGCGCGTGCTTGGAATGCAGCTGCTGACGAAAGACGGCCGGGGCGTGCGGCTTACCGCAACAGGACGCTTCCTCGTGGCGGGCTCGGATCCCCTCATTGCCCAGTGGGAAAGCCTGCGCGCCGCAGCCATGGAGGCCGGCGACCAGGTGCAGTCCCACTTTGGCCTCGGCGGGTTCTCCTCGGCGGCCGCCCACTTGCTCGCGCCGCTGGCCGCCACCCTGCGCTCAACACGCCCCCTGCTGGAGGTGCAGGTTCTGGAGGCTGATCCGGCCCGCTGCTTCGACTTGTTGGTTGCGGAACGAATCGACCTTGCAGTCATTGTTGCCATGCAGTCCGGCAGCTATGGCGAGGACGATCCGCGTTTCGAGCAGAGAGTTCTCCTCGATGATCCACTGGACGTGATCATTCCCGCTGACCATCCCCTGGCATCACGGGAATCAGCCACGCTTGAAGAGCTGGCGTCCGAACCCTGGATCACGGAGGCCGCCGGTTCCACCTACCATTCCCTCTTCACCGCGGCGTTCACGGCAGTCGGGGTGACGCCGCGGATTGCCCATGAGGCCGTTGAATGGGAAACCCACATCGCATTCGTGGGTGCGGGGCTGGGCGTCGGGCTGCTGCCGCGGCTGGCGCCTTTGCACGGTGCCGAAAACGTGGTTCGGCTACGCATCACCGGTAAGGCGAAACCCACGCGCCGCATTGTCGCCGCGGTGCGAAGGGGCAGCATCGCCTCACCCCTGATCCAGGAGTCGCTCGGCATCCTCCAGGGCAACGCCAATCGGATCCTTACCAGCCGGCTCGACGAGGACCTTTGAGCGCTGCCGGCGTCCGTCTCAGCGGTGGGTGTAGCCCATGTTGGCGCTGACTTTGAGCCCGGCTTCCTTGAGTGATTCCAGCAGGCCCGGAATCTGCTCCGGCTCGAATCGGAAGGCCGGGCCTGAGATGCTGAGGGCACCAATTACCGTGCCTTGGTGGTTGTAGACGGGCACGGCCACGGCATTCAGTCCGATCTCGAACTCCTCGCGCACCACTGCGTACCCCTTGGCGGCTACCTCGAGCAGCTGCGCGTCGAGTTCTTTGCGGCTGGTGATGGTGCGCGCTGTGCGGGCAGCCAGCCCCGTCTCCTTCAGGATGCGGTCGCGCTCATCGGCGCTGAGCGCGGCCAGGAGGACCTTCCCGCTGGAGGTTGCGTGCAGCGGTGTCAGGCTTCCCACCCAGTCGTAGGTGGCCAGCGTGGAAGGGCCCATGGCCTGGTCCACGTTCACCGCGTAGTTGGAGCGCAGGACGGCAAGGTTGACCGTTTCCTTGAATTCCTCCGCGAGGCTTTCCAGGACTGGCCGTGCCTCGTGGACCAGGCTGAGCCGCCCGGGGATGGAGCTGGCCAGGCGCAGGATGCCAAATCCGAGCTGGTACTTTCCGCGCTCGCTGTTCTGGTGGACCATCTCCCGGCTTACCAGCGACCCCATCAGCCGCGAAACGGTGGATTTGTGGATCCCCATCTCCTCGGCGATCTCGCTCACCCCGGCATGCCCTTCCCGGGCCAGGATTTCCAGGACGGTCAGGGCTCGCTCCACGGACTGCACCCCGCCGGACTGGCCGCCTTCGGCATCGGTATCGGATTCAGGATCTCTATTCGAAGCCATACTTCCTGATCCTATGCCGGGAACTGTGACGGCCATGACATTGGGTTAACGCCCTTGACGCGGCGGCTCCCGGAATTCCCGCTAGCTGCCGCGGTAGGTGGAGTAGGCGAACGGGCTCAGGAGCAGGGGCACGTGGTAGTGCTCCGGGCCGGTGACTTCGAAGACCAGGTCCACTTCCGGGAAGAACGTTGCCGTCCCCAGCCCGGAGTAGTAGGTGCCCGTGGCGAAGTTCAGCTTGTAGTGCCCGGGTTCCAGCTGCTCCGGCCCCAGGTCCTTCGCGCGGCCGTCGGCATCCGTGCTGGACGTTGCCAGCTCGCGCCAGGTGCCGGCATCGTTCTTCAAAAGGACGACGGCGACTCCCGCCGCCGGGCGCCCGGCACCGGTGTCAAGGATGTGGGTGGTCACATGGGAAACGCTCATTCGCTGATCAGTCCTTCAAGCCGGAGTACGGCGATTTCGCGCAGCTGCTGGGCCACGATGGTGTCTTCTTCGCCGGGGGAGTTGGTGAGCCGCTGGTTCAAGGCCTCCAGGATCTCCGGGGCGGTCCGTCCGGCGGCCCGTATCAGGAAGACCCGGCCGAACTTCTCCTCATACTCGCGGTTCCCCCGGGCCAGGGCGTCAGCTGCCGCAGCGTCGGCGGGGTCCACCCCCGCCTGCTCTGAACGGGACATCGACGCCTCGGTGCTGGCCGCCGTCGGACGTTCCCCGATCCTGGGATGGTGGGCCATGGCGGCTTCGACCTCTGCAGGGCTGAACGGATTTGCTGCCTGGGCGGCGAACTCCAGCAGCTGGTCACGGCTGGTGAACGGCCGTGCTGCTGCCACCGCCTCAACCCAGCGGCTGACGTCGATGCAGGGCCGGAGGATGGCTTGGGCCGCGGCGGAATCGGCGGCGTTGAATTCGGCAAGCTTCATGCTGGCGTCTTCCTCGATGGTCATGCTGGCATCCATGGTGACGGCTATGCGGATGCCGGAAAGCCCGGCGCCCGTTCATGGAACTCCACGAACAAGCTTCCGCATCATGGAACTGTTATTTCAGCATACGTAATATTCAAGAGCAGCCCCCTGACTGTGTCAAGCGGTGAGGGGACAGCTTCAGTCACGTCGGTCTTAACAACCACCAGCAGCCAGCCGGGAGGGTGCTAATCCTGGGAGGACGTCCTGGACAACACCCAGGTATTGGTGGCGCCCTGGCGCTCGAAGGTGACCGTGGTGACCAGCGCCTCGATCAGCGCCAGGCCCCGTCCGGATTCGGCGTCGTCGCCCGGCGTGGCCGGCTCCATGGGGCCGAACGGCGGCTTGGCGTAGTAGGCGCTCACCCTCGCCTGCAGCAGTGCGGGCTGCACGGTGGTTTCCACTCCAAGTTCCACCTCCCGTTCCCCGGCGGGCTGCGCGTGCTGGACGATGTTGGACGCGGACTCGATGACCGCGGTCGTAAACGTCATCTGGTCCATGTCGGTGACGAACGGAACGTCCAGCCAGAGGCTGTCCAGGCCGTTGTGGACCGCCTCGATGGCGTCCTCGGCAGCAGGCCCCCGGAAGCTGCGCGCAGCCAGGACCTCAGTCATTGCTGAAAGCCTCTTCGGCCGTGGCGTAGGCCGTGAGGACCTTGTCCATGCTGGTCAGCTTTAAGACCATGTTCACCTGGGGCTGCACCGCGGCGATCCGGAGGTCGCCGCCGGCCTGGCGGGCCGCCTTGAGGCAGCCGATCAGCGCGCCCAGCCCGGAGGAGTCCATGAACGCCGTGTTTTCCAGGTTCACCACGATCCGGTTGGAGCCGCCGGCAATGACGTCCGTAACGAATTCGCGCAGCTTGGGCGCGGAGACCATGTTGAGCCGCCCGTCCGCCTTGACCTCGGCGTACGAATCCTTGACCTCGTAACTGAACTCCATCAAAGTTCCTCTCTGTTTGCAGGTTCTGCGGCCGGTTCGTACCCCTTATAGAGCACGGCGCGGACCAGGATGCTCATGACCACCAGGTCAAAGACCACCCAAACAACGTTGACCAGGGTGCCCAGCGGTTCCGCCAGGCCGGTGGCCAGGCGGATGATTCCGACGACGGCGGCGACGGCCAGCAGGACGGACACCACGATCTGGGGCCGGATGAGGCTCCAGCTGGGTCCGCCACTTTGGCGCGCCTTGGGGGTGACCGCAAACCCCAGGGGACGGCCGAACCACACGTTCCGGGCCGCCGTCGTGCATGCCTTGATCCAGGTGGGGAACAGCGCCAGGCTGTACTGCTGCCCGCGCCAGGTGGGGATGCCGCGGCCGGCCACGGCGAACAGCAGCTGGTTGACCACCATGAACGGGATGAAGCGGATGAAGAAGTCCCAGCTCAGGCTGCTGACCGGCAGGATGCCCAGCAGCAGGTAGATGATGGGGGCTGCGAAGTAGATGACCGCCGCGAACCCGCTGAGGTAGGTCCACATGGTGGCCAAGTACATCAGGCGCTGGCCGAGCTTGAGGCCCTTCTGCACCAGCGGGTTTTCGCGGAGCAGCACCTGGATGGTGCCCTGCGCCCAGCGGAGGCGCTGGGTGAGCATGGTGGCGATGTCCTCGGGCGCCAGGCCGTAGGCCAGGATCTCGTGGTGGTAGACACTCTCCCAGCCCATGGCGTGCATGCGCATGGCGGTAGCCATGTCCTCGGTGACGGAAATGGTGGCCAGCGGCATCACCGGCTGGGCTTCGTCGTTTCGCTCCACCGTGAGTGCATCGAGGACGGCCTGGACGGATTCCAGGGCGCCCAGCGGGGACCAGTCACGGGCGGCCATACGCTGGACGGCGTCGTCAGCCACCACGGGGACGCCGGACTCGCCCACGTGGGCCAGTTCCATGGCGGCGATCTCTTCGAGGTCCGCCTGGAGGGCGGCGACGTCGGCCTGGACCAGGGTCTGCACGGCGGCATCCACCCTGCGGCGGACCCGGTACGTGACCTCGCTGAGCGGCCTGCCGGCGTCCACTTCCTCCTGGGCTTCACGGGTGGCTGCCTCCACCTCGTCCAGGACCTCCGCCACCAGCGGGGAGTCCATGTCCGCTGACTTACGTGCCTGCTTGATGGCTGCCCGGGATGCGGCCAGGGCGCGGCGGATGCTCTTCTCGGTTTCCTTGACGTAACCCACCAGGCCCAGCTGCATCAGGGCTTCGCGGCGCAGGAGGGCGTTGGAACCGCAGAAGAAGGCGGCGTTCCAGCCGTCCTTGCCCTGCTGGATGGGGCCGTAGAACAGCGGCGCTTGGCTGCCGAGCGGATCATCGGCGGGGACATTGCTGAAGTACTGGGGGGTTTGGACCAGGGCCACCCGGCGGTTGTTGAAGTAGCCCAGTGTCTTCTCCAGGATGTCCGGCTCCGGGATCTGGTCCGCGTCCAGGATCAGCAGGAACTCGCCGTGGGTGACCATGAGGGCGTTGTTCAGGTTGCCGGCCTTGGCGTGGCGGGGAAGGTCCTTGGTCCAGTCCCCGCTGCGGGTCACGTAGCCCAGGCCATGCTGTTCAGCCAGGGCCTTGAGCTCGGGCCGGGCGCCATCGTCCAGGATCCAGGTGCTGTGTGGATGCCGGATCTTCTGGGCCGCGAGCGCCGTGGTGAGGACCATGTCCAGGTCTTCGTTGTAGGTGGTGATGAAGACGTCCACCGTTGCATCATGCGGCGGCGTGGGAGCGCCCTTGCGGATCTTCAGTTTCCAGACGGTCATGCCGAAAAGCATGACGTCGATGAGGCTGTAGGTTTCCGCCACCACCAGGGGGAGGGCGATCCACCAGGCCTCCCAGTTCAGGGACGCCATCCAGCGCCACGCGATGTAATTCAGGCCGGTCAGGACGGTGAGGACCACCACCAGGCGGGTCCAGAAACGGGTCACGCCGCCGCCTCCACGGGCAGCCGCCGGACCACAACCACCGTCACGTCGTCTTCGGCGGTCTCAGCGGGGGCGAGGGCAAGGATGGACGTGCTGGCTTCCTGCGCCGAACCTGCGGACTGGGTTGCCTGCTGCACAGCGTCGGCGAAGTCCTCCACGGACCCGAAAACATCCAGTACGCCGTCGCTGACCACCACCAGCGAGTCGCCGGGGGCAAGCTCCAGGTCCGCCTGGGGCCACTGTGTTCCGGGCCAGGCGCCAACCGGCGGTCCGGCGGAGGGGAGGCGGTCTGCCGGGCCGCTTGGCTGGACGTGCAGCGCGAGGCCGTGTCCGGCGTCGACATAGCTTACCTTGCCGGTGGCCGCGTCCAGGCGGGCGTGGAACAGGGTGACGAAGGAATTGGAGGAGTCCAGGTCCGCGGCGATCGCCTTGCTGGCGGCTGCGAACCCGGAGTCCAGGTCCTGCCGCAGGCCTGTGGAGCGCATCACTGCCCGGACTGTTGCCGCGATCAGCGCCGCGCCCATGCCCTTGCCCATGGCATCGGCAAAGGTGAGGTGCAGCCCGTCGGGCGTCTGGTACCAGTCGTAGAAGTCCCCGCCCACGCTGCGGGACGGGCGGAAAAGGCCGGCGACGTCGTAACCGTCAACCCGGATGTCTTCCTTGGGCAGGAGGCTTTGCTGCACTTCGGTGGCGCGTTCCAGTTCGCCCCGGGACGCGGATTCCGCTGCGGCTGAGGGGCGGCGCCGGAACAGGGCATTGATGCGGGACTGCAGTTCCCGGGGGCTGAATGGCTTGCTGATGTATTCGTCGGCGCCGTTGTCCAGGCCGGTCAGCTTGTCGAGTTCGTCCGCACGGGCGGTGAGCATCACGATGAATGCGTCCGAGAATTCCCGCAGGAGCTTGCACACCTCCAGCCCGTCAAGGTCCGGCAGGTTCAGGTCCAGGGTCACCAGGTCCGGTTTGATGCGGCGGACCTCCTCCACGCCCGGCAAACCCGCACCGGCCTGGGTGACGTCAAAGCCCTGTTTGACCAGGACGCGGACCAGCAGCCCTCGGATGTCCGGGTCATCTTCAATGACCACGGCACGGCGGATTTCGGGGGGAGAGACCATAGCTCTACTTCTACCGTATTAATGCGCACAGGGCATGTCGTGCGCTCCACAGCTTCCGTGACTTCGCTGACAGCACCGTTGTATATGTCCATCTCCGCCAGGACTGCACGCCACTGGAGCAGATCTTGCGGAAATCTTGGCATCTGCTTGCCGGGACGTTGAGGAACGCCGGTCACACTCGAAGGAACGCAGCAGCTTCCACGAAAGACGGTACGACGACGGCCGCTTGGGGGCTGCACGGCTTGCGGAAGGCGGGGAAGCCAATGGAACACATGAAAAGGAACGGTGCGGACAAGGCCAAGGCATTGCTCCGCCTGTACTTCCATTCACGCAAAGTACGGGCAGCGGCCAGGGAACTGGAGCACGCGCTCGCGGAATCGCGGGAAGCGTCCAGCTGGCCCGGAGACCGGCTCCCGGTGGGGGAGGAGATGTCGCGGCACGTCGAGAAACTGACCCGCCGGCTCAAGCTGGAGACCGAGGCGCACCACAGGTTGGGCGTGCTTTTCAAAACTGCGGGTGGAGGGCATTCCGTCCCGGCGCTCTAGGTGCCACACTTAGCAGCAATCGATTGGCTGGGGATAGTCAGGAGATTGCAGTGAGTGCTTTGGCGGGTTGGGCGTACCTTTTGGCGGGGCTGATGACCATGGACGCGCTGCTTCTGGCGCTGTGGGCCATGGAAGTCGACTGGGGCAAATACTGGCGGCGGAAGTAGCCTCCCACCAGCCCATCAGCGTCCCGCCTGGGTGTACTGCCGGCTAGGCCCGCTGCTGCCGGCTGACCATCTCATTGATCCATGCCGGCGCATAGGGCGACGTGCAGTTGGGCGGCGTGGGATAGTCCTTCAGGACGCCCAGGCGCTCGCCGATGTCCAGGGCCCGGACCCGGAGATGCGCATGTTCAATGCCGATCCGCGCGAGGGTGGTGTTCATTGACCACTGCAGCCGGCCCGGAGCGTCCTTCATCTGCGCTTCGATGGTGTCCAGGAGGCCTGGCAGATCCAGTCCATCGGGTGTCCTGGCTACCCGGTCGGCGGTCAGCTCCCACCCGGCACTTGCCACCCGTTCGTCGGGATCAGCCATCCAGGTGAGCCGCAGGGCCTCGGCGTGAGCGGTCTTTTTGACCACATAGTTCACCAGCCAGTCCTGCAGTTTGGATGCGCGCGACTGGCGGAGCATGGTGTCCAGTTCGTCCGGACCAAAGTCTTTCGGGCGGCAGATCAACACTGCCAGCAGCCGGGCGGCCGTGTCGCCGGTAGCCCAAAGATCCCGGGCAAGGTCCTGCTGGGTCTTTAGACGCCTGGCGATCTCGCGGAGCCGGGCGAGGTTCACGCCGTGGTCATCCCCGCGCTTTTGGTTGGCCCCGCGCACCTGCGGGTCCTCGAGTGCGGACAGCTCAGCGAGGACCTCCGCCAAAACTGCCCCGGTCATGCCAGCTCCAGCCGCATGATTACCCGTGGGAAGCCGTTCAGCACCGATTGGGTGTCCGCCGCCTTGGTGAAGCCCGCGTCCTCGAACAGCTTCCGGGTGCCGACGTAGGCCATGGTGAGGTCCACTTTGCTGCCGGCGTTGTCCACTGGATAGCCCTCAATGGCGGGAGCCCCATAGGAGCGGGCCATGCCGACAGCGCCGGCCAGGAGATGGTGCGCGATCCCGGTGCCGCGGTGGCCGGGGCGGACCCGGAAACACCAAACGGACCACACGTCCTGGTCGTCCACCTGGGGAATTCTTCTGGTGCGGGCAAAGGTTGTGTCTGCACGTGGATGGACCGCTGCCCATCCAACTGGTGTTCCGCCGTCGTACGCCAGCACTCCGGGGGGCGGGTCCTGGGCAACCAGCTGCCGGACCAGTTCTCCGCGCTCTTCGCCCCGGAGGGCAACGTTCTGTTTGGAAGGGATCCGGTAGCTCAGGCACCAGCAGACGGTGGCATCAGGCCGCTTGGGCCCCAACACTGCCTTTACGTCCTCGAAGTTGGTCGCCGGGTGCACCTCAATGGCCATACGGTCATCCTAGCCTTCCGGCATCCTGCCGATGCTCCAGGCCGCGACCTTGCGGACATCAACCCTGGTTGCCTGGAGGGGCACCCTGGCACCTCCTGAAAGCAGGACTGGCCCCAGGAAGTGGATGTACCGTGGCTGGCCTCCAGTGCGGATATCGGCTGCATCCGCCCCGGATTCCCACGAGTCGAGAACCCCTGCGATGGCCCAGCTGCCGATCCGCACCTGGTCATTCTGCCGCTGGGTCCACGAATGCTCCGACACCACCGACCCCGAAATGACGGCACCGTCAACCACCACGGTGAGTTCCAGGGTTGCGTCCGGGCCTGTCCCAAAGACCGAGTCCAACAGCAGCAGGAGGCGGGGATCCGTCCCGTCTTCCGGGGTTTCCTGATCCGTCCCGTGATCCATGCCCGTCCCTTCCTTGTGTGCTGGCGTGAACGCCCTCCCCATCAGCTTAGTTTCGCCCCTGTTGGCGATTATGGCGCCTCACTACACTGGGACGCATGACCCAGCAGGAACCGGGGAAGGCTGCTGCGGATTCGGATACCGCCGGCACCTCCCTGCGCAGTCCAGCCGAACGCTCCCGGACCTTCACCGGCATCCTGGTCAACACCGCCCTGGCCAACATCACCACCAGCTACCTGTGGTTCGCCCTGACGTTTTGGCTGTACCTGGAGACGCGCAACGTGATCGCCACCGGCGTGGTGGGCGGGGCGTACATGCTGCTGATTGCCCTCTCCAGCATCAGCTTCGGCACCTTTGTGGACCGGTACCGCAAGCTGGCGGTGATGCGCTTTGCTGCCGGCTTCACACTGGTGATGTTCGTGCTGTCCGGGGTGATGTTCCTGCTAATACCGGCCAGGTCCCTGCTGGACCTGGCGGGCCCGTGGTTCTGGATCTTTACCCTGGTCATCCTGATCGGCGCCGTGGTGGAGAACCTGCGGAACATTGCCCTCTCCACCACAGTGACCATCCTCATCGAGCCGGAGCGCCGCGCCAACGCCAATGGGCTGGTGGGGATGGTGCAGGGGCTGATGTTCATCGTCACCTCCCTGCTGTCCGGATTATCAGTGGGGCTGCTGGGCATGGGCTGGACCATCGCCGTGGCGCTGCTGCTCACGGCGCTGGCCGCCGCGCACCTTCTGACCCTGCGGATGCCGGAGGAGGTGCGGGCCGCAGCAACGGACGCCCACGGCGGGTTCGACCTCCGGGGCTCGCTCGCGGCCGTGCTGGCCATCTCGGGGCTGTTCGCGCTGATCCTGTTTTCCACGTTCAACAACTTCATCGGCGGCGTCTACATGGCGCTGATGGATCCCTACGGGCTGGAGATGTTCTCCGTGGAGATGTGGGGAGCCGTCTTTGCGGTGGGATCCACCGGGTTCATCATCGGCGGCGCCCTGATCGGCAAGTTCGGGCTCGGCGCCAACCCGCTGCGGACCCTGCTGGCTGCGGTGGCAGCCATGGGCGTGATCGGTGCGGTATTTACGCTGAGGGAGTGGGCGTGGCTCTACATCCTGGGGATCTGGCTTTACCTGGTGCTGGTCCCGTTCGTGGAGGCGGCCGAACAAACCGTGATCCAGCGGGTGGTTCCGTTGGAACGGCAGGGCCGGGTCTTTGGCTTCGCCATGGCGTTCGAGTCAGCCGCGGCACCTGTCACTGCGTTCCTGATCGCCCCCATTGCCCAGTTCTGGATCATCCCGTACGCGCGGTCCGCGGACGGCGCCGCCCGGCTGGCCCCGCTGTTGGGTGAGGGCACCTCACGGGGGATCGCCCTGGTTTTCCTGGTGGGCGGCATCATCATGATCGTTGCCGCCCTGCTGGCCTTCCTGACGCCGGTCTACCGCCGCGTATCGGATTCGTATGCGCAGGTGGCGGCAGAAGCGAAAGCGGCCGGTTAAACGCCTGGACGCTCCCGCACCATGCGCGGAAGCGTCCAGGGAAACCTGCCGAAGGTGATGGAGTGTCCTATACGCCCAGCGCTTCCCTGAGGTGGGCGACGTGGCCATCGGCCTGCACCTGGTACTGGGCCAGGGTGACCTTGCCTTCGGGGTCCACCACAACCGTGGAGCGGACAATGCCCTCGTGGATTTCGCCGTGGACCAGCTTCTCGCCCCAGGCGCCATAGGCCAGGGCCACAGCGTGGTCGGGGTCGGAGAGCAGCGGGAAAGTCAGGGAGAAATCACCGGTGAAGCCGGCCAGGGCTTCCTCGGCATCCGGGGAGATGCCGACAACCTCGTAGCCCTTGCCCTGCAGGGAGGCAAGGCTGTCGCGGAAGTCGCAGGCCTCGGTGGTGCAGCCGGGGGTGGCGGCCTTCGGGTAGAAGTAGACAATGACGCTCTTGCCGCGGAAATCGGCCAAGGAAGTCTCCCGGCCCTGGGCGTCCCGGAGGGTGAATTCAGGAGCCGGGGTGCCGGGCTGAAGCTTGGTGGTCAGGGTGGGGCTCATGGCGTTCCTTTGTAAGACTCGGTCAGTGATGGCCAAACATCAAGTGAAGCGGGTTGGCGCTTAGTGATACAAACCAGCGCGTCATATGCAGTATTCCGCCGGTCCACGAACTGCCGCGTGAGGGCCCGGCACAAACTGGTATCCGCCGCCGCGGACAGTGGCCACGGCATGGCGGGCGTTGCCCAGTTTTTTGCGGATCCTGCCCACGTACACGTCGATGGAGCGTGCGGTGGCGCCGGGAAAATCCAGCGACTCCAGGAACTCCTGCAGTTCCTCGCGGCCCACCGTCCTGGACAGGTGGGTCACCAGGTAACGCAGCACTTTGTATTCGACGCCAGTCAGGGCCACCGGCCTGCCGTCCAGCAGGACGGTGTCGGCGGCGAGGTCCACGGCGACCCGGCTGACAGGGCCGGCCGACGGCGGCAGCCGGGTGCCGCCGTCGTCCTCTGAAAGTGCCGGGCCGGCTGCCTCCGCCACGGAAGGAGACGGAGAGGAGTCGGCTGCGTCTCCTTCCGCGGCGGACGTGGGGGCTCCGGCGGCAGGCCAGTGGACTTCCGCCTCCGGAGCAGTTTCGAGGGCCCTTGCCAGGACCATTTGGGCGGCGTGGCGCAGGAGTTCCGGGCTGGTTCCTTCGGCCGGGACCACCCACACGGCAAGTCCGCGGGCGGCAGCTTTGGGCGGGGCCAGCCGTGGACGGAACGCCGTCCTTGGATGGTGGACTTCCACTGCCATGGCGCGTCCCTAGATTCCGCCGCGGCGGATCAGCCTGCCCGTAGGGGTCTGGCCGTCCACTGCGGCACCGCGGAGGAAGGTCTTGCGCACCACGCCGGACAGGGCTTTGCCGTCGTAGGGGGTGATGGGGTTCTTGTGCTTGAGCTTTGACACGTCCACCACGAACGCCTCGTCCGGCGCGAAAATGGCGAAGTCCGCGTCGTAGCCCAGCGCCAGCTGCCCCTTGGTGGTGAGGCGGGCCAGGTTGGCGGGCTTCTCCGCCATCCAGGACACCACCTGCTCCAGCGGGATCCCGCGGTGCCGGGCCTCGGTCCAGATCAGGGACAGGCCCAGCTGCAGCGAGGAGACTCCGCCCCAGGCCACGGCGAAGTCGCCGTTTTCCAGGTCCTTCAGGTCCAGGGTGGAGGGGGAGTGGTCCGAGACGATGCAGTCGATGGTGCCGTCCTGCAGGCCCTGCCACAGCAGCTCCCGGTTGGAGGCCTCGCGGATGGGCGGGCAGCACTTGTAGGCGGTGGCACCGTCCGGGATTTCCTCGGCCATCAGCGTGAGGTAGTGCGGGCAGGTTTCCACGGTGAGCTTCACGCCGTCACGCTTTGCGCTTGCAATCATGGGCAGGGCGTCCGACGACGACAGGTGCAGGATGTGCGCACGCGCACCGGTCCAGCGGGCCCGTTCGATGACCTCGGCGATCGCCTTGTTCTCGGCGCCGCGGGGGCGGGAGGCCAGGAAGGTCTGGTAGTGGTCGCCGCCGGGGTGCGGGGCGCGGTCGATGGCGTGCGAGTCCTCCGCATGGACGATCATGAGCGAATCGAAGGACTTCAGCTCGGCCATGTCCTCCTCCATCTCGTCCGCGTCCAGGTGCGGGAACTCGTCCACGCCTGAGTGCAGGAGGAAGCACTTGAAACCGAAGACGCCCTCGTCGTGCAGGGGGCGCAGGTCGGCTTTGTTGCCGGGAATGGCACCGCCCCAGAATCCGACGTCGATAAACGCCTGGTCCTCTGCCACCTCGCGCTTGAGCTTGAGGTTTTCCACGGTGGTGGTGGGCGGGACGGAGTTCAGCGGCATGTCGATGATGGTGGTCACGCCGCCGGCTGCCGCGGCGCGGGTGGCGGAGGCGAAGCCTTCCCACTCGGTGCGGCCGGGCTCGTTGACGTGGACGTGGGTGTCCACCAGGCCGGGCAGCAGGGTTTCGTCGTCGGCGAGCTCGATCACTTCAGCGCCGGCCAGGCCGTTGCCCAGCGGCTCGATGGCCACGATCCTGCCGTTGCGGACGCCCACTTCGCGCGGGGCGATGCCGGCGGTGGTGAGGATGCGCTGGCCCCGGATGACCAGGTCAAAACGTTCTGCAGACACGGAGGTCCTCCTTGGTACTTGCGGTAACGGGCCCGGTGGCCGCGAGTTCCGCACTGATCTGGGTGCCCAGCTGCTCCAGCAGGGGTCCTGCCTCTGCTATGCACCTGTTTACATCGCTTTCCAGCGCCGTCAAAGCATAAATGTCCTCGAATCCGGCGGCTGCTGCCTGGCCGTGGTCCAGGGTGGTCCGGCCGCATACGGCGATGACCGGAACGCCCTGTGCGGCTGCTGCCCGGGCAACACCCATGGGGGTCTTGCCGAGGAGGCTTTGCTCGTCCAGGCTGCCTTCGCCGGTAATCACCAGGTCGGCGCCGGCGAGGCGGTCCGCCAACCCCGTGAATTCGAGGACGACGTCGATGCCCGGCCGCCGCGTTGCGGCCAGGACGGCGATGGCGGCGTAGCCCACGCCGCCGGCTGCCCCGGCTCCGGGAGCCTCGGCAGCCTTGACGGCGCGGAATCCGATTTCCCTGGCCAGGACTTCGACAAACCTGGCCAGGGCGGCGTCGAGCATGCCGACGTCCTGTTGTGCGGCGCCCTTTTGCGGACCGAAGACCGCTGCCGCGCCCTGGGCGCCCAGCAGCGGGTTGTCCACGTCGGACGCCAGCACAAACCGTGTGTCCACCAGGCGGGGCTCGAAATCGGTGAAATCGATGCCGTGCAGGTTTGCCAGCGCAGCCCCGCCCGGTGGGAGTTCGTTGTTCCTGCTGTCCAGGAACCTGGCGCCGAGCCCCTGCAGGAGCCCGGCGCCGCCGTCGGTATTGGCACTGCCGCCTACGCCGAGGATAATCCGGCGGCAGCCGGCGTCCAGCGCGGCCCGGATGAGCTGTCCGGTGCCCAGGCTGGTGGCCGTCGTGGCATCCGTCGATCCGGGCCTGCCACCGTTGTGCACGCCCGGGACCAGTGCCAGCCCGGACGCCGTCGCCATCTCGATGACGGCCTCGTGTCCACGGACGGCGAAGTCCGCGTCTACGGGCTGGCCCGTGGGGCCGGCGACCGTTGCCGTGCGGCGGGTGAAGCCGGAGCCGACGGCGGCGTCAAGGGTGCCCTCGCCGCCGTCGGCCACCGGAATCCGGACCACCTCAAGGTTCCCGCCCGCCCCGCGCTGCAGGCCCTTTTCCAAGTGGCTGCACACCTCCGGGGCGGAGAGCGATCCCTTGAACTTGTCCGGGGCAATAACCACGCGCATGGTTACGCCTGTAGGGCCAGGATGGCGGTGGGTGCGTCCGCGGCGGTCTCTGCCAGTTCCTCGAACTCGTTCACGGCGTTGATCTCCACGCCCATGGAGATGTTGGTGACCTTCTCCAGGATCACTTCCACCACCACGGGGACCTGGAACTCGCCCAGCAGCGCCTTGGCCTTGTCGAACGCTGCGGCGAGGTCGTTGGGATCCTCGACACGAACGGCCTTGCAGCCCAGGCCCTCGGCCACCTTCAGGTGGTCCACGCCATAGCCGCGGGTGTCCTCGGACAGGTGCGAGCTGTTGATGTTCTCGAACGCCAGGGACACGTTCTGCTCCATGTTGAAGCCGCGCTGGGACTGGCGGATCAGGCCCAGGTAGGAGTTGTTCACCACCACGTGGATGTAGGGCAGGTTGAACTGCGCGCCCACGGCCAGTTCCTCGATCATGAACTGGAAATCGTAATCGCCGGAGAGGGCCACCACGGTCTGGTCCGGGTTGGAACGTGCCACGCCGAGGGCTGCCGGGGCGGTCCAGCCCAGGGGTCCTGCCTGGCCGGCGTTGATCCACTTGCGCGGACCGAACACGTGCAGCATCTGGGCGCCGGCGATCTGGGACAGGCCGATGGTGGACACGTACGTGGTGTCGCGGCCGAAGGACTTGTTCATCTCCTCGTACACGCGCTGCGGCTTGATGGGGATGTTCTCGAAGTGCGTCTTGCGGTGCAGGGAGGCCTTGCGGTCGGCGCATTCGGCAACCCAGGCGCTGTAGTCCGGCAGGGACCCTGCCGCCTTGCGCTCCCTGGCGAGTTCAACCAGCCCTGCCAGCGCCGCACCGGCGTCGGACGCGATGCCCAGATCCGGTGAGAACACGCGGCCGATCTGGGTGGGCTCGATGTCGATGTGCACGAACTTCCGGCCGGCCGTGTAGGTCTCCAGGCCGCCCGTGTGGCGGTTGGCCCAGCGGTTGCCGATGCCGATCACGAAGTCGCTCTGCAGGTAGTTCTCGTTGCCGTAGCGGTGCGAGGTCTGCAGGCCCACCATGCCGGCCATCAGCCGGTGGTCGTCCGGGATGGTGCCCCAGCCCATCAGGGTGGGGATCACCGGAACGTTCAGGGTCTCGGCCAGCTCCACGAGCTGCGCGGATGCGCCGGCGTTGATGATGCCGCCGCCGGCCACGATCAGCGGCTGCTTGGCCGCGAGGAGCATGTCCAGGGCCTTTTCCAGCTGCTTTCGGGAGGCCTTGGGCTTTTCGACGGGCAGGGGTTCGTAGGTGTCGATGTCGAATTCGATCTCGGCCAGCTGCACGTCGATGGGCAGGTCCAGCAGGACCGGCCCCGGGCGGCCGGAGCGCATCAGCTGGAAGGCCTTCTGGAAGGCGCCGGGAACCTGGCCGGGCTCCAGGATGGTCATGGCCATCTTGGTGACCGGCTTGGCGATGGACTCGATGTCCACGGCCTGGAAGTCTTCCTTGTGCAGCTTGGCCACGGGTGCCTGGCCGGTGATGCAGAGCATGGGGATGGAATCAGCCCAGGCGGCGTAGAGGCCGGTGATCATGTCGGTGCCGGCGGGGCCGGAGGTGCCGATGCAGATGCCGATGTTGCCGTCCTTGGCGCGGCTGAAGCCGTCCGCCATGTGGCTGGCGCCTTCAACGTGGCGGGCCAGGGTGTGGCGGATGCCGCCGTGGGCGCGCATTGCGGAATAGAAGGGGTTAATGGCAGCGCCTGGCAGGCCGAACGCCTCGATGGCGCCTTCCTTTTCCAGGATGGCCACCGCTGCATCAACGGTACGCATCTTGCTCATGGGGTGCTCCTTGAAAGCTTGAAAAGTCTGTTTTTGGGTGTGCGGAAGTACCCCCACGAACCGTCGTGGGGCACTTTGGGGGTGGCCGCCGTCGTAATTGACGACGGCGGCCGGCGTGTCTGTGTCGAAGTGCCCCGTTATGGCGGGGCTGGTTTGCCTGCTGCCGGGTTACTTGCGGCCGGAGAGCTGGAGGACCTGCTTGAAGAGTCCGGAGTGGTCCAGTGCGCCGTCGCCCTGGTTGACGGTGGCGGCGACGAGCTGCGCGACGACGGCGCCAAGGGGGATGGCGACGTTGGCTTCGCGGGCGGCGGAGGTGACGATGCCGAGGTCCTTGTGGTGCAGGGCCAGGCGGAAGCCGGGGTCGAAGTTGCGGTCCAGCATCTTCTGGCCCTTCTGGTCCAGGACCTTGGAGCCGGCCAGGCCGCCACCGAGGACCTTGAGGGCGGCGTCGGTGTCCACGCCGTAGGCCTCGAGGAAGGCGATGGCCTCGCCGAGGACCTCGATGTTCACTGCGACGATCAGCTGGTTGGCTGCCTTGACGGTCTGGCCGGAGCCCGAGGGGCCGACGTGGACGATGGTCTTGCCGACGGCGTTCAGGACGTCCTGGGCGGCGTCGAAGTCTGCCTTGTCGCCGCCCACCATGATGGAGAGGGCGGCGTCGATGGCGCCCTGTTCGCCACCCGAGACCGGTGCGTCGAGGGGGCGGATGCCTGCTTCCTTGGCCTCTGCCGCCAGGCGGACAGCGACGTCGGGGCGGATGCTGGAGGCGTCGATCCAGAGGGCGCCCTGCTTTGCGTTGGCGAAGACGCCATCCTTGCCGCTGACCACGCCCTCAACATCGGGCGAGTCCGGCACCATGGTGATGACGACGTCGGCGTCCTTCACCGCGTCAGCGATGCTCGAGGCGCCCTTACCGCCTTCGGAGACGAGCTTGTCGATCTTGTCCTGGCTGCGGTTGAAACCGGTGACGGTGTGGCCGGCCTTGACCAGGTTGATGGCCATGGGCAGGCCCATGATTCCGAGTCCAATAACTGCAACGTTGCTCATGATGGTTCTCTTTCCTGAAAGTCTGTGTGGTCTTGCTGGTCTGCTGCTGCGGTCAGCGGGCGGCGTGTTCGCGGATGGCCCAGCTGAAGGCGGTCTCCTGCGGTTCCTTGTACTCGAGGCCGATGTAGCCCTCGTAGCCGAGTTCGCGGCTGCGGGCGATCCATTCGCCGAGGGGGAGGGTGCCGGTGCCGGGGGCGCCGCGGCCGGGGTTGTCGGCGATCTGGATGTGGCCGAATTCCCTTGCGTGCTTTTCGATCACGGCGGGGACGTCATCGCCATTGACTGCCAGGTGGTAGAAGTCGGCGAGGAGCTTGATGTTGCCGACGCCGGTCTCCTCCTTGACGCGGGCGATGACCTTGAGTGCGTCGTCGGCGGTGAGGAGCGGGTACTTAGGTGCGCCGCTGACCGGTTCCAGGAGGACGGTGCCACCAATGCGGGCGACGCCTTCTGCCGCCGCCGCCAGGTTCTTGACGGCCAGTTCGTCCTGCTCTTCGGGGGTAAATTCGTCCTGCCGGTTGCCATAGAGGGCATTGAAGGCCTTGCAGCCCAGGCGCTCGCCGATGCCGGCCACCACGTCGATGTTGTCCTTGAACTCGGAGCAGCGGCCCTTCCAAGAGACCAGGCCCCTGTCGCCGCCGGGCATGTTGCCGGCGTTGAAGTTCAGGCCCGTGAGCTGCACGCCGGCGTCCGTGATGGCGTTCTCGAACTTGGTGATCTCGCTGTCTGCCGGGACCGAGGTCTCGAAGGGCCACCAGAACTCGACGGCGTCAAAGCCTGCTGCCTTTGCGGCAGCGGGGCGCTCGAGCAGGGGAAGCTCCGTGAGGAGGATGGAGCAGTTCACTGTGTACGTCATCGTAGGTCCTTCCGAGGAGGGGCTTTGATCTATCTTCCCTTGCTTCCGGCTTCCTCACCGTTTCCGCTTTGTGGAATTTAGATTCTGCTTTATGAAAAGTGTAGGTAACGCGGGGTGGGGTAGTCAAGGGGAGCCCTGGGCAGGAGACTGGTATGAGGTAAGCCAGCTCAACAGGAATGGACTCGAGCGATCATGACCGGTGCCCGTCTGCGTCTTGTAGCCTGGCTCGTCGCCCTGGCCGGATTCCTCACCGCCTGCGTTCCGGTGGCAGGGTTGCAGGAGGCCGCGACCTCTCCGGCTGCCTCCGCTTCCAGCACCGCATCGGTTGCCGCTGGTTCGCCTGAAGACGCGTCCGGGGGTACTGTCCTGGCTGCGCCCGCGGCTCCCGTCGAATCCACTACGCCAACCCCGACACCGGCCCCTGCCCAGGCGCCTCCGACTGTTGCTGCCCCGGCCCCGGCCCCTGCCCCAGCGCCAGCGCCGCAGCCGTTCGCCCTGAACCTGTACCGGGAGGGGGACTTCGTTCCGCAGTACACCTTCGACTGGTGCGTGGCGGCGAGCATCCAGATGGCTCACAACCTCATCGACGACACAGGCGGAGGCGCTTGGGCTGACTCCACCCAGCAGGGTCAATTGTGGGAGATGGCCCGTGCCCGCTCCTCCGATTCGTTCAACGGAGCCAATCCGTTCGGCTGGGCGCAGGTGCTGACGGAATCGGGGATGGGGCCCTACCGCGTGGTGAGCATTGCTGACTATGGCGAGGCGGTTCGGACTGCCGCCCGTGCCATCGCTGACACGGGCCGTCCTGTGGGGCTGGTCATGTGGAGCGGGCGGCACGCCTGGGTGATGAGCGGATTCGAATCCCTCGGCGACCCCCGGCAGTTCCCTGACTTCGCCGTGACCGGCGTCCACGTCCTGGACCCGCTGTACCCGTACGGCAGCGGACAGTGGGGACCGTCGCCTGTCCCCAACAGCCTGTTGACGCCGGAGGAGCTGGCCACGCAGTTCGTGGTCCGCGAGCCGCGCCGCTGGAGCAGCAGCCTGCCCGCCGGGTACCTCCTGGTGCTGCCGGTAGCTGCCTGAACCTGCCAGGCCCGCCAGACCTCTTCAATTAAGGAAATCTGTTTCTGCGGCTGCCGGATCGTGCTCGGCGTGGCGCCCGGCGGCGCCAAAGGCTGGACCAGGAACGAGTAGCCTACTGATAACCCCTGCGGCAGCACCAAAACATAAGGACGTCCGAGACAGATGAGCAACAGGAATATTGGCATCAAGGACGTAGCCGTGGCCGCCGGCGTGTCCGCCACCACCGTTTCTCACGTCCTCAACGAGGTGTCCTACGCCAGGGTCAGCCAGGAAACCCGGAACAAGGTGCGATCCGCCGCGGAGCAGTTGGGTTATGGGCCCAACCGCTTGGCCCAGGCCCTCCGCACCCAGAGGACAGGGGTGCTTGGCCTGCTCAGTGAGGACATCGCCACCACACCCCACGCCGGCAGGATCATCCTCGGCGCGGATGAAGCCGCCAGGGCGCGGGGGTACAACCTCATGGTCATTAACACCTCCGGCTCAGCCAGCCTGGAATCCCGGCGGGCCGACGTCGAGGCCCTCCTGGAACGCCGCGTGGACGGAATCCTCTACGCCACCATGTACCACCGCAGCGTTGAGCTGCCGCCAAACCTCGGCAGCGTGCCCTCCATCCTGGTCGACTCCGTAGCGGCCGACGGTGACATCATCGCCGTCATCCCGGACGAAGCTGGGGGTGCCCGCGTTGCCGTGCGCGCGCTCCTTGAGGCCGGCCACACCCGGATCGGTTTCATCAACAACACCACGGAGGTGCCCTCAACCCGCCTGCGGCTTCAGGCCTTCCGCGCCACCCTGACTGAAGCAGGGCTCGACGGCGACGCGGCACCTGTCGAGTCCGCAGCCTCCGATGCGCAGGGCGGCTATGAGGCCGCGCGGCGGATCCTCGCGGGGGAGGAGCCGCCCACCGGCCTGTTCTGCTACAACGACCGGATGGCGATGGGAGCTTACCGCGCTGCCGCGGAGTTGGGGCTCCAGATCCCCGCCGACCTTTCAGTCGTCGGTTTCGATGACCAGGAACTGATCGCCGCCAATCTCCATCCGGGCCTGTCCACCGTAGCCCTGCCGCACTACGCCATGGGAGCCTGGGCCACAGAGCATCTGATTGATGCCATCGAGGGAAAATCCGACCTGCCCCAAACGGCGGTTCGCCCGACCATTCTGCGCTGCCCGCTGGTGTGCCGCGATTCCATCGGGCCTCCCCGGAACTAGCCCTCGGCACCACGGGGTGGGGCACAGGGGTCAGGACAGGTGTCCGCCCGCGCGGCTTCAGTCTGCCTGTTGCTGGGTACTTTCAGGGGGACAGTGACCAAACAGCCGCCCACCTGAAGGAGCCCCGGCATGATCATCCCCAGCGTCGCAGACGGCGTTCACCTGATTACCCACGCCAACGTCAACTGCTACGTGATCGAGGACAGCCACGGAGTAACCCTGGTGGATGCCGGCCTGCCCACCATGTGGTCCATGCTCACGCAACTCCTGGAGGAACGGAACCGGCGCCCGCAGGACGTCAAGGCCCTGGTCCTCACGCACGGCCATTTCGACCACGTGGGATTCGCGCTGCGGGCCCACCGGCAGTGGGGAATCCCGGTGCTGGTGCATCAAGGGGACGCCAGGCTGGCAGCGCACCCCTACCGCTACAAGCCGCAGCGCAACCGCTTCCTCTACCCGTTTACGCATCCCAAATCCCTCCCGCGGCTCGGCAGCATGGCAGTGGCAGGTGCCCTGGCCGTCAAAGGCATCTCCGACACCCGGCCGCTGGGCACCGGGGTGGCGGACGCGCTGACAGGCCGTCCCGCCGTCGTCCATACCCCCGGCCACACCGACGGGCACTGCATCCTCCACCTCCCGGACCGCGGCGTCCTCCTCACCGGCGACGCGCTGGTGACCCTGGATCCCTACACGGGTGAGGCCGGACCGCAGATCGTGGCCTCCGCCGCCACCAAGGACACCGGGCAGGCGCTGGCATCGCTGGAGGCCATTGCCGCCACGGGGGCCACCACGCTGCTGCCGGGCCACGGCGAGCCCTGGAAGCAGGGGGCGGAAGCGGCTGTGAAGCAGGCACTGAAGATTGGCGCGCACTGACGGTGGCAGCCCCCGGTAATAAACGCAAAAGGTCCCCGGCGCGCTCAATTGCGCCGGGGACCTTCTGCCAGTGGGGCGGCTAGTGCGTCAGGTCCTTGCCCTTGGTCTCCGGGATAGTGAAGACGAACGCCGCACTGACCGCCAGCAACAGCACGGCGTAGATGTTGAACACCTGCGGCGCGCCCAGCGAGGATCCCAGCCACTGCTGCAGGTACGGGGCAGTGCCGCCGAAGACGGCCACGCAGATGGAGTAGGGGACACCCACGCCCACAGTGCGGATGGACGTCGGGAACAGCTCGGCGTACACGGCCGGCACAATGGCGGCGCTCGCGGCAATGAACACGAGCATCACTGACATGCTGACCGCCAGCTGCCAGGCGGAATCCTTCAGCAGCCACGTCATGGGGAAGTGCATGACAGCGGAGCCGATGGCGCCGGCCCAGAGAACCTTTTTGCGGCCGATCCGGTCGGAGAGCTTGCCCCACACCGGCAGGGCGGCGATGAACACGATGTTGGCGATGACGCCGGCCCACAGCGCCTCGCCACGGTCGATCTTCAGGGCAGTGGTGGCGTAGCTCGGCGCCACCACGCCCCAGATGTAGTAGATCACCGTGAGGCCCACCGTCAGGCCGATGACCTGCAGCGCCTGCTTGCGGTAGCGGACGATCTGGGGCCAGATCGGGGCGCGCCGCTCGGAGGTGGCTTCACCTTCAAAGGCCTCGGTTTCATGCAGCCGCGACCGCATGATGAGTGCATACAGGCCCATGGCGGCGCCGATCAGGAACGGGATCCGCCAGCCCCACGCGTTCATCGATTCGGTGCTCAGGCTCATGTTCAGGATGGCGCCCAGCAGGGTGCCGAAGAGGATGCCAACGGTCCCTGACGTGTAGATCAGGGTGGCCCAGAAGCCGCGGTGCTCCTTGGGAGCCATCTCGGACAGGTAGGTTTGCGACGACGGCAGCTCACCACCGTGCGCCAGGCCCTGTACCAGCCGGGCCACCAGCAGCATCAGGGAAGCGAACGCCCCGACGCTGGCAAAGGTGGGGGCGACGCCGATCATCAGGCTGCCCAGTGAGGCGAGGCCGACGGCGAGGGTCATCGACGTCTTCCGGCCCACCCGGTCGCCGATCCAACCAAAGAGGAACCCGCCAAACGGCCGGGCCACGAAGCCGACGGCGAAGATCGCCAGGGTGGACAGGACGGCCGATGCGGGGTCCGCCTTGCTGAACAGCTGGCTGGCGATGAAGGGGGTGAATGTGGCGTAGATGGCCCAGTCGTACCACTCAACGGCGTTGCCGATGCCGGTACCGATGACGGTCTTGGCGGTGGACATGCGTCCAGTCTGTGCCTTGGTTGCTGCAACGGACATGGTTTTCTTCCTGGTCGGTTGGGTCTGGGGGATACCGGTGGAACTGGTGCAGGCCTTAGGAGGCCTGCGAAAGTGCGGCCAGCCGGGACATGGCGAGTTCCGCATAGAGGGCGGCCCCGTCAGCCAGCACACCGTCGTCGAACGTTGCGTACGGTGAGTGGTTGAACGGCGAGGTTGCCGGATCTCCGGCCGGGGCGACGGCGCTGAGCCCAACAAACGTGCCGGGCACCTCCTCGAGGACCCGGGAGAAGTCTTCCGAGCCGCTGAGGGGAGTGGCCCAGCGCGAGAGGCGGCGCTCGCCGAAGAGCTCGGTGATCACCTTTTCGGCGGTGTGGGTTTCGTCTTCGTTGGTGATGGTGAGGGGGTATTCCTGCAGGTAGTCGACGACGACCTCCACCCCGTGCGCGGCCGCGATCCCCTTGAGCAGCCGCGGTACGGCCTCCATCATCTTCAGGCGTGATGCTTCCGAGAACGTCCGGATGGTGGCCTCGATGCGGGCCGACTCCGGGATGACGTTCCGCTTGGTACCGGCGTGGAGGACACCCACGGACAGGACCACGGGATCGAACATGTTGAACTGCCGGGTGACCATCACCTGCAGGGCGGTCACCATTTCCGCGGCCACCGTTACGGGATCCTTCGCCGCGTGCGGGGCCGAACCGTGGCCGCCGGCGCCAAGCACCGTGACTTCCAGGCCGTCGGAGGCGCTGAGCATGACGCCGGGCTTGGTGCAGAAGGTGCCGTGCGGCTCGAGCGAGGAGAACACGTGCATGCCGTAGGCCGCGCTGACCCTGGTTCCGGCGGCGTCCAGGACGCCCTCGCGCAGCATGTAGCTTGCGCCGTCGAAGCCTTCCTCGCCCGGCTGGAACATAAGGACGACGTCGCCGTGCAGCAGGTGCCTCTTCTCGGCCAGGAGGGTGGCGGCGCCGGCGAGCATGGCGGTGTGCAGGTCGTGGCCGCAGGCGTGCATGGCGCCGTCAGCCTGGGAGGTGAAGTCCACGCCGGTTTTTTCCTGGACGGGGAGCCCGTCCATGTCGGCGCGGAGCAGGACGGCCGGGCGGGCCGTGCTGCCGCCGGCATTCGTTTGCCCTCCGGTGCCCGTCTCCCCAGCGGCCGGGTGCCCGCCGCGCAGGACCGCAGTGACCGACGTCGTGTCCTTGCCCAGCGTGATTTCGTAAGGAAGCCCGTCCAGCGCCTGAAGGACCCGCTCCTGGGTGCGGGGGAGGTGAAGGCCGATTTCCGGCTGCCGGTGCAGGTCATGGCGGAGCCTGGCGAGGTCTTCCTGCAGGTCCTTGGCGTCATCGGTTACGGGCACGTGTCACTCCTTGGAAATGGGCATCAGGGCTTGTGGACTATTCTGAAGTGGCGTAGTTCACATGTTGTGAAAGCGCAGTAATTATTTACTGGGGCCCGCCTTTCGGCAGGATCTACGCATGAGCAAAGGAAGTTTGATGGAGCTCAGCGAGGACGATCTTGCCCTGATTCAGGTCCTGCAGGCCGCGCCGCGCCTGGGATGGGCGGATGCTGCCAAGGTGCTGGATGTGCATGCCACCACGCTGGCGGCCCGCTGGGAGCGGCTTGCCGCCAGCGGCGCCGCGTGGGTGACGGCACACCTGGCGGGTGACCCGAAGCAGATGCTCCTGGCATACGTGGCGGTGGACTGCGAGATGAACCGGCGGGACAGTGTCACGGCGGAACTGGCCGCTGTTCCGGAGATCATCACCGTGGAGGAGGCGGCCAGCAACCGCGACCTGATGCTGACAGTCATCACGCGGTCGCTGGAGGAGTTCAGCGACAAGGTCATCACCAGGCTCAAGGCTGTTGAGGGACTCACGAAATACCAGGTGGCCCTGTGCACCCGGCTGCACAGCAGCGGCGATGACTGGCGGCTGAATGTCCTGAACCGCTCCCAGCTGGCCACGCTCCGGACCTTTGCCGCCGCGGCTGGTCCGGCCTCCGTTCAGGCGGCGCAACTTCCGCAAAGCCACCTCGACCTGCTGCCGTTTCTCGCCAGGGACGGCCGCGCGACGGCTGCCGACATCGCCCGCGCCCTTGGCCGTCATCCAGCAACCGTGCAGCGCCAGCTGAACCGGGTGCTGGCCAGCGGCATCCTGTCGTTCCGCTGCGAAATCGCCCAGCGGTATTCGTCCTTCCCGGTGACGTGCCAGTGGTTCGTCAACGTTCCGGCGGGGCAGCATGAGGCAGCTGCCGCCGGGATCCGCACCATCAGCAATGTCCGGCTCAGCGCCTCCACCACCGGGCCCACCAACTTCGTGATCATCATGTGGCTGCACACGCTGGCCGATGTCATGTCCGCGGAGCTGGCGCTGCAGCAGAAGGTTCCCGGCATTGAGATCGTGGAGAGCGCGGTGATGCTGCGGACGGTCAAGCGCGTGGGCTGGATGCTGAAGGAGGACACGACGGCGAGTGGCGCCGTCGTGCATGCTGGAAGCCTGGGCGCGGCGGAGTGAGCAGTTCAGGCACAGTAAGGAGCCAGGGGCCTTGCCCCTGGCTCCCCAGTGGTTATGCGGATTGAGCGGACCGTAAAAGGCCTACTTACCGTTATGGTCTACTTCCACTACGGCGCTCTTCTCCCAATCAGTCCAGTCGGACCAGTGTCCGCCGTGGTTCTCCACGCGGAATTGGACGCGCTGGTAGACCTCTTCAACCTTGCGGTCATGTTTGCGGTCATCCATTTCGAGATCTTCACAGTCGTCGTGCTTATTCATCGCGTAGTCATGGCGTCCATGGTCGTCGCCGAAATCCACGTAGCAGTGAATAGTCGTTGCGTCGTCATGGCGGTCAAAGTCCACGCTGACCGTCCTTTCCGCCAGGCGGTCGTCGTGGTGATGACCTCGTTCGTCCTCATAGATCCACTGGCGGATCTCGACGGTCTTTTCGCCGTTGCAATCGACCATAATACTGAAGTCGACTTTGTCGCCGCGGAGGTCCTCTGGATCAAGCGGGTCGACCGTACAGCCGTAGCGGCTGGTTTCGGCATTGGCCGGTGCGGCCAGAGCCAGGAAACCTCCGAACATACCTAATGACAGAACCGGAACCAGGGCCACCTTTGCCCGGGCCGAGTGGTTTTTTTGCGTGTTGGACATATTTCTCGTTGCTCCTCAAAGGGTGCGATTCACCTTTGCGGGCAGCCTGAAGCCGTCACATAATAAGCATTTTCACTGATACAGCATGGCGGCACTGCCCGCCCCATTTAACTGCCAGCCCGGAAATGCGGGCGGCTTCGACTCCGGACCCTTCCGCTTCGCTGTGGGGGTGGTCCGGTCGTTTAATCCTCCGCCTGTGTCCAACGCTGCGCTAGGGGGCGGCCTACCCTACTTGCGCATAGATTTCAAGAGCCCGCGAGGGTACGGCTGTGGACCGGCACCGTTGTCCGAGTGGTACTGCAAACTGTCCCTATGACATTTGCCAATGTGGGAATACTTGGAACCAAGCCTGGCCAGCGCGACGCCCTCGTGGCCATCCTGCTGCGACCCAAGACCGGAATGAAGGAAGCGGGCTGCCTCCTCTATGAGGTGGGCATCAACGACGACATGCCGGACACCGTTTTCGTTTCCGAACTATGGGAATCGGCGGAGGCCCACCGGGCATCGCTGGAACTGGACAGCACCAGGGCCGCGATCGCCGAGGCGATGCCGCTGCTGTCCGGGGAGATGGGAGGCCACCGGTTCACGGTTCTGGGGTCACCCCTGCGCTAACTGGGGCCTGCTGACTTCCGGCCCAGTACTGTTCCCCCTTCTGATCCAGGGCTATGCTCTCGGGCATCGACTGGATATCTGGAAACGGGGTAAGGGGACACACATGAAGCCGCTGCCTGCACTTGAGCTTGTCACCCGTCTTGAGGAAGCTGAATGGCTGGACCCCCTGGCCAAAAGCGTCCGCAAGGCCGTCAAGAAGGTCATCAAGCCACAGTGGGCCCGTGACCTCCTGCATGGCGTTCCCATCGGCCACCCGGTGCACCCCCTTGCAGTGCAGGTCCCCATCGGCGCCTGGCTGTCAGCCGGCGTCCTTGATGCCGTTCCAGGTGGCGAGAAAGCTGCCAGGCTGTTGATCGGTGTGGGTACCGCAAGTGTTATTCCCTCTGCGCTGGCCGGACTCACCGACTGGACGCAGCTGCATCCGCAGCAGCAGAGGGTGGGCCTGGTGCATGCGGCGGCCAATGTCACGGCAACCGGGCTCTACATTGCCTCACTGGTCCAGCGGGCCCGGGGCGGCCAGGGCGGCGGCAAGGTGCTGGCGTATCTGGGGCTCGCAACGGTGAGTGCCGGTGGCTTCCTCGGTGGACACCTCACATACCGGCAGGCCGCCGGCGTCAACCACAGCGAGGAAATCCCGCACCGTTTTCCGTCCGGCTGGCATCCGCTGGCACCGCTGACCGAGCTGCCGGAGGGCGGCCTCCACAAGCGCGAGGTGGCGGGGATTCCATTGCTGGTCCACCGTGAAGGCGGCACCGTCAACGTGCTGTCCGATGTCTGCAGCCACCTGTCCGGGCCACTGCATGAAGGCAAGATCAAGGACGTGGCCGGGGAGGCCTGCGTTGTTTGCCCCTGGCACCGGAGCACTTTCGCGCTGCGCACGGGGGAAGTGAAGGCCGGTCCCGCCACCTCCCGGCAGCCGGTTTTCGAGACCCGCGTCAGCGGGGAACTCGTGGAAGTGTGCCTGCCCGGGGCAGACGGCTAGAGAAGGACATTCGGCCCTACTGGCTGCTCCAGGGCCGGGGAAAACTAACTTCATGGCGAGGGCCATTGGAGTGAGACTGCCAGCGCCACAAATGCGCTGGCAGGGCCGCGTTGGATTCCCGCGGTTGGGCGTTCCATTCTGCTCCCTGCAAAGCAGCCGGAGGGAGTGTGTACGGTGAGTGACGTTCGGCAGGACGTTGCGGCTCTGTATAAAACACGCAAGGGGTCTGTCGACTTCGTGGACGTCCCTCCGCTGCTCTTCGCCCTTGTCCAGGGTCAGGGGGATCCTGACGGACCGGCATTCGCGGAGGCGGTCCAGGCGCTGTTTACCGTCAGCTACGCGGCGCACTTCGGACTCAAGAAGCAGTCCGGCGAGGGGACAAAAGTGATGCCCCTGGAAGCCTTGTGGTGGTTTGAGGACCCGAATCATGCGGAAAGTCTGGAAGGTGTGGCCGCTGGCTTTACGGGACTCTCAGGCATTCCACGGGAGTCCTGGCGGTGGCAGGCCATGATGCTCCAGCCGGAACCTATCGACGAAGCCCTTCTGGAACGGGCCTTGGAAGACTCCCGTTCCAAAGGCCTTCCGGGCTTGGCGTTGGTCCGCTTCGAACGTTGGGAAGAAGGCCGATGTGCCCAAGTGCTCCATATCGGTCCCTACGCCGACGAAGGTCCCACAATTGCCCGACTGGACGCTGCCATCACGGAAGCCGGATTAAAGGTCCGGGGGCGCCACCACGAAATTTACCTGGGTGATCCCCGGCGCAGTGCACCGGAAAAGCTGCGCACCCTGGTTCGCCACCCGGTGGTGTGAGAGGGCAATGATGCGGATTTCAGAACCACGGGAGATTGCCTCCGGAGTGATCCTCATGACCACAGGTTCCGGGCCGATGGCCTCAAATCTCTACTTGGTGAGGTCCGGTCCCGCGTGGGTGATGGTTGATTGCGGATGGGCGGGCAGCGCGGAACCGGTGCGCGCCGCTGTGGAAAAAATCCTCGGATCCGCCCACGGCCCCGCAGCCATCTTCCTGACGCACATCCACCCGGACCACTCCGGCGCAGCCGGAACCCTGGCGCGGCTGTGGGATATCCCGGTGTTCGTCCACCAGGCCGAACTGCCGACGGCTGCTGGGCGGTACATCCCTGAGTTCTCAATGCCGCTTGACCGGTGGTTCATCGCCCCGCTCCTGTGGTCCCTCCCAGCCCGGGCACGCCGGCGGATCGAAACGGCAGGGGACATCACCGATGTGGTGCAGAGTCTTCCCCAAGACGGCAAGGTGCCGGGCTTGCCCGACTGGATCGCCGTCCCCACGCCCGGGCACACCGCCGGTCATGTCACCTACTGGCGCTCCGGCGATGGCGTCCTGATCACGGGTGATGCGGTGGTAACAGTCAACCTCAACTCAGTCCGTGGCATCCTGTTCGGGATGCCGGATTTGTCCGGACCGCCCATATACACCACATGGAACTGGAAGCTGTCCAAGGATTCAGCTGCGCGCCTGGCGGAGCTGGGCCCACGGTTGCTGGCGCCCGGCCATGGGCCGCCGCTGGCCATGGGGGTTGTGCCCCGGCTACGGGCTCTGGCTGCCGGAGAGCGCGCTCATCGGATCTCACTTCGTCGCCGCATCGGGGGAGCACCCGAGGCCGTTTAGCCATCTGGACCTGTGAACAAGCCCCCGAGACCTTGCACAGCACAGCGGGTTTATGAAATTCCTGCTTCAGGCCAGCCCTAAATTGCAGGGTTAAAGCGCGAGACGTTTCAGAAGTGCTTCCTCCAGCAGGCTTCGTTGCCCGGGTAGTAGCCCCCGCGGCCACTGGGTTGGTTCGGGGTCGGGGTGTTCGGGTTTGTAGTGCCGGCCTGTTGGTGAGGTCCAGCCGGGCGGTCCGTTGTGGGTGGCGGGGTCGGGGATCCATGGCCGTGCGTGTTTGAGCCGGTGATGTTTTGGGCAGAGTTGTGCCAGGTTGTTGGTGCCGGTGGTTCCGCCGTCTTCCCAGGCGGTGAGGTGGTCGGTGTCGTTGTCAGGTGTGTGGTTGCTGCAGCCGGGGAAGGTGCATTTGCCGTCCCGCATCCGGATCCATTGTTTGATGGTCTCGGGGAGCCGGTAGCGTTGGCGGCCGATCTCCAAGGGGGCTCCGTCGCGGGGGTCGACCAGGACCCGGTAGAACGATTCCGCCCCGTCCGCGACGAGTTTCCGGGCCATGGACGCCGGGATCGGGCCGAAACCGTCCAGTACCGCGGGTTCGTCCGTCTGGCCGAGCAGGGAGAACGCCGGGACCATGACCAGCACGTCGGCCCGCGGGGTGGGGACCTTCCCGATTTCCGTAGTGGCTCCCAAACCGGCCGTGCCGGAGACGCCGTCTGCACCCGGCGCGCTCCCGGTACCGGAGACGCTGCCTGCACCCGTTCCCGCAGCATCATCAGTCCTCCCGGCGGCCTCACCCGCAGCAGCCTCACCCGCAGGCGTTCCGGTGCCGAGGAGTAGTGATGCGGCGATGTCGGGGCGGAGTTGGGTGATCGTGCGGGGCTCGTCCGGGCCTTGGAGGCCGCGGGCGGTGGCGGTGGTGCGATTCCAGATGGCGCAGGCGGTGTCGCCGGGGAGGTGGAGCGAGATCCAGGCCATGCCGTCACGGTCCGGGGTGTATTCCATCCGGCGGTCCGCAACACCCTTGGCGTGGCGTTTCTCCAGGGTTTCGGGGTGGTGGCGTTCCCGCCAGGAACGGACTTTCGTGCGGAACCGGGAGGGCACGAGCTCACCGGGGGCGGCGCCGCGGGCTGGGTTGGGGGCGTCGGGGTCGAAGAAGTGGGCCACGAGGGCGGCGGCGGCGTCGGGGGTGAGGCCTTCGGTTTCGTCGGCGACAATTTTGGCGTGCTGCCAGGACAGGTCCCCGGCGGC